>DATELZ010000147.1:0-67174 GCA_035276045.1 Pyrinomonadaceae bacterium | reverse complement strand
GCTTAGTGAATGTCTCGAAGCCCTCGGATAAATCTGTGGTTAAGCCTAATTGCGCTTCTCCTTTGCGCCACAGATCTGTTCTCACAAACTAAGCCCGTCGAGTATCTCTGGTACGAAGCAGAGAACATGCGCGGTTTCTCCACCGGGAAGCTCGACATGCCCGTGCTCAATCCATCGTATCTGAATCTGCCGGCGGACAAGGCGCCGGGGTGGGGGATGAATGGACCAGGCGTGTCGGCTGAGTGGTCGCAGGGTGGTGAGAGTGAATGGAACTCGGCGGCGGCGAGCGCCGACGAGACGAAGGCGACGATCTATCAGGATCTCGAAGTGCCGCGCGCGGGCCAGTATAGGCTGTGGGTTCGTTACGCTGAGTGGGCGAAGAAGACTGAGAACTTCACCGTTACGATCGCGCAGAACAACGAGCAGGTCTTTCGCCACGAGTTCGGCGCCGGCGACATCGTCGACGCGCATGATGAAACGATCTTGTACTGGGGTTGGGTTTTCACCTGGAACTTCGGCGACGTGCCGTTGACGAAAGGACCGGCCCGCGTTTCGATCAATATCGAGAAAACCGCCGGCGCGCGAAGACACGTCGACTGCTTCGTGCTCACCAACGATTTCGCATACATCCCGAAAGATCGTGAAAAGCCAGACTTCGCCGCGCAACGTTATCTGCGGACGTGGATCAATGACGACAAGTTAAGGCCGCTCGCCTCGTTGTTGCCCGGCGAGCCATCGTCAAATATTCCTGAGCTCTGGGTGCGTCCGAAACTCGCAGGCCGCGACTTCCTCATGCCGTGGAACATCGCGAAAGAATTTTGGCCGCTGCTGGACAAGCCCGAGGCGGAGCGGCCGTTGTATCCGTTCAACGCCGAACCGATCGACGCATTCGTCGCGAAGTACAAAGGCGCGCGCGCCGTGCCGCTGTTTCAATCGAAACTAGTCGTTCCGGTTATCTACTACAACAGCGTGCCGGAGTATTTGAAAGAAGGCAGCCAGTTTCTGCGTTACCTGCGCGAGACGAAGGTTCCCTTCGCCATTCTGATCAACTACGCCAGCGCCACGATGACAGCCGAACAAGGGCGAGCGGTGTGGCAACTGTTGAACGGCGAATTCAAGGATCAGTTTATTGGTTGGGTCTCCGGCGAGAGTGTTGGCTACGTCTGGGACTCCGCGCCGGCCGAGCTGAAGATCAATCCCTCGATGACGCGGCGTCAACTGCTCGAAGCGCACAAGAATTTTTACACCCAGGCGCTGACGCGCAAGTGGCGCGACGCGTTTCATACCGAAACCGGTCCGATGTGGGACAAACTGATTCCCGCGCAGTCGACCTCCAGCACATCTTTCGCACACGCGTTGACGCAGTGGGGCGTCAACCTGCTCGGCATGGAAACCGCGGCAGTCATGCCGATGACGGGCATGCGCATCGCATTCACGCGCGGAGCGGCGCGACAGTTTGGCCGCACTTTTCTTTACTACCACGCGCCGAACTTTGGCGACACCGCCACCACGTTTACGCGCGCGCAGAACTTCGCCGGTCCCGATCATTTTTATCACTCGCGTTATGGCGCGACGATGGGACCATCGCTGTCGTGGTACAGAAAGAACTATTACCTCTATTACATGTCGGGCGTTTCGGCGATCTATCTCGAGCAGGGACACGATCAGTTTTTCAAACCTGGACCAGGCGAGCATCCGTTCCAGCTAAATCCGCTCGGACGGATCACCGACGAGTTCGTGCAGTTTGCCGAAAAGCATCCGGATCGCGGCACGCCGTACACGCCGATCGCGTTTCTGCTCGATCCGGCGCATGGGTTTGAGATGACGGACTATCCGCAGTGGCCGTTTGAAGTCGCGCAGATCGATCGCGGCGATCGCGCGCTGCGGGAATTGTTTGGCGTTGCTTATTGGCCGGGGCTGGTAATGGAAGGCGAGGCTGCGTCGGCGGACAGGCAAGCGTTTATTTCCGGTGCGTTTGGCGATATTTTCGACGTGCTGACGGCGACGGATGGTGTCAAGTCGCCGCTGGCTGCGTATCGCGCTGTGGTTGTCGGGGGACGGATCGAGTGGTCGCCTGAGTGGATACAGAAGGTGACGGATTATGTGCGCAACGGCGGGACTGTCGTTCTGAATGCGGCGCAGGCCAAAGGCGTGCCGGCGCAGTTGCTGGGCGTCAAGTTTACGAATGCGACGGCGGAAGCTGATAGCGCGCGTTGTCGTTTGTCTGGAGAAGCAGCGCAGGATCTGAGCGGGCAGGTGTTTCGTTACGAAAAGATCGAGCTACAGGGCGCGACGGTTTTGACTAGCGCTGCTAATGGCGATCCGTTGGTGACGGTGAATAAAGTCGGAAAGGGAACTGTGATCTTTTCCGCGTTGCCTGATTGGCTTGGCGTAGACGAACGGATGACGCCGTTTGCCGCGCACTTGTTGGCCCATGTCTTCTCGGATGCGACGCCGGTGAAAGTTGAGGGCGACGTCGAATACTTGATCAATCGCACGGATAATGGGTGGGTCGTCACGCTCATCAACAACAACGGAGTGTTCAAACCGCAGCAAGGGTTGGCCCAGGTGGATCGCACTGCTCACGAGTATGTGAAGGTCAGTTTGCGCAAGGGAAAAATTGATGGCGTGACCGATTGGATAACCGATCACGCCATGAGTCCTGAGAACCTCACCGTGTTAGTTGCACCCGGCGCGGTTGCTGTTATTGAACTCCGAACGAAACACGGATCTAACTGATCTGTTTAATCCGTGTTACGGTTTCTTGCCTTTGCCTCCACCTTTGCCCTGATTACCTTTCGGTTTTTCAGCTCTGGGTTTTTCGGCTTTCGGTTGTGCGACGCGCTCACCTCGTGGTTGTTGCTGCGACTGTTGCACAACAGGACGCTCAACCCGCGGGGCTTGCCGCTTTTCCTGGCCGCGGCCACGATTGACTTCTTCTCGTTGTGGCGGCTTTCTCACCATTTGCGGTTGCTGTTGTTGCGGTTGTAGTGAAACTGGCTCGGATCTCGCAGTTCTTCCGTTAGATCTTCCTGCGTTGCCATTTCCCCGCTCGTCTCTGACTTTAAACTTCTGACCCTTACCTCGCTCCGACACAGTCTCGACGCGCATCGAGCGCCGCGAATCAGGCCGGAACGACGGCTCGACCGGTGAAACGCTGGTCACCACAGTCGTGTCGCGCAACTTCTTCGCGATTCCCGGAGGAATGTCCTTCTTACCTCGACCCCGCGCCGAGTTGATCGCCACATTTCGCAGCGGCGCCACCAGCAACGGATCGAGCACCGGGTTAACCTGGGCCAACATGTTTCGATCGGCCTTCCGCGCGCGACGCCAGTCGTCACCACGGAAGAAGTCGTCGATCGGGACGACAGTCACCGCATTCGGCACGCCGAGATTCACCACTTGCTGATACTGATCCGCATTGCTCAAGTAGTACGGCTGCCAGCCCGCGTTGTAATAACGCGGCACGTACGTGTCGCCTGGTCCAAGCGGCACCCAGCCGATCTGGTTCTGCTCAAACGGCACGAACGCCACGAGCGCCGGCGAATACGACGGCACTGTGTTGGCCCTGTCAGGTATCCAGTACCAACGATCGCCGGCAAACGCCCAACGTCCGTAGTGATACGGCGCGTAACCCCACGGCTCGGTCGACACCCATGTTGGACCATACGGATAATCATTCATCCAGTAGCCCGCCTGGTAAGGCGACCAACCCGCATCCACGCGCGGCGTCCAGCCGTGGCCGTAACCGTCCACGTTGTGCCAGTCGCCATAGTAGTCAAGGTCATACAAGCCGGGAATATGAGAATTGACGTACTGGTAACTCACGTTCCGTCGAGATGGATCGAAGTAATTAGGATCGTTCAAGTAGGTGTTGTAATCGCGATAACGCCCGTCGTAATACTGCGGATACTGGTAGGCGTAATAATCGTCAACCGCGTATCCCGCATCGCGCCCGTCGAGTTGCGACAGGACCACGTCCGCGGCGGTTTGCCCGGCCAACGTGAGCAACTCGCCCTTGTTGATCTCTCCGCTGCCGCCCAGACCGACAACCTGCGCCAGACCACTCAGCACTGAAACGAGCACCTGACCGTTATCGATGCCGACGTTGTAAAGACCGGGCTGCTGAAAATCGACTGCGCCATAAGGCGTCGCGACTTCAAACATATCGCCGTCGTCAAGATAGCCGACGTCAAACACGGCCGAACCGTCGCGCAGTGCTAACTGCGTGCGCCGATCCTGTAACGTCAGGACGTCGAGCGAAGTATTTGGATTGAGTCGGGCGAAGTTGCGTCCGGTAAAGGCCAAACTCGCGCGCGAGTTATCACGCGTGTAGATGCGATCGCCGACTGAAAACGGTTGGTTTTCCGTCGCTGTGGTCCAGTCTTCGGCATCGCTGTTCGCGGTGCTTGTATCCTGCGCGTTGCTGAGTGCAACGTCACCATCAACACGCTGGATGCGCGCTGCATTTGGCACTTCGTTGGCTGAGGCCGCGGGCTCGCCGCGTTTCATCCACCACGCCACGCCGAAGCCGGTTGCTACGGCAATGACGATCGCGATGAGCGCGAGATGCGGCCACACTTTCAGGTTCTTCATACGTGCTCCTCACCTTTGGATTCAGGGTTAGTTTGGCAAGGACCATGCCAGTTCGGAATCCCGCGTATTTGGGGCGAATTCCTAACCCATATCGTTGGCCGAGCACGTATATCGTCTCGTTAACCAACATAGATCCTGCGGATTTCCTTGCATTTTGATGATGGAATACGGATTGCTAAATCCTGCCGATGAGCGACTTGTCGACCTCTCTCCACGGTCAGTACTGAAAGGAAACTAAGGAAGTGAAGCATATTAAACAGATTGGATTGTCGCTCGCGATAGCTGCTTTCTTGTTGGGAGCAAGTGACATCGCGAGCGCGCAAGGCAGACGAGGCCGCGGCGAGGAGCGGAGGCAGGAGAACCAGGCCGGCCGTGAGCAACGCCGGCAGGAACGCGACACGCAACGGCAGGCGCAACAGTCGCAGCAACAGCAGCGCTGGGAGCAACGCCGTCAGGAACAGCAACAGAACAGCGCCGAACGGCAGCAACGTTGGGAACAACAGCGGCAGCAACAAGTTCAGCAGTCGCAGGAACGACAACAACGTTGGGAACAGCAACGGCAGCAACAACAGCAGCAGCAACGCAATCGCGATCAGGTCCGTGATTCGCAGGAGCGCCAGCAACGCTGGGAGCAGCAGCGACGCGATCAAAGCCGTGAATCACAAGAGCGTGAGCAGCGCTTGCAACAACAACGTCAACAGCAAATTCAACGTCAGCAACAGGATCAATCACGTCAGCGGCAATGGGATCGCGATCGTGATCGAAACCGCGACTGGCGCAACGACCGCGACCGTGATCGTGATAACAACTGGCGTAACAACAATCGCAACTGGCGATCAGAACAACAACAACGCGAAGCCCGTTACCGGCAGGAATGGCAGCGACGCCAGAGTATTTTCTCGCAGCGTCAGCGCCTGCTCGAACAGCAACGACGCCTGGCGCAGTTGCGTTACCAGCAACGCTATCTGGATCAACTGCGGCGCGATCAGTTGCGTTTGCAGCAGTGGCGTTACAACGACTACGGACCGTACAACTATCGCTATCAACGCGGCAGCAACTATTACTACACCAACCAATATGGTGGACAGATGTTGCAACGCGCGATTAACGATGGTTATCGCGAAGGGTTCTCTGCCGGCCAGGCCGACAGGCAGGACGGTTGGGGTTTCAATCCGCAGGAAGCATACGGCTACCAGGATGCGAGTTATGGTTACGACGGTTACTACGTCGACCTGAACGAGTATCAGTATTACTTCCGTGAGGGCTTCCGTCGTGGTTACGAAGATGGTTACTACAGCCGTTCACAATACGGCCGTTACTCGAATGGCGCCAACAGCATCCTCGGGACGATCCTCGAACAGATCCTGGGCCTGCAATTGTTAAACTAAGATTCCGCGTTACAACTTCAACGCGAATCCACGCCGGCGAATGGTCTTGACACAGGCAGTGTCGAGACCATTTGCGTTTCCGCGGTCGATAAATTCCGCGCTCAAGCGAGTGATGCAGTCGCCGTTTTCGAGCCCACCGACGCCGTGACCGCCGTGCGGCACCACGACGTGAAAACTGTTTTTCAACGTGCGGGTCAGCGCGTCGCCATACGCAGGCGGCGTTACGGGATCCCACTCGCCCGTGATGATCATCGCCGGCACATCTGAAACGAAAGGCTTCGAGTAGTCTGACTCGATCTTCGCGCGTGGCCACAAAGCGCATGCTTCACGCTGTTGCCGCACGCGATAGTCGCCGAGAAACGTGTTCTCCGCGAGACGTTCGCCTTCGCCGGTTTTGATCCACGGCACATCTTCCGCGCAAGTAACGGAGAGGAACATTCCGTTGGTCCCCGGACCGACGAGGTTCATGCGGTAGTGGAGCGCCGCCTGGGCCAACGGCGTGAAATTGCCCTGCGCCGCAAGGTGCAGGAACAGCGGTACACGGCTCGCCGACTGCGGGTGATACATCATGTACCGAATCGCTTCCGCAGCGAGGTCGCGATTCATCGACACTTTTGCCGCCGCCATCGAATCGGGCATTCGTATTTCCGTCTCGACCGGCGCTTTAACGAGCCGTTCCAATACAGCCTTCGCCTCGTTCTTCACCTCAGGAAACGCCTTGTTACAAGCTTCATCAGCCGCGCATTCCGCCAGAATTCCGTCGAGCGCCCGTTGCGTGTCGCGAGCATAATCGCGCGGCAGATACTGATCTCTCAGCGAGATACCCTGAAGCATCGCGCTGCGCACACGTTTCGGATAACGCCGCAAATAGACCGTCGCGGCTCGCGTGCCGTACGAACCACCGAAGAGATTGATCTTGTCGTAACCGAGCGCGGACCTCACGTCGTCGATGTCGTCCATCGCGATCGTCGTCGTGTAGAGCGTGAGATCGGCATTTGGTTCGAGCTGTTCGCGGCACTTCCGAACGACTTCGAGCGGGAAGAAATAACCGAAGTGACTCTGCGCGTCCTTCGGATCGTACATCGAACACTCGAGACCATTCGATCGCCCGGTGCCACGCTGGTCCACGAATACCAGGTCGCGGCGTTCGCGAATTCTCGCAAAGCCCTGCGCCGCGCCGGGAGCGTCGTCGCTGGCGGCTGCCGATCCTGGTCCACCGGCAAAGTAAAACAATGGATCGGGTTCACGTTTCTCTCCTGTAGCCGGCATGACGACAACGTAGATGCCGATCTTTCGTCCCTTGCGAGTCGCGCGATTCTCGTAGACTTCAAGCGTCCCGCACTTCGCGCCGCTGACGCCCCTGATTTCACACGGGTTCAAGACGATAGCCGGATCGTTGTGCCGCGCGGCACTACTCGTTTGCAGTGTCGCAAACAGTCCGATGACAAGGAGAAACAAAAATCGGAGTTGGAATCTAAAAAGAATCATGTTTTACCTCGAAGCCCAGCGCCATGCAGGAATATCGAGCAGGTAAGCGCCCACCATCTTAGTCTCGCCGAACTCTTTTTCCAACGTTATCGAGTTGCACTCGCGCTGTTCTTCAAGACTGGCGATCAATTTCGGCGCGTGTGTCACGACCAGCACTTGCGATCGTTCGGCGGCGTTCGCGATCAAACGGCCCAGGGCCGGGAGCAGATCGGGATGCAGACTGGTTTCCGGTTCGTTGAGCACCAGCAGGTCCGGCGGACGCGGGGTCAACAGCGCGGCGATCCAAAGCAGGTAACGCAAAGTGCCATCGGAGAGTTCGGCCGCTTTCAACGGACGCAATAGCCCGCGCTGTTGCATCGAGATCTCGAAACGGCCGGCAACATTCTGGACCGAAATAGACGATCCGGGAAACGCATCCGCAACTGCGCCGGCGAGCGCAGCCGCATCTCCGATCTCTTCGATGGTTTGCAGCGCGGCGGCCATGTCCGCGCCATCGTTGCTCAGGATTGGCGTGTGCGTGCCGATCTGCGGCAGCCGCGCCGGTGCTTCGGCATCGGTGCGAAAGTGATCGTAAAAGCGCCACGAGCGAATCTGTTCGCGCAGCCGCAGCATTTCAGGCGCGTTTCGCGGATCGGCAAACTGCGTCATCATGCTGTCAAAGTTCGACAGTTCGTGACCAAGCACATCCCACCTGCCGTCTTCTCGCTTCGTGCGCACGACCGATCCCTTTCGCTCGACCAGCAACGCCGCGGGCCGCAGAATTGGACCAACCCAGACCGTCTCCGTTTTGATCTCGGGATCGAGAGAAAAGGCGGAAGGTTTATACGGCGGCGGCAACCCGAGATCGATCGCATAACCAAACTCGTCGCCCGCAAATCCGAGACGCAGACTCGTGCGCTCCTTACGCACAGTGCCTTCGACTTGATGATCGCCGCGTCTCACTGTGCGGCCGATGTTTTCCGGGCCGGCCCAGAGCGTCGACGGCAACCCGCCTTCGTGCGCGAGCGACGGAATCACGCCTCCCTGCGCCGTCTCCGCGAGCAATCGCAGCGCGCGATAAACACTCGACTTGCCACTCCCATTAGCGCCCGTGATCAGGTTGAGCCGTTGCAGCGGAACGATCAGATTGCGCAGCGAACGATAGTTGGCGATAGCGAGCGTGGTCAGCATTGTTTTGTATCGACGCAGATTGTAACTGTTCTACAAGCGTTCGGCGCTACCTCGATAACCCCGCAAAAATCGCGGTTTTTCAACTGGCATTTCGTTTGCGAATTCATCGGAGCATGAATTGCAAAACTCGAAGTGCCGTTAGGCTGGCGGTTGTGTGTCTGGCGCTGAGTTTGGGAGTTGCACAAGCACAAACTGTTTCAGACGCAGATAAGCAGACCATCGCGACATTTGAAAAACGCGTCAAAGAATATCTGAAACTTCGCAATGACATTAAGTCGAAGCTTCCGGTTAAGCTTTCCAAAGACAGCACACCGGAACAGATTCACGCTTACATGACGTCGTTCGAAGACGCCATGCGCGCGTCGAGATCGGGCGCTAAACGCGGCGAGCTGTTCGTGCCTGAAGTCGCGACTTACATTCGCAGCGTCCTTCGTGAAGATTTCAGCCAGCGCGACAAGGTCGAACTGCGGAAGACGATCCTGACCGCCGAAACGCGGGGCGTGCCCGTCAGGGTCAACTATCCGTATCCGGAAGAAAAAGAGTTTGCCGAAATGCCGCCGACGCTGTTGCTGAAACTGCCGCAGTTGCCGCAGGAGATGCGGTATAGGTTTGTCGGCCCAAACCTGTTATTAGTGGACCGGGAAAACAACCTGATTGTCGATTACATGACGAACGCTTTGCCGTAATTTTTGGAGTGACGGGAGATCCAATCATGCCGCGATTGATACTTTCTCTATTCTTATTCGCCGCGTTGCTGCTCGACGTTTCTACTGCTGTTGTTGCGCAAAGCGTCGCGAATGGTCCAAAGCCCGCAGCGCACGCATCACCAGCAGCTCCAGTCAAACTCGCCTTGCCTCTAAAAGATGGTTCCGTGCGTTTCGCGGCAATGGGCGACAGCGGCACCGGTGGCAAAGGCCAGCAACAAGTGGCCGACATGATGGTGCGTTACTGGCAGACCTTTCCGTTCGAATTTGTGGTGATGATGGGCGACAACATGTATGGCGGCGAGAGCCCGAAGGATTTTGAAGAGAAGTTTTCGGACGTGTACCGGCCGCTGCTCGACGGGAAAGTGAAGTTCTATGCTTCGCTTGGCAATCACGATCTCGCGCTTCAGGCGAATTACGAACTCTTCAACATGAACGGGAAGGAGTATTACCGCTTCAAGAAAGGCAACGTCGCCTTCTACGCGCTCAACAGCAACTACATGGATAAAAAACAGTTGACGTGGTTGCAGGAGCAGTTGGCCGCCGACACGTCTGAATGGAAGGTTTGTTTCTTCCATCATGCGCCGTATTCATCGGCGAAGAGCCACGGTTCGGACGACGATCTGCGCAAAGTATTGGAACCGATCTTCGTGCAGTATGGCGTGAACGTCGTGCTCACGGGCCACGATCACGTGTACGAACGAGTGAAGCCGCAGCAGGGGATCTACTATTTCGTTTCAGGCGCGGCGGGGAAACTTCGCAAAGGCGACATCAGACGGCCATCGCCGTTGACTGACAAGGCTTACGATCAGGATCTGCATTTCATGTTATTTGAAGTTGCCGGCGATCAGATGTACTTCCAGGCTGTTTCACGCACCGGCGAGACTGTCGATGCAGGCGTGATGGCGCGCCAGAAGAAATAACTCTGCGTCATCTGCGGTCCTCCTGCGGTCCTCCTGCGGTCCTCCTGCGGTCTCTGCGTTTAACTCGCGTCGCACACGATCAAAACATAGAGAACACAGCGGACCGCAGAGATCTCAGAGAAGCACCTACTTCGTCACGACATTGCCCTCGGCGTCGTACATCGTTACGTCGCCAAACGGCGTCACTTGATCCTTCACCTTATCCCAATCGCCAACGATCACAACCGCGGCGCGATAAGTGTCGAAGTACTTGGCCGCCGCACGTTGAATATCAGCCGCAGTCAGCGCTTCGATCTTCGGCCGGAAGTCGTCGATAAAACTCTTCTCCAGCCCGTAGGTGTAGATCGTGTCGATGCGTCCCGCGAGACCAAACTGGCTCGCGAGTTCCACCGAAAAGTTACCCGTGCTGTACTCCTTCGCCGCGTTCAGTTCTTCGTCGGTGACCGGCAGCACGCGCATGCGATCGAGTTCGTAGAAGATCTCGAGCAACGTTGGACCAGTCACTTCATTACGCACAAAAGCCCCGGAGAAAAACGCCCCCGTCTTCGCGCGCGTGTTTGACGAGCTGAACGGCGAATAGGTGTAACCCTTCGTCTCGCGAATGTTGCGCGTCAGGCGCGAATAGAACGAGCCGCCGTAAATCGTGTCGGCCGTGCGGATCGCAAAGTAGTCTTTGTCCCGGCGCGGGATGCTCACGTTGCCGATGTAGATCGCCGACTGGATCGATCCCGGACGATTTACGAAATAGATCTGCCGTTTATCTCGTTTCGGCACGGGCGGGTTTTCGTCAGGCGGAATCGTGCCGCTCTTCCAACTTCCGAAAGCTTTCTCGATCTCCGCAAACGTCTTTTCGACGTCGATGTCGCCGACGACGATCAGGTGCGAAGCGTTGGGAATGTAGTACTTCGTCACAAACGCTCGCAGATCGGCGCGCGTCAACGCGTTGATCGACTTCTCATCCGGAACGACGAAGCTGTACGGATGTTCGCCGAAGACCGCTTTCTGAAAACGTTCGTTGACTAGAAAACCCGGATCGGCGCGGCCGGCGCGAATCTGCTGGATCGTGTTCTCCTGGGCCAGCTTCACTTCCGTTTCCGGAAACGACGGACGTTGGGCCACATCGCTCATCAGTTCAAATAACGTCGCCGAGAACTCCGATAACGACGACGCGGACATCGTGGTTGAATCGGCGTCGCTGCCGAGCGATAGAGTGCCGCCGATTGAGCGCAGCTCTTCTTTGAGTTGTTTGCTGGTGCGTGTGTCGGTGCCTTCGTTAGCGACTGACGCGACGATCTGCGCGATGCCTGGATGCGCGTTGCGATCGCTCGCGGTGGTTGCCGCTCTGAACGTAAGAATTGATGAAACTTTCGGAACGTTTGGCAGTGGCGCGAGCACGACTGTCAATCCGTTCGCGAGTTTCTTCTCGGTGATCTTCGGCAGGTTCAACGGACGCGCTGGTCCAGGCCCGGGTGGTGTTTTTTGTTGCGCCAGCGCGGGCGTCAGAAACAGGATCAGGGTGAATATTGCGAGTATCTTTTTCATTTACTTTGTGCCTTCTTTCTTCTCGGGGACGCGATCGATCACCGTGCGATTCGTCGCTACGAGATACTTCGTGGCGGCCGCTTTGACCTGGGCCGCGGTGACGTTTTCAAACGGCGTCAACAACGAATTGATCTGCTGTGGATCGTCGCGGAAGAGAGCGAGCGCGGAGAGTAAATGCGCCTTGCCCATGCTGCCTTCGAGTTGACTATAGAAGTTTGAACGATAACGCACTTTCGCGTCGGCGAGTTCTTTCTCGCTGATGCCTTTGCTCGTGATGTCCGCGACGACGGCGTCCATCTCGCGCAGCACTTCGTCAGCCGTGTGGCCCGGTTTGTACGTCGTGCGAGTGGTCATGATCATCGGACCGGTGTAATCAAACTCGTTGCCGAAGTAGTTGAGACCGCCGGTGAGATCGAGAGTCAACTCTTTCTCCTTCACCAATCGTTGATACCAGCGCGAGCCTTCGCCGGCCTGAAGAATTTGGACCAGCAGGGCCATCGCGGGATAGTCAGGTGAGCTTTGCGGCGGCAGATGATAGCCGGTTGCGAGCGCGGGCAGGTTCGCGAGTTTGTCGGTTTGCGAGATGCGTTTCTCTTTCGTTTGCGGCGGCTCGCTTAGATCGGCGCGCTTGGGCGCGGGCTGCGAAGGAATGTCGGTGAAGTGTTTCTCGACCATCTTCTTCACGTCGTTGACGTCGACGTCGCCGACGATCGTCAGCACTGCGTTATTCGGCGCGTAGTAAGTTTTGAAGAAACTGCGCACGTCTTCGATCGTCGCGGCGTTGATTTCCGCCAACTCGCCGTAACCATTGTGCGAGTTGTTCCAGTTGGTGAAGGCGTTTTCCCAGAGACTGATCCATTCGAAAAACTGATAAGGCTGATTGAGCACGTTGACGCGCACTTCCTCGCTCACGACGGCCTGCTGGTTTTTCAGGTTCTCCTCGCTGATGTCGAGGGAGCGCATGCGATCGGATTCGAGCCACAGGCCCAACTCGACGCGATTGCTCGGCATCGTCTGGTAGTAATTTGTGTAATCGAAGTCGGTGTGGCCGTTCAGGCTGCCGCCGTTTGCTTCGATGTGCTTCGCGTGCTCAAACTTCTTCACGTTGGCCGAGCCCTGGAACATCATGTGCTCGAACAGGTGCGCGAAGCCGGTGCGGCCCTTCGGTTCGAGACGGAAGCCGACGTTGTAATAAACGGCGACCGTGACAACCGGCGCCATGTGGTCTTCGGAGATGACGACTTTGAGACCGTTCGGGAGTTTGTAATAGACCACGGGAACGTTCAGTGGTTTGGCGTGCGCGCTGGCGGCAAACACTGCATTTGCCAACAGTCCCACAGCGATGGATATAGCTACGAATCGTCGCATTATTTTGGGCGTCCTCACTTTGCTTCTGTGTTATCCGTGTTGAGATTGAGCAGCGCAGAATTGAACGTACTACGGACGAAGTGTCAACATAGTTTCGATTAAGCTACAATGCAATTCACCATGAGCTTTATACGTATTCTTGCTCTGATCTTCATGATTTCGTGTGCGGGTGCGGCTAGTATGCAACGAATTCAGGCCGGCGTTTGGGGTGGCAATCATGTTCGTGTCGAGGTGGGAGAGAAGTCCGCGAACATCGAATACGATTGTGCGCATGGCGTGATTGAAGGTCCTTTGGCCGTCGATGGTAACGGGCGGTTTAACCTGCGTGGGACGCATACGCCGGAGCGTGGTGGACCGGTGCGTTCGGACAGGCCGTCGCGATCGATCCCGGCGACGTTTGTTGGATCGATCAAGGGCGACACGATGACGTTGACGTTGAAGCTTGCGGATTCGGAGGAAGAGACGTTTACGTTGGAGAAGGGCAAGGAAGGGAACCTGTTTAAGTGCAAGTAGCGCGAAAGTTCCTGATACGAGGCGACGTGCAGGGAGTTGGGTATCGTTTCTTCGCGCAACGCGCTGCGGCCCGGCACCAGATTGTTGGTTACGTGCGCAATTGTCCTGATGGATCGGTGGAAGCACTGGTTGAAGGACCGCCGGCCAGTGTCGAAGCGTTCAAACAGGATCTCGCGACCGGCCCGCAATGGGCGACGGTGGACCAACTGGAAGAGATCAATTTAGATCCGACCTGCACGTATTCCGCTTTTAGAATCGAAAGATAGTTCTTAAATCCGCTTTTGTGAGCCACGAATGGACCAATTAAAATCTCTGATCCGCGAAGTGCCGGACTTTCCCAAGCCCGGCATTAACTTTTACGACATCACCACGCTGCTCAAGCATCCCGAAGGTTTGCGCAACACCGTCGACGCGCTCGCCGCGCAATTCGAGGGCGAGAAGGTTGACTCTGTTATCGGGGTCGAAGCGCGCGGCTTTATTTTCGCGCCGGCGCTTGCGTATCACCTCGGCGCCGGTTTCGTGCCCGTGCGCAAGCCGCGCAAACTGCCGGCCGAGTGCGCTTCTATTTCGTATGATTTGGAATACGGTCAGGACACTTTGGAGATCCACCGCGACGCCGTTGGCGACGGCCACCGCGTGATCATCGCCGACGACCTCTTGGCCACTGGCGGCACCGCCCGCGCGGTTGTCGATCTGGTTGAGCAACTCGGTGGGAAAGTCGTCGGCCTCGTTTTCGTCGTCGAACTCGAATTTCTGCCAGGCCGGGAGAAGCTGGCTGGCTACGACGTCCGTTCGTTGATTAAGTACCAGTCGTAATTGTGCTAATGTTCCACCTGTGCTCCCGTAGCTCAGTTGCATAGAGCGTCCGCCTCCTAAGCGGAAGGTCGCGCGTTGGAATCGCGCCGGGGGCACCAGTCTTCCCCATTGCACTCACGCACAGGCAGCCATCTGTCCGAAAGGAAAACTATGAGAACCTGCACCTTACTCATCCTGTTGATTGCCTCAGTTGTAACGTTCGCTCAGACACAAAGAACGACACCAGCTTCCGAGACCGAGTTGGCCCAAATAACGGAACGCGGCAGAAATCTCGCCGAATACGACGTTGCGGCCTGGCATGGGAGTGATGCGGTGATGGCGTTGCAGCCAACGGAAGGCAGTGTAGTCCGTTACATTGCGAAACGAACCAGTAATGGTTGGACTGTCGCCTTTGGGCGTTTAAATGAAAAGCGCGACAAATTTCTGATCAGTTACGAAGCGATCCAGGGAAGCACGCCTCAACAATTCAAGGCATCCAAGCTTGGCCCACCCAAAGAGGACGCAGGATTTTTTCTGTTTGCTGCCAGAGCCATCGAAACGTCGTTGGCCGACTTTAAGGGTGAGGCGAGGCCATACAACGTTGCCGTGTTGCCCGCGCCGTCGGATCAACTTTATGTCTATGTCCTTCCGGCACAAACCCAGAACGGAGTTTATCCCCTGGGTGGCGATGCGAGGTATGTAGTTTCCGGAGACGGACTGAAGATATTAGAGAAGCGTCAAATGCATAAAGCGATCATCGAGTTTTCAATGTCGGGAACCGTCCAAGCCGGGTATCACACTGCGGTCCTGGATCAGATCCCGGAAGATAGCGACGTATTTCATGTGTTGGTCAGGAAACCTTCAGTGCCACAGTTGATCGGCACGAGCCTTTTTGTTTATCACATAGAACCCGACGGTAAGATTCGTTACCTCATGACCATGGACGCATTTCGGAAACTAAAGCAGCCTAATAAATGATGACTTCTACTGCGCTAACGTGGCTATATCGCCGGCTTGAAGTGGAACTCGATAGATGCGCACCTCGTCGATCTTACCCTGGAAGAATTGATTCCACGCCTGACGCCCGCCGATGCGGAAGTCGTTGTGCTCGGGATGAACGTCGGTGATTATGCCCGAGGCCGAACGCGTATCCACTAAGCTGCCGTTGATATATGTCTTGGCTGTCCCGTTACTGTAGACGAAGGCGACGTGCGTCCATTGATTCAGCGGCGCGCTTCCAGATGTAGTAACCAACGTCCATCCCGGGTCGGTATTCGCGAGGACCCAGCGGATGGAGCCGTTAGGAAGTCTGAAGAGTTGGTACTCGCCCTCCTTGTTGACGATAGTGCCGCCAAGAGTGCCGTCCGAGCCCGAACCGGTCGGGAAGATCCAGGCGGCAATAGTCAACGCATCTGACATTACCAGTCCCGGCTTGGCGCCCACTTGAACGTAATCGTCAGTGCCATCAAATGTCAGGGCGCTGTTGGTCTTGCCGGTGGTCCAGGCTGGCCCATTAAGAAGTATTCCGTTGAACGCATTGCCGGATGAGTCGGCTGCAACCAGACCGCTGTTTTCATCAAAGTTCCAATAGCCGGCGAGTTCGTTCGCAAGTATCTGCACCTCCGCTGCGCTCAAGCCACGATTGTAGACGCGCACCTCGTCAATCTTGCCGTTGAAGAACTGATTCCACCCCTGCCGCCCGCCGATGCGGAGGTCGTCTTCGGAGGGATGTATATTGTCGACGATCGCGCCCGAACCGCTGTACGTATGCACAAGGCTGCCGTTGATGTATGTCTTGCCTGTCCCCTTGTTGTATGTGAAGGCCACATGGGTCCACTGGTTGAGTGGCGCGCTGGCGCCCGTATCAACCAACGCCCATCCCGGGTCGGTATTCGCGAGGACCCAGCGGATAGAGCCGTTGGGAAGTCTAAAGAGCTGATACTCGCCCTCCTTGTTGACGATGGTGCCGCCGAGAGTGCCGTCTGAGCCGGCGCCGGTCGGGAAGATCCACGCACTGATAGTCAACGTGTCGGACATCTCCAGACCTGCTTGAGCGCCGACTTGAACGTAATCGTCAGTGCCATCAAAACTCAGGGCGCTGTTGACTCTGCCCGTGGTCCATGATGGTCCACTAGTTAGAGTTCCGTTGTAGGCATTGCCTGATGAGTCGGCCGTGGTGCTGCCGGTGTTCTCATCAAACTTCCAATACCCGACAGGTTCGTTTGCCAGGCTCTGCACATCCGCAGCACTCAAGCCACGATTGTAGAAACGCACTTCGTCGATCCGGCCCTGGAAAAACTGACTCCACGCCTGTCGCCCGCCGACGCGGAAATCGTCGTCGGAAGGATGAACATTGTCGGCGATCGCGCCTGCGCCCGCGTGGGTGTGCACCAGGACGCCGTTGACGTAAGTCTGTATCGACCAGTTGTTATAGACGAGGGCGACATGCGTCCACCGGTTGAGCGGCGCGACGGCTCCTGAATTGACAAACGTCCATCCCGGAGTGCTGTTATTGAGCGCCCAGCGAATGGTTCCGTCGGGGAATCTCACAAGTTGGTACTCGCCCTCCTTGTTGACGATCACGCCGCCGAGCGTGCCGTCCGAACCCGAACCGGTTGGGAAAATCCAGGCGCTTATCGTCAATGCGTTTGTTGCTTCGAGACTGCTTGAAGCTCCCATATTGACGTAGTTCGATCCACTGAAGCTCGCGGCATTGTTCAGCTTGCCCGCGCCCCACGAAGCACTGCTCAGCGTGCCGGTATTGCCAGTTCCTGATGAATCAGCCGCTGTTGTACTGCTGCCTTCGTCAAACCGCCAATGTCCTTTCAAACCTGCAATGCCTGGTTCACCCACATCGCTGGAGAGACCTGCTCCGCCCACGACCGAGCCATCGTTGGCATTACAGGAAGCATCGGCGACGGTTGAGCCCGCAAGACTCTCGAATCGCCACAACCCTTTGGTGTTACCTGTTGCTGTTAGCCGTGTTGAGGGAACGAAGTTTGTCGCATAAAGAGCGCCCGCCGTTAGCCTCACTTCGTCTATCAATCCCTGGAATTTACCCGACGCGTCAGGACTCTTAGCGCCGATCAAAAGATCTGTTGTGCCTGTAAAAGGAGCAAACGTGGACGCCTTGGTTCCGTCGAGCACTCCGTCAACATAGACGCGCAACTGACCGCCATCGAATACGCCGGCGACGTGATGCCAGACGCCTGTGCTAATGGTCGTCGAGCCTTGCACGAAGTCGTAGTGATAGTCGCGATCGCGTAACGTGTAGAAGGCTAATTTACCGTTTGAATGTAAGCGCAGCGCATAACCACCGTCAGTGCCGCCTTCGTCGTCGTAGCGTTCGACGATACCCTGTTCGGTACTGGAAGCGGTGGTCTTGATCCAGGCTTCGACCGTAAGCGGTCCCGTAATGTTGATGCTTGCGCTATCTGGCACGCGCACGTAGTGGCTTGTGCCATTCAGTGAGAGTGACTTATTGGAAGGAGCGTCATTACTACAGCCGCCACACGCGCACGACGGCGCTGCGACATTAACAGTCACACCGGCCGAAGGAGTTTCGATCCGGCCGCTGTCGTCAACCGCGCGGCTTTTGATTGTCGCCGCTCCTACGGTCGCTGGTTTCCATGAGTAACTCCAACTAGTTAACCCTGTGGCCGGATGCCACGTCACTCCATTGTCGACTGACACCTCGACTCCTGCTACGAGTCCACCAGAATCGCTGGCCGTGCCGCTGATCGTTACGGTGCTCAAGGCCTCGAGATTTGCGGACGGCGACGGCGAGGCGATGGCAGAGGTGGGCGCTGTAACATCAGTCGATGGACTGGCGGCTGTTTGCGGAGATTGCAGCGAAGCCGGCTGAACACCCATGTCGGCAAACAGGTTTACGGTCGCCTGCTTCATCTTATTATCTACTGTATTGCCGAAGTCGCCGGCGTAAGTATGATTGTTATCCAATCCCCAGGACCACTGTACCGTGCTCGCGCCGAACACAAGCGCGCCACTTGTGTGCCGGTATAAAGTCAGGTTGTGAGTAAGGGTGCTGTTTTCAATATATCCTTCGCCACTGCCGTGATCGCTAACCCAAATCACATCGTTCTTGGTGGTTGACGAAAATCGCGCCACGCCCGGTGGACGGAAGCCATTGTCGAGATCGCTGCCCCATTCATAAGCCAGGGTTCCGGGCGCGAGTGTGGTAACCGGCCCGGGGTTCTGACCGAAATCGACATTACGCCAGAGTCGCAGTGGACGGTAATCAGCCGGCACTTCGATCGCATGCGATGAGAATTTGATAGCGGTAAAAATAGCGCCTATCAAAGCATTCTCAGGTCTTCCGCCATCAGCAGGCGGACTGTAACGCGGGTCACGCCAGGTGCCGGTCCAGGCGGTCGGATCCGGATCGATGTTCTCCGTACCCGCCATCGTCTCCTTGTAACAAACAAGCGTGCGGTAGTTATTCTCCCAACGCGTTTTCCAATAGATCTCATTGCCGCTGAAAAAAGCGAGATGGACGCCGGCATCGCGCGCTGCCTCGACATTTGCGCGCTGCTCTCCTGACCAGTATTCGTCATGGCCCACGGAGAGGAACACTTTATGACCGGCGCGGATTTTGTCTCCCTGCCGTGCACTGTCGACGCCGGTCGTGTAGCTGACGTCGTAGCCATTGGCCTCCAGCCAGCGGACCATCGGATATTCAGCGTTGAATACCCAACTGTGTTTCGTATCACGTGGCGGGGTTGGTTTACCTGTATTGAAAGGACGGTTGTAGCTGACCTTGTAGGCTCGCTGGCCCGTCTCGTATGACGCGGCGCTGGCCGAGCCGTAGAGGCTCTTGCCGTTTTGACTGCCGGGCGTGGTGACGTCGCCGTAGTCATTGTAGGCCTGCCACGTTGTATCGGAAGTTTGGAACAACAGGTCTGACTCGCAATGATCGTCTCGCACGATAAAAACGATGTGGCTCGCTACGCTCGCATTGTCGTTGCGAACGGCCTTGGCGAAGTAGATGCCTGAAACGGCATCCTCGGGAACGTTCCACGACGCTGATTGCGACCAGTTGCCACAATCCAACAATCCCGTCTCACCATCGATCTGACAGGCCGGTTGTGACTGGGCCTGCTGTAACGAGACCTGGATCGTGTCCCACTTGCGCGCGCCGTTGCCGCCGTAATAACCCATCCGGTAGATGTCGAGCCTGTAATCGGTGGCATTGGTCTTGATCTTGAAGTAGACCGGCTCGCCCTTGTTGACGCTGATGTCTGTGGCGAAACCTTGAATGTCGGGATGTCCGGCGCCGCTGACGTCCCAAACACTGGAGTTAGCCACGCCGGTGGTCTTGGCGTTCTCGACTTCGATCGAGTCGCTGGCTTCGCACGGTTCGAGCGGGAACGTGGCCGTCGCACCTCGTTCAAACAGACCTTTCACTACCAGAGGGACGGCGGTAATCAACACGATGCCGGAGATTATGAGCAGCGCCACGATTAGCTTAATTGTCTTTGTCTTCATGGTGTTACCACGGTGCGGAGCGTTCGGTTAAACGGGCAGACTTGGGGCGGGAAATCTACTACAGATTGGGAATCTGTCAACTTTTTTGTTTACCCCGGGCCAGGGAGGAGCCCGGGAGCAAGTTGAACCGTGAAGTCTATTTTGACCCTAGTGCTTACGGCATAGCCAGGACCGCAGACTTTCCGCAGCGTTTCGAGAAGGCTCAGTTACCGTTGTTTACTAGTTCTTTGTCATTTGCACTGGTTCAGGAGTTGTCTTGTCGTTTGTGTTATAGCGAGTCATCTTGCCTTCAAAACGACGTTTATCGACCTTTCGCATTTCAAAGAAGATATGTAGCTCCGGAACCCTGAAGTACAGATAGTCGCCTTTGTAAGTGGCGTTAGGAATGCCTTTTTCTTCGTTGGTGCTGGTGTAATACTTCCCGGCAAGATTAGTGTCGAAGGTGATTAGTCGTTTGGCTTCCTGGTCGGAAAGAGTGACCAACGTCCAATCTCCCGCGATGAAGCTGGCATCACTTTGCTCACCGGTTTGTGGAGAGCCGGGGCTTAGGATGGCCGCGGCCAGCAAAAGAGTGAGCCAAAGAAAATATTTCGTAAGCATTCGCATGAGGGCGATCCTCCTTTTAGGCATGGGGTCAAGGTAAGGCCAAAGGCGTGGGCTTATTCTGAACTCTCGTCGTGTCTTCTACTGACTCTTCAAAAGGGACACCCCACTCGACGCCGAGCTTCTTGCGCCGCATGATCGCAAAATCCAACGAGAGATTTTTTAGTCGCTTATCCTGTTGTGCTGCTGTAGTGCATTGGTCCGGCTTGGTGTTCGCGCGAGCTTCAACGGGATATTCCTGGTTTGGATTCAATTCGTTGAGGCATTTATCGAATTGGATCATCCATGCTCGTAAGTCATCATCCTGGATGTAGACGCTGGGCCCCCAGTACAACTCTCGAAACCTTGTTTCGGCTTTCTTTCGCTCAACATCATCAGGCTTGAGAACGGCGATTCTGGATGCTACATCCGAGAGCTCAAACACCAGATTTAGCTGTTTCTCTCTGATTGGTTTTTTGATTTCCTGTACCTGCTGATTGTTGAATTGATGAAGACTCAGCGCCAGCGCCCCGATTGCAATCACTGTTGAGAAGAGCTGAGTAATTCTATAAAACCACTTAACCTTCCAGCGCAGGTCCTCAATTTCGAGTTGAATTTTTTCATTTGGGTCGACAGGCGTCATTTGTTTGCCTTGAGGTCCATTCATAAGAAATCCTCCAATCCGTTATGTCTCTGACGAGTGAAGTATTTCTGTACAGGCGGAAATTCACTTGCCTGTTGCCTGAATCTGATTCTCCTTTTATACTGCCGCCCGATCCCATTGGGTCCGAAATGGATGCGAGAGGTCAGGGCATAACCACGCCCATCCCGCTTGTCTCGCGTTTAGTTGCTCCAAAAATTTCCTGTCTTATTTGATCTTTATTTGTGCCAGTCTGCTCTCCCAGCAGTCACCGCGCACGTGGCAGCATAAGTTCAATTTACGAGGTGCTCGATGGCCGAAGCTGAACCACCTTCGACAAAAGATCTTCTCCTGCTGATCACCGGTCTTCACTCGCTGAAAGCTCCACCAACGAGTGCCACTTCCGGTGAAACTTACTATCTCAACGAAACGCATACCGCCCTGCGTGAGTCGGATCTGACTCACGGCTGGTTGCTGAGCCCGAAGGCCGCCTGGAGCAAGGTCCAGTATCGCGACTGGCTCATCGCCACTTTTCTCAAGAACGCGGCCGGTCACAATCAGGAATTCGTCGCCATCTCAGAGCCCCTGATCCTTTCCTTCGACGTGCTGAGCAAAGAATTCTCACGCGATATGAAGGGCGCCACAGACGCGATCAGAGAACTGATGGTTAACGAAGGCAAGGAACGCACTCTCTTCACGACTCTCTCACTTGGCATATCCAAGCGCCAGCACAATGGTAAGGACATCTTCGTAGTGGGCGCGGGCATGAGACGCCGCGTCTCGACCTGGACCACGGAAAGTGAAGCCCTCCAGGCAGACGTAGAGTTTTTTGTTCCTTTCTATGTAATACCCAACGGCGAAGAGGACGTCCAACAGTCGTCAATCTGCGCGGGCATCGCAATCAGCCGCTCGAACGGCGGCGCCATACTGGAAAAAGAGAAAGACATCGTCGGCGTGCGGTTCAATCTCCGCATTCCGTTCAAAACTGAAGAGCGGCAGCGAATAAAGAGCGACGAAGTCGAACTCCACACGATCTTCGGAGACCCGGAGATCAAAATCGAAAAGCGGACCAGGGAAACTTCGGATTCGCGAGCTTCAACCTGGCATCCTTTCGACGACGGAGAGGCTTTCGCAGAAGCATTTTGTGAATCGGATGAAGGCGCCGAACTGCTGGTCGCTCCGGTTGGACCACTGCTGCTGGAGACTGTCCCCGACAACAGCGGCATCAAAGACATCATTCTCAAGCAATCGAAGCGCGCCGAGATCAAAACCGATCTTCAGGAATTCAAAAAAGAGCTCGACGAAACGCTCGAGTTTCTCAAGAAGATCAACGAATGGAAGCCACCGGAGAAAGATCCGATTGGACCACACTCGAGTCAACGAAGGCTCGGCAGCCTGCTCGCGTCGCTTGGGTTTCTGAATGAGAAGAACGAATTCAAGTTGAAAGCCGGGCTGACTCCGTGGGACGTCGTCAACGGAATCATCGATGAACTCGACGGCTATCCGCTTTACATAAAAGGACAAACTCCGAAAACAGATAAAGAAGCAAGGATCGCAGTGTCGCTAGCCTCGCAAAGATCCGAGACGGATGACGGCAAGCACTATTTCGGCCTGGCCGGTTTGCTCTACAACATCGGGCTTAAAACCGTCTCAGCAGAAGAAGCCGAAAAGAAGAAAGAAGAAGATCCTGACGAGACGTCGATCGTCGTCAGCGACGACAACTTCACCGACGACGAAAGCATCCTCATCGAAGATGAAGACGACGACGAATCATCATCTGAAGAAGAAAACAAGGACGAGTCCAAAGACAAAAAGAAGAGCACCGTCGAAGTCTATCTGCATCTCGGCAAGTGGTTGAGCGGCGAATCGCTGGACGACAATTGGTATAAGCGCCTGTTGCCCGGCGAAGTATTGGCGAAACGCCGCGCCCCACTTCCCGGTATTCGCGTTCTGCCTTTTAGACGAATTCAGTCAACCCAAAAAGTTGGCAATACGGAAGCGGTCTTTGCCTGGACGTTTCTGCTCGATCTTTTGAGTTTCGGAATAGATATCAAAGGAACAACCAAGAACGGGCTTGGCTTCCTCGATGGCATCCTGGGCCACTTTGGTTTGGGCGCGGTTGAAGTGCGTCTCGCACTGAAGATCTCTGCTGAGGACGTAAACGTCAAGAAGGATTTCTTCGATCGCGTTTCGATCGGCGTCGCCGTCAAGCTCAAGGATCTGCGTCTCTCTTTTGCTCCCAAAGAAGACGACAAAAAGAAAGACAGCGACCAGATCATCGCCGGACTGCAGGAGCTGCTGGCAGACGATTGGGCCGTCGTCCCCGCGCCGCCAAAACCCGAGGATAAGAAACCGCGGACACGGCTCAGCGCCAAGAAGAAAGACAAGTTTTCGATCTCAGTCGGCTATCTCACTCCGCTCGTGCACTCCAGCCACGGCACGCTCGATATTCAGCTTTACGATGAAAAGGGAAACCGCGGCAAGATGGCGTTCATTCCCATCGATCGGCAGACGCCGTTCATGTACCTGCGCCAGATCGGAATCGGATTGAAGGGTGTCGAGAACGTTGAACTAAGCAAAGGACTGCCTGACAGCGCGCAACTGACGGTCTCGATCACCGGCGGCATAAAGATGCCGGTCTTCGAGCTTGGTTTTATCGGCGCGAAGTTGATCTTTCAACTCAACAAGGCCTCCAACGTTCAGTTTGCTCTTGATGGATTGGACGTTTCACTCAAGATCGGATCGATCGTCATCTCGGGAAGTTTCTTTAAGTCAGGCATTGAATATGCCGGCAGTCTCACGATCGAATTTCCGAAAGCATCGTTTTCCGCGATGGGCTTTTTCGGCAGTCTGCGCGTCTTCAGCATGTCGCCCGAGAGCGAGATCGTCATGGCTCTCTACAACGGCAACGTGCACGACAAGCTGCGCAAGAAACTGATCGAGAACAAGCTTACGCCCGCTGCCAGCAGACCCATAAAGGTTAGCAACACGGTCGGGAAATGGGAGCTGCGCACGACTGACGAGAAGGTCTATACAATCACCGAGGATGACGGCAAGCTCAACATCCTCCGGCCTGAGAAGACTTTCTTCGTCTACGCGACGTTGAATTCCGCCACCGGATGCGGACCGGCTTTTGGTCCAATTGTGTTCACGGGAATTGCGCTCGGCTATGGCTACAACCGCCGCATGATTATCCCCAGGATCGAAAACGTGGCCGAGTTTCCCCTCGTCCAGATGGTCATGGGCGAGGGCGGCTACCAGGACGAAAGCAAGAGCCTCGATCCGCGCGAACAGATGGGCAAAACGCTCGCAGATCCGACGGCGATGCTGGAGAAGATGAAGGACCACGTGGTCCCTGAAGGAGGCCAGCAGTTCGCTTGTTTAGGGGTGCGCTTCACGATCTCAGGCGTTGTCGATTGTTTCGCTCTCGCCGTTGTGCAGTGGGGCAACGAGCTCGAAATTTCATTGCTGGGCCTTGCCCGATTCAGACATACACGCGATTTAACAGCCGCGCCGATCTGTTACGTCGAGCTGCAAATCCTGATGTCGTTGAAACCGAGCGAAGGAACGTTCAAGTTACAAGCCCTGCTCACGAGTAATTCCTGGATCATCAATACCGACTGCAAGCTGACGGGTGGGTTTGCTCTCTTTATCTGGTTCGATGGTCCAAACAAAGGCGATCTCGTTCTCACGCTTGGAGGTTATCACCCGCGCTTTCGCCGTCCGGCGCATTATCCGCTCGTGCCGCGACTCGGCTTGAACTGGCCGGTCAACAACAACCTGACGATCAAGGGCGGCGTTTATCTCGCGATCACGCCTTCATGCGGCATGCTCGGCGCGAAGTTAGAGGCGACGTTTCACTCCGGACGCATCTCCGCCTGGTTCACTGCCTATCTCGACGTCATCATCAATTGGAGCCCGCTTTACTTCGAAGCCGAACTTGGCATTTCGTTGCGAGTGGAAGCTTCGTTCTTTCTCACGTCGATCAAGGCGACTATCGGGGCGTCGATAATGATGTGGGGCCCGCCGGTGGGCGGCATTGCTCACATCGATCTGGTGGTCATTTCCTTTGCTATCGAGTTTGGCAGTCCGCGCCAGCAACAACCGGAACTGATTAAGACGTGGAAGCAGTTTTGTCACGACTTTCTGAGTGTGAGCGGAGAAGATACGAGACCGGGTAACACTGCGGTCAAGGCTTTTCCGATCACCCAACCCAACCTGGCCGCAGGGCGTAATAATCTCAACACGCTTCCCCGCGATCGCCGCGCGCAACAACAGCAACAGGACGACACTGCGTGGAAGGTTCGGGGAGATGAGTTGGAATTGTCTGGTTCAACTGTCGTTCCGGCGGCGACTCTGAACGTTGGCACTCTCAAGTCCAACTTGAAAGGTCTTCAGGAACTCAAGTCGAGCGGACAGTCGATGATGGTCACAAGCGAGATCGATCTCGACAGCCAGGGATTGCAACCGAAGAAGTCGGCGAGCGCGTTGGGCGCGCATCCGATGGGTAAGAAGCTCGGGTCGGTGCTCAACGTCACCGTTGTGCGCGATGAGGGATCGACTACAACGCCGGTGAACCTGTCGCAATGGACGGTGGTAGAGGAGACTGGCTCGTTGCCTGCGGCTCTCTGGGATGAGGCCAAACCGACTCTAAAACAATCTGAGCCCAGCGCGAGGGTGATCCCGGGTTGTATCGTCGGACTTAAACGTCTCAAGCCGCCGTTAGGAAAGCTCGGTCCCAATGCGCCGCTGGGCAATATCACGTGGCATCCGCTCGAGGTCGCGATCGTGAAGAAGTGGCATGAGACGCAGAGTTTTCCGTCAACCACGCATTCACGCAGTGTGCAACCGGTGATGGTTTCGAAGCAGACGCAACAAAAAGAGATCGTGGAGGCGCTGGCCTCGGTTGGCTTCAGTCTCGGCTGGAAACCGCAGGCGGAGCCGCGCTTCCGCGATTTGCAAGCCGACCCGCTGGCCGGCGCGGGTGGCTTGTGATCTCTCTGCGTATCTCTGCGGTCCTCTGTGTTCTCTGCATTAACTCGCGGTTGTGGCAATAGAAAACGCAGAGAACACAGAGGACCGCAGAGATATGCAGAGAAGAGTCAGTTAAACCAATAAGAACAAAAGAGAGTCATGGCTACTGAGATTCCCCCAACAGAGCTGATGAGGTTGTATGACAACTACGAAGCGCCATTACCTGGTGGATCATATCGATTCGTACTGCAACAAACCGTAACGCTCGAAGGTGAAGCGGAGCGCCATTACTATCGCGACCAGAAGTTTGAGGTCATGGCGCCGCGGTATTCAATCGAACCAGACGAGATCCAGGCCTATTTCCCACCACCCAACGGCACCGCCAACTATCAAAATGTTCTGCCGCACGTAGTGCTTCGCACGCGCAATCTTCCCTGGGAGCGCACTCTCTCAGCGCGAGAACCGTGGCTCGCATTGCTGGTGCTCTCCGAACAGGAGATACGCGATGGCCGGGTGATCGTGAAGAACGGCAAGGTAGCCGATCTGCAACCAGACCAGCCTGCCGTCGAACCCTGGACGCGGCTCGAACAAGGCGAGCGAATCCTGCTGCCGAAGATCACTCACACGGAAGATGCCAACACGCCCGTGCGGCTCCTCGACCTGGATTCGAAGCTGTTTCTGAAAGCGTGTCCACGTCGCGAAGAGTTGCCGTTCCTGGCGCACATTCGTCACGTCGATATCGCGGACAAGATTCCAGTCGAGATGGTTGCTAACGGCGAGTTCTCAGTAATCGTGGCTAATCGTTTCCCGCCCGCCGGCGCGAGCACGATTCATCTCGTTTCGCTCGAGGGTTGGGAGAAACTGCTCAATGCGCCGGGCGATCAATCTCCGGCGCAATGCTTACGTTTAATTGCTCTCGCGAGCTGGAGTTTCGTGTGCGACAGCTCAGGCAACGATTCTTTCGCAGGATTGATGCAGCAGTTGCGCAAGAACGCCACGCAATTTGGAGTGACACTGCCGGCGCCGTCGGCCAGTGACGACGTGAACCAGGCGTTTGCGAAAGGCTACGTCCCGCTGGACTACAAACCGCTGGATAGCACACCTGCCTTCGCCTGGTATCGTGGTCCATTGTCGCCCGTGGCCAGGCGGCCGATGGACCAGTCGGCGTTCAAGCTTGCCGATGCGGCGCTTATCTTTGACGAACGCACGGGCGTTATGGACGTGTCGTACGCAGCAGCATGGGAGCTCGGCCGGTTGCTCGCGCTCGGTTCACCTGCGTTTACCAAAGGAATGCGGCTCTTTGTCGAGCAGTCGCAAAACGCCGCGGAGTTTGCTCATCAGATCGAAGAGTTTATCGAACTGCACCGCGGTGTTGTTGAGCCGCAACCAGGCGAAGAGATTGTTATCACTAACGATCTGGTCGAGTGGCTGGCGCGTCTCGTATTGCTTTACCCGGTGCCGTTTCATTACCTCGTGCCGCATCCGTGGTTGTTGGCGCCCGAGTCGGTGCGCTTCTTTCATCTGGACGACAACTGGGTTGCAGCCCTGGTGGACGGCGCGCTGAGCATCGCAGTCTCTGCGCTTGGAGAGAAGGATCTGGCCGGGCGGGCCGGGTTGCAGGCTACGCTCTCGAAGATCGTTTATCAGTATCGCTTGCGCTTGCAGGGCAAGCGACCGGAATGGAATCCGACAGAGCGTTACATGGACATTCCGAAGTCAGGATTTCTAATGCGTTCGAGCGTTGTCGCGGGCTGGCCGGGAATCGAGGTGAACGTCAAGACCAGCGCCGCGGCAGATCAGAAGCTGCCGGCGATTCTTCGTTACGATCAGGTTTCTGATGGCGTGTTGTTCTGCCTGGTGCGTGGCTCGATCGATCAACTCGTCTTTCGTGAACCGCGCGAAGGTCTCACGTTTGGTGTTACGAGTGATGGCGAGATCGAATCAAGCGAGCGGGTTAACGTCAAACGCGACTTTAAGCGTCGCGATGCAGTTGAAGGCGTGGTCGATATCGCCGCGTTGCGTAACAAGTTGGCGTGCAGCGGTTCGGCCCAGCTCGCCGTGAAGATGCTGCGCAAACCTGAAGAGCAAGTTATCGAGTGGAAATAAGAGTTTCTCTGCGTTCTCTGCGGGGTCTCTGTGTTCTCGGCACTAACTTTCGCTACAACCGCGAGCTAACGCAGAGAACACAGAGTCCCCGCAGAGAATGCAGAGAAAGACAAAGCCTGGTAGAGGAACTTTATGCCAAATGGACAGCACCTGCTCGTGCCCATCAAGGTGCAAGCCCTCGTCGTCGACGACCTGGTGATTAAACGAAGGGGCGCCCTGGTGCGCGAAGGCGATCGCTACGTTGCGAACAGCGGGCGCTGGGCGCCGCTGGCGCAGGATTATCTTTCGCTGACAACTATGCTCGCGACGCCCGCGCCCAAACCATTTTTCGGCGCCAGCCGAAGATTTGACGGGAAGTCGGCGGATCAACTCATCGTGCCGCAGGCGTTGTGGCCCAAAGACGAGCATCGCGGGGTTTACCTGCACTGGGTGTTGCCTTCAGGACTCCGGCACGCACACAAGGTCGGCTCGCTCGATTTCCCGGCGCTGCCGGATCAATGGCTGATCGTGCGCTTTAGCCGGCGGGGCGGGGAACCGCAGAAAACCAAAGCCTGGTTTTTGGATAGCAGCCTCGTCGGAGATCCGGCTGCGCCCAGCAGTTTACTCTTTCGTGGCGACAGCAAGTTTGAAGCCCGCAAAGTAGGTAAAGTCGTTGCGCTTGAAGATTTCAGCGCGGCAAAGTTTCAAGGCGATCACCCAAACATCACGGCAGTCGGAAACGCGCACACGGGCTCGCCAACTTTCACTGCCTTCATCGCCGAGAACAAGAACGTTCTTTCCTGGCACGACACTCTCAATGACTTGCGCAACAGTGGCGCAGTTCCGAAAGAGACAACGATCAGTTATTTGTTGGTGGGTTGGTATCACAACGATCAAGCAGAACCGTTGTCTGCGATTCGTGCGCAACTCTCCGATACACGCGACATCACCGCTAAAGACGTGCTCGACTCGCTTGGCTGGAAAACCGATTCCAATCCACCGGCCGACCTGCTACAGCGAAGTTGTCTCTTTCACGGCATGACGGTCCAGGTCAACTATTGGACTTCGCAATACAAGGGATCGATGCTCGGTTATCCCGGCGCGCCGCCAGTGGAAGACGTCCTTTCGATACCGCCATTGTCTTTCAAAGTAGGTGTGGGCAATACCGCGGAGGATGCCCTCGTGTCGTTGGTGTCCAGTGGATTCAGCGGGGCCAAAGACAAGCCGAACCTTTGGAAAGCACTCGAGGCGGTTATCTACAATCAAACCGATTCACTTGTCGCCAGTTGGAACACCGCGCCGCGCGACCACACGGTCCATCAGCACTGGTTTTCTGCAGTTGAAGCGGGCAAGGTGTGGACCATCCGGCAGCCGGCAGACAATCAAGGCGTATTTCCAACCGATCCCGCAGCCGCGGCAGCAGAAACCAAGGTCAAGCCTACGGCGGATCAACTCATCGAACTCGCCCAACTCAATAAACTTCAAGCCGAAGCAGATGCCCTTACACGCGAGATCGTCGCCTTGCAGCAGGATCTGTACGCGCGCTGGTGGAAGTTGGTAGCCAAATCTTACGATCCCGACGCCAACCTCGATACGGAAACAGATGACTGCCAAAAGCTGGCCGCGCGGCTTTCAGATCTACGCAATACACGCGCGGGTAAACTGCAAACGTTAACCTCACTGCCGGAACAGCTCCGGAAGAAACTCGCAAAGAAACTCGAGCTTCGCTCAGACGCCGCTCCACGTTTCTGGACTCCGGCTGATCCGGTGATCGTCGTCGAAAACTCCGGCGTGACAACCAAACACCGCTTTCCAAATACGCTGCCATGCCGGTTACCGGAACAAATCGCCACGAAAGCTGAAGTCATCGTCGACGAGAAATCCGCGCCGTTCAATAGCGCTGCCGGCATTCAGGACATCGCCGCAGCATTGCCTCACTTCGCGCCGCGCGCTGATATTCTGAATCGCCTCGTCAACGAAGCATCTCTTGTCGAACAGGCCACGAGTCACCTGGTTGAGAAAACCCTGCCGGCAAGCAAACAGTTCAACACGGCACTGGCCTGGCAGGAGTGGCTGCAACGAATAACAAGATCGATGGAGTGGGACGGCAATCGCAAAACGACTCCGGGCGATCAGGTTTACTTCCGCACGCCGGACGGAACGGAGATCCGTCCCTCGCGTTTGGCAGAGTTATGGGGCCGGCAGCCCTGGTCGCCGCTTTTTCTCGACTGGCAGATCACCTGGTTTCCGACCACGCCGCAGCTTGCGCCGCGCAAGGATCAAAACGGTAAGGACTTTGGTCCAACATGGCCGCTTGCCGATCACGATTATGAACCGTTGGATCGCAAATCGTTGGAGCCCTTCATCCGGAGCACTGGCATAACCGTGCGCGGACGCAGCCTGCTCAGCCCAATAGACGAACGTATTTTCAAAGATCCCATCAAGACGTTGCGTTCACTTCTCGATCAGGATGAGCAAAGTAATCCGGCCTTCCCGCCGAAAGTCGTGGACATTCTCAAGGATTACAACATCATCTGGGATGAGACGCTCAAAAAACTCGGCCAGTCCGGTTTGATGGGCCAGTCTTTGAGCGGCTTTCATCAAACTTTGCTCAACCGCGATGTGACGGCGCCGCAAATCATGCCCGATGCGGCTAATCCCTGGATCGAGGAGAAAGATCTTAGATCACTCGAAAACGAGATCAGGGGGTTGCTCGAAGGCGCAACGATGGGCAACGAACGTCTCGCGCCGCCAACTGATGAGGCTCTTCGCCCGCCGCCGTTCAGCACGCTCCGAACGGGCGTGTTCAAGATCGACGAACTCTGGCTGGTGGATGATTTCGGTCAATGGGCCGATCTGCTTGGCGGCACTCCCGCCGGCAATACTTCAGCGGGACAGGTTTTTCACCCACGCATGCGCTGGCACGACGATCAGGAATATGTCGCCATGCCGCCTCGCGTCATCCAGCCGGCGCGGTTGAATTTCCGGTTCACTGCAACAGACGCAGACAGTAACGATCCGTTAGGCCCGATCTGCGGTTGGATCTTTTACAATCCACTCGATCACGCCCTCGTAGTTTGCGAGAAAAGCGGCCGCCTGGCCGGCGAACTCGTCATTACAAGAGATCGCAATGGCTGGCGCGTTAAGTGGCGTGCGGTCACGACTGGTTCCTCGCTCGCGGATATTCGCAATCAATGTCTGCGAGATTTTGCCGCCGCGTTGGTCCAGGACGATGCTGCGCCCGCGCCGAACCCACGCCTGCTCGATTTGTTGACGCTGATCGATCGCTCGTTGCAACGCATCCGGCCGGCTGCGGCTCGCCGTGAAGCAGTGCTCTTCGGCCGGCCACTCGCCCTGGTAAGTGCAAACCTCGGCCTGGAACTTTTTGGCAAAGCATGGACCGACCCTCACAAGGACGCTCCGCAAACTCGTCCGGCAAGTACCGGCGACGCGATGCTTGACGACTTACTCGTCCCCGCCAATCTAGGTTGTTCGCACAACACCGAGGACGGACTGATCGGCTATTTTGTCAACGGTGATTACAATCGCCTCATCGCCGCGCATCTCCCCAAGCCGATTGACGACTTGCGCTCCGGTTACATCGCACAACTAAAAACTGACAGAATTTCTCTTGGCTTTCGCGAGCCGGCGCGGTTAACGATGCTGATGGATCCGTGGGGTTCGGTGCAGGCCGCATGCGGTCTTGTTCCTGCAAAAGAGATTACTTTGGGCCATGCGGAGCTGGATAAAGCAGTAACACGCCTGGAGACATCCTTCCGCGTTGGTCCAGTGTTGCTGCAACCCGACAGGATCGCCTTGCCGGCGCCCGCTGGTGACAAGGGCCAATGGAATTTCTTTGCCCCAATGACCGGCGACTCGGCGGCGGCGCTCGCGCCGTTTGATACAACCTACTTCGGCGAACAGCCGGTCACAGCGGCCGAGGGACGGCTCGTGCTTTTGACACCAGAAGAATAAATCGAGGAGAACACGATGGCAGACAACGCAACTCTTAGCCTGACGATTGCTGGAGTGAGTTCCACGCAACTCGACATACTTGTCAAGAACAGCGGCGCCGAACCGTTGCCAAAAGCTCTATCGATCGAGTTGAAAATGCCGTTGTACCTGGTGTCGAAGGAAATCCGCGATGCGGTCGAACGAGCACATCAAAAAAATCTGAACGAGAGGACCACGGCGAGCAAGGAAAGTCTCGCCAACGTCGTGACAGCCGCCACGGGCTGGTCGGCGTGGGCCGCGACGGAGCGCACCGAATCGCTCGCAGTCATTCGCTTAATCAACGACCTTGATGAAACCGGGAAGAAGGTGACGCCTGTTGCGTTTGCCGAGGGGGCACAATTCAACGTGCATATTCCTCTCACGCCCCAGGACAAACCTGTCCACGTAGAAATTCCTTACAGCTATCGTTATCCAAACGAAGGCCGCAGCGGGAAACAGACGGACGGCAAGCTCGAGATGACCAGCGCGGATGCCACGACCTCGCCAAAAGTGACGTTGACGGTGGCCCATCCGAGTCCGAGTCAGATCAAACCCGGATCGAAGGTGAAGATCGAGTGGGAAATCGAGAATGGCGTGAGCGCCACGTTATATGGACCATTGCCGGCCGGTAACTCACAACTGTCGCTCAGCGCGGATGAAGCTGCAACGTACAAGATCAGAAAAGGGGCGCTCGAAATCTTCGCGGTGGGCGCGGCGACTTACATCCTGCAAGCGGAAGTTCGAGGCGCAGATCGGAAGCCAAACGAGATGGTGGTGAGAACTCTGCATCTCGGCATCCTGTCGCCGGATGATTACGCTTTCCTTGCCGCACGTCCGAAACGAGTGATGCCGCATGGCGTGCTCGAAGTCGATTGGGCGGTTTGGGGAATCGAAAAGACGTGGCTTTCCGTTGGCAACGATTACGAGATCGAATTGAAGTTGACCGAACAGGGTGTCAGCCAAACTTACCAGGGCTCGGGTGTGTGGCGTGTTGTCGCGCCGGAAACCGAGGGTACGGTGACGGCTCTCCTGCAAACTCAGGTTAACAACGAAAGGAAGGATGAAAAGACCGATCAGTTCATTGTTGCCGCCTGGCGTCCCAAGGAGATCGCAGTAAGCGGCAACCCGGTTGGTCTCGCGGTAGCCGCGCCAAAAATGGCATTGATTACCACTGAGGGTTTTTGGCTGGCGGAAGTGGGAGTGTCTGACGGAACTAATAATGACCTTGATTTCACGAGAGTTTCATCCGGAAACGTCAAAGCGCGACTGGCCGTTACGGCCTTTGATAACGGCTTCGTCGTATTGGAACAAACAAACGACGATGGCTTGCAACTGGTCCGCTATACACTGAAAGGGCAGCGTGATGGATCGCCGGTAGATCTCCCGGACACGGTCAAGTCGTTGGTGCGCCAGTCGAGCAAGACAGCCGATCTGACGGCGCTTGGCGATCGCGTCTATATTGCCGTCGAAGCTGTTGGTTCCGAAGGATACCGGCGAACATTCTCGGTGACATTCAAACCGCAGGTTAAGTTACAACGAGAACCGCTGCTCGAGGCGTTACGCGGATTTCGTCTGGTGGTTTTCGATAACGCGCTTTTTGCGTTGCACCAGGGCTCGGGACACATGTTCCGTTTCCGGCAAAACTCGAACGGCAATCTCGATCAACCTGCCGAGGCTGCGCGAGCTGCGAAGGATGGGCGGTCGATGATCTTCCGTGGCCTGCTGGTGCCGCTGGGGAGAGTGCTGGTGGTCCTTGGCCCAACTTCAATCCCGCAGATCGAATCACTCGATGTAACCGGTTTGCTGAAATACATCATTACCAAACGGCCGACGGCAAGGATGACGCAGGATCTGGTCTACAACCCGCAACAGGACCACTGGATGCCGTGCGGTCGCGGTTTGCAGGTGCAACCGCCGGCGGTTGCTGCTTTCCGTTCCACCTCTTCCAATCGTCTTTGGGTTGTCGAGTCGAACAGGAAGGCGTATACGCTCTCGGGCGCTTTCGAACATCTCTTCTCGCCGGAGTTTTTCGCTGACTTCCCGAGTAAAGATCTGCCGCCGTACTTCGGTAAGCGGAAGTACACGATCAAAAACGATACCGGCATCGATTTTGGCCCGATGAGCGACGTCTACCGCAAAGCGGGACTCGACGATTTCAGCGCCTTCGGACCCGCCGAACTTTTAGATGCGCCGAAAGATTTTAATTGGCGGAAGACCGAGACGTTCGAGTTTCGCTGTAACGAGGCCGAGCCGGCGCCGATTGTGTTGCGCTACATGGCTTATATGCGTGAAGGCGTCGGGCAGGACTACATGCTCGAGATCGAGTTTCAGGGGCCCGGCCATTCGCTGATCACATCAGTCTTGAAACGTCTGAAAATTGACGAACAGGGCCAGGTGTCCGTTGCCGAAATACCCGGAACTTCAGTTCACCACACGCCGGGAACAACGATCGTCATTCCGTCTGCGAAGCCACTCCTGGAGGGCGTTAAGCTGACGGTCAAGAGTTTGAGCGGTTATATGTTTGCACTCCGGCGCCCGCTGGAACCGCTCAAGGGCAGAAACTCCAACGAATACAGGCCCGACACGCCGATCACGATCAAGTACGACACGCCAAAATTCACGCTTTTCGTAACCGGCGCCGGTGAGTTGGACGTCGACGTCGATCTCGCTATGCCGCACGGCATCGAAATTTCTCCGCGCACCACTGCGCAAAGCAAATTGATCCGCATCAACCCGGAAAAAGCCGGCGTGCTTCACGTCGAATCTGTTTCGTTCAAAGAACCTGATCTTTACGAATGCGCGATCCGTTACCACGTGAAGAAGGATCTCGACGGGATTTTTATTGGCGATGGCGTGCCCGCCGCAGACGGCAACTCGTTTTACCTGGCGGCCACGCCGCCGCAAAATCTGTCAGCCGTGAACACGCGGCAGATGACTGTTCCCTCGTTCGTCGACATGGGCAGTGTCTCTGTTGAGGGCAAGAATGTCTTTTCAATTTTTTCCGTTCCCAACAGCATCGGCGTGGTGGGCGACCGGGTAGCCGGGGCGTTCGGCGGCAACACCATCTTCCTGCGGGATCTTACCCTCCAGGAAAAACAGAGATTTACGTTGACTGGTCCAACTTCGATCGTCGCCCTGGCGGTTCATCCAAAGGGAACCGCGATCGGGCTTCTGTTGATGAAAGAGGAGAAAGTGGGCCAGACCACTAAATACAGCTACACGTACTCGAGGAAAAAAATCTCGCAAGACAAGTTGGTCGACGTCGGCGACTACTCGTTGGATTCAGTGCAGGGAATCAGCACGCAGAATCGTGTTCCGAACGCCCCGGCCTGGGTCTCGTCTGTTTCCGCCCCGCCGATGTCGGTGTCGCCGGATGGCGAGTTTGCCCTGATAGGCATCGACGGTGGTTTGCTCGTGCTCGACGTCCTGCGAGAGTTTAGGTCGTACGTGATTCCGATTGCGGGGACGGGCAGAGCCGAGGCGGTCCTGTTCGGCAATTTCGGCGAGCTCTTTTGTGTCCATTCTCAAGCGAACAATCAGGGCGTGGTTGTTTCATACATTTTCCGGTCTGACTTGAGACGCTACAAGTCGCTCTCGCTTCCCGGCGCTGTCACCAACATGATCACGGATACCCGGCCCTTGAAGACTCCGGCACTGCAATACAAATCGCATCCTGCCGTCAGCATTGCCGACGTGCTTACGGGAGCATTCTGCGTCTCAAATGGCAGGACGATCTACTCCATTAAGAAAAACGATCTGAGCGTGGGATCAAGCGTAACAGTCGATCTGCCTTGCCGCCTGATTCAGGTAAAAAATGACCGCGCGCCGCACGGACAACATCCGATTTTTGAGTGGGCTAAGGCTTGCTACATAGTGCTTGCAATCGGCGCCTCCTACACCGGAGACGGGGCCAACGCAGGCGGGTTCAAGACCCAGCTTTACCGGCTTGGGTTTGAATAAAAGACACCTACTGCAGGCTTGCGCAAAAAGTCTCCCGCAAAGGCGCAAAGCGCTGCCGCGTTACTAAGGGTTTTCTTTGCGTCTTTGCGCCTTTGCGCCTTTGCGGGAGACTTCTTGGGCAAAGCCATTCCGGCTATGTTCATCGGTTTGTTATTCTTAAGCGAGTTATTTGTAACCTAAACTCCTTAAGGTCTCTCGACGAGAACACATCGAACGAGAACCTCAAATAAATGACAACCCAGATTGCAATCGTCCTCGCGCTGCTGATCGTCGCCCTAATTCTCTTTAGCCTCGAACGAATACCGATCGAGGTCGTCTCATTGCTGCTGGTCATGACGTTGGTGCTCACCAACACCTTGACTGTCGGCGAAGCTTTCGCAGGATTTGGCAACGACATCGTCATAACAATCGCGGGTCTCTTCATCCTGACGGGAGGACTCGCCAAAACCGGCGTGATCGATCTGGTCGGACGCCGCTTACACCGCGTCGCAGGCGAAAGTGAGTTTCGCATCACCGCATTGATCATGTTCGCCGCCGCGTTTTGTGCCGCGGTGATGAAGAACACGACGACAACGGCAATGTTTCTTCCCGTCGTGTTAGGTATCGCCGCGCGCAGAAATATCAGTTCTTCAAAACTACTAATGCCGCTCGCGTTCGGCGCCATCCTCGGCGGCACCTGCACGTTGATAGGAACGTCAACCAACCTGGCGGTAAGCGGCGCTCTGCCGCGTTACGGAATCCAGCCCTTTACGATGTTTGAGCTGACTAGCGTGGGAGTGGTTATTGTTGCCGCAGGCATGCTCTACATGTTGGTGTTAGGACTGCGCCTGCTGCCTCGCAGAAAGTCGGCTGAATCTTTGACCGAGCAATATCACGTCAGACAGTACATGACCGAAGTCATAGTGCTGGACGACTCTCCTTTGATTGGTAAATCGCTGGCTGAGGCCCGCATTGGCGATGAACTCGATCTAACTGTGCTCGGCATTCTCAGAGGTGAGGAACGCAGGATCGCGCCCAACCCGGAGGCGCAGATAAACGCCGACGATCTATTGCTGGTCCAGGGTCGAGTTGAAGACATCCTGAAAGTAAAAGCCGAAGCCGGCATCGAGATCAAACCGGAATTCAAGTTGAACGATTCCGTTCTGGAGAGCAAAGACACGGAACTCTTCGAAGCGATGCTGCCTCGTGGTTCAAACTTCATCGGCCGAACACCGAAACGCCTCGACATTCGCAAGCGATACGGCGTCGTCGTATTAGCTATCGATCGCCATGGAGTGGATCTGCTTTCGAAGATCAGCAGGTTACGCCTGCGATTCGGCGATGTGCTGTTGATACAGGGGAATCGTGAACAGGTTGAAGCTCTTGCCGCCGATGGTCAGATACTGCTTTTGGAAGAGGTTTCCGAAAAACATCCGCGACCGGAGAAGAGGCGCTGGGCGTTGCTGGCCTTTGGCGTCTTTCTCTTTTTCTCATTAACACATCTCGTTCCCTTGCCGATCGCTGTTCTTATCGGCGTCATGATTCTGCTGGCCACGCAATCGGTGCGCATGTCGGAAGTTTACGAAATCATCGATTGGCGGTTACTGATCCTGATTGCCTGCATGATGAGTTTCGGCGTGGCGATGGAAAAGACTCATGCGGATCAGTATCTCGCCGACTGGATCGTGAGAGGCACGGGCCAGTATGGACCACAAGCGGTACTGGCCGGATTCTTCGTGATGACGGTGGCCCTGACGCAGCCAATGTCGAATCAGGCGGCCGCGCTTGTAATGCTGCCAATATCTGTGAAGACCGCTCTCGCGCTCGGGCTAAACCCGAGAACATTTGCGATCACCGTTACCTACGCGGCTTCCTGCTCGTTTCTGACGCCACTCGAACCCGCTTGTGTCCTGGTCTACACACCGGGGCGTTATCGGTTTGTGGATTTTCTAAAAGTAGGCTCGCTGCTAACGATCGCGGTATTTGCGATTGTGATGTGGCTGGTTCCGATCTTCTGGCCGTTTTAAAGTGAGACCGAATACATGCCCGTTACTCGTATCGCAACGCCTCGATCGGATCGACCTTCATTGCCCGGCGCGCCGGGATGTAGCAGGCGATAAGCGCAACGACGATCAAGATCAGCGCCACTCCCGCCAGCGTCAATTGATCGGTCGAGCTCACGCCGAACAGCAAACTCGAAATTAATCGCCCCGTGGCAATGGAGATCGCTGTGCCCAGGGCGAGGCCGATGATCACCAATACCAGCGCCTGTTTCAATATCAGTTTCAGTACGTCCCAAACGCTTGCGCCCAACGCCATTCGGATTCCAATCTCATGCGTCCGGTGTAAAACGATATGCGACATCAGGCTGTAAAGACCGAGCATTGAAAGTAATAAAGCTGCCGTGCCCAGTATGCTCGTGAGCAGCAGGCCAAACCGCCGCCGCGATACTGACTCACTCACCTGCTTTTCCATTAGCCGCAGATCGCTCACGGGCAGATCTTTATCGACTTCCGAGATCGCCTTGCGCATCAGTCCGGCAATGCTGACCGGATCGGACGTCGTGCGGACAACCAGATTGGAAACAGACGGCGGACGTTGCAGCGCATGCAAATAGAACCCGGGATACGTCGTGATGTCCAAACCCTGTTGCCGAATATCACCGGCGATTCCAATGATCTCGAAAGCAATAGGTTTATCGAAGTTAAGAATTATGTGCTTGCCCAGAACAGTCTCGTTGGGGAAAAAGTTCTGCTTCAAATATGCGGCTGCTGATTGGTCGAGGATCACGACCCGCGGCGCATCCACACCATCGTGTTCGGCAAAGGAGCGGCCTTCGACGATGGGGATCTTCATAGTGTTGAAGTAGTCGGAACTGGCGACTCGATACGTCCACGAAAAGCCCTGTTCCGGAGGAACAACGCGTTCCTGAAGACTGACAGGAAGAATCAGGCTTCCGGAGAAGATGGGGAGATAGTTGACTGTGCCGGCGTGTGTGACGCCCGGAAGACTCCGGGCTCGATCGATGATTTGCTGATACAGCGCGCTGCGTTTCTGCGCGTCCGGATACCTGGTGGTAAGTGGCGCAACTTCCAGCGTCAACACATTCTGAGTGTCAAATCCGATCTTCTCCTGCAACAACTCGCGGAAACTTCGGAACAGCAAGCCGGCATTGATCAGCACCAGCACTGTTAACGCAACTTCCGAAACGATGAGCAGCTTTCTCAGGCGTGGTGATAAAAGAGCACCACTTCTGACCGAACCTTCATTGACCATGGATCTGATCGACGTTCTGGATACTCGCCACGCGCCAATCAAACCCGGAATAACTGCCGCCGGGATCGCAATAGCAAACGCAAAGGCAATAATCCTGAGATTTATCCCGACTTCTTCCGGATGAGGAATCGGCGTCGGACTCAGCGCGAGCATCGCTTTCGTGGCCCAATACGCGATCAGCAGTCCCAGCACGCTTCCCGCGATGCCCAGACACAAACTTTCGATCAAATGCTGTCGCATCATCTGTATCCAGCCGGCCCCGAGAGCCATTCTGATCGCCATGTCTTTCTCGCGTTCGGCGGAGCGGGCGATCATCAAGCTCATGGTGTTGGCGCCGGCTATCAACAAAAGACAAATGCCGGCGCCCAGCAACAGCAGCAGTGGCGAGCGCAAGTTGCCAAACCAATGATCGCGCAACTGGGTCAGCAGAATTCGATCTTTTGATTTCAGTTTGAGTTGAGGCTGCGCTTGTGTGATTCGCTCGAAAACAACGTCCGTTCTCGCTTGCGCCTGATCGAGCGTGAGACCAGGTTTCAAACGCGCGATAGTGCCGCGTCCTTCCTCCTGTGCAGTCTTAACCAGTGAGTCGTCCGGGACGAGGGGAATCCACGCATCAGCTTCTCTTCCGCGCACCAGGAAGAGAAACTCTGACGGCATAACGCCCAGGACTGTGAATGAACGACCGTTGAGAGTGATCTGTCTGCCGGCGATCGCGGCATCCTGGTTGAAAACCCTGCGCCACACACTGTGACTGAGTACTGCTACATCGTCTTGCTGTGCAGACGGACCAGGGAGACTGGGCGCGGAAAAGAAATACCCGACCTCTGGCCCAACACCGAGAATTGAAAAAAAGCTTCTCGACGTTCGCGCCACTCGAATAACCTCGGGAGCTGTTCCGCCTCCGAGAGTGACTCGGCCGATCTCATACTGGGCCACACCCTCAAACGCGTCGTCCGCCTGTCCGGCGAACTCACCGTCCCCCGATGAATTCTCGAACAGCGGCCAAGCCTTCTCCAGTGAGACAATTTGATCCTGGTCCTTGAACGGCAGCGGTCGAATAAACAGCCGATCGAGCACCCCAAAGATCGCCGCGCTCGCGCCAATCCCGATGGCGAGCATCACGACCACTGCCCCGGTGAAAACAGGATTCCTAACCAGTGTTCTGAGACTGTAGGTAAACTCCATTCCGCGAACTCCAGGACTACTCCCGGCCGGCCAGTAACTGAAACGACTTAATCCTGCTCGGTTTATAGTAGGCCGGCTCCAGAGGTGACAGGGAATCCAAATGGAACTCCTTGCCAAACCCGTAATCCGGAACAATCACTTTGTCCCCGACGAAATGATACTTCGAGAAGAGCGGCTCCGTGGGCCGAAAGTCTCGGCCAAGCGGACGAAGCTCGCCGTCAAAGACATCGATCATCTGCTCGTGAGCTGAGTTGCGGATGCTGGTCCATACCAGCAACAGGTTTTTCGACGTTATATAGTCGAGCCCGAAGATGGCTGGATACTGCTTAAGCGCCCCATGTTGTGTCAGATCCGCTGCCGTTAGATTTCGACTGTCAAACTTGCCGTCCTCTTTCCTGATGAGCGGGCGCTCGAATGGTTGGGTAAAGGTAGTCAAGAGGGAGTTGTTCTCCAGCGAATAGACGGAGATTTTGTACTCGGTAGGATCGGAGACGAACAGTTTGTCGCGCCCGATCACATAGTTAATCCGGCACAGGCCAATGGCGTAGTTGTAAACGATTGGAAGCTGTGCGCGGTGAACCTCCGTAAGCTCGCCATTGCCGAGATTGAATTTGTACAACACCTGTTCGGAGTGCTTTGGCGGACCGTCTTTGGCTGAATTGCTAAGAATGAAAATGCTTCTTCGCGGTGCATCGTAGCGCGCGGTCTCAGGAGAAATTTGGTGCGGCAAACGAGTCTCGACAAACTGTCGCGATTCGCCCTTGCGGCGCGACGTGACTATTTTTTGATCCGTGATGAAATGAACGTCGCCGTCACTGCCGGCGCAAATCTCACCTCTTCCGAGTTCGGCTGGAAACGGAATTTTTTCGACGACTGCACCTTCGATAGTTCTCTTGTCTATCTGGTCGCCGTTCTTGATGTAGAGATAGCCTTCGGCGTCGACGTCAATGATGTTTTGCAGGGAAACAGAGTCGAGGGCAGTTGTTTGTGTGGGTTTTGTCTCATCAAAAAGATTGAAGGTTGAATTCAGGTTCCGATCGCTGGCGGGCTCCGATCTGTTGCCGATAGCCTCCACTACCTGTCCCTGCCGTTCTTCGTCGAGTTCTCCCGACCACGATTCCAAAACTCTTCCGAGACGATCCACCAGTATCAAGGTCGGCAGCACGGAAATTTTCAGTTGGCCCAACGGAATGTTTGCCAGGTGCGGTAAACGTTCGAGTCCTTCCTTTCTGAGATACTGTTTTGCGTCCCACGCATCGTTTTGCAGCACGGCCACGAACTGTGTATTCGTGACCTGGAGATCGAGTAAGCGCTTATAGAATCCGACACTGCGTTCGCAGTAGACGCAATCTTTGTCGAGGACAAGAATCAGCGTTCGCGAGTGGGTCTTGTATTCAATCGGCAGCGCATCCGCCAGTCGCGACTCTTTGGGTATCGTGCTGCCGAGCGGATCGACCTGTTTCTTGAAGAACCTGCCGTGGACATACATGCCGGCTACCGTGAGAAAGATAGCTACAACGAGGATTGTGGTGATGGTGTCGACGTATTTTCTGAATTTATTTGAGTTCATGACTTTCCTCGCAGATAGCGGACGTTGACGAAAAGATCCGTCAACGTCCGGCAATGTAATGGGAATTCGTCGAGACGTTTTTTAGGTTTCTTCGTCGCTCTTCCCTTTACAAACCCCACACCCGGCTTCTCCCGGTTCGATGAAGCAACCGCATGAAGTACTGGTTTGACACTTGCAGTTCCCGGATGAGGTTTCGCATCCGCCAGAGCATCCGAAAGCAAACACGCGGTTGCTCTCGACGTTGGTGTACATCATGGCGGCAGACAGCACGAGAACTGCCAGCTTCAAATACAGCCAAGTCCTTCTCATTGATTTACCTCCTGCTTGTGGGTTGTGAGTTTCAGCAGTTCTGACAACAGACCGGTCGGAACCCATTGCAACAGATTTCGACCCCTAGCAGATCTACTGTTGATTCCTGGTCACGGTTTAGGGGGTAAGGGGATTGTGATGCTCATGAGGACAGCCGGAATCAGGCGATGCTCAACGAGGAGTACTCAGGCTGTTCATGGGAATCGGGCGGCAGTATACATTAATTCAGATGGTAGTCAACGAAATTTTGGATGGTGTTCGACTAATTAGTGAGGGCGGGGCCGCTGCGTCGCGACGTAAGCGATTCGTGCCGTCGCCGGTGCGTGGACGCAGCGGCAGTAACGTGTCTGCCCTACTCATTGCGGCGACGGACAGACACGGACAGGGGAGAGTACGGAAGACAAAGAATGGTCTCTTATTTTCTCTGCGTGTCTCTGTGTGCTCTGCGTTTAACCACGCCTATAGCGAAGTTTACGCAGAGGTCCCAAAGGCACGCAGAGAACGCAGAGCTTAACTAAGACACCACCCAAAGAACGATTTGTAGACCCTTTCCTCCAGTGGGTTAATCGTTCTTGTCGTCCTTCTTCTCCTCGGCTGGTGGTGCGGCGTCGACGGTGAACGCCGACAGTTCTTTTGAGTTGCGCAGGTTGAAGACGCGGCCTTCGGCATCGTCCACCTGGTAGTCAGGCTCTTTGTCCTTGAACATGATCTGCCGGTCGCCGCGGCCGGTCTCCATGTGAACTCCAATCAAGCCGGCGCCTTTCTCTTTGCCTTCCTTGACTGTCGTCAGTACGTAGACGTAATTGCCGCTGGCTTTCGTGGCGCTGTAGCGTTTGCTGACGAATTGTTCGTACGCGGCCAGCGAGTTGATTCGTTGACTGTTGGCCCAACGGTTTTGGCTCGTGCCGTAGTAACTGTTCGCCGCGGCCGCAGTCGCAGAGGTGTAGGCGAGCGCAGTCAAACCAGCCATCGCGATCTTTTGCCAACCCGGCACGCCCGGCGCTTCGTATTTCACCGACCACGCGATATTGCGTGAACGCGGATCGAACGCGAGCAGGTGTTGCTTGCCTTGCACGACGACAGTGCCGTTTTCACGCCGGTAAAGAGCGACCGGTTCGTCGGTCGTGTCAGCGCCTTTTGAACCTATCGCCGAGAGACCGCCAAAACCAAACTTCGCCACCTTCGCCACCGTGGCTGCGGCGCCGAGGTTGTGCTTGAACTCCAGCTTCATCTTGTAAGCTTCTTTTGCCTTACCAGTGCTGGACGTATCGAGCGCGATCACGTTCTTGGCATCCGCGAGAAGAACGAGGTTCTCGTTCGGAATGACCACCATGTTCGTCACACTTTCCTTGGCGCCCTCGTAATACCAAAGCGTTGCGCCCGAGCCCTTGTTAACAGCGGCAACACCAAACGGCTTCTTGTTTACATACTCGCGTTTGCCGAAGTCGTAGAAAGCGCCGCCGAGCCGGCCATAAAGCACGTCGCCGATGAGTTTCAACTCGGCAACTGAGCCGCCGAAGTCCTTGCTGGTCCATTTGACAGCGCCCGACTGTTTGTCAATCGCGCGCAACTGGCCCTTCGCCGAGGTGTAAATAGTTTCGCCGTCGATCAGCGCCTGGGCGTTACCGCGTTTGATCGAACCCTCGGTCACGTCGTATTTCACACTCCACATGAGCTTGCCGTCTTCGAGCGCATAGCGATGAAGTCCGGCATATGTGAAGTAGACCGAATCGCTGTCGTGCAGCGGTTCGTTAGCGCCTGAGAGATCAAACTTCGGAAAGTATTTACTGCCACGTTCAATGCCATAAAGATCGACGTTGTCCGGATAGTCAGCTTCCCAGACCATCTCCCCGGTGGTCAGGCGCAACGCGGAGACCTTCGGCTTTGCTTTGTTCGCGCGATTGTCTGGGACGGTGACGAGCAGGACCAAATCTTTCTCGTAAACCGGCTCGACGGCGACGGTCGCGCCTTTCAGTTTGTCGGTCTCCCAGATGTTTTGGCCGGTGAGAAGATCGAGAGCAAAGAGCTTCGTGCCTTTGCTGAAAGCTCCCGAAGTGTCGGAGACAAAGAGAAGCGGCGTGCCGGCGATGATGTCGACTTCAAACTCTTCGGTGCCCGCGAGATCGTTGCGGGTCCAGATTGTTTGCCCGTTTGCGCCGTCGAGCGTGTAAAGTCCCGACTTCGATCCGATCAGGATCGAGCCAACGTCAGTCACGCGATACCATTTGATGTCCGATGTCGGTTTATGCGTCCACAGGGAAGCGGCTTGAGTCACGGTGGCCAACAGGCCGCCGATCAGTAACGCGAAAAGCAAGTAAGCCGGTCCAACCCACCACGGCTCGTTTACACGGCTGGCGGGAATTTTGAACGCGGTTCGGTTGAGGGTTAATGGTCGCACGTACATGCAAAGGCCTCCTGAATTTTGTCTCTGACAAGGGAGTGGGGAAGAATCCTCACGGCGCATATTGATCACAACGCAGTGGTTGAACTTATAATGGCGACAACCGCGCTCCGCGGCTTCCCCGAAGGGCGCGGCAAAATGCGCCCTCATAACCAATCGCAAAAAATTCGTGCCGGAAGGGTCAGGCGGCGATAAAGTTTTTTCAGGCGACTACCGAGAGAAGCATGCAACGCTCCCAGGCGTGAATCGTGAGCAATGCGCGAAGATGAGTGAAGAGCTGATGAATGGTGTAACAGGGCTGCTCAGGCAGGCACAAGCGGGCGACCGCGCGGCGCTCGACGAGCTGTTGCCGCTCGTCTATCGCGAGCTAAAGGGGATTGCTGCGCGCCAGCTTGCGAACGAGCGCCCCGGACACACACTGCAAGCCACTGCGCTCGTAAACGAGGCTTACCTGCGTCTTGTCGACCAGCACTCGGTTGACTGGCGCAACCGCGCGCACTTCTTTTCCATCGCCGCCGAGACGATGCGGCGTATACTCGTCAACCACGCGGTCAGTCGCCGCTCCGAGAAACGCGGCGCGGGCGCGACCGTGCTTCCGCTCGACGAAGCAACCGGCTTCTCAGGCCGGCGCGAGGTTGACCTGGTATTGCTCGACGAAGCTCTCACCCGTCTCGCGACGCTCGATAACACGCAAGCGCGCATCGTAGAGATGAAGTTTTTTGCCGGCCTCTCGAATGAGGAAGTGGCCGAAGTCCTTTCAACTTCCGAATCAACCGTCAAGCGCGAGTGGCGCAGCGCCAAGGCATGGCTCGCGGCGCAGCTAACTTAAACCAGGACCATCCCCCAAACGTATGTCCTCCGAAATATCCCCTGAAACCTGGCAAGAAATAAAACGAATCTTCGACGCCGCGGTCGACCTTGCACCGCCCGCGCAACGCGCTTTTCTCGACTCGGCCTGTCCCAACGTCGACACACGCCGCGAGGTCGAGCGAATGCTCGCTGCCGATTTCGACACCGTGCTGGATCACTCGCCGCTGGCGACTCACGCGTTCGCCGAAGGCGCGCGTCTCGAAGGCCAGCGTATCGGACGCTATCGCATCGTGGGCGAAGTCGGGCGTGGCGGGATGGGCGCGGTCTTCGCCGCGGTGCGTGACGACGGCCAGTTCGAACAGAAGGTCGCGCTCAAAGTTATTCTTAGTGGTCTAAACACGGAGACGATCGCCCGCCGCTTCCGCAACGAGCGGCAGATACTTGCTTCACTCGAGCACCCAAACATCGCGCGCCTCCTCGACGGCGGGATGAGCGACGATGGACTGCCTTTCTACGTGATGGAGTTCATCGAAGGCGAACCTATTGACGACTACTGCCGCACGCGAGATCTGACCCTCCACGCGCGGCTCGACTTATTCCGGCAGGTCTGCGCCGCCGTCTCCTACGCGCACCGGCGGCTGATCGTGCATCGCGACATCAAGCCGTCGAACATCCTTGTTACTCCGGGCGGCGAGGTCAAGCTGCTCGACTTCGGCATCGCGAAAGTCGTTTCGCAGACAAACGATGGCGAGCGCGGCACGGCCACGCAACTCGGCTTGATGACGCCGGCCTACGCCAGCCCCGAACAGTTTCGCGGCGATCAGGTGACGACGGCGACAGATATTTACAGTCTCGGCGTCGTGCTCTACCGGTTGCTGACCGGCCAGTTGCCCTACAACTTGAATGGCCTGCGGCTCGATCAGATGTTTCGTCTCGTGTGCGAAACCGAGCCGCCGCGTCCCAGCCAGGCGATTGCGAACGGCGGATTGGCGAACTCAGAAGTCAAAACCCGGCACATCGACGATGCTGTTCAAGCAGAAGCTGACGATACGGCGCCCACCGCGATCCACAACCCGCAATTGTTGAAAGGCGATCTCGACAACATCGTCCTGAAAGCTCTCAAGAAGGAGCCTGACCGGAGATACGAGTCGGTCGAACAATTCTCGGAAGACATTCGCCGCTATCTGGCGGAGCTGCCAGTCTCGGCCCGCCCGGATACGTTCTCGTATCGCGCGTCGAAGTTCATCAAGCGCAACCGTGTCGCCGTCGTCGCTGCGTCGCTCGTCTTCTTTGCGCTGATCGCGGGCATCGTCGGCACGACTTACCAGGCACGGGCTGCGCGGCGCGAGCGTGAACGCGCCGAGAAGCGTTTCGAGCAGGTGCGGAAGCTCGCCAACAACGTCGTCTTCAAATATCACGACGCGATCGCCGGTCTGCCCGGCGCAACAGCCACCCGCGAGATGCTGGTGAAAGACGCGCTCGAATATCTCGACAACCTGTCGCAGGATGCGCAGGACAACCCCGGCCTCGCCCAGGAACTCGCGCTCACGTACCTCAAAATCGGAAACGTGCAGGGGGAGACGTACCGCGCCAATCTCGGCGATTCGGCCGGCGCGCTCGTGAGCTATGGCAAGAGCGTTGAGATCCTTGAGAGCCTCGTTCGCAAGGACGACAAAAACCAGGCGCTCCTCAATAATCTGCGTCTCGCCGCGCAGCAAAAAGCTTATCTGCTCGTCAGGCTCCAGCAGTGGAAAGAGGCCGAGGCGATGGGACAAAAGGTGGTGGACATCAGTCAGCGGCTTGTCTCGCTCGACTCCGCCAACCTGGACCATCGCAACACGCTCGCCCGCAGCTACCAGGTGAAGGGCGACACGATGGAGTTCGCGGGCGGTGATGAGGAAGTTATCAAGTGGTATCGGCTGTCCGCCGAAGAGGCGCAGGCCGCGCTGGACCAGAACCCGACGGGCGAGACGATTCGCCGCGTGATGGCTGCCAACCTTCAGCGTCTCGGAACACGGCTCGAATACCACGCCGAAACTCTGCGCGAAGTCGGGAGGTCTAACGCGGAGCTTGCGCCACTTTACGTCGAAGCCGAGTCGCTGCATCGCCGCTCGTTTGAACTGAGCGAAGGATTGCAGCGTGAGTTTCCGCAGACAGAGGTTTATCGCCGCTTCGTCGCCGCCACGAGCATCAACCTCGGGACGGCGATGGCCCGCACCGGCAAAGGTGAAGAGGGGATTCCGTACATCCTGCGCGCGCTCGAGATTCTGCGTGCAATCTCCGAGCAGGACCCGAAAAACAACGAGGCCAAGCGAGACGTGTCCGAGTTGTGGCAGTACATGGCCTTTGCGCGCGACGCGATGGGCCAGGGCGATGAGGCCGTCAAGGCGAACCTCGAATCGCTCAGGATTCTGGAAGAGATCACGACCAACGATCCGTCCAACTTCGAGTTTCTCAAACAGACGCACCTCATTTACAACAAGACAGGCGACATCTTTCTCAGGCAAGGGAAGCTCACGGAAGCACTTGCTTACTACAGCAAGGGAATGGCTTACGTCACGCGGATGTCGACTTTGAACGACAATTCGCAGATCGCGGTGCTGCGCAGTGAATCAAACCGCAAAGTCGGCGAGGCCCAACTCGCCATCGGCGCTGCGCGCAAGGATGCCGCTGCGCTTTCCGAAGCACGTTCACACCTGCTGAAGGCGCAGGAAGATTTGCTCAACCTCCAGCGCCGAAACGAGCTCGGCAAAAACTACGAACACAAGCTCACTCTCATCTCCGCAGAGCTTGATCGGACAGGACTTTAAAACTATGGCTAAGAAATGTGGAAATTGCGGTCTGGTCAACTGGGACCATGACGAGTGGTGTAAGCGATGCAGTGCCTCACTGAATACGACGACCCCGCGTGTCTATAAGTGGTTTGTTGCCTATTGCGTCTGTATGGCTTTGCTTTATTTGTTCACGGCAGGGATGGGAATCGTGTTTCTGTTCCTTGAACCTGACGCGGAAATGAGTGAGGCGGAAGCGAAGTTCATGGGCTTCATGATGATAGTCCTCGGGCTGGTGTTTTTCGCGCCGTTCGCGGCCGCTCCATTCCTGCCGCGTAAGAGCTGGGTCTGGATCCTGGGGCTCGTGCTCATCTGCCTCGGCCTGACCAGCATGTGTTGTTTGCCTGCCTGTATTCCGTTATTGATCCATTGGCTGAAACCCGAGGTGAAGGCCTTTTACGGCAGAACCGCGGTCTCAATGTCTCCACCACCGCCGCCGCAATGGAATTGAGGAGAGCGCCGGAGGCGCGGCAGATGGTAGGCGCAGCAGATGGTAGGCGCAGGAAAGCGCCGCAGGCGCGACCGAAGGTAGCCAGGGGCAAGCGCGAAGCGCGTGGCCCCTGGTCCATAGGAGAATCGATTGGAGCTCCGAAGGAGCGACAGAAGAAAGCTGTTCTGTCGCACTTTCAGTGCTCAATTGATGATTCTTGCTGTCCAGAGGCGGCGTGCTCGCTGCGCTCGCACTTGCCTCTGGCTACCGTCTACCGCGCCTTCGGCGCTACTGCTGCCTGCGGCGCTAGCGAATCCGCACGGTGAAACTTACGCTTCCGGAATTGTTCGGGGCGAGGTGGCTGAGGTTTCCCGCGAAGGTCCAACGCACGTTTGTGACAACGCGGTCGTAGCCTGCGGGCGCGCCGCCGCCGCCGCTGACAGGCGTGTAAGTCCACGTTGTTCCGCCATCGTTTGAATATTGGAAGGTCGCCACCAGTCCTGTCGTGCCAGGACTGCTCGCCATACTACCCACCTTGAAATCAACATTCCGTAAGACTCGCTCCAGCGGATCGGCGTTGAGCGGATTTGGATCTACGAGCTGAAACGAGGTTGCCGCCCGCCCGCCGGTGTTCGTATAGACGATGGTGTAAATCAGATCAGTGCCCGGAAGCTGCGTCCCGTTAGGACTGACGCTCTTCACTAAACCAATATTCGGCGGCAACGGATTGATCGTCGTGTTGTCGGTAGCGCTGTTGTTGCCGGCGCCGGTGCGGGTGGGATCGTTAGGATCAGTCACACCACTTGCCGGAGTCACTATCCGGGCAGTGTTGGTGAGTGTTCCGGTTGCCGTCGGCGAAACAGTGCCGTTAACGGTGTATCGCAGAGTCGAACCAGACGGCAGGTTGGCAGTGGTGCTGATCGTGTTGCCGCTGCCATTCGCAGCGCCGCAAGTTGCCCCTCCGGTAGGCGATCCGCAAGTCCAGGTCACACCGGTAATGTCCGCCGGCACGGTATCGGTGAAGACCGAACCACTCGAAGCGTCCGGACCAGCGTTGCTGACAACAATCGTGTAAGAGATCGCGCTGCCGGCATTGATGTTTGCGAGGCCGTCGGTTTTGGTGATGCCGAGATTGGCATTGAGCGTAATCGTGTCGACATCGGTAGCGGTGTTGTTGGCTGGACTGCCGTCAGTAAACCACGATGGCGGCGCGACAGTAGCTGTATTTGTAAGTGTGCCGCTGGCCGACGCGGAGATCGTGCCGCTGATCGTGTAAGTGGCTGTGCCTGATGCCTGAAGGATTGCGCTGGTGTTGATGGAGTTACCCGAGCCGGATGCCGACGTACAAGACGAACCGGCGGAAGCCACGCAAGTCCACGCCACACCGGTAACGGTGGCGGGAACCGTATCGGTCACGGTTCCAGTGACAGCATACGTGCCATTGTTAGTAACGACGACAGTGTAGGTGACTGGACCACCACGATAAACCGTCGTGACGCCATCAGTCTTAGTGATCGACAGATTCGGCGCGGGAACGTTAGCGCCCGCAAGATCTCCGGTAGCCGTTGTGCCGCCGCTCAGATTGTCGAACACCGACGCCGACAACGACGGCAGCGTAACCCGGTACAAGTTGCTCGGACTCTGCGTTTGGATAAGCAACCGGCCTGAGGAGTCGAAAGCAAGTCCAAGCGTGGACGGGGTGGCGCCGCCTGGGAAGGTTACCGTGCCAACTGATGTAGCCGCGCCACCGGCGACCGAAGCGGTATATAGCTGGCGATTCTGGTTGACGATGTACAGCGTGCCGGTACTCGAGAACGCCATGTCGCCACCGGACCCGGTGCCTGTGATCGTCGCTGAGGCAGTTGCGCGGCCGGTCGTTTGATTGACGGTGTACAGCGTGTTGCTGTCGGATTCACCGTTACCCGGCATGTAATAGAGCGTGTTGTTGAGGAAGGCCATGCGAAAGCCGCTGCCAACATCGTTGCCACTCGTGGAGGGACCGATATTACCCAGCAACACCGGCGCGATCGACGGCGTCGCCGGGTTGAAGCGATAGACCGCTCCATTCTCGCCGCTCGTATTGTTGATGATGTAGAACAACATTCCGTCGGAGGGCCGCTGGGCCAACGTCGCCGCATTACCGCCGGGATAGTTTGCATAGACCAACGTTTCGGTCGCAGTGGTCAGATCGACGGCCCAGATGCTGTCGCTGGTCGAGCTGGCGTTGCCGCGAATGTGATAGACGTCGGTCTGCGCTGCGGCCACGCCGCTGAGCATGAAGATTACCAGAATCGCGAGCAGAGGAATTTGCAGAGAAAGTTTCCCGCAAAGGCGCAAAGGCGCAAAGCGCTGCCGCGTTTCGAAGGGGATTTTCTTTGCGTCTTTGCGCCTTTGCGGGAGACCTCCGGCGCTATTCATCTTTGGTCTCCTTCTTGGCCTGCGTGCGCGGCGGTGCAGGGTCAATGCTCCGATGATCGAGACCGGAGCTTGACGTGCCAAAGAGATCAAAAAGGTTGGAAAGCTTGGACGAGAGCGTGAAGTAAAAACCACGGCGGGCCGGCAAAACATTCGCGCCGAACGGCTCGCCGGTAACGCTGAAGTTGTAACCCAAACCGACGCGCAAATCCGGCAACGCCCAGAAGCCAAGCTCAGCACCGTAAACCGATCGCTGTGTGCTGGAAGAAGGTTGGGCCAGGCGTCGCATTTCAGCGGCCCAATCCACTCGCTCCGTCAACCGGTATTGCGCGCGCGCCTGTGTCAGGTAAGTGAAGGTCGAAACGAAAGGCAGATCCGCCTGGCCATTCGCACTGAATCGCAATGCCAAACGTCCATAAAGTTCCAACCGGTCGGTGGCCTGGAAATATCCATCAGTCGCCAGCGAGTCGAGACGATCGCGTGTTGCTACTCCGTTAAGACCATCCTGGTTCAACGAACGATGCGTGAAGCTGAGAAGCACGCCCGCCCTGTCGGAGGTCAACGGGCGATAGGCCACTGCGCCGGTTCCTTCCATTGACGAACCGCGACGTCCGTCGAAACCGGTGCGCGACCATTGGAAACGTGACAGTGCAGTGATCCCCTCGCTGAGTTTTCCAGCCGCGCCGAAAGCCAACACCTGACCAGCGCCCGCGCGATCGCGAAACTCGTAACGAGCATTGGTGCGGAAATCGCTGCGAGGCTGCCAGCCGAAGCCGACGGTCGCACTGTTAAAGCTTTCGCCATTTCCGGCTACGTGAAAACCACGCTCAAAACCCAGTTCAAGTGAAAACTCGCGCGTTAGCGGCAACCGATTCTGCAACCCAATAACAGCAAAGCTATCCGTGCCGTTGATACCATTCTCAAGTTGATAACGGCCCACGAGGGAGCTGTATTTACCGATGCGGCTTTCGATACCGACGGCAGTCTCGCGGCGCGCGCCTGTCGAAGTAAACCCGCTGCCGCTGCCGGTGAAATCAGCTATCGGCATGATGGGCGCTGAAGCAAGACGTTGCGTGATAAAGAACTTGGCCCACTGATTCACCTGGTACGTCGCTGCCAACGTCGTTTGATTGGGATAAGTAGGATCCGCTTCGCTAAGGTTCTGTTCACGCTTGACGGCGATCTTGAACTTATCAGTCAACCGCAGATCGAGAGCGGCAGTGACAAGGTTCGATTCAACGCTGCGCGAGGAAGTCTCATCGTCGAGACTCCGATGATCGTATCCAAGCGTAAACCGAATGCGCTCGTTGATGATCTGTTCCCACGCCGCGGAAAGAGTCAAACGCTTGTTATCGACATTATCAGTCTGATTCCGCTCGTCAGTTACGCCAAAGCGCAAGAGCGAAGAACGCAGCGGCTTCAGTTCCACCGAAACCTCGCCGCGGCGTGAGCCTGGCGTGACTGTCGAGCCAAACGGATTCAGGAAACCTTCGGACGAATAAGCATAGCGAGCCCGGACGAGACCGCGGAAGAAAGGCAGCGGCTGGTCCAGTTCTACGAGGAACGCTTTGCCGTCGTGACGGTTGTCACTCGCGGTGTCACCCGACGCGAAGAAGTTTCCGCCGCCCATGATCTCGCCCTGGCTGCGAGCAAAAGCAAATCGCACCTTTCCTTTATTCGGCAGAGACTTTTCGGCGTCGATGCCGGCGAGCACAAACGAGCCGGCGTCCTGTTGCCGTTGGACCACCGTCGCGAATCCCACTTGCAAACCGAGACCGGAAAAATTCTTGCGTGCGTGACCGGTGTAGACCGCGCTGGAAAGCGATGCCGCGCGATGCTCGTAGGTGACGACGAACTGGATCAGGTTCAGGTTGAAGTCGAACGCGGAAACGTAGCGCAGGAAGAACAGTTCGCCAGTCAGCGAATTGAGGTTGTAGTCGATCGAACGTGAGAGTGTTTCACGCGAAAGAATGATTTCGGGGTTTTGCCGATCGCGCACTTCAAGCACGACGGTTTCGGAACCCGGCAAGATCTCCGCATGCGAAAGACGCACGATACTCAGCGCGCCCGCCGGGAACACGTCGCGCGCAAAGGCCGTGTCGGGACGCGCGCCGGTTACCGAAACGAAGTCTCCCTGCGAGTTCTCGAGATGCAATTTCAAGCCGGTGAGTTTGCGTGAATACCCCATCAACGGCAAGTCCTGCATGTCGGCTTCAAAGTCGCCGAACATGGCGTAAGAGCGATCGCGGTCCAAGCGCGCGTAGAGCTTCGAATTAGACTGCGCTGCTTCATAGCGCGTTGAAGAGTCGCCGAATAACGGATAAACACGATCGAGCGGATCGAGTTGAAACACGCGGTCACGTCCACCGGCGCGATTGATCGGGCGCTGCGAATCATAAGACAAGGTCAACTGATTTCGCTCGCCGATGCGGCCGCTGTAGAAGAGGCTGATTCGATTCCGATAACGGCCCTGCTCGTCGCGCAGGTTGACTTCGGGAATCGACTGGCCCACGGTCATCTCCGCGAGGCCCACGAGGATCGTAGGTCTCGATTCCGGAGTGATCAGAACTTTCGCGGTAGTTTCGATCTGGCCCATCAACGCGCGTAAGCGTGCTTCGCCGGGCGCGCCAGTGCCGGTCAACTTGAGCATGGCCTCGCCCTGCACGAGAGGGACAATCAACTCGCCATGACCATCCTTCACTACCGGTTCCGCGGCTGCGCCTAGTGGCCCGTTTAAGATCGGCTTCACTGTTACGGTCTGGCGTTCAGGCGTCGCGCGCATCAATTCCTGATCGATATTCCAAAGCGCGCCGGCAGAAGTTTGAATTGCCACTTGATCGTCAGCCGCGGGATTGTTCCACTGATCGAACGCACGCACGCGCAACACGATCCAATCGCGGCCGCCGGTCTGAACCTGGGTTTTATCGGGAACGATCTCCAATCGCGTAGCTGGACCGCGACCCGATACTGTCAGTTCACGCGTGCGTCCCTCCGCGCCGTTGGGTCCCAGCGCCGTTGCGCGAATGGAGTTTTGTCCGGGACGCAATTCGAGACTGACATATGAATAGGTCGTAACGTTGTTCTTCTGGTCCTGGCGGACAGTGCCGATATTCTTGTCTGAAATGAGCTTGCCGTTGATCTCCAGTTTTACTTTCCAATGCAGCGCGACGCGCGCGTCCAACAACATTGCCGGAGACAGGACCACGGTATCTGGTTCGGGAGACAGGATCTTGATGTCGCCGGGCGCCACGGGTTCGAGGGTCTCTGTCGCCGCCACTTCCTTCGTCGTGGAAGACTTGACGTCGAACACGGCAGGTTTGGAAAATTCGCCGCCGGTAGCATCATGCGCAGCGACTCTCCAGTAGTAACGTCCGGGCGCTAACGTGTTGGCCTGGTATTCTGCCGTCTCGACAGCGCCATCAAAGATCACCTTTTGGAAACGTTCGTCCGTGGCAAGCTGGATGCGGTAACGCGAAACGCCCGGTTGTGCTTTCCACGCGATGCGGGCCGGCGCGACGTCGTAAGTGCCGGCCGGGTTTTCGGCCGGTTTGCGGGCCGCTTGTTTAGCTGGCACGGCGAGAAGTGATTGGCGGTCCACGCCATCTTTTGGCGCGAGCGTGAAGTTCTGCCGGAGCAACGCACCGCCGCCGAGGGGCGTGCGCAGGAGCCTGGTCCAACTACGACCTGACAGCGAACCGCCGTCCGTGAGTGCGAAGCCATTGGGAACCGTAATCGGATCCAGCGAAAGCACCTGCGATCCATCGCTCACCGAGGGCAGGTTGTACAGACCTTCGGAGTCAGTCATGACTGACTGGCCTGACTGTAAAAACAACCGCGCGCCAGGCACGGGCGTGTCGCTGCCGTCAAACTTGCCATTGTGGTTCTCGTCGATGAAGACGCGACCGACAATGACCTGGCGAGTAGAGAAAGCGCCGCGGCCCACAAACACGATGGCGCGCGCGGCTACGGTTTGAATGGTCTCGCCGTTGGGAAACAGTCCGCGCGCGATCGCTACATTTTCCCGTTCGCCTTCCTGCGCATTCGCGCCGACGCGCAAACGATAAAGCAGACGCGCCGTTGCGCCTGGTCCGATTTCGCCGATGCGAAATATCAGTTCTCCGCCGGCAATCTCGGGTTCGATCGGTTGGTTCAAAGCCGTGCCCAACGTCAGCCGGCCGGTTCCACTCGCGTAGTGAAAAGAGACTGGCGGACGATCGCGCACCACGACGTCGCGCACAGGCGCGGCGGTCGGATTATGGATTTCTATGCGATAGGCAATCGCCTCGCCGATTTCTGCGCGAGGCCGATCGACTGACTTCATCAGTTCGAGTCCGTTTGGCTCAAACATCGGAATGTTGAGCGCGACTGAGGCAAGATTTTCGATCGATACATCTTCGCGGACGAGTTCGAAACCACCTGCGCGCGCCAGTGGTTGGCCGTCGACTGCGTGGACCGTCAGCGTGAAGAGTCCCGCGCTGGTTTGACGCGCCGTGATCTCGAGCATGCGCGTCGAATATCCCGGTGCTGTAACCTTGATGAAGTAGCGAACCGGATTAGTCTCAGTTCCTATCTGCTCGGGCAGCAACACAAAACTAAAATGACCTAACCCGTCGGTAACAAACGGATTGTCATTCTGAACGTTTGGCGAGAATCCAGCGCCCGAAGGAATCGGCAGCACACTCGTATCGGTTTGATCGAGCAGCACCGAGACGTTGGCGCCGGGAATCGGCGCCGCACCGCCACCGCGGCCGGAGAAGACTGTGCCAAACGGATCGACAATCACCACTGCCACCGAGCTACTCACCGGCGCGATGTTTTGACCCGTAAGCTCAGCCACGTTTAGCACACCCGCGGCTGCGGCCAGGCCCGTAACGAGACGCGCCCTGAAAGTGATCTCGACAAGTTGACCGGGCGCTACTGTCTCCATGCGGATCTCGATCCGCCGGGCTTGCACGTTACCTTCATCAGCGTCCTGTGCGTCTGTCAGGCTCCGGCTATCCAGCGTGAGCGAGCCGGCGACGTATTCAAGTTGGGACGGAAGATTGTCTGTGATGACTACTGCTCGCGCGGGTGTATCGCCGCTGTTGCGAAACGCAATCGAATACGTGAAGGGCATGCCGGGACTGACGATGCTCCGGTCGTTGCCGTTGACGGTTTTCAGTGGCGGCAGGTTGTTGTCTGTCGGAGACGTTAAGCGAGCGGCACTGCCTACTGCATTGATGATCGTTCCTTCGTCCGACGGTCTTCCATTCGCGCCCTCTGCATTCGATTGCGCTGTTAGACGAATGGTTAGGTTACCGAGGGGAAAGTCGTTGACATCGACTACTGCCAGCACTCCGAGGCACGCGCCGGGCAATACTGATGTCGACGCAGCGCCATTGATAGTGAGTTGTGTGTCTGCGTTGGTGAGCGTGCTGCTGGCGTCGCTGTCGAAGTGAAGACTGACGAGGGTGGCGGGTGAATCTACAGATGCTGCCGTAATCGTGTAAGTGTCCGGGACGTTGCCAGTATTGCAGACCCGAAACACTCGCGTGATGCGTTCTCGTTGACCGACGGTGGTGGAAGCTGTTGTTTCGTCAGGAGTAACTCGCAGCGAAACGACAGCCTGGATCGTGACCTCGACAATCGGCGAGACGGCCGAATAGCCGGTTCCAAGATCGTCTTCGTAGGTGGCTTCGGCCCGGTTCGAGATGACACTGCCCGCCGGTGTCCCGTCGAAGGCCAGCACTTTGCCCTGATGGCCCATGAAGATGAAACTCATGAGCGCGAGAACAAGAGTGTTTTGAAGGAATGAACGAAAGCGCATTAGTTTGAGAGGAACAATCTGGGACTAATAAACTGCGAGGTTCGCACTCGTCGATAAGTGTTGTAGCGGCGCGGTGTTCTCAAACATGACCTGCCTGAGAAGTGACCGCGCCGCTGCGAGTGTGAAATCAAACCTCGCGTTTACTTGATCTGACGCCTGAACGTAAACACTCCCGACTGGCCTGGGCCAAGCGATGCGACGGTGTCCGTAAGCAAGTTGGAACCGACTGCATCTCCCGTGATAATGCCGCCCAGTGAATCAGTCGCGCCGACAACGTGGTCCGTAAACGTGGCCCAGTTGTTTGGCAGTGCCGCCCCGTCCTCAGTGATGACGATATTCGTGGCGGTTAGCGATACGTTGTTTGTTCCTCCTGAACTCGACACGTTCGTGTAAGTGATCGTGTAAGTGATCACCGCGCCAGGAACAGGATCGGTGGCCCCGCCGACTCCGGTCGTGTTGGAAACACTCGAAGTCTTGTCGAGACGCAGGAAGCCTGTGTAGAGGCGGTCGATTGTGTCGTTGGTTGACGCGGGCGTGTTGCCGGAGGTGGCGCGGATGACGGTGTCGTAACCGGTCAACACTACCTTGCCGGACGGCAGGGTGATGGCAACTGTGTAGTTTGCCGTCCCGCCGAAGGCGATAGCCACTGCCGGTACGGGGTTGCCCGTCGCCACGCCGTTGTTGACCACAGTCACGCCATTAACCACGACAGTCGCGCCTGAGGGGAAGCTGGTTACCGTCAGGGTGAAATTGTCGTTAGCGTTACCTGTGTTTTGCAGCGTATTGGTGAAGTTGATTGCGCCACTGGCCGCGGTCGTGACGCCACCTGGCGGCACACCAGCAATACCGGCGCTGACGCTCTTGTTAGTGTAGTCGTCGTTGGTGTTGGTTGGACCAACTGCACCCGGTTGGCCGAGTGGTCCATTCAGCACGCTGCCGATGATTTGCAGCAAGGTCAGACGCAACTGCGACTGGTCGGTAATCTGCACGTTGATGGTATTTCTCGCGTACGCGTCACCCTGTTCGCTGATCGGGTTGGTGGCGTCGGTGGTGGTGATCAGGACGTTCATATCGATCACCGGAGTGCAGGCGGTTGCCGCCAGGGTCGCGCCGACGTTGAAAGCCACCCGCCTGATGTTCGCCAGAGGCGGTTGGGCCGTTACCCACGTGGCCGTCGTAATCGGGTTGTCAGCCAGCGGGGAAGTGGAATAGAGCACGGTAACGCCACCTGGGAAAGTTTGGGTCGCGTCGAACTGAGTTCCGACCGGAATCGGCGCGATGATGAAGACGCCTGAGTTGGAACCACCCGGAGCGTTGGTAAGCGTGATTGAATTCGCTGTGCGCGAACCCGTGTTGCAGAGTTGCCAGTTGTAAGTGATGACTGAAGCGAGCGGCACCGGGCCGGCTGGAGCAGTCAGCGAAAGATCGAGTTGCGCGTCGTTATCGACGGTGACGCTGCGGTCGCCGCGCGCTTCGCGCAGTCCGTTGACCGAAGCACCGGAGACAGTGCGCACTTCGTTTGCCGAGGTGTCGGCTGGCTGGTTGTCGAATGATGGTCCACCGGTCGTCGCATCGCCTAAGAAGACCTGCACGATCTGGCCGCCGGTTGCGCCGGCATTGATGCTCACTTCGACGAGAACGTTGAAGAACCCGTTCTGAGGCAGACTCGCAGAAAGCACGTCGCCACCATTCGTCAAGATGTCGTCGTCACCGCCGGTGATTGTGCCGCTGTTGTCGTCGTCTGTTACGGCGCGCGTTATGACGGCAGGACTGCCGACGCCGAGACGAACACTTGCGCCCGCGGCGAGGAACCGCACCTGATCGGCGAAGTTACCCGTGTTCGTTACGCGGAAACTAAACAGAACAGCGGTTTGTCCGGGAACCACATTAGGATCGGTAGCGCCGTCAGGCGTGATGGTCAAGCCGGAAACCTTGGCGACTGTCACGATGACGGTGTTGGAAACTGTCGAATAAGAACCGCCGTTGCCATCTGAATACGTGGCGCTGGCCTGGTTCTGAATCTGAGTATCGGCGGCTGTTTGTCCAAACGCCTGCCCAAAAATTGCGCAGGCAATGGCAATCATAGCGATTGCCCGGGACAGCGCAGCGGGGGTTCGTCGAGTTACTTTCTGCTTCATAAGAATCCTCTATTGGATCGAGTGAGAAGAGATAATTGCGGCAGACCAAGCTGAGGCAACAAACGAGCTGGTCCAGGAGCGTTAGTTGGGTGTGATTAGTTCAAGCGAACTTTGTAGGAAGCAACCAACCTGGCTCCCTCGTTCAACGGGTCGGCCCACTCGTAACGGATTTGCGTGTACATCGAAGTGGGGGCCGGGACTTTCTTCATTGAGCCGTCCGCTTGCTTTTCCTCGATCGTGGGTTGGGCAGAAAAACTCTTGCCATTGTCGATGCTGTAGGTGACCTTCGCGGAACCATCGGCTGAGACACTGCCGGCGACGATCTGAGTGCCGGCGGGGATGACGCCAACCGTCTTGTACTCGCGCGCCGGCGCATTGCCTTCGTTCGACGAAGTGATGGTCCAATTCATGATCTCGCCACGGTTGACGGTTACTTTCTCGTCGAGCGAAATGAGGGCCTGATCGCGTTGGACCGAACCCGCCAGCATGACTTTGACATCGGGCCGAGGACTAATGACCATGAATTTCTTTTCGGCGAGCGCGACGGCGCCACTCAGCACGAGCAGCGACACCAGGGCTACCGGCGCCCAGCGTAAACTTTGCTTTAATTTCATCGTTTTCTCCTGAGATTGATCGTTTGCGGCTGTGGGCGGCTATGGTGAGCTTGCCCGTGGACACGCCTAAGCGTGGGCCAGTTAGACAAACGGTGTGCCTTCAATCGGGCGAACTACCGCAAAATGGTGAAAACAATGGTTAAAGCGCCCCGGCAGAAAACCACGGCGGGGCGAAATACACCGGAGTTGTGCCAATGTTCGTCAGGTCAAAATGAACAAAAAGTGTCACTTTGGGGCATATGGAGTGAAATGGACTGGCGGAAAGGTGCGAGTTCCTTCATTACACCAGAGCGCCGGAGGCGTGGCGGATGGTAGCGGCGGAGATGCAGCGGATGGTAAGCGCCGGAGGCGCGACGGATGGTAAGCGCCGGAGGCGCGACGGATGGTAGCCAGGGGCAAGTGCGAGCGAAGCGAGCACGACGCCCCTGGATCGCCAGAGTCATTAGATTGAGCACCGAAGGTGCGACAGAACACATTCGGTTTTCTGTCGCTCTTGCAGAGCTACATCGTCATTTCAAAACAGGACCAGGGGCTGCGCTTCGCTCGCCCCTGGCTACCATCAGCCGCGCCTGCGGCTGACGTTCCCGCTTACGTATGAAGACTCTGATGAACCATCTCACTCGCTATTGGCAATGCCTCATGCTGCTTACTCACAGAAGAGTGTAGGTCCAAATAAGATCGTTGAGTTGGAGACGCAACGGGCTGAGCCGTAGAGTCGATTCTTAATTGCGAATCCTGAATGTGCCGGAATTACTCGACCGGCCTTGCGCCTGTACTTCGACGATGCACTTTCCTGTAGGAAGCGCATTCGGCAACCTCAATGTCACCTGCGTCAGATCCGTCCCTTGCAACAGCGACACGGCTTCGGCAGGCACGTCATGAGACTGGTTGTTGCTATCAACCAGTTTCACAACAACAGACGCAGCCGTCTCACCTGCACCAAGCTGTAGATTCCTGACAAAGAGATGCACGCGAGTGTTTCGATCCGGTCCCGGATTCAGCACATTGAGAGTATTGACGACCAGGAACGGATCTCTCAGCAGCAGCATTGAATCGAGTGCGCCGGCCTGAATAACATCTGGTCCTGACGCGTCGATCACGAGTTGCAACGGAGCTGTAGCCCCGTCGTCGTTGACGATCGTTCCGGTGGCTTGTCCGCGAACGAGAGTAGCGGCAAAGATGTTTGTGAGATTGACGAGGAACGTTTCGTTTGGCTCGGTATCGGTATCGCCATTGACGGTTATCGTAATCGTCTTTTCCACCTGGCCCGGCAGGAAGAGCAAGCCCCCGGTTGCGGCCACATAGTCACCTGGAGCCGTAGCGGTTCCGTTGGCGGTAATGTAGGCCATCTGGATGAACTTCTCATGCGGTGCGGATGTGGTCACCGTAAAGACGGCGGACGCAGTGCCGCTATTTCCTTCATGCACGCTGACGTCGCTGATCGACACCGTGACATTTGGATCGTTGTCCAGGATATTTCCCGTGCCCACACCGCCGCTGAGCAAAGCTGCATTGACAGGATTCGTGAGATGAATTTCAAACGTTTGTGTCGACTCGTCGAGTGAATCATCGAGTGTCTGAACGACGATTGTTCGAGTCATCACGCCGGGGTTAAAAGTGAGCGTTCCGGACGCAGCTTGATAATCCTGGCCGCCCGTAGCATCGAGATCCACGGTCGCATAGTTAACCGTTATGGTGCGCCCCGTTGGCAGGTCGACGCTCACTGTGAAGGTGAGTGCACTACCCTCGGTCGCGTTAACGTTATTGATGCTGAGCGCCGGCACTGTGCTGTTGTCTTTTAAATTGATGACGGCAACGCCGGGAACGCCGACGACGTCCGGATCGTCCGGGTTCCTGAGTGTGACCGTGAACGATTCGTCGAGTTCCGCAGCCGCGTTATTCAGGATCGTCACGTTAAAGGTCTTCGTCGTTTCGCCTTCAAGAAAAGTGAGCGTTCCTGAAGTCGCCACATAGTCTTCACCGGCCTTAGCGGAGCCATTCGCAGTAGCGTACTGGACCGTCAGCGTCCCGATGCCGCCGCTGCGTTTAACTGTGATCGGAAGAGAACCGACGTCTTCGATGACCGTGTAAGACGCCGGATCGAAGTTGACGCTGCCAAGTGTTTGCGTCGAGCTGCAGGGAGAGAACTCTGAAGTGTTGCCTGTTGGATCGGTAGCCGTCGCCGTGATGATGCGGCCGGGCGGAAGCGACGTTGGCACGATCACGTTGAAGTTTGCATTGCCGTTTGCGTCTGTGGTCACTGGAGCGTGGTTCAACGCGAAAGGCTTTGCGCCTTCGCCGTTGCCGCTCGAATCACAGACTGCGTTTGCGTAGAAGTCGAGCACGAAGTTTGTGCTGGGGGTGCTGTTGAGTGTGCCCGTGATCGTCGTCTGGCCGGCTGCGGAGACGACTGACGTAATCAGCGGGAAGTTCTGAGTATTGTTTGGACCACCATCCGCGTCGCCGGCGTCATTCGGTGTTACTCCGCTCGGACTGATTTCGATTCCGAGCCCGCCATTGGAATAGATCGAATTACCGCGAATCGAGGTATTTTTCGTGCCCTCGCCGATCAGTTCCATCCCCATCACTCCGATGCTCTCGAATGGACCATTGAAGGCGATCACATTGCCGGCGCCCGGAGCAGTGCCGCCTATCGTCGTATCGCGAGCCGAGGAGATCCGCACGCCCACAACGCGATTCGGCAGAGGTGTCGATCCATCTGCGGCCACGCCGATGAAATTACCGTGGACAGTATTGCCTGTTGATGGCCCCTCCGCACCCGCATTGAAACCATCGATGACGAGACCCCATCCGTTTCCTGAAAGGACGTTGCCGGCGCCGGGAACTGTGCCGCCGATCGTGGTGTTGTTAACCGAATTGAAGAGCGCGATGCCGTAATTCTGAAAACCAAAAGCAACTTTGCCGGTGGCATCAGTGCCGACATAGTTTCCCTGAACAACGTTGCCGGAAATAGCGACGCCTCCCGATTGGATCACAATGCCGCCGTGCTCGCCGGCGCCGATCACGTTGCGCGCCGCGGCGGTCGTGCCACCGATCACATTGTTGGAGGTTCCGATGTGTATGCCTTCAAAACCCGGCAGCGCCGTGTCACCCGCTACGTTGAGAGCGATGTAGTTTCCGAGAATCTGATTTCCCCCACCGAAGCCAAAAACGGAAATCCCAAAATCAAGACTCGCTATTACATTACGAGTGTTGGTTGTCGTGCCGCCGATCACATTGTTGGCAGAGCTGCTGACGGCAATACCGGTACCTCTGCTGTTTGTGCCTGTGATGCCGGTTGCATCAGTTCCTATGTAGCAACCCTCGATGTGGTTTCCGCCGGCGTTTGATAACAAGATCGCGCCGTTACGGAAGTGATTGAGAATCAGGCTGCGAATGGTGCTGTTTCCGGCCGTAATCGAAAACACCACGTCGAAGTCGATGTTGGTTGCTTGGATCTCGATTAGCGGGGCATTGGTGAAACCCGGTTGCGTGGTCCCATCGACGACGACCGGATCTGAGATCTCGGGCAGTTTAGTAACCAGCACGATCGTTTTCAGTCCCGAACCGATGTTGAAGGCAATGAGATCGGATCCGGGATTGGCATTCGCGTCGAGAAGGGCTTGACGCAACGAGCCGGCGCCGCTGTTGTTGGTATTGGTTACGACAAAAGTTGTCGCCGCGCGGGCCGTCAATTGACAGCCGAGCAGAAGGATCGAGAGCAGCAGGCACTTGGGGAGGTGTAGACGCAATCGGGATGTAAGCGGCATTGTTAAAATCCTTGGAATGAATCAGATAGAGGTGTTGCAAATCTGGCTTTGCACTGAGCTTCGCCGACAGTTTGAGAGGTAACCGAGCCTTGGGGAGAGGTCATAATGCCAAAAATCGACGCCTTCGAGCAACACAAGGATCTCTCCGTTAAGTGTCTTACTTTTGCTCGGCGTTCTCCGCGTGTCTCTGTGTGCTCTGCGTTCAACAACACCTAAAGTGAAGTTTACGCAGAGGTCTCAAAGGAACGCAGAGAACGCAGAGTTGAAACTAAGACACCACCATCTATCCTGTGTTAGTCTAACCGGCGAATCGTTCTTCTCCGGTATCGCAACTGGTTCTCAGGCTCAGACCACAATCGAAGGAATAGCTCCCGTGCCCGAATTTCTCTCGAATCTCAGCCCGCTAATGGTTTTTCTGGGCATCGCTTCGCTCGGTTTTGTATTCCTGCTCATCTCTCTCATCGCCGGCGATGTTTTCGACAGTCTTGGTTTTGACACCGGCGTCGATCCCGGTGTCGAAGGTCATGCCTTTCTCGACAGCCGCGTCATCAGCGTCTTTGTCACTGCGTTCGGCGGCTTTGGCGCGATCGGCATTCAGGCGGGACTCTCGATCGTCGCAAGCTCACTATTGGGCCTGGGCGGGGGAATCATACTCGGCGGTCTGGTCTCACTCTTCGCGCGCTTTCTTTACAAGCAACAGTCGTCGAGTTCCGTCACTACGTCGCAACTCGTCGGACGCACGGCCCAGGTGATCGTTGCGATTGCGCCCGGAAGTTTGGGCCAGGTGAGTTGTCGCATCGGCGAAGAGCGAGTTGAGAAGCTGGCCCGCACCAGAGATAACACCGAGATAAAAGCGGGCGTGACCGTGCGCGTCGAAGAAGTGGCTGGAGATTCACTCATCGTCAGTCCTTACACTGACTATAAACTCAACTGAGGTAACTGCGAAAATGCTCGACTTTCAAAATCTGCTCATCCCCATTGTGATTCTGATCGTAGTGATCGGCTTTCTGATCGCGTTGATGTTACTCAGCCGAAACTACGTCAAAGTTTCTCCCAACTCGGCGGCGGTCATTTCCGGAAGATCGCGAAAACTCCCTGACGGAACTGTAGTCGGCTATCGTCTCGTCCGAGGCGGCGCGACGCTGATCGTTCCGTTTCTCGAGAAGGTTGAATACCTGAGTTTGAATGTGCTCACGGTGCCGCTCGCGACTTCGCGCGCTTACACGGTGCAGGGCGTTCCGGTGTCGGTTAAAGCCGTCGCGAACGTGAAGATCAAGGGCGATGACGACTCGATGCGAGCCGCCGCGGAACGCTTTCTTGGAATGCGTCCCGAAGAGTTTCACAAACTCGTCTTTCAAACTCTTGAAGGTCACTTGCGCGCGATCCTCGGAACGTTGACCGTTGAAGAGATCAATAACGACCGCCAGAGTTTTGCGCAAAAGTTAACGACGGAAGCGGCCGGCGATCTCGAGAAAATGGGCATCGGCCTCGACGCGCTGACGATTCAGGAAATCTCGGACGAAGAAGGTTATCTCGATGCGCTCGGCAAACGGCGCACCGCCGAAGTTCAGCGCGACGCAGAGATCGGCCAGGCCGAAGCAATGCGCGACTCGAAGATCAAAGCCGCGCTGGCCATGCAGGAGGGCGAAAAAGTTCGTCTTGCTTCAGAAGCTGATATTGCCGCGTCGACCAGGGAAACTGAAGTCAAGCGCGCGCAATTCCAGGCTGAGATCAAACGCGAACAGGCAACGTCGGAACAGGCTGGACCACTGTCAAACGCAAAAGCGCGCCAGGAAGTGATCGCGCAGGAAGTTCGCGTCGAGAGAATTCGCACGCAGGAACAGATCGCGGTACAGGAGCAGGAAGTTCTGCGCCGTGAGAAAGAGCTCGAAGCCACCGTCGTTAAGAAGGCAGAAGCTGAGCGGCGCGCGGCGGTGTTGACGGCCCAGGGTAAACAAGAGGCGGCGATTCTCGAAGCAGAAGGTCTCAAACAGGCGCTGATTGCCGCCGCGGAAGCGGAAAGTGAAAAGCTGCAACGAGAAGGTGCGGGACGCGCGTCGGCGATCGAAGCCGAGGGACGCGCGGAAGCAGAAAAGATTCGCGCGCTTGGTCTCGCCGAAGCAGCAAAGATCGAAGCGCAGGGGTTGGCCCATGCGAAAGCGGTCGAAGCGCAGGGACTAGCGGAAGCAACGGCGATCAAAGAGAAAGCAGCGGCGTGGCGTGAGTTCAACGACGCGGCCCGGCTGCAAACGATACTCGAAAAACTTCCCAGCATCATCGAATCGACCGCGCCTGCGTTGAAAGCTGTCTCGGAGCCATTGGGCAACATCGAGAAGGTCGTGATGATCGATCACGGCGGCGATGGGAACGGCGGCGGCCAGGGTGGTGGCCTGAACCGGTTTGCGCAAACTGGTCCAACCATGATTTACGCTTTACTTCAGCAGTTGCAAGCGCTCGGACTCAACGTTCCGGATTTGCTCAAACAGATCGGCACGAGCAACGACGTCGACGGGGCGAAGGCGGCAAGCGAAGGAAAGGCAAAGGAGCGCGCTTAGAACCACGTACGTGAACTTAATCGGTGAAGTCGCCTTGCACAAAGAGTCTCCCGCAAAGGCGCAAAGCGCTGCCGCGTTCCTAAAGGTTTTCTTTGCGTCTTTGCGCCTTTGCGGGAGACATCTTCCTCACGCTGAAGTGACAGATCGTTGCGCCTAAGCCGCCGGCAGCGGGCGGAGCGTCAGTCCAGTCTGCGACAAACGGCGTGCGCGCCAGGATCGAACGCACCATCTCACGTTGCACGCCGACGCCTTTGCCGTGAATGATTCGCACGCTTTGAAAACCCTTCTCGTGAGCTAACAGCAAGTATTCCTCGACGACAGCCTTCACATCGCGCGGCGGGATCGTGTGCAGATCGAACACGTCCGTGATCTCGATCTCGACCGGCTCAGGGAATGGATTGTCATCGACGTCCACCAGAAATCTCCGCCCCGTATGTTATATTCCCTCGCTTAAATGAAAGAACTGTTTTTAACACTGCGATCACGATTTGTCTCCTCGATCGTCATCAGTCTGACGCTGATCGCGCTGTGTTTTTCAGTGGGCGAAGGGTTGCGGCTGACGCCGTTTCCCGTATCTCGAGACGCCCAACTCGATCCGGCATCGTCTCCCAAAACAACTCGAAGCTCGCAGTTTTACGTTCAGGAATATGGGCCGCTCGCCGTTCCCGCTCAACCGCAAAAGCGCGACAAGCGTTTTGCGATCGATCTTTCAGGCCCGGTCGCCGCTTATAGCCACGAGTTATTCACGCGCCGTTATTCGGCGTTTGATTATCAACCGTCCACCTTAGTTTCTGCTCTTGTAGTCGCATTTCCTTCCGATCGCGCGCCACCTTTGACTGCTTAGCGCGTTTCCAAAATT
>DATELZ010000146.1:0-77058 GCA_035276045.1 Pyrinomonadaceae bacterium | reverse complement strand
CATTTCAGGTTCTGTGACTCGGGCGTCCAGATTTGGGAAGCGCCGGGATTTTTCCGGTGACTCCTCATGACTCTTCCTAACGCCTTTGCCTTTCGATTGGGTCGAAGACTGCATCTTGCTCCCGGCGCTCTCCACTGTTTGTAACAGCGACACCGTCAACAAGAGTGCAACCACGACCACGAATACGAAAGGTATTCGTTTCTTGGTTAGAAGAGAGGAAATAAAAGACATCAAAAGCTCCTTAGTTATGGGTTTTAGTCGCCTCGCGACAAACGATCACATTTCGACCGGGCGGTCACGAGGAGTTGAAGCTAATGCTGCGTCCCTTGGCTCGATGATGGCGCAGTTAAGCCATGCGCCATTTAATACTTATCTGGGCAAGTTCCCTGAAGAGCTAAAAATTAGGGCGAAACTCTTCCATTAAATTTTGATGAGGGGGGTTAAATGAGGCCCAAAAGTCACCAACAATCCTACAGGTTATCGCTGAAACTGGAAAGAGAAGAAATACGGGCTCGCTCAAATTGGGTCAACAAGTAGTTCCAAAATATGGGGGTTTGCCCAATTTAATGGTGAGAGGCTACTGAGTCCAGTAGTTTTTGGGTGTTTAGCCTGCCAGAAACATTTCAGCGCCTAATTACATACACAGTAGATACCCCAAGCTTGAAGTCTGGAGGCGACTCACATGGCCCGACGATTAGGACACGGAGAGACTATAACCATTCAACAATTTGATACCGCCCGGGAAGGACTGATGGAACGCGCCGCCGATGTTCCATTCGCTTTTGCCATTGCACAACCGGTGGATCTCAAGGATTTCGACTTCTTATTCCCCGACCTGCAAAAAGATCCGAACAACCTGTTGCCCGAGTCCGCGTCTACTGTGGCGAACCTCGTACGCCTCGGTAAGACCATGATCGACCAGTCCGCGAATGATCCGGCCGGCGACTCGGACATCTCGGCGCTCATGACCTATTTTGGACAGTTTATCGATCACGATATTACTCTCGAGCTCGCCTCCGCCGATTTACCGACACTCACCAACCCCGCGCTTACACCGCTTCCGCTTGATCAGATTCGCAACTCCCTCAAGAATGCCCGCTCGGCGACGCTCGATCTCGACAGCGTCTACGATCTGCCCGCCCAGCGCGACGGTGACAAGATGGTCGTAGGCACGGTGAGCCCGACAGGCAATCCGAACCCGCCACTGAGCCGGCCCGCCGGCAAAGACGACTTCAACGATCTCCCGCGTGGTCCAAGGACCACCGATCCGGCAACCGACCGCGCTGCCAACATCGGCGATCCACGCAACGACGAGAACACGATAGTCGCTCAACTGCACCTCGCCTTTCTGCGGGCTCACAACAAACTGGTCGAACGATGGGGTTCCTTCACAGAACCGCGCCGTGTTATGCGCCAGCATTACCAGTACCTAGTCATTCACGACTTCCTAATGCAGATCGCGGATAAGAAGATCGTGGAAGATATACTCGAGAACGGCACGAAGTTCTTCAAACCGTTTAAGGAACCGTTTTTCATGCCGTTGGAGTTTGCCGTCGCCGGTTACCGGTTTGGACACACAATGGTGCGACGCGATTACGACTTCAACGTGAACTTTAACACCCACGGCGGTATTCCGGCGACGCTGGGTTTACTCTTCACATTCACCGCGCTGACAGGAGATTTGGGGGATTTCGAGACGCTGCCTGAGAACTGGATCATCGAGTGGGAAAACTTCACCGGCAACAACCCGCGCAGCAAAGCGCGCCGCTTTGATACCAGGCTGGCTAACCCACTGTTTCAACTCACGAGAGTCGATGGCAGTCCTGAAGCCGGTCTCGGCGCCATGCTTGCCGTTCGTAATCTGCTGCGTGGCTATTTGCTGCGAATGCCGACAGGACAGGCATTGGCTTACGCAATGAATATCACTCCGCTTACATCCGCAGAGATCGAGAAAGTCGCGGCAGAGGTGGTTCCGCCGGCTGGACAAGAGAGCCAGTTAGAGGTCCTGCGCAGCAGTGGCTTCTCGAAGCGCACTCCGCTTTGGTACTACATCCTGGCCGAAGCCGCTTTTCACGGCAAAGGCAAACACCTTGGACCACTCTGCAGCACCCTCGTGGCGGAAGTGTTGATTGGCCTGATTGAGAAGAGTGAGAACTCTATCCTGCGCAATCCGATTTGGGAACCAACGCTTCCTACCGGCAACAATGGAAAGTTCACGCTGGAAGACTTGTTGCGCTTCGCCGGCGTGCTTGAATAAGCGCGTTCACGGATTCACGTCGATCGTATATTCACGCACCGGTCGTTGCGCGTTTTTCGATCTTGGCCCACGTATCGCGAAGACCGATGGTCCGATTGAACACCAATCGGTCTTTCGAGTCGCGGTCAACGCAGTAGTAGCCAAGCCGTTCGAATTGCAACTTAGTACCGGGCTCTGCATCACGCAGGCTCGGTTCTATTTTGCAATCGGGCAGTACCTGTAATGATTCAGAATTCAGGTTGGCGGTAAAATCCTGACCTTCTGCGACGTCGTTCGGATCCTCTTTAATAAAGAGGTTGTCGTAGAGACGAACTTCGGCCGGTAAAGCGTGAGCTGCGGAGACCCAGTGAATCGTCGACTTTACCTTTCGGCCATCAGGCGTGTTACCGCCGCGGGTAGCCGGATCGTAAGTGCAACGCAGTTCTAAAATTTTGCCATCGCTATCTTTAATGACCTCTTTGCAGGTGATTAAGTAAGCATAACGAAGGCGCACCTCGCGGCCCGGAGCGAGACGGTAAAATTGTTTCGGCGGATCTTCACGAAAATCGTCTTCTTCAATATAGAGCGTCTTTGAAAAAGGAATCTTCCTGGTTCCCGCGGAACTATCTTCCGGGTTGTTGATGGCGTCCATTTCTTCCACGACGTCGTCGGGATAGTTTTCGATAACGACGCGCAATGGTTTCTGCACACACATCACTCGCGGAACAATCTGATTCAAGTGCTGGCGCAGAAAGTACTCGAGTTGCTGCAACTGAGTAATGCCATTCGTCTTCGAGACACCGATACTGCCGCAGAAGTTGCGGATGGCTTCGGAGGTGTAACCGCGCCGGCGCATACCCGAGAGCGTTGGCATGCGCGGATCGTCCCAACCTTCGACATGTCCTTCTTCAACCAATTTGAGCAACTTTCGTTTGCTCAGCAAAGTATGAGTGAGGGCCAACCGGTCAAACTCGTATTGCCGCGAAGGAAATATGCCGAGCTGTTCGATGAACCAATTATATAAAGGACGATTGTTGTCGAACTCCAGAGTGCACATGGAGTGTGTTACGCGCTCGATAGAATCAGACTGCCCGTGCGCGTAATCGTACATCGGGTAAATACACCACTGGTTCCCGGTACGATGATGGTCCAGGTGCAGAATTCGATACATGACCGGGTCGCGGAAATTGAGATTTGGAGAACTCATGTCGATCCTGGCACGCAGGGTCCGCGCGCCATCCGGGAACTCTCCCTTCTTCATCCGCTCAAACAGATCGAGATTCTCTTCAACAGAACGGTTGCGGTACGGGCTTTCCCTGCCCGGCTCGGTTAACGTGCCACGGTACTCGCGAATCTCCTCGGCGCTGAGATCGCACACGAAGGCTTTCTCTGCCTTAATCAACTGAATGGCCCACTCGTAGAGTTGTTGAAAATAATCCGACGCGTAGTAGAGACCGTCCCATTGGAAGCCCAGCCACTGCACGTCATCCATGATGGCATTGACGTACTCTGTTTCTTCCTTTGACGGATTGGTGTCGTCAAAACGCAAGTTGCACTTGCCGCCAAACTCCGCTGCTAATCCGAAGTCGAGGCAGATGGCTTTGGCGTGGCCGATGTGCAGGTAGCCGTTTGGTTCGGGAGGAAATCGGGTTTGTATTCGGCCTTCATATTTCCCGCTCTCGATGTCCGCGATCATTATGTCTCGAATAAAATTTGAGGGACCATCAGAATTTTGGCGTGATTCCGGTGAGGTCTCAACAGATTTAGTCTCATTACCCACGTTACTGTGTCTCCGTCTTTAGCTAAGGTCTAAGCGGCAAATAATGACAACTTTGCGCCGCGCGCGCAAGAAAGCCTCAGAATGGGTAGCTCTGAGATCTCTGCGTAAGCACTGACTTCCAAATATTTAACGCGGTCTGTGCCTGTGAAATGTTTTGTCTCTATTTAGCATACTAAGCTGAGAGCGTGATTTTGAGGGTTTAAGTCGTGTCCTAGGCTGACCCGCGCAATCTTAGATTCGGGTTTATGGTAGTGCCTTAATTTCAACTCGGCGTTCTCTGCATAGCCCTGAGATCTCTGCGTAAATACTGACTTCCAAATATTTAACGCAGAGTTCACCGAGGAACGCAGAGCAATAAGACACTACTGGGTTTATTGTTGAGGATCGAAGCAGGCAACCCACTTGTATACTTGCGAGTTTCGACTTAGCATGACACGTGAATTGCCAAAATGTCGAAGTTACGCGTAGATTTCCAGGAAGGTTTTGCCCACGACGAAATAGACCTGCGCATAAACGGGCAGGAACGATTACAAAAGGAAGGTGTTACCACTAACCCTCTCCTTGGTCTGGCATCGTCGGAAGAGGTAGACGTTCCGGAAGGCAGCGTTACCATCGAGATCAAGATCCCCACGAAGAACCTCGCAAAGACGATATCGCTCGAAAGCTCAGGATCAAAATATCTCGGAGTCTCGATTGCGAATGGAAGAATCGAGCATATCGTTTCCCAAAATCCATTTGGTTACGCTTAGGCTCTTGCTGAATCCTCAAATCGCCGCTCTTTAACCTACTCAAAAAGAGGTAAAGAATGGCTTCCACCAGTTTCGACAGTTCCCCTGTCAGCACTCCATCTCCGGCGAATGTCGATTTTATTGTTAGCGGCAGATATGAAGGCGAAATGTCTACGCCGACCGCCGGACTCGACCTTTTGGATTTGCGCATTGACGTAGACCAGCGCTATCCGAATTCACCGGTCATGAATCGTATCAGCGGTGACTTTTATCAATTGAATAAGATTACCGTTCCAGGTACTCCGCCACTGATCTCAAGAGTGTATAGAGAGTCGTGGATTGTAAGCAGCCCTGAACTTACCCGGCAGTCGAACCAGGTAACGATTGTGGGAACCGTCGCCTTCTGGAAAGGCATACATCCTCCAACGACTTTAAAAATAGTAATTAAGAATCCGCAACCGGGCGCCAGCACCATCGCTGCTGTGTCGTTCACGTCATCAGGCAGTCAACCGGCTATGTATAACTGCATCAGAAAATCTGACGCTTTCCGCGAACTTGAACTGGAGGTCGACTTTTGCGAATCAGTTAATAACGCGCCGACTCTGCCGAAGATTCTTACTACCGATCATCCCGTGAGACCCGTAGGCACCCCAAAGCGAAATTTGACGATCGAGGAGGCATATCGAGAGGCTGGGGTGCTTGTCTCCGTGTCGCCGATTCACGACACCATCGACGATTCGGATGCCCAGTTTGAGTCATGGTCCGCGGCGGAGTTACACGATGTAATGGAAACGAGCTTTAGCAAGATTGGAGGGCCTTGGCCTCAATGGGCAATGTGGGGTGTCTTAGCCGGCGCCTACGACAATCCCGCAGTCGGTGGTCTCATGTTTGACGCGGCGGCCGCCTTCGGCGGAGCAGGTTCGGCCCCGGAGAGACAAGGATTTGCAGTCTTTAGAAAGAACCGGTGGTTCGACGCATTAAAAGCGTCACCGCCGGGAACGAGAGAAGAGGCAGCCGCAGCGCGTCAGTTTCTCTACACCTGGGTGCACGAGGCAGGACATGCGTTCAACTTTCTCCACTCCTGGAATAAGAACCGGCCAGATGCTCTCTCGTGGATGAACTACGACTGGCGCTACGACAACCTTCATGGCGTCGATAGTTACTGGTCCAACTTCAATTTCAGATTTGATGATGAAGAACTAATTCATCTGCGTCACGGCAATCGCGCATCAGTGATCATGGGAGGAGATCCGTGGGCCTCGGGCGGTCATATGGAAGCACCTCCTGGGGCAGAGCATCTTGCTGCACCTCCGGGCGCACTGTCGACTATCGATGGGGACGTGCCGCTCGAGTTCTTGATTCGCTCTAAGCCTTACTTCGAGTTCATGGAACCGGTTTCCGTCGAATTAAGGATAAGAAACCTTCTTCCTAATCTGACGCTGAACCTCGACACACGCTTGAATCCGGAATATGGAGGCGTGGTGATTCATATTCGGCGTCCGGATGGCCGCATCCTCGAGTATTCCCCTGTTATGTGCAAACTCGCGGAGCCAAGTTACAAAGCACTGTCTCCGCTGACCGAAGGGGCTGAACCCGGTAACGATCGCTACAGCGAAGAAATCGGATTAAGTTACGGTCGCTACGGCTTTTACTTCGACGAGCCAGGAGAATACTTAGTGCGTGCGCTGTACCAGGGCGCCGGCGATCTGCTCATTCCATCGAATATTCATCGTCTGAGGGTCGGAACTCCGGTTTCGAGAGATCTGGATATAACCGCCCAGGACTATTTCTCATATGAGGTGGGCATGAACATTTACCTCGAAGGCTCGCGCTCACAGCACCTCAAGAAGGGATTTAACCTCATGTCTCATATGAGCGAGAAATATGCTGACTCTTTGCTGGGCGCAAAACTGGCCGCAACCGTGGCGAATAGTTTGACCAAACCGTTTTTCAGCATTGGAGATCGGTCTAAAAGTCCGGAGCCTCAGGCATTAAAACTTACAAAATTGCACGATGCGGATCCTGAAGCAGCTCTCCTGATGACAACTCCTGCCGTGGAGGTTATCCGAAACAGAAACGACAAAGCGCTGAACCTCTCATACCGGGAGATCGTCGGACAGCGCGTAGATTGTTTGCTCGCATTGCAGCGTACAGAAGATGCCCGGACTGAACTCAATCAATTGCACGACGATCTTAAAAAAACAGGCGCCAATCCACCCGTGCTCCGGCGAATTCAGGCTTTTTCAGAGCAGATCGATACGGCCGGAACGACTCAACGACAGAAACTCTGGGAACGCGTGCGGGTACAAGATCGAAAAGCAGAAGAACTGCTGGTCAAGGCACAAGCCGACCAGGAGCATACTCCCAAAACTCAAACTGAATTAAACGAAAAGGCGAAGAAGGGACACACGAAAAGGCCGAAGAAAGGCAAATAGTAATCTAAGGGTTTCTTTGCGGTCTTTGCGCCTTTGCGGGAGACATCTTCCTCCCGTTGTTGGAATTGCCGCCCGCTGCGTAGCCTCGCTAAGGCTTTGCTGCGATGAGATACAACCGCGTCGCGGTGGCCAGGTAAAGGGCATCGCCGGTCACAGCCGGACGCGAATAGAGTGGGGCATCCATTTCGATCTGCCCCAGCAATTCCTTTTGCCGTCCCGCACGGAGGACAGTCATGAGTCCTTCGGCGTTCCCGACGTAAAGCCGATCGCCGGCCACCATGAGACAGCCCCAGATGGCGCCGTTCGTCTCGTGCTTCCACAGGTGAGCGCCGGTGGCCGCGTCCAGGCAGTGAATGGTTCCGCCTAAGTCACCAACATACAGCAGACCGTCTTTCACGATGGGCGTTCCCACTACGCGGCCGACTTCGCGCGAAGTCCACAGTAGCCCGCTCTTAGTGACATCTCCCTGGCCGTTGGGGTCGATCGCATAAACAAACGAAGGTGCGTTGCCGTGCCCGGGAGACTGGCCCATGGCAACGAAGACGCGGCCGCCGGCAAAAACGGGTGAAGCGATGATCGAGCTGCGCGAAAGGACACCGGCGCGTGGCAGCCAGCGGACGTCTTTCGGATTGCCGTCGAAGCGCCAGACTTCCTGTCCCGATGCTGCGTCGTAGGAACGCAGCCAGCCATCTCCTCCGCCGAAGAGCACCTGCATTCGTCCGTTGACGTTGGCCGCGACGGGGCTGGACCATGCGCCGTGCAGCACCTGATCTCCTGGTCCAATGGCGCGCCAGATCAATTCACCCGAGTGCTTGTTCACTGCGATCAAACTTGGAGCACGCGGCGATGGGACGCGCGTATGACCTTCGTTCTGTCCGTTTGAGGTGTTGACCATGAGCAGATCACCCAGAGACAACACTTCGCTGTTGCAGGCTTCATGAGGAAAGACGCCGAGGGCGGGCATGTCCAGTTCCCATACGATGTCTGCGGCAGCGTTGTCTTTGAAAATCTCCTCCTGGTATGGACCATCGTTCTTCCCATCGCCGAAACCCTTCGTGTCGAGACAACGAAGTTGACACTCAGCAGTGACGTAGTACAACCGATCGCTTTCAACATAAGGAACACTGGTCGTCGAAGGTAACAGGAACTCCCTTAAGCCGCGTTCGACTCGCGGCGAGACGTCCTGCCAAAGAAACGCGCCATCCCTCACTCGAAACGCCCTGAGCACGCCTGAATCTTCCTGAAAGGCGGGATTCATTTGGCGCGTATTGTCGGCGCCGACGTAGATCACATCGCCGGCAACCACGGGACTGCCATACACTTCGTTTCCCAACTCGACGCTCCAGACGATGTTCCGCCCCGTGGCCGTATCCCAGTCAATCGGAGGATTGCCAGTTTGAGTTGTGGTCGTCTGGGGTTGGAGAGAGACGGAAGGCCCAGGCGCATCGGTTGAGACAACAGAGTTTCCCGACTCGATTCCTGCGATGCGATTCAACGCCCATTCAACTTCGTGACGAAGTACGGGATCACTCGCGATCGCTATCAATGACTCGCGGGCCGGTTGTGCCTTCGGGCCGATGCTTCCCAGCGCACCCGCCGCGCAGATGCGAACATAGAGAAACTCATCGCTTAGAGCTTCGATCAATTGAGGCACCGCTGACTGAGCCGCCGGGCCGATGCTTGCGAGTGCCTCGCCTGCCGCCCATCGGACGCCGGGAATCGGATCGCCCAACGCTCTGGCGAGAGCTTTAGTCGCCGCGGCGGCTTGCGGACCGATGTTCGCCAGCGCCTCCGCCGCGTAAATGCGGACGTGTGGCTCCTCATGCGAAAGAGCTTTGACTAAAGCGCGCACCGAAGGACTCGCCCTCTTGCTCAACGCGCCCAGCGCCCGGGCGGCATCGGCCGCGACCATCGAATCGTCGTCCCTCAGCGCCCGTCTCAACGCCGGTTGGATCGATGCTGTATCCGGCGTCAGGTCAATGAAGGCATCAGCGGCAAAGCGCCGAAAGGAGACTTGTTCGTGTCGGAGCAGTTCTAACAGCAGCGGAATGGCCGGCGGACCGATCCGGCGGATGATTTCAAACGTCTTCAGATGCAACTCTTCGTCGTCGCTGTTGAGAAATCGTTTCAGCAAAGGCAGCGAACGCCCGGCCTGTTGGACCAGTTCAGCTTCGGCGCTGGCGCGGATCTTCGCGTCCCTGGACATCACGCGATCGGCCCAGTCACGAACCGAACTCCGGGAAACTACCGAACGCCTGGTTTGAGAAATTACTGGTATCGGGAGAATAAAAAGCAGCGTGAAGATAAACAGATGTCGCATGGCCGCAGTTAGACTGACGAAAGGGTTGAAAGCTTGAGGGTCGCCTGTTGGAGCGGCACGCGACGAACGACGCGGCCATATAATACAACACGCGCATTCACCGCGTCAGATTGAGTGAGGAATTCTGAGAATCCGGATTGAAGTCGGCCTGGTTAGATCAACTGTATCCATCCAGTAGGAGTAACGTTGTTTACTGTGTAATTCACTTTTTTATAGATGACGCGCTCACCTGCTTTTAGTTTGACTCCGGCCTTCAACTTCAATGACTTTTTGGCGCCTGCATAAGGACTCGAACGCTCAGACTTGACCGACTTCGTAATGTCCCTGGCGCCGATCGTGAATGCCGGCATCATGTGCTGTGAGAGCATCTTGAAATGGTTGCTCCCCGTGTCAGTCGCTTTGTCAAACAACGTCTTTGTCCGCCTGGCGCCGTCTGCGAATTCACTTTTACTTATATTCATTTTCGATTGGGTTGGGTGAGGATTGTTTACCCCTTGGCCCAGGTTCTGTTCCATCAACTGGCCGCTGACTCCGGAATCGGTGTGACTCGAGGCGCCCGGATGATAGGCTTTGATTTGCCCCTCTCCCCTGTAGAAGACCTTCTTAACTCCCGCACCATTTATCAGGGCTCTGGAACTGGCGACAAACAAAGGAACACCATAGTCCGTGCGAAATCCTTCGGCGATCGAGAGAACCGTAAATCCCTCGTCCATCAGGTGACGCTCATACTGAGAAAACGTAGCCGGATACGGTGTTGGCGGAGTAGCGATAAACTTGTCGTACAGTGCTTGGCCGGTGTCTGGTCCCTTCGTTGCCAGCGGTGCAAAGACATGTTTGTAAGAACCCTGGCTTCCGGTTCGAGAGACGTCCGTCGCTATTTTGGCGGGTTCGTATCCTGATGCCTGCGAACCATCACTCTGCATCAGCTTTTTCTTTGCCACCGGCTTGATGTAAACCTGCGTATCGCGGCCCTCGACCCTAAACACCCCGCCGCCCCCAATCCGCACGCCGACATTAGCAGTCGGGTTTGGTTTCAAAACCTTATGGACCAGCTTGTGTGAATCTCTAATGCTGTTAACGCGATAAACCTTGTCGATCGGTGTCTTCTCGGTCTTGGCAAAATCGATCTCCGTGTCTGACTCTTCGAGATCTGACAAGTCGTCCCCATCGGGCAGGCTCTTCATCACATCGCGAGTCATGGCCAATTCGTTGATCGCGGTGGCGGGAGTGTTATCCTCATACACATCGTGTTGACCGTCCTTGGTAGTCTTCAGGAAGGTCCAGGATGACGGAACGGGAGTACCCCTTAATACATATCGTCTGGCAAGTTGTATGACCGCTGGACGACCTTGACCTGGTCGATTGATTGTTACCGCCGCGCTTTGTTGTCGCTGAATAACAGAGTTGCGGTTCAAGCCACTCGCCGACGACTTGGCTTGCATAGTCCGCGGTGTTGGTCTGTAAGGCGCTGGAGCAGGCGGCGTCTGACGCGAAGGCAGCGGCTTCGTGGAGATAGTTTGTGGCGGCGCATGCCGGCCTGGCTGTGGACGATTCGCCGCAACCGCAGAATGTTGATGAGGAGACTGACACCCACCTGGACCGCAAACTGTTTTCCTTTGCAACACCGCTGGAACGGGTTGCGGGCGATAGACAGCCGGTGCGGTGACAATCGGTTTAGCCGCCCCAGACGGTTTGCCCGCCACGCTGCGCTGTAAAACTCGGGGCGTCGGTTGCGGCCGATAAACTGGAGGCGCGACCGGTTGTTTGACACTCTGCGCGGCGCCAGCCGGTTTAAATTGCGCCACGCCAGGCTTAACTTGAGGGCCGAAACCTGCCTGACGGTTGAATTGCTGTGGGATGCCTTTCGGTGCGGGGGATCTTTTACTTGACGAATTCACGCGAAGAAAAGGAAAACACACTCGCGGTCTTTTGGGCAAGATAAAACAGATCCGCTTTGTATACCTTTGTGATTACTTAGAAGTTAGCCGGCGCAACTTGAAGGTTGTACACAAAAAAATCGCGCCCCCGTAAAGAGGCGCGGTCTTTATCCTGCATAGAAACCAAGATGCCTTCGGTCTTCTCTCTTATTCCTTCTCGCGTCTGTAGCAGGTCTCGACGCCAGCATCGTTCAGGCAGATGAAATCTTTGCCGTATTGATCGGTCTTAAAACTGAATTCCAGAGATTTTTTCGTCGGGGTCTTCGTCTCTGACCTGTTCGAATTCGGAAAGCACGAATACATGTTTCTCCAAAGGTCGCGGGAGGGGTTCAGAAAGATAGTAGTGCCGTCAACCAGGTAGCGGCCGTTGACCTCGTTAAAAAGGCTCGTCGTGCAGCCAAACATGGTGGATTCCATGTAGCCTGCGAATGTATAGGTGCCATCTGCAGCAAACTTGTAAGAGAACGTTTTGCCGCGATTGTTCTTTGTCTGGCCAGTGACGGTGTTGACCTCGTTGATCATTCCCAGACCGCCCGTCTTCCAGTAACCAACAACCGAACGCTGCGCGCTTGCCGTTGCCCCCTGCGACACGATGATCCCGAGAACCAATACAAAACCAAACATCAACTTCGCCATACCTTCTCCTTCGTCAACTTTTCGCTCAGCGAACCGAAGCTCGCTATCATCAACTAACGCGCAGAAGGTTATGAAAAAGTGTCACGTCACGATTTGGCTTTCACGAGTCCTGATCGCAAGGGCGATATAACCGTCCCGGAATTGGTTGAGTTTAACCGCCCGTGTATTGGCGGGGAAGGGATTGAACTATTGACATTTCTCCCAATGCCCCCTGACTATTCAGTTCACTTTACGATGTTTCTTTGGGCAACTTGCAATCTCATCCGCCGTTTCACCGATCCGTCAAAAAGTTGGGTCGGTTGAGTGAGCCTCCTCTATTTATTCAGCCGCACCGTCTAACGTCCTCGGCTGAAATTGCTAAAAGGAGAATCGTTAATGCGTTTCAAGATCTTCATGCTCGTTGCGCTCTTGCTTGCTACTGAAATGTTTGTTGGGGCAGTTGAGGGACAGACGCGCCGCCCCAAACCAGCAGCGCCCAAAACGCCTTTGGAGACCGCATCACCCGTAAGCGAGCCAGCGACACGCAAGGTTACCGTCAAACTGAAAGATGGCCGCTCACTCGATGCGGATTTCATTCGCGCCAGTGCCGACCAATTAGAAGTTCGGATCGCTGGCAACGTCTTAAAGATCGCAATGGCCGAAGTTGCGGCCATTGTCTTCTCGGAGCCAACCGTTGCCGTCACCCCGCAGCCAGCCGCTCCAACGACGGGAACCTTAGCAATGGAGGCCGGAATTATCTACAAGAGCGGCGGCAATCAACCTGTCGGGCGGACAGAGTTTCGCTTGCTAGACGCAGATTTGGAATCGCTTATTTCTGGCGCAGGGCTACGCGCTGATAGAGGCATCGATCTAGTCAGCACTTGGGCAATCAAGCGACGGTACAATGCCGATGCCACTTTGCTGCAGATAGAGGAAGCGATTAAGCAACATACCGTTCAGTCAGTGACCACGGATTTCAATGGTAAGGCTCAATTTGACAACCTTCCACCCGCCAAGTATTTCGTCTATGGAATAACAGAGACGCGCAGAGGATTCGCCGTTTGGAGTGTGCCAGTCGAAATCAAGGCCGGACAAAACTCCGTTGTCTTAGATCAAAATAACGCTGCAACTGCATTCTGATTCTCCATCGTCCGCTGTGGGAAGCATGGCCAGACTACGAAGACCGGCTGCCAGTGGCTCGCTGCAGGAGTGTTTGCCGGTCGAAGAAGAGATGGGCCTACAGGTGGATCAATAATCGCTTAATTGAGAAACTAAAAATGAGTTTCTAAGAACGTCATGCTGCTTGGCGGTTCGCCTCGCAACCTGATCGTCAGGTATGAGCGCACGAAGTTTTGTCAAAGAGAGCATCATATACGCGTCGCCAGAGCGTGTTTTCACGTTTCACGAACTACCCGACGCACTTCGGCGGTTGACGCCGCCATGGGAGTCTGCCGATATTGTCCAAGCTGCGCCTGACATTAAGGTCGGCTCAAGGGCGATCATACAGACGCGTATCTTTGGTCTGCTTCCGGTGCGATGGGTGGCCGAACATACGGCATATGATCCGCCGCACATGTTCGAAGACGTGCAGGTTAAAGGACCTTTTCGCCGTTGGCGTCATCTGCACATCATTAAACCGCATCCGGCAGGCGCAGTTTTGCGGGATGAGATCGAATACGAACCGCCACTCGGTTTCATCGGGCAATTAGCCATATCTTTGATCATCGTGCCGCGCCTGGAGAAAGTCTTCGAGTACCGCCACCGTGTCACCCGAAGGTGGTGTGAAGCAATTCCGTCGGCGACTCATTAAGACGATAACCAAACGATTCGCACCAGCGAGATCGCTCACCTCATGCGTGCGCTGAGAGGTGATAGGACGGACAATAAGCTCTCTATCGCGCGGGACAAATTGCGGAACAGGTTGTGAAGGTTGGGAATGTGAGAGTTTCTTAGAAATCTGGTAGGCGCGTGGGGATTTGAACCCCAGACCCCTACCGTGTCAAGGTAGTGCTCTACCCCTGAGCTACGCGCCTAAAATCGTGGGATTATCAAACTCATAGCGAAAATCAGTCAAGTAGTCATTCCGCTTTGTCCGCTCTATCCGCCTGTTCCACCCGCAATTGTGCGGGTTGTGCGGGTAAATTCGGAGCGACATAGTAGCATAAGATCTCAAAGTTCCGCAGCCAGACCCTCAGCTTGGTGGTGATGTTATGACAACTGAAACTGGCGAACAGGTCACTTGTGAACTGAAACACGAGGACAAAGAAGCGCTAGTCGAAGAGTTTTCCGTCTTTATGGGATGGAATGAAAAACTGCCCTTGATTTTTCAATGCTTATGGAACGAAAATCAAGCTTCTGCGTGTTTTGGTTTGATCTCCAAACCTCAAAAGGAGCAAAGAAATGAATAGCAAAATAGCAATCGCGGTGCTCATGGTCGCATCCCTATCCCTCCTCGCATGGACTGTTCAAGGGCAAACAGAGAAGCGAAAAAGTGTTTCGTATGAGTACCAGGTAATGCCAGATCCAACCGTGTGGCAAGGTCAAGATCAGGGTCTAAAGACACTCAATGGGCTTGGTGCTCAAGGGTGGGAAATAACAGGCGTGGTCCAGCACGGTGACAATCCCCCGACGCTCTACCTCAAGCGTGCCAGACAATCTCAATAGTCTCGTTACGCGCATCCAAAACTATAACCTGGATCCCGCGTAGATCTCTCCCGAACGTGTATCTAAAAGATAGGCTGGGACCTTTGCATTGGCGCTCGCGACTAGTCGAATGAAGACATTCTCACGATCTCGCGGCGCTCGAAAACGAAATTGTTTTGAGACTTTGCCGGAACCGGCAAAGACAACGATGCTGTGGGCATTCAGCAGCAAGTAGCCTGTTCCGCGTTCGTTAATAGAGATCGAATGTGTAATGAGTGGCGGGATAAACGCGCTATTGGGGTACTTTGCAAAGAACTCCAGCGAGTAGTTTTTGCGCTGTGAATCGGGAATCAATTCAGACGGAATCGTGAATCGATTCTCACTAAGAAGCTTGCCGTCCGAAGAATATTTTCTTATGACGGGCCATGAGCGAAACGCCACGAACAAGTTATCGTTTCCATCGCACGCAGCAACGGCGATATTCATGTTACCGGCGAGATTGCCGGACGCTTTTATCAACCTCTCGCCAAATCGCCGAAGAAACTTTCCCGTATCGGAAAATACATAAATCAACTCTGTATTGCGAACGGTATCCGGCGTCAAGAAGAGTTCGCGTTTGCGATTAACCGTGATGCTTGTAGAAGGAAACGGGAGTCGAAAACTTCGCTGGAATCGGCCGTCGGAACTGAAGATCAATATTCTGGGCGTTACAGGATCGTTAACGTAAACATTTTCGTCTTCATCCACAGCTATCGAACCGTTAAGACCCGCCGGCCGCACGGCGTCTGGCCCGTTGCTGGACTGACCGAATGCCGCAATGAATTGTCCGCGCGAATCGAGTTTAACGATTCTTGAATTTCCATCGTCAAACACATACATATTTCCAGACCGGCCAACGGCGATGGCGGCAGGCGCTGCAAGTTTGAACTTCGAGTCTCTTTGTTGTGATGAAAGGTAAACGGGAGTTAAGGAGACTTTTGCTTCCTGTATCTCAGCTATAGCCTGCACCGCGAAGACGGAGCGCCAAATGAGCGTGATTAAGAAAATGGTATTCATTTGGTTTATTCGCCCACTGAATCTTTTAGCGCGGAAACTTCGCTCAGGACCTGTTGCTCGGACATGTTTGGCTTCTCGTGCCAGACCACGTTCCCTTTCGAATCCAGAACTACCAGCAGTTTTCCAGCGGTCAGGTGCGTCCGGATCGCTTCTATGTCGCCTTGAACGATCGAGTCGGGTAGCGGCAGGATCGCCTTGAAATTCTCCAGATCCTGGTTCGAGAAATGCTTGTCGGAGAAGATAAGCAAAATGCTTTTGGCCGGCTGCAGTGAATGCAGACGCTCCATGGTCTCAAAGCGACTCCCACTGGGGCACTCCGTGGAAAACTCATCAAAAAGATTGACGATCGTCAACCTCTTATCGAGCGGAACCGATGCCTGATCCCCGGTTGAGGTATTGATCCTGACTCGTGCAAAACGTTCGCGAAATTCATTGGTCGGAGAAGCGGCTGACAGACGGCAACCGAGAGAAAACGAAATCACGAGTAGTAGCAGCGTAAGTCTTATGACCATGTCTTTATCCGTGAGTAGTTTCGGCGTCAAGGCGAAGGGCTGCTGGATTTCTTTGCGCTTTCGCCAAGCCCCGCGCGAACGGCCATGAAGGTGGCCCATAACCTGGTTTCCTTCTTTTCCAACAGGCGGGATGTTTGAAACGTTTCCTCACAGTTAATGCGACACATTTTGGCCACGGCAGAGAAAAGCGAGGACGGCGCCGGGGATTCGAGCGGCAGTTCGTTATTCGACCCATAAACCGGAGCGCGTAAGGAGAAATCGACCCGGTTCATGTCGAAGTCTGAAACCTTATTGATCTCCTTGAAAGCTCCAGCGGCCCAGCCGAAGGCTGCTGACGAATCCACATCAAGAGATAGTTGGACCAGCATCAATTTCACTTGAATCCGATCCTGATCATCTCGAATCTGGCTCGCCTCGCCGATTGCCTGCTCAAATAAACGGAGGGCGTCTCCCATCGCTTTTTGTTTTAGACGCGCTTGCCCTAGATGGCTCAAAGCCACAACTCTCACAAGGGGAGTCTTGATCTTGTTGCAATCAGTTTCTAAAACGGAAGCGTCTCTTTCCGGCTTTTCGAGGTGAGCCCGTAGCATAACCAGATTCAGGAGATCTCCGAACTTCTCCTTTAGGTCCTGATTGTTGATTTGACTGATAACCAGCGCTGCTCTCGTAAAATCTTTCACTGGCAACAGGTGGGCGACAAGAATGGTGAAGTATTCAAAATCGCGTGAATCTCCCTTTTCGAGTTTGTCCGCCTTTTCGAGACGTTTTTCCCACTCAACGGTCTTCTCGGATTCGGAGGCATTGAAGCTTTTGTGAGCATCGTCGAATGTCGCCGAATCCGTCTGCGACACGCTGGAGAGCAGACTCGCGGTCTTCGCATAAACATCGTTCAGTAATTCCGGTGCAAGAACCTGGTATTGAGGAAGAAGATTCTTTAGCGTGAAGTATGCGACGGCCTGGGGCACGAATTCGTTCGAGTTCACTTTTGCCAGCAACAACGCCAGGTAACGCTTAGCAAGCGCGGGATTCTTTGGTGCACCCGCCATGTTAGCGGCGACGTTCGCCGTGTTATAGCCACCGATCGCAACGTAACTCACAGCTCCATCGGGAGAGAATAGATAGGAGGACAGCACGAGAATTTCATTTGCATCAGATAGAGGCCGTTGGGCCAAAACATCAAGAGTGTCGCTAAGCAGTGTGTCCGTAATCTCAGGCGACTGTTTGCGCAGTTTGAGCAGGAAAAAGTAATGCTCTTGAGTCACCCGAAGGGAAACGCTCTGCCGAAAAAGTTGTCGCCCCTTTTGCACATCTGTCTTCAGATAGTTCGCTGATTGCATTAACAGGAGAAATGGGAGTTGCGCGGTATCAGGTTTCGTTTGGTTGTTGTAATTCGCGCTAACTGATGCGGCGGCCTCCTGCCATCTATCCTTCAGTTTTTTTTCCAGCTTGGGATCGTGCCTAGAAGCAATTGAAGTGATGCGGGCGAATATCGCCTGTGGGTCTACTGCGGTTGCAGAGTCAGGTGGTTCCTTTAGAAGGGCGACCGTCAATTCAAAACTGCGTGTCAATAGCCGTTCGGCAAACAGACGATCTAACGGCCAAACAGCGTCAGCCAAACGAGCCTGCAAGGGTATTTCATCAATTGGCTTGAGCCCGCGAGCGTCGTCTGAAAGTCGACGAGCGTAATCCAGAACGTGAACCGTATCAAAGCGCGCACTGGCAATTTGTGCTGGCTGTTGATTATTAGTGATTTTGGCGCTTTGCTCTTGATGGAACGAGCCAAATGGGAGACGCAGAATGAGGATTACGAATAGGTATGTGCCCACTTTCATTGTTTACGCTTCCTGATACTGAGGTTGTGTGAGATTCACCGAATTGACTCTGTCCTCGGACGCAGAGGTCGGGAGAAAACCTCTGCGTTCCGAAACAACTGAACCGTCTATGGCATGAAAGGGTCGGTAGGACCCGAACACCTGGTATCCCACCACCAATTCTCCATACAGTACTCACCTTCTGTCCCGTTAAATGCAACGATCCCGCCGCCGCCACCGCCACCACCGGTCCCCCCGCCGCCGGCAGCCGTGCCGCAGTTTGCACTACCACTGAAAATCATCTGTCCAGGAAGACCAGATGCCCGATAACAAGTGTACGTGCAGCCACTCACCACGAAATTATCCCCGGTGCATTTCGACGGATTTGGGCAATTGTTGTTGTTCTGACAGGTGAACTCGGCTGCAAGTGTTTGATTTCGATTGCCGAGAGTGCCGAACATGGCAGCCATTGCCAATAACACAACGGTTACGAATATCTTGATGGGTCTCATACTATCTCCTTAGTGTGAAGAAGAAGCCATTGACATTAGTTGACCGATTAGCACGTGTTCCGTGGCGAAAAGGACCAACTTACGCCGTTCATCGGCTTCAGGTTGAGGTGGGCTACCGCCGCTTTTGTACGAGCCGACATAGTGATTGGCATCGACTGCTTCATATGCGACAGGAGGCTATTTTGAGTCGTTCGTAAATTTGCTTTCGGGCGTACTGACCGGGTGCGGCAATTCGAGGATTTCGTTCAGGCCGAGGCTATCGGGCCATCGGGCTAGGCTCGGCGCAAAACAGCCGGGTGGGCGTCCGACGTTTTGCCCGGAATCCGTGAAGAACCGGCGCGAGAAACCGAAAACAGAAGGAGGGTAATCCGTTGGGGACGGAAATGCAATAAAATTTTTCAGGGTTTTTAAGGGACGCATACATATGCAGCTTGCGAACGGCTCGCGATATGTTAGTTAGTATTCCCCTAACTTCTTCTCAACGGTGTTGGTGCAGGAGTCGCAGCCTTCTTCTCATTCAGAACGGATCGACAGATAGCGATAGTGGCGTTTGCGCGGGTCGCCTCGCCCTGAAAGGCGCGCGCCAATTCGATGGCTCTTTCGTAGTCCTGATTCGCCACCTCACCGAAGATTCCCCTTACATCAAAATCAGAGACCGATTCTCTTGACGTCAAAAACTTAGACTTGCTCCTCACGGTGAAAATGAGCATTCCGCCTTCACCCACGAAACCGTCGACGGAGTTTGCAGCTTTGACAGCATCGAAGAGCGCGTCCCACACACGGGAAGGTTCGATCAGCCGTGTTGCATTGGCGATGGCTAAGAGCGCACCCGGACGATCCTCGGCGCTCTCGAGGCGACGAACCTCGACAGCAGCTTCGTCAACCAGCGATAAAGCTCTTTCACGATCAGTTTTAGCCAGAACTTTTGCCGACTGCGTAAAGATCCATACTCGCTGGATGTGGCTCACTTCTCCTTTGCGGCCCAATTCCAGAGCCTTGTCGATATCCTTCTTCTTGACAGCCCTGAGAGCCAACCCCCAGTCAACCCACGCCTGCGCCCGGCGGCGAAACTCGCTTTCGTCAATCTTGCTTACATAATCCCGAGCTTTCAGATCCTCCTTGTTGAGCGCGAACAGGGCCAACTTAAAGTACAACTCGTCGCGTTCACTCGAGGTCCTGGCGCGCTCGATCTCGTCGCGCAGAGATTCTTCCTGCTCGGTAAGCGATTTCTCAGAACCGATCCCTCTTTGTAGCGCTTCATCTTGCTTTTGGCGCAGTTCCTCACTCACCAGCGAACTGAGTGCTTCATATTGGTTACGTATTGCTGCTGTGATGCTTTGCGGCGCGTATAGCTCAAATATGGGCAGCAACCGCTTTACAACCATGTACTTGCCGATAATTCCCGTCGAACTCCTATCTTGATCAGGGGGCAGTTGGGGCCGCAACAAAATGCCCGCGGCGATTTGAAAAAAGGACTGTCTCAACTGTGGGCTGACATTCGCCGGGGGAAAGGATGAGGGCATCCATGACGTATCGGCGCCACCCTGATGGTTGAAGACCACGTATGTTTGAGGTGTGAAAATGTATGAGGAGAGCAACGATATCGTATTCGCGTCGGCCAGCATATTGCCACCAGTGCTCGCTAGCAGCGCCGCGTACCGCTGGTCGGCTACGGCAGGATCTTTTTCACGCAGTTGGGTCAGAAAATCCATGCTGGATATTGTCACGCTGACAAGCGCAGGGGCAGCAAAGCGCAGTGCGCCTTCGATGTCACCCGTGCGCAGCAATGCTTCTGCCAGGCTCAATCTCTCCTGTAATTCCTCGGTAGGTTCCCACAAACTCGATTTCGAATCCTCGGAGTTGCTCAACTCTTGATCGGCTTTCAGTTTCTGAAGAAACTCCTCAGCTAAAGGGGCGTCGCGCCTGGCGATCACCGCCAGAACCTGCCTGCGCAGCCTAACAGTCTCCTTGCTTTCTTTGTCTGCGATGGCCGCGGCTTCCCACGCGCTGCGGAAGAGTGTGCGGCCTTGTTCAGCATCCATGTCCCAGAGAGCATCTGCAATTCTCGCCAGGGAGCGAGCCCGCAACGTTTGATCGCGAAAGCTGCGAACGTCGATCGCCAATGAAATCAAGAGCGAACGCGCCTGGGTCTGGCGTTCTTTACGGATTCGATCGGCTTCTACTTTGGCAACGGATTTGTCATTGCGGCTACGATTGTCATTCTGAGTTTTTGGCTTTGGAGATGACTGGGGAAATGCAGGGCTCACCAGGATCAAGCCCACGCCAATAAGACTATACAATCGAAAGTAGTTCATGATTTTCTCCTCGCCAGGTTCGCCCAACGAAATCGAAGGCTATAAGTCTCGGAGCCAATTCTTAAATTCGGTCTGCTTTTCGGCAGTTAGCGATGCATCAATCCACGTTCGCTTTATGACTCCATCTTCAAGAAAAATCTTTATCGGCACCTGGTTTATCTCGAGAGTCTTGGCGATATTCGATCCGTTGTCATAAACCGGCTCGAGGAAATACTTGTCTTTAGCCGATTGAAGCAAGCTGTTCTTGTTGCCAAATGGAATAACGTAAAGGAAACGAACATCCTTACGGCTATCGACAATGGTTTCGAGGAATCCGTTTTCCTGGTCGCACGCCTTGCAATCCGGCATCATGAAGGCCAGAACGATCTTGCCATGCCTGAGTATTTCGTCGTCCAGTTGCTGCCCGGAGAGAGTAACTAAGTTGGCCTTCGGCAGTGGTTGATTGATAACGCCCGAGGTAAGAATCAGGGGCGTCGGCGGAGTTTCTTTCCCAGGCGTCTCATAGAAGAAGGAGAAATAACTGAGACCTAAAACCAGGATTAGAAACATAACAATCTTGAGGAGTTTTAACGTTCTCATGAGGTTTCAAAGCCAAACATCAGCTCAAGCTAAGGGCCCGTGAAGTGAGTTAGCCGAACGATTGGCTGCCTTGATAGCCCCTTGCTACCGGAAATTTCCGCCACTCAGCAGTACGAGATAAATCGAACCCTGACGTTCGCAAACTGCCGCTAATCACGGGTCCCTTAGCTAAGTATCGCGAGGAACTACAAGTTAACTTACTCCACCTTCATCTACCGGAAGCTCCAGCGAACCGCCGCGGCAACAGCCGCCGGTTACGCAGGCCTGACTATAAACGCAATTGGTTCCTTGTTGCGTGCCGGCACATTTACAGGTTTTGCCTCCACCACAAGAAACTTCCCCATCCGGGCATTGTGCCGCAACAGGCGCCAACGCCGCGACGGCAAGAATCAATGATCCGCACATAACGAGAAACCGAGTTCTAAAGAATTTCATCATGGACCTCCATCTTAGTTGCAGTTCAAGTGGGTGAGCCGCGGTCAAGTCGAGCGTCGGACCTACTTCAGTAAGGATACACGCGAAACAGATCGCGCCTCTGGGTTTGGCACACATCTGCTAATCACTATCGCTAGCGACATTGTTGAGAAGTGTGTCGCAGGAAATTACGACTTGTTTAAGCTAGCAGTGGTTTTCTTTGCCGCAGCCACTGCAAGCCCAGTCTACAGTTCAGCGTGGACACCCTGCTTTTGCCATAGTGGGCGTTCACAAAGCAGTGGCAAGAACAATAATCCAAAGGTGGGGGAGTAGTTTAGTTTGAAGTATTTCATCGTGAGACCTCCGGTTGAAGTTCCGAAGTGAAATAAATTGCCGCCCATTCGCGGTTGCGGCTAATTGAGAAACGACCCGCTTGATTTAATATAAAAGAGCTGCATTGTCAATGACTTTTTTCGTATGCAGATGATATGTCCGGTGAAACTTCAGGCGCTCACTTATCAATCGAAATCAGCAGTCCCCGTCCCGCAAATCCAGTCAACCGATCCAGCGTCCGAACGAACTTGTTGCGCAACACTTGAACATTGCGCATCTGCCATAATATCTCCGCATTGGTCCACGACGTGTCGCGGGCCTTGCGGACTTTCCACATGGCCAGTACATCGTCGAGCCGTCCGAGGTTCTGGGCGAGTTGCCCCACGATTCCGGTAGCCAGGATCTGTACTGCCTCGGGTTCTACGACATCCAGAATTTCATTGACCGCTTCGAAGTCAGCATGTTGCGGACTGTTTTCGTCAGGTCCAGTCCCCAACTCAGTGCTTAGTTGGACCAGCGCCAGCGGCAGATCGTGGTTGATGTGCGCATTCATTCCGCACAAGGCAAACTGGACGCGATCTACACCCGTATTGAACCTGGCTTCGAACAGTGCCTGCCACGCCCTCGGCGTCCCGGCATTTTGCAGCGAACTCAAAATCGCATCAAAGTAAAGCCTCGCGAATATGACATCAAGCCGGCTTATCCACTGCGCATCGTTCCATCCTTGCGCCGGAGGATTATTTACGACCGCCACGGTGACCATCTTGTAAAGCAAATTAAACCACTTCAGGCCGTCATGATCCGGAAGCAGATTATCGATAGCTTCCATGGTGGTGATCACTTCGGCGATCGTGGTGGGATTGGAAGAACTCAGAATCTGCGAGAGCGCTTGATCACTTACGTCACTGCTCATCAAAGGACACCTCCGGTGGAAGAGTTCCAAAACAATCTGCAGCTTACGGCAACTGGATGTGAAATTGAAGTCTTCTTCAGGTCACGAGGCAGTAGGATGCGCGGGACAGTCGGAGTCATGGACCGCGTCGGTGGCAGGTGTGTGTTCTGAACCGAACGTCGTTATTAACACCACCGAGCCGATGATGATTATCGCTGCGATCAGCATTCGTAAAGTTAGTGGCTCACCGGCGAGAGACCATCCCAGCAATACAGCGACAACAGGATTCACATACGCATAAGTTGCAGCCCGAGCCGGCGTGACATTTCGTAACAACCAACTATAGGCCGTGAAACTAACCAGCGATCCAAACACGATCAGGTAACAAACCGCGCCAAGCGAAAGCCACGAAGCGTTTGCAATATTGAGACGCTTGTAGTCACCCACCACCAGCGCCAGCACCAGCAACAACAGACCGCCTCCTAACATCTGCATCCCGGAAGCCATCGACGTAGAGGCATTGATCGGACGATGATTCGCATAGACCGATCCGGTGGCCCATGAAAAGCCGGCGAGAAGCACGACGCCCGCACTCACATAACCAATGTTCGAACCGGCATCGACTCCCGTCAATCCGTCACTCACCAGCAGTCCAACACCCGCCAGTCCAACCAACACTCCGAGCAACACCTTTACGTTGGGACGGCGGCGAGTTATACCCCAGTTCAACATAACAACCCAAAGTGGTTCACTAGCGATGAGCAGCGCCGTCAATCCCGTAGCGATGTATTTCTCGGCCCACGTAACACCGCCATTGCCGCAGAGCAACAACAACGCGCCGAGGAGCAGAGCCTTGGGCCATTGCGAAAGCGCGAAGCGAAGCCTCTCTCCATTAAGCGCAGCCCACGTAAAAAGGATCGCACCGGCAATCAGAAACCTCGTCGCGGCCATAAGGAATGGCGGCAGCGTCTCGATGGCATACCGGATTGCGAGGTAAGTCGACCCCCAAAATATGTAGACTGCCGCAAAGGCGAGAATAACCAGGGCCTTAGATGATTGAGGTCGTGTCATCGGTACGGGAATCGGAGAGTGTAAACAAAACGAGGCTCATGCCGAAACGAGGCTTGCAAAGAAAGAGGCGGCGATTGCAGACACAAACTTGCAATGCCGCCCCACAACATCATCGAGGACCGTTCACCACTACGCCGACTTAGCTTGCGAGCGTTCCTGCTGGAAGAACTTACGCATCGCGGCAATATGGCCCGGCTTGCGTTTTTCCGACCACTCTTCGAAACGCTTCGCCGCCTGCTCCATGTTTCCGAGCAGGGTCGGATCGACGAACTGTTCGCGAAACTGCGGCACCACGGGTTTAAGCTGTTCCCAAATACCGAAGAATTCGCCGCTCGTCTCGAAGAATAGATCTTCGTGCAGTAATCCGTAATTGAGCAAGGCGCAGGCCTGCTCCCAGTAACCCATCACCATGCCCACGTCGCTGCCGTGTTCCGTGCCTGGTCCGAAGAAACGCATCGCCTCTTCTATTGTGTCTGCCTTGTAGTTTTGTTGGAACCAATCGCGCGCCTGTCGCAGTCGGGCCTCACGACGCAGATCGTAGACTTGCAGATGTAACTGTGCCTGTTCATGTGTTGGTTTGCTGTCCATAAAATATCCTTTCAATTTCAATCGTGCATAATTGCACCCCTCGAAAGTAAGTCGAACGGCCATGCGCCGGATCGACACTCTCGTGAGAAAATTTTTCTGCGTGATCAGGGGGAGTTGTGATTGTAACTCAGCGAGTCGGTAACGAACTAACGTTGCACGGCTTTCATGAAACCGGTAACGCGCGAGGGATCGATAGTATTGGACCAAAGACCGTCAAACTTGAAAGAGGAACCGATGATAAAGCCGTCGGCGAAGTCGTAAAACCCGGCGACGTTGTGCTCACTGATTCCCGATCCAAGAAACACCGGCAAGCCACAATGACTCTTCGCCTCCTGCACGTCAGCAATCTTCGGCGCCTTGCCCGTCGCGCTGCCGGTCACGATCACACAATCGACGCCCATGAATTCAACCGTCTCAGCCGTTTCTCCGAGACTGACGTCCGCGGTGATCGCGTGCGCCGCATGCTTCTTCTTCACGTCAGTCCAAACCTGCACTCGTTCAGCGCCGATCATCTTTCGATAGCGCAATAACTTTGCCGCCGATGCCTGGATCAATCCCTCGTCCGCGACGTGCGCGTACGCGTAACCCTCGGCGCGTATAAAGTCGAGACCGGCCGCGTGGGCCACCGCCATCGCTTCGACGTTTGCGCCGGCGAGTAGCTGAACGCCGACCGGCATTCGCGACTCGCTCTTAACTTCAACGCCGACCGCCGTCATCGCCGCAACGATCTCCGGCCCCACTTCGCCACGCATGTAAGGCACGTCGTGCATGTTCTCCACGATCAGCCCGTCGACCCCTGTTTCGCGATAGATCCGCGCCTCGTTCCGGGCCAGCGCCACTATTTCGGCGACAGTCTGCGAACTACGCGGCGTACCCGGCAACGCGCCAACATGAATCACGCCGATAATGGGTTTGGGGGTAGCAAATAGTGTCATCATGATTTTTTTGTTGCTATCGCTTCATGCCAATTGACAGCATCGCATCGCTGACGGATACTCCGCGAAACATCATTTGTCAATCGTCAGGAGGTTCAGATGCCGAAGGTTCGTGCAGGTCTTTTGGTGTCAGCGGTCGCAGCTCTCGGATTGAGCGCGTTTCACCTCGTGGGGGCCGAAGTCGCCAAACCCGATCGTCCGAGCACCGCGCAGGGACTCGCAGCCTGGGAACAGGTCTACTCCGTGTTGATCTCCCCGCGTTGCATCAACTGCCACACCGCGACCGACTATCCACAACAAGGCGACGATCGACATCGTCACGTCGCGAACGTCGTGCGTGGTCCAGAAGGAAAAGGCGTGCCGGGTTTGAATTGCGCGGGCTGTCACCAGGAGACAAACGCCGACAGCACCGGCGTGCCCGGCGGTCACAACTGGCACCTCGCTCCACTCGAAATGCGTTGGCAGGACGCAAACGATCGTCCACTTTCGAGCGCCGACGTGTGCAGCCAGGTAACAGATCGTTCCCGGAACCACAATCTCGATGGACCAGGCCTGTTAAAACATCACGAAGAAGAAGCGCTAGTGAAGTGGGCGTGGAACCCTGGCCGCAGGCCGGACGGCACAATGCGCACACTGCCACCGCTAACACACGAACAATTCGTCGCCGCCACGCGCCGCTGGGTCGAAGCCGGCACGCCCTGTCCATCAGGAAGATAAAATTATGGCTACCTTCAAACTAAACATAAACGGACAACGCCGCGAGGTGACAGTCGATCCCTCAACGCCATTGCTCTGGGTGCTGCGTGACGATCTAAAGATGACAGGAACGAAATTCGGTTGCGGCATCAGCGCGTGCGGCGCTTGCACGGTCCATGTCGCCGGAGTGGCAACGCGTTCGTGCATCGTGCCGATCTCGCACATTGGCGAACGTCCGATCGTCACGATCGAGGCCATCGGTCAGGACTCCGTAGGACGAGCAGTTCAGGACGCGTGGGTTGAAAGAGACGTCGTGCAGTGTGGCTACTGCCAGAGCGGACAGATCATGGCCGCAGTTGCTTTACTCAAACACACGGCGAAACCCACCGACAAGAACATCGAAGAGTCGATGGGTGGAAACCTCTGCCGCTGCGGCACGTACCCGCGCATTCGCGAAGCGATCAAAACGGCGATGGCCCAGATCGCGAAAGGAGACGAGTAATGGTTCAGCGCGAGTTTAGCCGGCGCGGGTTCCTGCGCGTTTCCTTTGCCGCAGCGGGCGGACTGTTCGTGTCGCTCTATCTCGATCCGCGCAGCGCGCGCGAGGCATTGGCTCAGGAAGGCGCTCAAGCGCCGCCGCCGAAAGTGTATCCGCCGGACGCGTTCGTCAACATCAGGCCCGACGGCAAGATCGTGATCCAGGTCAACCGTCTCGAATTTGGTCAAGGCGTGCAGACTGCGTTGCCGATGGTGCTTGCCGACGAGATGGACGCCGACTGGTCCAACGTGATCGCCGAACTCGCGCCTGCGGCCGACGTCTACAAGGATCCGATGTTTGGCATCCAGATGGTCGGCGGATCGGGTTCGATTGCGCATTCTTATCAGCAGTATCGTGAGCTGGGCGCGAAGACCCGCGCGATGCTCGTCGCCGCTGCCGCAGATCGCTGGAGCGTTCCGGCCGAACAACTTCGCACCGAAGCCAGCGTGGTCCGTGGACCAGGTGGACGTTCGGCCACCTATGCCGAACTCGCCGCCGATGCCGCGCGCAAACCGGCGCCCGCGAATGTCCGTTTGAAGAACGCGACGGAGTTTCGACTCGTCGGCAAGAAAATCAAACGGCTCGATAGCCGAGCGAAGTGCGACGGCTCGTTGAAATTCGGTCTCGATCTCGATCTGCCGGGCATGAAAGTGGCGGTTGTCGCTCATCCCCCAGTCTTTGGCGGACGCGTGAAGCGCATCGTCGACGACGAGGCACGCAAGATCGAAGGCGTGCGCGAAGTATTCGAGATTCCACTCGCGAAGGGCGCCGGAGTCGCGGTAGTAGCAGATAAGTATTGGCCCGCAAAACAGGCGCGGAACCAGTTGAAGATCGAATGGGATCTTAGCGGAGTTGAAGCGGCTGACAGCGCAACGTTATGGACCAGGTACAAACAGCTTGGGCAATCGCCGGGGAATGTCGCGGCGAGCCGAGGCGACATGAAGCAGATGGACCAGGTTGCGGCAAGTCAGCGGCTCGTTGCCGAATACGAGTTCCCATTTCTGGCGCATACGCCGATGGAACCGCTCAACACTACCGTGCGCTTCGACGGCGACAAAGCGGAAGTTTGGGCGGGCTCGCAATTCCAGACGATCGATCAGATGGCGGTTGCCGAAGTCCTCGGACTGAAACCGGAACAGGTAACTTTCCATACTGAGATGGCCGGCGGCGGCTTTGGCCGGCGCGCCGTGACCGACTCTCACGTGCAACGCGAAGCAGCGTCGATCGCGAAACGCCTGCGCGGAACTCCAGTCAAACTCATCTGGACGCGCGAAGACGACGTGCAGGGTGGTTACTACCGCCCGATGCATTTCCATCGCGTGGAAGTGGGTATTGGTCCAAATGGATTGCCGCTCGCCTGGCGGCACGTGATTGTCGGGCAGTCTTTACTGATGGGAACGCCCTTCGAAGCCATGTTAGTTAAGAACGGGGTGGACGAGACTGCCACCGAAGGCGCTTCCGACACGCATTACAACATTCCGAATCTTCACGTCTCCGTTCATCATCCGAAGGTGAATGTGCCGGTGCTGTGGTGGCGTTCCGTCGGGCACACGCACACGGCATTTGTGATGGAGACGATGATCGACGAGTTAGCCACGCGCGCGCGAATGGATCCGATTGTCTACCGGCGCAGACTGCTCAAGCCGGAAGCGAAGAAGCTGCTGAGCACGCTCGATCTGCTGGACAAGGCCAGCGCCGGTTGGCGTAACCAGTTACCGCAAGGACATGCGCTTGGCATCTCGTCTCATGAATCGTTTGGAACTGGTGTCGCCTGCGCGGTCGACGTCTCTATCGAGAACAAGCGGCCGAAGATTCATCGCGCGACGATTGCAGTCGATTGCGGGTTGGCGGTGAATCCGTTGTCGATCGAGAGCCAGTTTCAGGCGGGGCTGTCGTTTGGTCTATCGCAGTTGATGGCCAAGGGTGCGATCACGTTTAAGAATGGAGTGGTGGAACAACGAAACTTCGACGGTTACGTGCCGCCGTACATCGTCGACGCGCCCGTTGCGGTTGACGTTCATATCGTGCCGAGCACGGAAGCGCCGACTGGCTGCGGTGAGCCGCCGGTTCCGGTGATCTCGCCGGCGGTCGTTAATGCCTTGGCGAAACTGACTGGCAAGCGATACCGGTCGCTGCCGTTGGTTACGATCTAAACCACAAAAGGCACAAACGTCTTTCTCAAAATATCTTTGTGCCTCTTGTGGGCTTCGTTTGTGCCTTTTTGTGGCTAAAGTGTGATTAGCTGGATGCCCTCGCCGGTTCTTCGCTGATGCGATCCCACTCTTCGTACAGCGTCTTGAGCAGCGCTTCTGTTTGTTGATATTCGTCGTTGAGCGCGATGAGGCGATCGGCGTCGCGGGCGATTTCGGGCGTGCCCATCTGTTGTGAGATGTCGTTGAGTCGCGCTTCGGCGTTGGTGATGTCGGTTTCGATCTGATCCGGCGTGCGAGCGCCGGATTTCTTTTTCTTCGTAACTTTCCTGGAAGGTTCGGGAGGAGGCGCAGGCGCAACACTTACTGATTCACGGATTGAGAGTTTCCAATCGTGATACTCGGTGTAATCGCCATCGTAATGCTCGGCGGCGCCAGCGCCATTCAACGCCAACATCTGCGTCGCCACCCGATCGAGAAAGTAGCGATCGTGACTGATCGTAATAATCGTTCCTTCGTAAGCCGACAACGCTTCTTCGAGCGCCTCACGCGACGGGATGTCGAGATGGTTCGTGGGCTCGTCGAGAACGAGCACGTTCACGCGCGAGTAGATCAACTTCGCCAGCGCGAGTCTTCCCTTCTCTCCGCCGGAAAGATCCCTGACGTGCTTGTAAACATCGTCACCCGTAAACAGAAACTTCGCCAGAAACGAACGCAGCTCACCCGCGGTCGCAGTCGAAGGCGCGACCCGGCGCAACTCCATGATGATCTCGTTGCGCTCGTCGAGATCGTCGAGTTGCTGGGCGTAGTAACCAATCTGCACCTTCGTTCCCCACCGCACTTCTCCGCCCAACGGATCGAGCTTCTTGAGAATCGTCTTGAGAAACGTCGTCTTCCCGGAACCGTTTGGACCGATGACACCCAAACACTCGCCACGCCGCAAAATGAACGCGATCTTTTCCGCCAGCAACTTGTCCGGATAACCAATCGCCAGGTCCGTCACTGTCAGCACATGATTCCCCGTCCGCTCGATCGCCTGTAAACGAAAGTCGCCTGACGACTGATCCGGACGAACCGCATCAAGCCGTTCGAGCTTCTCCAGCATCTTGCGCCGCGACTTCGCCTGCTTCGTTTTTTGCCCGGCGAGGTTGCGGCGAATGAACTCTTCGGTTTTCGCGATTAAGTGTTGCTGGTTGTCGTAAGCGCGTTGCTGTGCTTCGCGACGCTCTTCACGTTCGACGAGATAGTCGGAATAGTTGCCGGTGTAACTCGAAGCTCGTCCGTTTTCGAGCTCGATAATGCGGCGGCAACAGCGATCGAGAAAGTAACGATCGTGGCTGACGATCACAAACGCAGTCGGGTATTCACGCAGAAACTCTTCCAGCCACTCGACCGCATTCACGTCCAGGTGGTTCGTAGGCTCGTCGAGCAGCAGAACGTCGGGCGCCGCGAGCAACAGACATGCGAGCCCAAGCCGGTTCTGTTGTCCACCGGAAAGCTTTTCAGTTTCCATGGACCACGTCTCCCGGCCGAAACCGAGCCCGAGGAGAATCGCTTCAGCACGCGCCGCGTATTCGAAGCCGCCTTCATGCTCAAACTCCTGTTGCAGATCGCTGTAACGCTCGAGGATCTTTTCGAGATCGTCGCCGGCTTCCGCCATGCGATGTTCGAGCTCGTGCATCTCGTGCTCGATCTGTTGCAGACGGCCAAACGCCGCCAACGCGGATTCGTGGACCGTCGATCCGGGTTTGAAATGGACGTGCTGGTCCAACAGGCCCAGCTTGACGCCACGCGCCCGCACCACGTCGCCGCGATCCGCCGTCTCGTCACCGCGGACGAGACGAAAGACCGTGCTCTTGCCGGCGCCGTTGCGGCCGACGAGGCCAACGTGCTCGCCGGGATTCACCTGCAAGGACGTGCCTCGCAACACGTCCTGGGTGCCGTAAGATTTATGTACCTCTGAAAGACGGAACAACATGGAGGTGCTTTGTGTCTCCGCGGAGGAGACGGAGACACGAAGGAAATTAAACGACTACTTGGTCGGCGACGCGGCCGGGTTCACGGACACCGGCGAACTGCTTGCCGCCGGCACGCTTGCTGCCGGAGAGGCCGCCGGAGACGCTTGCTGCGCCGGGCTATCCGCCGCCGTCGAAGCCGCTGGCCGCAAACCCAGATTGCTTGGATTGTTCAGCATGTTCTCAGCAAGATTGTTGATGATCTTGGATTGATTCATCGCGACTTCCAACAAAGCCTCGTTCAAGATCGCCTTGCGTTGATTCGTCAGGCCCTGGGTGATCTGCTGTCTCACGCCCGGACTCTCCAACGTAACGTTCTCAGTTTGCAGACGTCTTTCAGCCAGCTTGAAGACATACCACTTACCGGTGGGAAACCGAATTGGCTGGGTGTAGTCGCCGACCTGCATTGGACCAAACAGGTTGGCGATCACTTCTGCCGGGAAGCCGTTGCTTCTCAAATCCTCTTCGGTAGCAAATCCGATGTCGCCGCCCCGTTGCACGCTCGTAGCGTCTTCGCTCTTGGCGCGAGCGACGGTGGCAAAATCAGCTTTGCCCTGGAGCTGCTGATAGATGTTGTCGATCTTCAACTTGGCGTCGGTGTCGTTCTTCGCATCATCCCTGACTCCCTGTGAACTGTTGTCCGCAGGGTCAACCATGATCATTGCGAGCGCAACGCCGCGAGAGTTTACAAACTGCTGGCGGTTGGCATTGTAAAAGTCTTCGACTTCACGATTGCTGATGTTGATCTGGCCGCTGAACTTGTCCTGCAACGCGGCGATGGCGAGGTCTTTGCGGACCTCTTCGCGGACGCGCTCCATGCTCAGGTTCTGCGCTTTCAAAGTCTTTTCAAAGTCTTCCTGCGTCAGGCCCTGTTTCTGGTTCGCGATGCCGCTTTCGACCTGCGCGTCGGTAGGAAGAACTTTCTCGCGCTCCGCGCGTTGGAACAACACTTCGCGCTGGATCAGACTATTGAGAATCTGGAGCCGCGCCTGGGCCAATTGAAGCTGATTCAAAGCCGCGGGATTGCCGCCGGTCTGTTGGTTGAGTTGCCGTTCAACTTCCTGAAGCATGATGTTACGGCCGTTAACGGTGGCGGCGATCTGGTTTTCCTGCACCGCGGAACCGCCGGACGAACACGCGCCGGCGAGAAGACCCGACAAAGCCAAACAACTCACAGCAAGAACTTTTCCGATTTTGCCCACTTTTAAATGTGCTCCTTTATTACTCGCTTACATTCCAAAAACCGCGGTTTCATCCCAGCCGCGCCTTGACGACTTAGAAATGCGTTTGTTATAAACCTTGGTTTTCTAATTACGGAGGTTGCAAAAATAATGGCCAAACGTTGTGAAGTCTGCGGCAAGGGACCCCAGTTCGGCAACAATGTCTCGCACGCGAACAATCGCACTCCACGCCGGTTCGACCCGAATCTTCAATCGATTCGCGTTAAAGCGCCAACGGGCGGGGCGCGCCGGATGAAAGTCTGCACCACCTGCATCAAGGCAGGTAAGGTCGCTAAGGCCGCCTGAGCCGTCTAACTCCGCCAATTTGTCAAAACCGCACAACCGGCCATCGTGCCGGTTGTTTTATTCTCCAACCAAAGCTACCGCTTCAATTTCAACTCGCGCATCGCGCGGTAAACGTGCCGCCTGGACCGTAGATCGCGCCGGCGGCGCCCCGGTGAAAAATTTCGCGTATACCTCGTTCATGGCCGCAAAATCGTCCATATCGGCCAGAAACACCAGCGTCTTAACCACTCGATCGAGACTGCTCCCAGCAGCCTCGAGAACCGCAGCCACGTTCTTTAAGACACGATCCGTCTGCTCCGCGATGTCTCCGCCGACGAATTCATTGGTCGCAGGATCGATCGCGATCTGCCCGGACGTGTAGACAACTCCGCCAGCCTTGATGGCCTGCGAATAGGGACCGAGCGCTGCCGGTGCGTTACTGGTTTTTACTGGTTCTTTAAGCAAAGGCGGGATTCTAACAGATAGGCCATAACAAGGGCAAAATCAGACGTGCCCTGCGCACCTTTGTTTTTTACTCTGCGTTGAAATCAACGTAAACCTTGTAAACGCAGAGAACGCAGAAGTACGCGGCGAAACGCTGAGAAGAAACCAAAGCACTACACGGCCCCCTGCATTCGCTCAACATCCAAAACCCCCGGGACGCCCTTGATCGATCCGATCACCTTATCGAGATGTTTTACGTCGAACACTTCGACGGTCACTTCGATATGTCCGCGTTCATCCGAAGCCACCGAGGCGCGAGCGTCGCGAATTCCGGTCTTCATATCGGAGATGGCGCCCGTGATCCCGGCAATCATTCCGGTGCGGTTCTCGGTGATCGCGAGGAGCTTGACTGCGTAGGCAGTCTTCTCCGGACGGCCAGCCCATTCGACCTCGACGATGCGTTCCCGATTGACCATCAACTGCTTCACGTTCTTACAACGCGTCGTATGCACCGCCACGCCTTTGCCGCGCGTTACGTAACCGATGATGTCCTCGCCGTGCAGCGGATTGCAGCAACGCGCGCGCGTTACCATCAGATCGTCGATGCCACGCACCGCGATCGAGTCGTCTCCCAAACGAATAAAACGTTTGACGGCGCGAACGCCACTCCGGAGACGCGACTCCTTCTGCTTGTCGAGCTGATCGAACTGTTCCTGCCCGAGATACTTCGCGATGACGTTGCGCGGCACGAGCTTGCCGTATCCGATCGCAGCCAGTATGTCGTCGGCGCGCCCGTAACCATAATCGCCGGCGACACGTTTCATTTCCGGATCGTTGTCGCTGAGAATCTTCTTTGGCGATAACTGAAAACGGTGGGCCTCTTTTTCGAAGAGCTTTCGTCCGATCTCGATCGATTCGGCGCGTTGTTGTTCCGAAACCCAGTGACGCACGCGATTGCGCGCGCGTGACGTAACGATGAAGTTCAACCAGTCGCGCGACGGATGCGAATTCGAAGTTGTCAGGATCTCGACGACGTCGCCATTCTGAATCTGCGTGCGCAATGGGACCATGCGGGCATTGATGCGCGCTCCCGTGCACGTGTTACCGACTTCGGAGTGAATCATGTAAGCGAAGTCGACGGGCGTAGCGCCACGCGGCAACTGAATCACCTTGCCCATCGGCGTAAACGCGTAAACGTCTTTCGGATAAAGATCGAGCTTCAGCGAATCGAGGAAGTCCTTCGAATCTTTAACTTCCTGCGTCCATTCGACGAGGGAGCGCAAGGCTTGCAACGCCTGATCGTCGTCGCGCGCGCCGCGTTTGCCTTCTTTGTATTTCCAGTGGGCGGCGACGCCTTCCTCGGCGACCTGGTGCATCTCCTCGGTGCGGATCTGGACCTCGAACGATTGCAGGTTCGAACCGATGACAGACGTGTGCAGCGACTGGTACAAATTGTCGCGCGGCGTCGCGATCCAATCCTTGATGCGGCCCGGGACGGGTTTCCAGTTGTTATGGACCACGCCGAGCGCCGCGTAACAGTGGCGGATCTCGTTCGGAGTGATGATGCGAACGGCGATCAGATCGTAGACCTGGTCGAGACTGATCTTCTGGCGGCGGAGCTTCTTCCAGATCGAATAGAGACGTTTGACGCGGCCCTCGACGTTGACGAACGGCACTTCGAATTCGTTCATCTTCTCTTTGATTCGGGCCGTAACGCCATCCAGGTATGCTTCGTTCTCGGGACGCCGCTTTTCGAGTTGCTCCGCGAGTTCACGATAGTCTTCCGGATGCAGGTGTCGAAACGCGAGATCCTCGAGTTCGCCCCTCAACTTACCCATTCCCAACCGGTGCGCAATAGGCGCGAAGATCTCCATCGTCTCTTCCGCGATTCGTTTGCGCTTTTCCGGGTTGAGATAGTGCAGCGTGCGCATGTTGTGCAGCCGATCGGCAAGCTTCACGAGCACGACGCGCACGTCGTCGATCATTGCCAGCAGCATCTTGCGGACATTTTCAGCCTGCTGTTCTTCGCGTGAGATGTTGCTGATCTGCGCGATCTTCGTCAGGCCGTCGACGAGGTGAGTAATCTCTTCGCCGAAATAACGGCGAATCGTGTCGAGGTCGACGAGCGTGTCTTCGACAACGTCGTGCAAGAGCCCGGTGGCGACCGACACCTCGTCGAGCTTCATGTCGGCCAGAATGTTGGCGACCTCCAGCGGATGAACAAGATACGACTCGCCGGAAGCCCGTTTTTGTCCCTTATGCTCCTTGGCGGAGAAGAGATAGGCCCGGCGCAGCAGGTCGAGATCGGCCTGGGCGTGGTTAGCCGCAACCTTCTCGACGATGTCTTCGATCCTGATCATCTGTGTGTGGAAGTATAACAAAAAGAAAGATGAAGAACTTTTCCCGCAAAGGCGCAAAGGGCGCAAAGGAAGCAGGAATTTCCCGAGCTTACTGACGCTCTATCTTTGCGTCCTTTGCGCCTTTGCGGGAAACCCTCTGGTAACAAAAAGGTGATGTCGCAGGCCGAAGCCGGACATCACCATTTGAAGCTGTTTGAGTTTGAAGACTGCGGCGTTTTAGCCCTTTGGCGGCGTCGCTGACTGCTGCGCTTCCTGTTCTTTCCGCTTCTGATTGGCGACGCTGAGTTCAGTCGTGCGCGCCAAAGCGGTTTCATATTCCTTTTGGAATTGCGCCTTTTGTTCGGCCTGACCATCCATCTCCGCGAGCTTGGCGGATTCGAGGAGCAGGTTGGTCTTGTAAGACCATGCCGACTCGTTATTCGGATCAAACTTGATCGCGCTTTCCGCTTCGGCCAGGCCCTGCTTGACGCACATTTGCGCAGTGTTGAAATCCTTCGGATCAGCCGGCTTCTTATAAGAGACCGTGGCTTTATTGTTCGACGGATCGACCGAAGTTATCTTGTTGGTCGGCAACTCGGTAATCTTGAACGAACAATCCCAATCCTTGCTGGCGAGAACGACAAAAGCTTCCGCGCGCTTGGTCGGCTCGGTCGCGTCGCTGGACGCTCGAGCGGTGATCCAATCGCGGAGTTTTCCGTCCTCCTTAATCGCCCCGTAGAGATACGCGACAGCTTTGTAAGCTTCGTCGTCCTGCGGGTTCTGCTGGAGGATCTTCTGATAAGCCTCGATCGCATCCTGAGCTTTCTTGATGTTCTCAGGCGCTTGTACGCCGGGCCGATATTGCGCGTGAATCGTGCGCGCGATAAACATCGGGGCCGTCTTGTTGTTCGGATCCAGTTGGGCCGCTTCGCGCGAGTGCGCTTCCGCTTCCGGGAACTTGCCTTCGCGATAAGCCCGGGCTGCCTCGTTCAACTGGTTCTTCGCTCTGATTCGATTGATAACACCGCACCCTGAGGCGGTCGCAACAAGGATCGCCAAAGCCATCAAGGCAACTATCGTTATAGCGATCCTGGTCTGAGAGAGTTTCATTTACCGTGACTCCAATTTGACGAGACTGGACAGCGGCTCGACTGGTCCAAGGCAGTTAGCCCGGCTCGGGAACCGCGCCAATCTCCTATTTACTGTGGCAGATCGTCTACCTGCAATCCAACCGGGTTCGCACCCGCGCCTTTGATGGCATCAATTACCTTGACTACGTCTCCGTACTTTGTGGATCTGGGCGCCTTGACGAAGACCGTCTTTTCGATGCGATCGTCGTCTTTCAGCTCGGTACGTGTTTCCATTCCGACTTTGTAAGCGCGTTGATCCTTGCGCTGCGCAAAAACCTGGCGTAAACGTTGGGCCAGCGCCGCTGTGTCGTTTACCGATCCCATGTTGTCCTGGTTCAGTTTGAGCTGCAGGTCCGGGCTGATCGTAACAACCAGCGTCAGAGGATTCGGCTTGAGCTGGCTCAAGTCTTCATTGGGATCTCTCTGGGTCGGAATGTCGGCCTTGAACCGGCTTGGCTTCAACGGCGTGACGACCATGAAGATGATCAGCAGCACCAGCAAAACGTCAATCAACGGCGTTACGTTGATATATGGTTCGGCTGTTGTACTGCCCTTTTTCGGAGCACCACCCATCGACATTTGATATTTCTCCTCGTTAAATCCGTGGGCTATTATTTATCTGGTTATCTACGCTACGTCGTAGCCGCGGGCGCGGCGGCCTTCTTCTTCTTGTCGGCTACGAGCCCGATCTTATCGACCCCGAGCTTGCGCACCTCGTTGATGACGTTGACGACGTCGCCATAGTTCACGCCGACTCCACTCTTGATATAGACGATACGATCCTGTTCATTCTTAATGCCTTTCAGCATCGTATCAACTTTATCTGCCAACTGCTCCTGGGCCACTGGAACCTTGCCCAGGTAGTACTGTCCATTGTCAGGAATGGAAATTACGATTGACGACTCTTTGATGATATTCGGATCGACGTCCGGGTTTTCCAAGTTCTTCGGCAGCGCCACGGTGATGCCCTGCTGCAGGAACGGCGTGACCACCATGAAGATGATCAGCAGCACGAGCATGATGTCGACCATGGGCGTAACGTTGATTTCTGACTGTAGGCCGCCACTCCCGCCGCCAGTTGACATTGACATAACAGAATCTCCTTTTACTTCTTCATCCGGTTACCTATGAGGCGCGGCGCCGGGCCGCACCTCAGGTTCACCATGACGGATTCTTTTGCAACAAGGCGGGGAGCCCTACGCCTTCAACTGCTTCGTGCGGTTCTTGATGAAGTAGTCGACCAATTCTGAGGCCGAGTTGTCCATCTCGACGACGAAGCCGTCGACTTTGCCCGTGAAATAGTTGAACAGCCACACCGCAGGCACGGCCACCAACAATCCGAGAGCGGTGGTAAACAACGCTTCCGAAATTCCGCCTGCGACGGCCGCGATACCGGCTGACTCGGCGTTCTTCATACCGCGGAACGCATTGATGATGCCGAACACCGTTCCGAAGAGACCCACGAACGGAGCGGTCGAACCGATGGTCGCCAAACCTGAGAGGCCGCGTTTGAATTCGGCCGTCTTGATCGCAATCGCACGTTGCAACGCGCGCTTCGACGCTTCGATCTCGTCGCCCGAAATTTCGGCTGACGCTTCGTGCGCGCGAAACTCCTGCAAACCACTGCTCACGACCATTGCCAGGTGCGACTTGCGATGCTTGTCGCTGATATTGATCGCTTCTTCGATGCGATCGTTCTTGAGCGCTTGCGCCACGCGCGGCGCAAACTCGCGCGACTGCTTCTTGGCAGCGGAATAAGTCAGGTAACGCTCGACCATGATGGCGATCGAATACACCGACATGATCAGAAGCACCACGACCACGGCGATAGCCACGCCGCCCATGTTCTTCACCATTTCAGTAAGGGTGAAGTGATCGGCAGTGCCTCCTTCCGGGCTGGCTGCGGCCGCGGCGTCCTGCAAAAACATCAGAAAACCTAAGGCCTTCGTTCCTAAAAGACTGGTTAGAATTGTCACGGTGAACCCCTCCAAAAGAGTTTGTATTAGTTTGATAGCAAGCAGAGAAGCCGGGACGACCTACGGCAACCGCGGTGACACGACAACTTTTCTCCGCAGTTATTGCGCCACGAAGTTGTACTGGATTACTCCGGTAACTTTAACTGGCTGCCCCGAAAGCTTCGTAGGGGAGAATTTTGCTTGACGCGCTGCACTCACGGCCGCGTTGATCAGCAACGGATGTCCATTGACAGCCTGAGCGGAAACGACATTTCCGTTCTCGTCGATCAACACCTGCACCGTTACCGTGCCGGACGCGTGTGCCGCCCTGGCAATTGGCGGATACGATGGCTTCGGTAAGCTGATGGCTTTGCCGTTGAGCACGCCTCCGGAAATTGGAGCGGCGCGCGGGGTTGGTTTCGGCTCTGGTGGCGGCGGCTCGTCGCCGATGTCCACTCGCTGCGGAGTGGTGACGATACCAGTTCCCGAGCCCGGTCCGGATGGCATGGCCACCTGGGCGTTAGAGTTCGTCGAACCTACGACTGTTGTCACATTGCTGCGCACAGGCGGTACGTCGCTGGCCTTGGCCGAAACTTCTTTCGGAACCAGCTCGGTGCGGGTAACGTCGGCTATCAGCTCTCGGCGAACGTCGACGTTCTGCTCAACCTTGACTGGTTTGGCTTCCGCAGCCTTTGGCTCTTCCTGTTTCTGCTGCTGCGGAACCGGCACCGGGGCCACGAGCGTAGTAAGTTCGAGGTCTGAAGGTGCGAGGTGAGCGTCATACAGGTAAATGCCAGCGACAAAGAACACTAACATCAACACGAGGTAGATCGCCGCAGTAACGCCAATAAATGAGCCTTTCCGCGTCAGGTCACCCTTGTGCGAACTGGACTCAACAAGATTATCGAACATTTATCTTTGTCCTCCGCTTTCCGGCGCCAAATGGATCAGGGGTTACAAACCAGTAAGCAGTAACTGCTTCCAACGTCGATTTAAGCCGCTTGAGCTTCGTCATTGTAGAAGGGGAAACAGCAGCTTCTGCGATATTGAGCACACCGTTTAGAATTTGGAAAGCCGCTGCGCGAGATACTCGCCGGCCCGCTCAACACACCGCCGCCGCACCCAACCTTCTGATTTCACACAACGCGGGGTCGACAACTTGGTCTATTTAATTGGCCAGCAACGGTCGCAGTCTAGTCCTCATACCGTTTCAAAGTCAAGCGCAAACGTGATCTCTGCGTGATCAGTGTCTTGTTTTCACGCGCGACCCGCGCCAGTTGACCGCTTGCCGGTGCTCGGCGCCATTGCATCTCGACTGGAAGTCTTCGCCGGCGTTCTTAAACCGCCCCGCATTGGCTGACTGAATGTTAATGCCGCTTGCCGATTCGCTGCTTCGATTCGCTGCTCCCACCAAACCATGATCGGGGCTGCGATAGCGATCGAGGAGTAGGTGCCGAAGATCACGCCGATGAACAATGCGAGTGAAAACGCGCGCAGCACGTCGCCGCCGAAAAGCACGAGCGCCAACACCGACAGAAACACCAGTCCGTTGGTAATGATCGTGCGCGAGAGCGTTTGATTGATCGCGTCGTTGGTGATCTTGTAGAGCGAGTCGCGCCGGTGCAGCTTGCGATTCTCACGCACGCGATCGAAAACGACGATCGTATCGTTAACGGAGAAGCCGACGAGTGTCAGCAATGCAGCGATCACGTTGAGACTTACTTCGATCTGAAAGATCGAGAAGAAGCCAAGCGTAACCAGCACGTCGTGAAACACGGCGATCACAGCCGCGGCGCCATACGTCCACTCAAAACGGAACGCAATGTAAACCAGAATGCCGACGAGCGCGGCGAGCGTCACGGCGATCGCCTTGTTTCGAAGTTGCGCTCCGGCGATAGCCCCGACGGCGTCAGTGCCGACGATCTTGAAAGCAGCGTTTTGGTCTGCCTCCAACTCGAGCGTTGGCGCGGCTTCTGCGCCAAACGTGGCCAACGCTTCACGCACCTGGGCCCGGCCGTCCTTGCCTTCTTCGAGCGGCACTTTGATCAGGAACGTGTCAGGACGATCGGTAACTGGTTGCACGACTGCGTCGTGAATGCCTTTGTTGGCGAGCGCCGATCTGATCGCTTCGTCGTTCGGCTTTTGCTTGAACCTGGCGGTAACAACCGTGCCGCCTTTGAAGTCAACGCCGAGGTTGAAGGCCTGACCGCCGGTAGCCTGTCGAAAGATCGCGGAACCGAGCCCCACCAGCATCAACAGGACCGAAATTCCGATAAACCAAAGCCGGTTGCCCAGCCAATCAACTTTTATATCCTTCAGGATTTGAAACATGATGACTCTCTAGATACTCAGCGACTCCACTCGCTCCTTGCGGCTCAACAGCCAGATGAAGATCGTCTTCGACACGTAAACCGCCGAGAACAGATTAACCAGCAATCCGATCACGAGCGTGACCGCGAAACCGCGGATTGGTCCAGTGCCAAATACGAACAGAAACAGCGACGAGACGATGGTGGTGACGTGGGTGTCAATAATAGTGATAAAGGCGCGTGAAAATCCCTGTTCGACGGCAGACGGAATCGTCTTCCCGGACAGTATCTCTTCGCGTATGCGCTCAAAGATCAGCACATTCGAGTCGACGGCCATGCCGATTGTCAGAATAATGCCGGCGATACCGGGCAGCGTTAGCGTCGCGCCAAAAACGATCAAGCCCGCGAGCATCAGGATCATGTTCAGTATCAAAGCGACGACGGCGTTGATGCCGGAGCCGCGATAATAGACGAGCATGAAGAACACGACCAGCGCGAGACCGACCAACGAGGCCCGCACACCAGCGCGAATTGAATCAGCGCCGAGGCTCGGTCCAACGGTACGTTCTTCGAGATACTCGATTGGCGCCGGCAATGCGCCGGAACGAAGCGTCAGCGCGAGATCTTCCGCCGCTTGTTGCGTGAAACGGCCGGTGATCTGTCCGCTGTCGAAAATCTGCGACTTGATAAAAGCAATCGACTTCACTTCTTCGTTCAGCACGACGCCCATGTATTCATTCACATTAGCGCCGGTCCACGCGCCAAACTTATCAGCGCCCGCTTTCTTGAGCGAGAAGTTGATTTCGAAGTCGTTGATGCTGCCGCCTTGCGACTGAACGGCGCTCGCGTTTCTCAACTCGTCGCCATTGATGATCGCGGGCACCTCGACGACCACCCACAGTTTCGGCTTTTGTTGGTCCTGCTCCTTGTTGTCGGTGGTGTCCGCTCGTTCCTGATAAGCCAGAACTTTGCGATTCGCCGGAATCGCGCCGCCCAGTGATTGGATGGCGGCCTCTTTCGTCGGGTAAGTCGTGTATGGCGCAGGGCTCGGTGGACCGACGATGTGGACCAGTTCGAGCCGCGACTCACCTTGCAGAATTGCTTTGACGCGTTCCGGATCCTGCACGCCCGGCATCTGCAAAAGAATCTGATGGGAAGTTTGCGCGCCGTGTGTTTGCAGCGTGGGCTCGGTAATACCCAGAGCGTTGATACGGCTGTCGATGATGTTCAGCGCCTGCTGCGTCGCGTTTTCGGCGAGATTCCGCTCGGCAGTTCCGGTCATCTTCCAACTCAATTGGCCGCCCGACGCGGAATATCCCCAGACTGTGGTGTCGCCGAGTTCGACCTTCTTCTCAATCGCATCCTTTATCTCGTTGATCTTGGACGCATCGGTAGGTTCGAGCACGACTCGATAATTACCGGGGGCAGTTTCCGCCCGGCCGGTCTTGATCTCGAGTCCCGCTTCTTTCGCAGCCTGCTGCGCGGCGACGTTGTTTTCTTCAGTCAGTCGCTTGAGATACTCCTCGGTTTTGACGCGCATCACGAGATGCGAGCCGCCCTGGAGGTCGAGACCGAGATGAATGTTGGAGGCGAGTGACCTTTTGATGCCCGACCAGGTGAAGTCCTGGAGCGTGGGGCGGCGGCGCGGACCGATGACGAGATACAACCCCGCCAAAGTCACTATAGCAATAAGGATTACACGAAAGCGTAGGCTCTTTTTCTTCATTTCAAAACTCGATTTTTAGCTGGCTTGTTTCCCTTCTTCGTCGATGCCGGCGATGGCCGAACGGGCGACTTCGAGAATCGACTTGTCGGCGCTGCGAATCAGGAAACTGGTGTCTTTCACGGCGGTGATTACGCCGATCACGCCGCCGTTTGTAACCACGCGGTCGCCAGCCTTTAGATTGGCTATCGTATCCTGCAGTTGTCGCTGCCGTTTCTGCTGAGGCCTTATTAGAAGGACGTAGAAGATGACGATGATCAAGACGAACGGCAGGAACTGTGCTAAAGCGCCTAAGCCATTCTGGAAGAGAATCAGGGAAATGTGCATTTAGTTTTTAGTTGTTAGCAAAACAAACAGAAGCGGCGAGGTCGCGAACCATTATTCACCATTCGCACTCTGCCGCTCGGTGAACTCTCGCCGAAATTTAGGGAAATCGCCAGACCGGATAGATTGCCTCACGCCTCGCATGGTGTCAAGGAAGAAGGCCAGATTGTGGTGGGTCAACAGGATGCTCGCCAGTATTTCCCCCGTCATATATAGATGACGCAGGTAGGCGCGGGAGTGACGGCGGCAAACCGAGCAACGGCACGCTTCGTCGAGCGGACGCGTGTCTTTCGCCCATTGCGCGTTTTTGATGTTCAACTTACCGCGCGAGGTAAATGCCTGGCCGGTGCGGCCGTTGCGTGTCGGCAGGACGCAGTCGAACATGTCGACGCCGCGAGCGACCGACTCGACCAAATCCTCGGGAGTGCCGACACCCATCAGGTAACGCGGCGACTCGTCCGGCATTTGCGGCGCGATCTCTTCCAAAACCTGAAACATCACCGGCTTTTCTTCACCAACGCTCAAACCGCCGATCGCGTAGCCGTCAAAACCAATTTCCGCCGTGTGTGCGAGGCTTTTTCGGCGCAGATCCAGATAACCCGCGCCTTGAATGATGCCGAACAACGCTTGCTTTCCGCTGAGATCCGCGGCCGTTTCAACACGCCCGGTGTCCGCGCCCGCTGCCTGCAATTCGTCGAAAGCCGCACGCGAACGGCGCGCCCAACGCGCGGTCAGTTCCATGCTTCGTTCCGTTTCTTCGTGACTCGCGTCACTTCGGGCGCACTCGTCAAACGCCATCACGATGTCAGAACCAAGCGCCGCCTGCACTTCCATCGAGACTTCCGGCGACAGAAAACGCAACGAACCGTCGACGTGCGACCGAAACTCCGTGCCTTCTTCGCTGATTTTTCGCAGTGCGCCGAGACTCCAGACCTGAAAACCGCCTGAGTCCGTGAGTAATGCCCGGTCCCAACCGATGAAACGGTGAAGCCCGCCTGCAGCCTTAATGATCTCGACTCCGGGCCGGAGCCAAAGATGATAGGTGTTGCCGAGAATTATCCGCGCGTCGAGATCTGTCGATTCGAGTTCTTCGAAGCGAATGCCTTTTACGGTCCCGGCAGTTCCGACCGGCATGAACACCGGCGTCTCGATCTGGCCGTGACGCGTCGTCAACACACCTGCGCGCGCTTGTCCGTCGCGGGCGTCGATTTGAAAGCGCAAATTCATGATCACAAAAGGCACAAAAGCAGACACAAAAAGGCACAGAGAAGAAAGGCTCTATGTCATCCGTCCGGTTTGCGCTTTATGTGTTCCTCCTTGTGCCTTTTGTGTTTTTATGTTTCTCAACGATTCTCAACGGAGTGGCGAAGAAATCAAACTCCTCGCGCAGTCGATTCAGCAGGTAACGTTCGTAGGAAAAATGCAGTCCGGGTTTGCCGCCGGAGGTGAAGATCACAAATGTCGGCGGCCTGATCCTGACCTGCGTCAGATACTGGATCTTCAAGCGCGAGTAACCGCTCTTTCCCGGTGACGGAGCAGTTCCACCGCGAGGCTGCGCGATCGCTCTTTCAAAGAAATCGTTCAGTTGCGACGTCGAGATTCGTCGATTGCGAGCCTCGTCGGCCTGCAAAACCAGCGGCAGGATGCGCTCGACTCGTTGCCCGCTCAGCGCCGAGATCGTGATCACCGGCGCCCAGTCGAGAAACTTCATCTTGTCGCGCAGACTGCGTTCAAACTCGAAGGCCGTGCTCGTTTCCTTGTCCTTGATAGCGTCCCACTTGTTCACGGCGATGATGATCGAACATCCTGCATCAAGCGCATAACCGGCGATATTCGCGTCGAGCGCGGTGACTCCCTCTTCAGCGTCGACCATGACGATCGCGACGTCGGCGCGTTCGAGACTTTTGCGCGCCATGATCACCGACAATTTTTCGGCCATCTCGTCAGTTTTGCCTTTGCGCCTGATGCCGGCCGTGTCGATCAGCCGGAAGTTTCGTTCCGGCGTTTCGAGCAGCGTGTCGATGGCGTCGCGTGTCGTTCCCGCAACGGGCGAGACGATGACGCGATCCTCGCCGAGTATGCGATTCAAAAGCGACGACTTACCCACGTTCGGACGACCGACAATCGCGAGTCGCAGCTCTCTCGGGCGTTCCGGTTCTTCTTCCGTTTGTTCGACCGGATCGTGTTCCAGTGATTCGACGACACGATCCAACAAGTCGCCGACGCCGATTCCCTGCTCCGCCGAGATCGGAAACACGTCGTCAAACCCGAACCGGTAAAATTCAGTGCTCTCGCTTTCGAGTTTGGCGGAATCAGTCTTGTTTCCGGCGATCAGCACGCGTTTGCCGGTCGAGCGCAACAACGCCGCGAGTTCCTCGTCGAGTTGCGTGATGCCGGCGCGCGCATCGACGACCCAGATCAACACTTGCGAGTCCTCGATGGCCCTGCCCGCCTGCTTCAAAATGTTTGCCGGAATGACCGCGTCGTCGTCAGGCACGATCCCGCCCGTATCGATCAACGAGAACTTCTTCCCCGCCCATTCGACCTGCCCGTAAATCCGGTCGCGCGTGATACCCGGCTCGTCGCCGACAATCGCCCGCCGCTCGCCGACGAGACGATTGAAGAGCGTAGACTTACCCACGTTTGGCCGCCCCACGATGGCCACTTGTCTGTTTCTGGTTTCCATAGGCCAGCGGATAGCTTACAGGGCGTTCAAACCCGTGTCATCTGCGCCAATTCCGTGGTATAAGCCTCTAGATTTTGAGCACGCTTTGAAGGGGACCTTTTTATGAAACAGTTTCTCGCAATTCTGTTCATCACGTTGGCGACAAGCATGGCCGTTTCGGCGCAGGAACACACGCCAAAACGTCCACCGACTGCCGGGCCCACCCCGACGCCGTCGCGAACCACGACAGACGCCAATACCGGCGGTTGGGTGAAATATACTTCCGACCTGGGCGCGTTTTCCGTGTTGATGCCGGTGATGCCGGAAGAGAAAACCGAGACCACGCCAAGCGATCATGGCCCCTACACCACTCACCTGTTTATCGCGCGAGACACCAACAACGTCTACCTGATCGGCTGGGTTGACTACGATAAGAGTTTCAATTTCAACAAGCGCAGCGAGCTTGTAGCGAACCGGGACAACTTTATCAAAGGCATCAACGCAACCCTCCTCGGCAGCCAGAACGTGACGCTCGACGGCTATGACGCCATCGAGTTTACGGCGGAAACACAGGGCCGCATATTCAGGTCGCGGGTGTACATGGTCGGACGCCGGCCTTATCAAATCGTTATCGGTTATCCAAAGGACAACACCAATCCAACTGTGGTGAACCGGTTCTTCAACTCTTTCAAAGTTCGACCATCCTGAAACTCATCTCATCGCTGGCCCATGAGACGTAGAAACTTTTTGCAGACAACTGTGACGGCAATGGCCGTCGCAGTTGCGAAACCGGCAGCCACCGTCGCCGCCCCCGCCTTTGAACTGGACGAAGTCACAATTTCAGAACTGCAACAGGGACTGCAATCCGGAAAGTACACGTCGCGTTCGCTCGTCGAGAAATACAGCGAGCGCATCGCCGAGATCGATAAACGTGGCCCGGCGCTGAATTCCGTCATTCAACTCAATCCGGATTGCGAGGCAATCGCCGCCGCCCTCGATCGCGAACGCAAGGAACGAGGACCACGCAGTCCACTGCACGGCATTCCGATCCTGATCAAAGACAACGTCGATACCTACGATCGCATGATGACCACCGCGGGCTCGCTCGCATTGGCCGGCGCGAAACCAGCCCAGGACGCCTTCATCGCCAAAAAACTTCGCGACGCAGGAGCGGTCATTCTCGGCAAGACTAATCTCAGCGAGTGGGCCAACTTTCGTTCGACCAAGTCGTCGAGCGGTTGGAGCGCGCGTGGCGGTCAAACAAAGAACCCGTACGCGCTCGATCGAAATCCCTGCGGTTCGAGCTCCGGTTCCGGTGTCGCTGCGTCAGCAAATCTTTGCGCCGGCACGATCGGCACTGAAACAGACGGATCGATCGTCTGTCCTTCATCGGCAAACTCGCTCGTCGGCATCAAACCGACACTCGGTCTCGTAAGCCGCACCGGCATCATTCCGATCGCGCACAGCCAGGACACTGCTGGTCCAATGACGCGCACCGTCGCCGACGCTGCGCTCATCCTCGGCGCGTTGACCGGCGAAGATCCGCGCGACATGCTGACGGCGACGAGCCGGGGCAAGTCGTACACGGACTACACGAGCTATCTCGATCGCAACGGGTTGAAAGGGATGCGACTCGGCATCGTGCGCAAGAATTTCGGTTTCAACGACAAGGTCGACAAGCTGATGAACGATCATCTCGCGACGATGAAACAACTCGGCGCGGTGATCGTCGATCCGGCTGAAATTCCGACGGCGGGAAAATTCGACGATTCCGAGTTTGAAGTTTTGTTGTTTGAGTTCAAGGCCGACTTGAATGCTTACCTGGCGGGACTTGGACCATCGGCGCCGGTTCGTTCACTCAAAGACGTAATCGAGTTCAACGAGAAGAACCGCGATCGCGAGATGCCTTACTTCGGACAGGACATCATGATCCGTTCGCAGGAAAAAGGTCCGCTGACCGATCGCAAATATCTTGCAGCTTTGCGTAAGAACCACCTGCTGACACGCACGCAGGGCCTCGACTTCGTCATCAGGAAGCACCGGCTCGATGCGTTGATTGCGCCCACCGGCGGACCGCCCTGGCCCACCGACTGGTTGAACGGCGATCATTTCTCGGGCGGTTATTCATCGGCGTCGGCCGTCGCGGGCTATCCACACATCACAGTTCCCGCAGGTTACATTCACGGCTTGCCGGTCGGCATCTCGTTCTTCGGCGGCGCGTTTACCGAACCGACGCTGATCAAGATCGCGTACGCTTTCGAGCAAGCGACGAAAGCGCGTCGCACGCCGAAGTTTCTCACTACGGTCAACTACTCATGAAGAAATCGATCTACAGCGTTCATCCCGGCGTGCTCATGACCCAGAAATGGATCGGCGAGCTCAAACAAAAAACCGGACGCAGTCTCGAAGAGTGGCTCAAATACATCAAGAAGTCCGGGCCGGCAGACGAAGAGGGCCGGCGCGCGTGGCTCAAAGAAGAGCACGGTCTCGGCACTAACACCGCCTGGTGGTTAGCGGAACGCTCAGTCGGAAAAGGCGAGGAGTCGGGCGATCCCGATCTCTACTTACACCAAGCCGAACACGACGTCGACAAGATGTACTCCGGCAAGAAAACCGGTTTGCGTCCAATCTACGATGCACTGCTGAAGCTCGGTTTGAAGACCGGCAAGGAAGCAAAGGCGTGTCCGTGCCAGACGATCGTGCCTCTCTATCGCAAACACGTCTTCGCGCAGATCAAACCAACCACGCAAACGCGCATCGATATGGGGTTTGCCCTCGGCGATATGAAACCGAAAGGACGTTTGCTCGATACCGGCGGCTTCGCCAAGAAGGATCGGATCACTCACCGCATCCCGATCACGTCACTCGACGATATTGACGACGAGGTCAAACACTGGTTGAAAGTCGCTTACGATCGGGACGCATAGCATTTATCATTTATCGTTTGACATTTTTCATTTGCCATTTGTAATGCGCTGAACCGAAATGACAAATGAAAAATGTCAAACGATAAACGATAAATGATCACACTCGGCAACCTCGGCGAAGCCTACGCCGCTGCATATCTCGAACAACGTGGTTACCGTCTCGTCGCGGCAAACTTCACGCTGCCTGTCGGCCGCAACCTGCACGGCGTTGTCGTCAACGCCGAGATCGACATCGTCGCTTACGATGGCGAGACGCTCTGCTTCGTCGAAGTAAAAACTCGCGCGTCCGATTCGTTTGCGCCGCCGCAAATCAACGTGGACAAACGAAAACGGCGGCAGGTCGCGCGTGCTGCGCGTGCCTACCGCCGCTTGTTTGAGCTGGACGATCAACCGTATCGCTACGACGTCGTCACCGTGGTCCTGCCGCCGGGCGCCACGCCTCAGATCAACTTGCTCCGTAACTACTGGACTTTTTGATCCGTGGTCGTGTCTTTCGTTCGCGGCACTGCATTCTTCACGTACTTATCGAACCAGCCGATCATTTCATACAACACGTGTTCGATACTTTCGCGGCCTGCGTAACCGTGCGCTTCGTGCGGCAACATCACGAGCCGAACAGTCGCGCCATGTCCTTTCATCGCCTGGTACATGCGCACCGATTGGACCGGGAACGTGCCGGTGTTGTCGTCGGCCTCGCCGTGGATCATCAGCATCGGCTCGTTGATCTTGTTCGCGTACATGAAAGGCGAAACTTTCAGGTACAGATCGGACGCTTCCCAAAGCGTGCGCCGCTCGTTCTGAAAACCAAACGGGGTCAACGTGCGATTGTACGCGCCGCTGCGCGCGATGCCCGCGCGGAACAGATCGGTTTGGGCCAACAGGTTCGCCGTCATGAACGCGCCGTAACTGTGACCGCCGACGCCGACGCGATCGGGATCGGTAACTCCCATCTCGGTCGCTTTGTCGATCGCGGCTTTCGCGCTCATCACGATCTGTTCGACGTAAGTGTTGTTGACTGTTTCCGGAGTGCCGACGACGGGCATCGTCGCATTGTCGAGCACCGCGTAGCCTTCCAACAGGAAGAAGAGATGCGACGCGCCGCCGATCGACGTCGCCTTTTGCGTCGAACCGGTTACCTGCGAAGCAATGTCCGCGTCGTTGAACTCGATCGGGTAAGCCCAAACGACGGTTGGCAGTCGTGTTCCTTCTTTATAGCCGGGCGGCAGGTAGAGCGTGAACGAGCATTGCACGCCGTCGGCGCGTTTGTAAGTGACGATCTGTTTCTTGATGTCGCGCAACTGCGGCGTGGCATCGGGGAACCGCGTCAACGCCCGTGGTTTTGCGGCCGTGTCGGCAGCGCGGACGAAGTAGTTTGGGGCTTCGGCCGGCGACTCGCGACGTGTCAGAAACTGTTTCGCGTCATCGCTCAATAAAGCTGTAAACGATTCGAAGCTGTTTGCGTCGCTGCGGAAAATCCGATCCGCTTTGAGCGTCTGCAAGTTGAAGCGATCGAGAAATGGGCGATCGCCTTCGGGTGACGAACCTGCGCCTGTTAAATAGATCGAATCGCCGTTCTGCACGACTACGCGTTGCGCGCCAAGGGCACGCGTGACCATCGTTCCGGGATCGTTGTAGCGATCCTGTTGATTGCGTCCCCACAGTAGTTTTGGCGCGGTGGCCGGTTTCTCCAGGTCGAACACGAACATCCTGATAAAGCGTTTATCGCGATCGAAGTCGGTGAAGAAGATCGTTCCGGCTCGTTCGCCAAAGGCGCCGGTTTGAAACCGCTGTTCGGTCTTGAACAACTCGACCGGCTGTCCCGTGAATGGAGCTTTCAATGCGAACACGCTGTCGCGATGGGCCGCCTTCTTTCGCGGATCGCCGTCGTCGAGAGCTTTGGCCCAGATCAGTGTCGCCGGCGCTGTCGCGACCCAGCGAATCGAGCGTGGTCCAGTGATGACGCCGTTGATCGGAACCTGATCGGCGAGTGGTTGGCTGGCGACTTTATAAACGAGTTTGCCCTTCGTATCCCAAACTTCGATGTCTTTCGGAAACGCTCCATCGGGAAACAGGTACGAGAAGGGACGGCGAACGCGCGTCACGAGGACGAGCTGGCCGTCGGGTGATGGATCTACGCCTTGAATGATTCCGGGTTGTCCGAATGTCGTCGAGCGTCCGCTGATGGTGTCGACCCAGGCTAGTTGAGACGTCGTGTAGTATTCGAACAAAGTCTCGTCGTGCGGGCTCTTGAGCAAGTCCTGGTAGGTGCGGACTGGTCCAGGGCGGCCGGAGCTTTCTTCGGTGTTTGGTTCGGTTGGCACCAAAGGCGTAGCGGGAGCGACGCCGCGATTGGCCGGGATGAGTTGGACCAGCAACATGCGATTGTCGGGCATCCAGCTTAGCGGATTGCCGATGGTGGAGTTGATCGTGACTCCTTTGACGTTGCGGATCTTTCCGGTGGCGGTGTCGCCGACCCAAAGCTCGACGCGATTGGCGGCAGTGTTCAGAAAAGCGAAGTGTTTTCCGTCGCCGCTCCATTCGAGGCCGTTGATCTTCGCGCCTGGCGGGACGTCGATCTTGAGTTCCGAACCGTCGGCGACGCGCATGAGCGTTAGGGCGACGGAGTATTGCAGGCGGTGCGGCGAGTTTGACGCCGGATTGATGCGCCGGCCGGCGAGCCGGAGCATCGGCTGCGCCAGATCCGCGAGCGGTGGATAACGCAGGCCGGTCGACAACATCACGTTATCGCGCGTCGGGCTCAGCGAAACACCGGGCGTGACGGGCGCGTTGAGAATGTCGAGCACTTCTTTGGGCGGCTTTTTATAGCCTTCTTGCGCGAGAACAACATTAGCCAGTAACAGCAGGACGAACGTCGAGACTGCAACGCAGAGCTTATGAATTTTCATTGGGTTCCTCCGGAATTGGCAGGAAAATTATTAGACTTAAATGGCTTTGTCAATAAATCTGCGTATCCCGGTTTACTACGATGTCAGGGCGTGAGGTTCATTCAAACTCATCGCGTCGTCCTTCGATTGCGATTTTTCAGGCTCCGGATAGATCAACGATAGTAGCGGCGTCGTCATCACCGTTGTTCCCACAGCCATCAATACCATGATCGAGAACAACGGACGATTGAGGACGCCGATGTCCAGACCAATATTCAGGATCACCAATTCGATCAGGCCGCGGGTGTTCATCAAAACGCCGATAGACGCAGCCTCGCGCCACGGTGTTCCCATCACGCGCGCGGCGAGCATCGAACCGCCGAACTTACCGGCGACCGCCACCAGGAACACCAGGCCGCAATACAGAATCATCTCGGCGCCGCTGATCAAACCGATGCTCGTGCGCAATCCGGTGAAGGCAAAGAAGAGTGGAATCAACAACACTACCACCGGAAGCTGTAATCTCCTGCGGACGTTTTCAGTAAAGCCCTTCTCCTTCGGCACGATCACGCCGGCGAAGAAAGCACCGAAAAGCGCGTGAATACCCAACCATTCCGTAGCCCAGCTCGAAGCCAACATGCACACGAGCAAGACAACAATCAACTTGTCGTTCCTAGCAGCGTCTCTCTGCCGCGCAAGCAGTTCTCTCAGTATCGGTCTGATCACGTAAATCATGAGGGCGAGATAAACGACCACGCCCGGCAACATCTGCCAAAGCGGAAGATGATTCAGCTCTGACTTGACGATCGCGATGATCACCGCCAGGAGACACCAGGCAGTCACATCGTCGACGGCCGCACACGCAATGGTGAGAGTTCCGAGTTTCGTGCCCATCAGGTTTCTTTCGTCAAGAATGCGGGCCAGCACCGGAAATGCCGTAACGCTCATAGCAGCGCCCATGAACAAGACAAAGCCCGTAAACGGCAAGCTGTCGTCGGCCATTCTGGGAAACAGAAAAAGCGCGAGCAGCGCGCCCAACACAAACGGCACGATAATGCTGGTGTGACTGATAACTACGGCAATATGGCCCAACTTGCGCAATACCTTCGTATCGAGCTCCAGTCCGATCATGAACATGAACAGCAATAAACCGATCTGGCTGAGCACGGACAGCGGGCCAAGGCTTGCCGGTGGGAACAAAGCGGCAAAGAATCCTGGCGCCAGCCAACCAAGCAACGAAGGACCAAGCAACACGCCGGCCACCATCTCGCCGACCACCTGCGGTTGACGAAACCTGCCTAACAACCAGCCAACGGAATACGACGCGATCAGGATGACGCAGATCTGAATGACAAGGAGTTTGATGTCCACCATGACTTGCTCTTCCTTACGTCAGGATTTAGGAGGGCTTCTCTCTGCGAACTTTGCGTATCTCTCGGTCTCTGCGTTAAGACTACTCTCGCAAATCATTCAACGCTGAGGTCCGCGCAGGTTGCTGCGGAGTTCAAAGCAGCCTCCGACTCACAACCAAACGAGCAATCTCCGAGAAGACACAAAATCAGCGATCCGAAATATTTAAGCCCTCGTGGTTCTAACTGATTTTGACCAGTCTCTCGGAGGTTAGTTATGTACCCTAGAGGAGGTTTCAGCACCGAGCTTTGGGTAGAGTTGATGTGGAGCTTTGTCTGGATCTTAATGATACCGGTCGCAGTGACGCTGATCCTGTTAATGCTGACTGTCCTCGCCGAAGTGGTCGGCCGTGCGACGGAGCAGCCACAACGCACGAACAAGGATTCGACCGTCCTTTAATTTATCAACGGCCTGCTTCCGCGTACGACGCAACAGCCTCGCTCGATTCTGCTTCACCATCTGATAGCGTCACGAACGGCTCTCCCCACGCGTTCTCAGTCACGATCCGGTTGAATCCATGTTCATCCTTGCCGGCGACGAGCACGCATCCGTGGCGGGTGAGATCGAAGTGATGACCAAACTCTTCAAACTCAGTCATGCCTGAATAGACCTTGACGTGCGTGGGCACCACGCGAATAGAAAACCCCATCCGTTGTTTGCGGCTAATGTTCGGGTTCGAGCCGTGAATGCAGCGCGCGGTGAAGATGATGCACTCACCGGGTTTCATCTCGACGTCAGCGATCCGTTCGTCATCCGGGTTCCAGTTCTTATCGATCTTGAGATCGTCGTAGTTGTAACCAAAGAAGGTCGTGTCGGAGCGAGTGTCGTCCCATTTCATCTTCGCTGTTTCGTTGTAGCGCCACTGCTTATGACTGCCCGGAATGAACCTCATGCAGCCGTTCTCTTTCGTGGCTTCAGTAAAAGCGATCCACGCGGTCAATTCCATCGGAATACCTTCTGAACGATCGGTCGGCTCCAGCATCCCTTTTGTCGCTTCGCCAACCGCGTAAGTCTCGACCTGGTGCCAGCCCGTGCCTGAGTCTCCCGGGTTCTTCGGGAAAAACTCCGTGCGCCAACACACGACGTTCGCGCCAATCAACGATTGAAACCTGCGAACGATGGCCGGCTCGCTAACGATTTTAGTCAAGCCTGATATGTCGAGATGTCGATCGTAGTTGAGCGGATTTGCAAAGCAAGCCCGTTCGTTGTTGGCCGGGTTCAGCAAAGCGCGTCGCTGATCTTTCCACCAGGCGGTCATTATTTCCGGTTCCCAGAGCTTGAACGGGCCTATGAATCCCTGCTTCTCAAACGTTGCTTTTTCTGCCTCGAGGTTCATCGATGTGTCTCCTTTTTTAGAACAATAATCAGCGGGCGTCTGAGGAAAGGACGGCAGCGGGCGAACCCACCGGCAGCGTCGCCAATCCGCGTAGACCGATCGACCGGTTCCACTCTTCTTTTTCACTCAGCAGCCTTATCTCAGGCATGCGCTCCAACAACGCGAGGATCGAGATCCTGGCTTCCATGCGTGCGAGCGAAGCGCCGAGACAATGATGACGTCCTGAACCGAATGCGATATGTGGATTGTCCTGCCGCGTGATGTCGAACTTGTCCGGATCCGGGAAAACGTTTGGATCGCGATTGGCCGCGCCGATTACGACGGCGATCGGCTCGCCGCGCCCGATTCGCTTGCCTCGCAGTTCCACCTCTTCGGTGGCAAAGCGAAACGTCATCTGTCCGGAAGAGTCGTAGCGAGCCATTTCCTCGATCGTGCTGTTGATCAACTCCGGACGCTGGCGCAGCAACGCCAGTTGATCGGGATTCTTCAGCAGACCGAGCAGACCGTTGCCGATGAGATTGACGGTAGTCTCATGACCGGCGAAGAAGAGCATGATGCAGGTGGCCACGACCTCGCGATCGCTCAATTGATCGCCGGCGTCAGCAGCGGCGATCAACCTCGACATCAAGTGTTCGTCCGGATGGCTGCGCTTCTCCGCGATGACGTCGCGAATGTGCGCGGAAAACTCCTGCACGGCAGTCGTCGCCTCCATCAGCAGACGCGGTGCTTCTTCAGACTGGCGCAGGTTCATGCCTGCGAGAATTGCCTTGGACCAGCGATGTAACTGCTGGCGGTTGTCGAGTGGCATTCCGAGCAGGTCGGCAATGATGATGACGGGCAGTGTCGCAGCGTAGTCGCGAATAACATCGATCTGTTGTGCGTCGCCTGCGCGGTCCAATAGATCCGTGGCGACCTGGCGAATGCGTGGCTCGAGTTGTTCGACCTGTTTGCGAGTCAGCGCTCCCGACACGAGTTTACGCAGCCGCGTGTGATCTGGTGGATCGCGAAAGATGAACCAGTCGCCGGTCTGTTCGAAGAACGGGCGAAACGGTTCGGGAATGGGCGGCAGAAACTCTGGCGGAATCGCGCGCGCGATCTCGACGCCAAAGCGCTGATCGTCAAGCACGAACCGAGCGTCGTCATGGCGCAGGATGTACCAGCAGCCGGGCGCCATCGGCTCGGGCGGCGCGCCCCAATGAACCGGGTCGGCTTCGCGATACGTCGCGTAAAAGCGATACGGGTCTTCGAGAAACTCCGGATGAAACGGATCAAAAGGCGCGAGTCCGCTACGCGCGTCCTCTAGAAGAGTACTCACGGGTAAACTCCTTTCAGTTTTTGTCAGGAACGATTAGGTTTGCATAAAAAGTACTTTATCGGGAGGAAGAAGTCTCCCGCAAAGGCGCAAAGACGCAAAGAAAACCCTCAGCAACGCGGCAGCGCTTTGCGCCTTTGCGGGAGACTCCTTGTGCAAGGCCGGAACGATTAGATGAGTTTGTTGAGGTCGGTAAATGCCGCGCGCTCGATGGCCTCGGTTTCGAGGACCCTGGCGCGGATACTTGAAAATAAATCCAGCCTGTCTTTCGCAGAAAGGTCCAGGTCTTTTGCACTCGACTTGCGAAGTTCTTTCAGCCGCGTGCGGATGGAGTCGAGTTCTTCATCGATCTTCGCGGTTCTTGGCTTTTGCAACAGTGCGGCCCGCCGATCAAAAACGCCGCGAGTTTCCTTGAGGACAGGAATCGAATCGGGCAGCGCCGCCAGGGCGACGTTGTGCCAAGAAGCGTCCGCTTCACGAAACTGATCGGCAACTTTCTTCAGCGCGGGCTTTTTGAGAACGCCTGCGGCTTGCTCGACAAAGTCCGCGTACATGCCGCGAAAAGCACTGCCGCCAAAACCACGCAACTCAATCTGCCCATACACGGAACTCATCGCGCCGTGCAGCCCCGGTCCATCAGTGAAACACTGGGACCAGCCCTTCTTGTTCTTCGTGTTGATAAGCATGTCGGCCCATTTCTTAAAAGCCTGCATGCCGAAATTTGTGATGCCGAGCCCTTCGAGCATTTGGCTGCACGTGAGTTGAATCCGTTGGGTCACCATTTCACGGACATCAGGTTTGGCAGGCGCACCTGTTATTGTCAGCGAGCGAAACTTCGGCGCGAAGTGCGAGTGCCGCACTTCTTCCAATTCCTCTACGCTGATCCGCGCCACAGTCTGGCCTAGGTCGCCGACGACGAACTCGTTGTCGTCTCTCTCGTACACGACAATCGTGTGATACATATTCGGGTGACCCGAGAGAAACAGGTACGGAAGTTTTGTAACTTCCACCCAGACGATCGGCGTGTAGCCGTCGTCCAGCATCTTCGTCAGACTCTTAGTCGCGGCTGAACGTGACGACGAATGCTTCAACTCCGTTATCGCGCCCCACGCCTCGCACATTTGCATTACAAAAACCGGAGTTTGCGCTTCACTGGCGTGGTATCGAGTCCCAATTACAATTGGATGACCGCCGTGCATGTCGAAAAGGAAATAGATCACGCCGAGACCGCCGCCGAGCCCAAACAACATCTCTTCCGTACAGAGATCACCCGAGCAACGGCCCAGTTGATTCAAAGCGTTCAGCACAGCGGCGGATTCAGGTTCCTTGCCCGCTAAATGTTTTTTTGTGTCTGGCATGAGGTTTTAAGAAACGACAAGCCTATCACGTTCGGCGATCTGTGTGTCGGATTTTTTGTGCGTGCCGTTACTGCAATTGGCCCATGCCTGTGGTCGTGCTTCTTGAGATTGATGCGTGCTGCGTCCACCCCACTGAGTCCACGACACTGCCGCCTCCAGCCGCGCGATGACATCGTCTACAATCGAGTTTGCGTGAGCTTCGTCGATGGCCGGCTCCGGCCACATCACGTTGAGTTGGAGACGACCGGCGAACAACGACGCCGCGAACGTCATGTCGGCCATTGCAGACGGAGACCCCGCAAAGTGCAATGTCTCGATCTCCAGTGGTCCAACCTTCGGCTCGACGGAAAGACGCGCCTGCGGTAACGATTGAACAAAACTCAGCCCGCCCGTGACCGGCGCAGCCTGCGCGAATCGGTTTGCGACTTCGGCTGTCGGGCGGCGTCCCATTCCCGACAACTTCATCCCCAGTCGCACCATGCGCAGCATTGTCAACGGCCCGAGCTGTTGTTTGTCTCGCACCAGTTCCGCTTGTACGCGCCGTGCCACTTCCCAGAGATCCCCGCCCGGATCTATCGACTCCCGGAACTGGGAGAAGCCGGCGTAGAAGCCAAACTCTTCAGCCAGCGCGGGCGCCAGGTGATCGCGCGCGTTCACGGTGGAACCTAACAGGACCGGGGTGAGTTTGGCGGCGCCTCCATCACTGGCGACGGCCATGCAGACAGCCGCTCCCAAAGCTCCGTGAACGCCTGTGCGTTCGGCGCGAGCCTTCTCCGTAAGGGCGTCGATAAACGCGCGGTCGAGAGATCGACTCACGACATGGATCGTCCGCTCGGCGGGCGGCACCCAACGAGTGACGCGGAGTTGCAAAGGACGTCCCCTGGTCGCTGCCTGCCACAAGGATCGGGCAAACAAACGCAGGAAGTTCCAGTCGCCACGCCACCCTCGCAGCTCCGCCGGCAGGTTTTCTTCTAAGGGAGTGATGGTATCCAGTGAGCGAAACGGAAGACTCAGAGTGCCAGCCGCCGCGCCGATTACGTCACGCACGAGGACGCCGGAAGACACTCCATCGCCTATGACGTGGTGGAACGTAAACACCAACGTGCCGAGATCGCAATTGTGCCGAAGCCACGACACTCGAATCAGCGGACCGCGCTCAACCGGGAGCGGCGCCAACATCTCTCTTTCGACTACTGCAGTGGCCGCATGCTCTTCGCAGTCGAGAACGCGAAGCGGGATCGCCGGCACGTCATCCTCGGTGTAGGAGCGGCCGTCGACGATGCGCACTCGGAGCAACGGATGCCGTCGCTGTACGTCCGAGAGTGCCCTGGTGAGCCTCGCTTCCGTCAGTGGGCCACGCACCCGCGAAATGACGCAGACGTTGAGCGTCGCTCCTTCGCTCATGACCACCAACATCCGTTCGAACGGTGTAAGCGGTCGTTCCATTTTGTGAGTGTGATCCGTTGCTGGTATGGCGTCGCACTGTTGTTTCAATTCAGTTGGTTGAAGTTCCAATTCGTCGATGGTCCGTGCGAGCCCGGTTAACGTGCTGTCCTGCCGCAGTATTGAGAGATCGAACTCGCGGCCCAGCGCTTTACTCATCTCTGCAACGACCCAGATTGCGAGCAGAGAATTTCCACCTACATCAAAGAAGGCGTCATTCAAGCCAAACTCATCGTGTCCGAGGACTCGCTCCCAAATTGATCTCAGGGTATCGAGGAGCGAGCCATTATTTGCGCCTCCGTAAGTGACCAGCGCGGGGAGGTCGACCTCGCTCAACGCGAGCTGATTGACTTTGCCCGATGGTGTTAATGGCAGTGTGTCCAGTAACACGAACCGCGAAGGCACCATGTAGTCAGGCAGACGACTTTGCAGATAGCCGCGCAGTTGTGGACCGATCAGGCGCATGAACCTGCCCTTGAGCGGATCGTTCGCCAGTTCCTTCAAGGGCTTCGAGCCGTGGAAGCTTCCGGCGTCGTATGTGCGACTCGCCTCGGACCCTTTCCGTTGGAAAAACGCTTCGAAGAAACCTTCCGCTCCGCTGCCGCCGGACCAAGTGAGCTGAATCTCGTACGGGAGGCCTTCGCCTAATCCCCAGATGTCTTCCGGCTCCACGCCCTCTGTGGCAGCTCCTTGAGAGATCCTCCGCAACCCTGCGACGCTCTCCTCTTCTGTCCCAGCGCCGTCGAGCATTTCCCACGTCTTCACGTCGCCGAGGACGCGCGCGTTCGGGATACGAGTCACTCGTAAGGTTTGCTCTTCACCGACTGCTAAACGCTGGCGCAGTGCCTCGACCGTCAACCCGAGGTCTTTCCAATCAATCACTCGCGGATCGCCGACTGGAGACTGTTCCTCTCCGACGTACAGAACCGCATCGTAGCGATAGCACGTCAGCTCGTTATGCACGCGCCCGCGTTTCAGATTGATTTCGACACGGCTGATCTTCGGCAGACGTTGCTTGAGCGCGTGGAAGAAAGCCGGGTCGAGGACCAGTTCCTGTTCGTTCCGCACCTGCTTCTCGACGCGGCTGCGCAGGCGTCCGGCTGGAAGATCGTTCGGCGCTTGATGCAACTGCACCGAGGCGTGAAATGCTTCGAGCAAAGGCAGGCTGCGCACGCCTCCCACGAGGACGAAACCACCCGGCTCGACTACTTCGAGCACGCCTTCAAGCACGCGCTCAAGATAATCGGCGCTCGGGAAATACTGGACGATGCCGTTGAGAATGGCAGCGTCGAATTCATCCGCGCGGAAGCTTGTGAAGTCATCGGCGGTCGTCTGGCGCAACGTCACGTGCGGCAACTCGCGTCCCGGTCTGGTGACCTCGGCCCACACGTCGCGAAGGACGGACGGGGAAAAGTCGGTGCCGCAGTAGACGGAGCTATGCGGCGCAAGGCGCAACAGCAAAAGCCCCGTCCCGCAGCCGATTTCCAGCACACGTCTCGGGTTTCGCGAGAGCACCTGTTCGACCGTTTGGTCGACCCACTCGCGCATTTCTTCCGGCGGTATCGGCTCTCCCGTATAACTGCTGTTCCAACTCGTCAAGTCGAAGGTTGGGTCAGTCGTCGAATCTTTCTGCCCGTAGGTTTCATCCCAGAGGGACTGCCACTCGGCGATTCGCTCGTCGCCCAATTCAGGCGAGTCTTCACCGCCGCCCGCGCCCGGCGCACGTTGGACGACGTAGGCGATGAGCCGTACATCTCCCGGCACGTCTTCGCGCGCGACCACGACTGCCTGGTCCACCGCCGGATGCTGCGCCAGGGCCTGCTCCACCTCTCCCAGTTCGATACGGAAACCACGCACCTTTACCTGCCGGTCTATGCGTCCGAGATATTCAATCGCGCCGTTCGGAAGGAGTTGACCGAGATCGCCGGTCTGATAGAGCCGGGCGCCGGGCGCAGAAGCGAAAGGATTGGGGATGAACTTTTCCGCCGTCAGGTCGGGACGATTCCAGTAGCCACGCGCCAGCCCTTCGCCGCCGACATAGATTTCGCCGGGGTTGCCGGCAGGAACTTCGAGCATTTCATCGTCGAGCAGGTAAGCCTCCATGTTGGAGATGGGAACGCCGATGGGAACGCAACGTGGCGCGGCCTCCAGGTCACGCGTGTCGAAAACGGTCACGTCGGCGGCGACTTCGGATGAGCCGTAAAGATTCAGGAGCAGGCTGTCGGGCATCAGCTTCTTGAAACGTTGCCAGATGTCCGGCGTCAACGCCTCGCCGCTTGAGACCCACATTTTCAGATGAGGAAGCCTGAGCTGAAGATCCTCATGCGCGTTCAGCAGCATGCGCAAAAGCGACGGCACGAGCACCAGCCTCGTCACCTGGTGGCGTGCGAGCGTCTTGACGAGCTGCTGCGGATCTTTGACGACCGCCTCTTCGACGAGGAGCGTCGGGACGCCCTGCAAGAGCGGGCCGAAAATTTCCCAGATGGAATCGCCGAAACCGAGCGAGGTCTTCACGCAACACACTTCGCCCTCGGCGAAGGGGTAAGCCTGCCACATCCATTCGAAGCGATTGACCGCGCCGCGATGCAGGCCGAGCACGCCTTTGGGAGTGCCGGTCGAGCCGGACGTATAGAGAACGTAAGCCACCTGATCGGAAGCCGCGGGCCAGTCAGGGTTGCACGCATCGTGACGAGCGATCTGTTCCCAATCGGTGTCGAGCACGATCAGGCGTGCGTCGTGCGCGGGCAGAACTTCGACGAGGTGAGTATGCGTGAGCACCAACTCCGCTCCTGAGTCGTGCAATGTCCAGGCGAGGCGCTGCGGAGGATAGGCGGGATCGAGCGGCACGTATGCCCCGCCCGCTTTGAGTATGCCGAGCAACCCGATCATCAAGTCCAGCGAACGCTCGACGCAGATGCCGACACGCGTCTCCGGCCCTACGCCTGCCGCCCGCAGGTAATACGCGAGTTGGTTAGAACGCTCGTTCAACTGACGATAGGTGAGGTGCGTCTTGCCGCAGATAGAAGCCGTCGCCTCCGGCGTGCGCGCGACCTGCGCTTCGAACAGTTGGTGGATGCAGATCGTTTCCGCGTATGCGCGCATACTCGATGCCTCCTTCATCTCACACGGATGTTAAAGGCGTGCGGCGCTCCGCCAATCAGGCTCGGAGACCCGCATTGAATCTATTGAGTTGGTGGAGGATTCCACAAAAAACACCGACCCAGGCGATAGGGCATTCTGGCACGCGTTGATTGCCCCTGAAATAGATCCAGGCGTTCAAAAATGATTCACGGAGAGTCTATTCGGGCTGAATCTCTTTACCGGCCTTGCACAAAAAGTGCTTGTGTGGAGGAAGAAGTCTCCCGCAAAGCGCACCCGGAAGGGAAAAAACCGCCGCCGGATCTGGAATGATCCGGCGGCGAAGATTTGAAAGAAGGTGTAACTGAGGCCAGGCGAACAGGCTTATCGCGAGAGGTGCGGAATCGCCACTACCTCGACAGCTTTTTTCAATGAGTCCGCATTCGTAGCCTTGGCGGCGAACCCACGAAAATCGTTCTTAACGCGCTCGAAATAATCCGTGATCGGCTCCCAACCGCCAATCAGTGGACGCTGGTTGCTGGTGTTGCGGTAAGTATCTACCGTGTCCACCGTGCGCGGGTGCGTGCTGGTGGCCTCCGCCCCCCACAGCTTGAACTTGATAGTTCCAGGGTCACCACTCACTTCGACGAGCGTGCGCGCCGCACTATCGGTGCCGTTACTCTCTGTGCGGACCGGGTAACCTAACATCGTCTCGTTCTGGCCCCTTCTTACGAGGCGGAACTGATCGGTTGTCCTGAGACCATTTTCATAACCCGGGACATTACCGTAGGTAGTTCCGGTTGACGTGCCGAGGACTTCGAACGCGCCATTCTGAGTGTATTGGACGTCAGCCAAACCGATAAAGAAAACCGTACCCGACCGGTCTGCGAAGTGGTTGACCTCGGTAAGCATCGTAATCAACTGCTTACCGCGGCCGGTAGCCGGATCCATGTCGCAATAGATACTGCTGCGAGCGACCGTCTCAGTACCGCCGCTAAAGCGTGACGTGAGTTCCCAGGTTCCCTGAAGGTTTGCGGCGCAATCCACGGCCTTAATGGGAATGTCGGCCATCAGGCCCGGTTTCCCGAGCGAGGTAAAGGCGTCGATCCACGTAATGATCTGGTTAGTGCTGGCGCCACTCTTTTTGGCCGCGAAAGAGATCGCGTCATCGAGCTCTTTTCTCGCCGTGGCGGATAGAGCGACCGCTTCCATTACCGGAGCGTACTCTCCCGACTCCATGACGAGAAGGTTCATGACTGTGCCCATCGCCGGTGCTATCGCTTTAAAGCGCTCGGCTCCGTTCCAAGAGCTTTTCAGCTCTTCAGTTGTTGCGGCGCCTGCGCCCGGTGCGCTGATTATTCTCGCAACGGGCAAAGCGGCCAGCGCACCAGTGATTTGCTTTCCGAAAGTGCGACGTGATGTTTTTTTCATCTTGCTCTCCTTAGCTGCGTGCTTGCTGCTGTGTCTTTTTTTTTATCTGCTATGGTTTGTAATTAGCCCCGTCTTGAACTTGGAGGTGTCGGCACGTGCTCACACGCACGCCTCAGGGTCTGCCGGCTATTAGGCGCCTCGAAGAGTGCAGCGCTCTTTGCGGTCCGACCCAGCGTTCCGCTTTGTGTGACCCGGTTGAAGTAGTCCGTGATCGTTTCCCAACCTCCCACTAGTGGACGTCTGCTGCTCATGATGGCGTAGGTATCGACCGTGTCGAGCGTGGCCGGATGCTTATCTGTGGCAGGAACGCCCCACATCTTTAACTTGATTATTCCCGGGTCTCCGCCTACCTCGACGAGAAACCGGGCTGCCGAGTCTGACCCGTTGGCTTCCGAACGAGCGGGAACGCCCATCATCGTCTCGTTGTGCCCTTTACGTATCAGGACAAACTCGTCACGCGTCTCGACTCCCTTTTCGTAGCCGGGAACGTTGCCGAATGTCCTGCCGACCGAGCTTCCGATCACTTCGAATGGACCATTCTGAGTGAACTTGACCTCGGCGAGACCGATCAGGAAGATCGTGGCCGATCCTGTTGCCGGCGCCTTGAAGTGGTTCTCTTCGGTCCACATCGTGATCAGTTGAGTGCCGGTGCCTTTATCCGGATTCATATCTCCATAGATACGACTGCGGGCATTGACCTCGACGCCGCCGCTGAAACGCGAGAGCAGATCAAAGGTGCCGTTCATGTTTGCGCAGCACTCAGACGCCGAGATCGGGATACTGCTCATCAGGCCCGGCTTGCCGAGCGAGTTGAAAGAATCAACCCAGTGCCGAATCTGGTCCTCGCTGGCTCCACTGGTCTTTGCTGCGGAGGCAACGGCTTCCTGAATCTCTCTGCCGGCTGCGGCTGACAATGCGAATGCTTCCATGGCCGGCGCATAATCGGACGCCATCGCCTGCTGAAGCTCCAATATTCTTCCGAACACGGGCGCGATCGCCTGGAAACGAGTTGCTCCGTTCCAACCAGTTTCCTCTGCGGCGACTGCACTAGCGCTGAGTGCTCGCTTTGTCCCCGTGCGAGTCTTTTTCTTGGTCACCATTTTGGGTTCCTCCTTTGGTGGGTTAATGAGTTGGTCACCTTGTTCTTCACGTCGCACTGATTTCGGAATCTTGTATTACGCGACCTTCGCGGCGACCTGGGCGTCTTCCCAGGTTGCGGTCAGGTATCGCGATGTGATCATCCGGAAACTGCAATAGTTCCAATGCCAGGATGATCCGTAAGGCATATCAGAAAGGGGCTGTTGTTTTTGCGCGTGCTTGATCCGCGTGACGCCGCCGACAAAGCTCATTCGCTGTCCGAGAATTCGCTTGAGCTGCGCCTGCACTGCGAGCGGCACTGACACGACGTAACCCGTCTCCTCAGTCGCCAGAACCTGAAGATGCGTAAACGCATCACTCTCCAGCTCTCTCACCGGACCGGCATAGACGTAGACCCGGTTGAGCAGATCGGCTTCCAATAGGGCCTGGACAGTCGTGTCGTTCCACCACGGCTGCGACGACACAAACTCGCGCAGACAATTGTCGACCGCGGGCCGATCTTCATGACATAGAAAGTGGACCAACCGGCCGTACGCCTGGACCATGTCGTACCGGAGCGGCTGGAATACTGTCGTCAGGAACTCAGAAATGCGCGCTGTGCTCGAAGAAGGAGAGTCGGACGTCAGGAACTGCGCGAAATCAGCAAAGAAGTCACCATAACGCCGTATGCGGGAATGGTGGAGATAGTTCGCGACACAATACAGCCCTCTCAGGTTGTGCAGGAGCACCATCGCGAAGGCGACGCCCCATCCTTTTTCGTAGTCCTCGAGCGTGACTTCGTTGGTGCCGATGATTAGCTGATCTTCGCCGACCATGTTCGATTCGTCTTCGGCGAGCACCAGCCCAAACTTCTCTCGATTCTCGTTGAGCTCGCAGTTATTGATCAGCAACAACGGGTAAATAATGAGTGAATCGGCGCGCGAGCCACACACCTCGGAGAGCCCGTCGCGAAACGACTCGAGCGTTTCCCCCGGCAGCGGCCAGAGCAGTTCCACGTAGGAATTGATGTTGTAGTTATCCAGATTTTCCTGATGGATCTTGTAGGTGCTCTTCTTGATGTTGGACCGTCCAACTTTATCGAGCGCAATGTCGCTCATGCTCTGAATCGCGATTGAAGCAGCCCCGAGCAAGCCATTGTCGGCAAGAATCTTCGAGATCTGGCTGACCCGCGCCGGGGAGTTCTTGGCGCTTTGGAAATGGACCTCGAATGGGAAACCGTAATCTTTACGGCACGCCGCGATGTGCTCGGTCAACTCGACGTCGCGTTGGAGCATTCCCCAGTTAGCATCAACCAGGAACAGACACGGAATGTTTCGCTTGGCGATCCACGTCATGTCTTCCTTGACGCGCTCCTGGCCCATCTTGTTGACCTTTGCGCCGACTGCCGCTCCCCAGTAGCAGTAAGTGCACTTGAACGGACAACCGCGGTTCGTTTCGAGGAAGCACATCGCATAGAACGCGTCGTCCGGAAACACACCGGTCTGGAACGGCGACGGAATCTCGTCGAGATTGACGATTCGATCCTCGGGCGCGGTCGTGATCAATTCACCGTCGTGATAGAAGCTCAGCCCTTTCACGTTGTGATAATCAGGCTTCCCGCTGAGCACTTCGCGAACGTAGCTACGAAACGTCTTTTCGCCTTCGCCGTTGCAAAGCACGAGGTGCGGTCGCTTGGGATCGAGATAGTTGGGGCCGTGGTTCATCACCTGTGGACCACCCAGGATGATGTGTATGTCCGGTCGCTCCTGGAGGAGCGAATCGATGACGCGCCGCACGAGCTTGCTGTTCCAGCAATAGCAACTGAAGGCGAAAACATCCGCCTCTTTTGCTTTCAGCTCGCTGCACATCTCATCGAAATCGATAGTGGTGGTGCAGGAATACGCCTCGAATTCGCAGCCCTCTTTGATTTCAGGATCGAGGCATGCGTACGACTGTAAGTAACCGGCCACAAGTGGTACGACAGCCGGAAGTACGTCGATAGTAACTGTAATGATTTTGAGGCTCATGCTCGTGTGTCCTTAACTTTAGGCAGTCTGAATGGCTCAGTCTTCTCTTGGATTGCTAATACGCGCTCCAACTGCTCGCGGGAGCCGATCGCAGGGTAAAGCTCCGCCGTTATCGGGCGGTAAGCCCGATCATGAAGGTGGATTACTTTGTTCGGGGTACGCTAAACAGAGACCGCAACGGCCTCAGTAGAACTCTTCAAACTTCGAGCAATACTTGTCAGCGCATCGTCGATGGCGTGGGCCGTGTTATCGACGAGAGGCGACCGAAGAATGCTGTAGTGATCTCCGGGAATCGAGTGCAACCGCAGTGGTCCTACCGCGAGCGCGCAAAGCTCCGTATGCAGCAGTTGCTGTATCTCGGCCGTCGCAGCTTCAGGCTGAAAGAGATCGATCGATCCTGTGTAAGCAGCAGGACGATAGCCGGCGACCGCGGCCAGACTGGCTTTCGTAACCTCCATGATTTGCCGCAGGTGTTTGGCGGTCACCCCTTCCGCGATCGAATTGCCCATCAACCCGTACAGGTAATCGTCTGCCTGCAAAGTCGAAAGGTTGTCGACTGTCTCACCGGCAGCGAGCTTGCGATCGATCTCCGCCAACGCTGCGGTGAACTTGCCGAGAAGACTTCCGTCGCTTGCCATTCGCCCGCTGATTGAATCGCGAACCGGGTTCGCATCGATCAAGCCGAGAAACTCGACCACCGCGCCGCTCCCGACGATTTGCTGAGCGATCTCGTAAGCAAGGACGCCGCCGAAGGACCATCCCGCGATCAGGTACGGGCCTTCCGGCTGGATCGCGCGCATCTGCGCCAGGTGAAGCGCAGCCATTTCTTCCAACGACGTCTCCCGGGTTTCCAACGGCCGCCAGCACAGGCCGACGACGCGAACCGGAGACTTGATCGAATGCGCCAGCGCGCGATAAGGAACCGGTTCGCCGCCGAGAGGATGGACCAGGAAGAGCAATCGCTTCGACGAGTTGGGACGCAGCGTGACGACCTGGGAAGGTTGTCGCGATTGTATTGGCCGCAGTTCCAACTCTTCGAGCGTGCGCGCGATTCCGGGAATCGTGCTGTCTTCAAGCAGCATTGAAAGATCAAACTCGCGGCCCACGCTGTTGCCGATCTCGGTTATCACCCACGTTGCCAAAAGCGAGTCGCCGCCGATGTCGAAGAAATCGTCGTCGAGTTCAAACTCGTCATGTCCGAGGACTCGTTCCCAGATCGAGCGCAACATCTCGACACGCGAGATCTCGGTTGAGTCTTCGACTGCCGGAGTCACGGTCAATTCGCTCAACTTCTGTTGATCGACTTTCCCCGTGCTGGTCAGCGGCAATGACTCGAGAAAAACAAACCGCGAAGGGACCATGTAGTCGGGCAAGCTCTTCTCGAGATACCCAGATAGATCCAACGCCGTTAACGAATTGCCGCCCGTTACGACGTAACCGACAAGAACATTCACGTCATCGGCGACTGTTTGCAGCCGCACTGCCGCCTGTTGGACCAGCGGATGATTCGTTATCGCAAGCTCAACTTCAGCGGGCTCGACGCGAAAGCCGCGCACTTTGATCTGCTGGTCTGCGCGCCCGACGAAGTCGAGCAATCCTTCGTCGTTAACGCGAACGACGTCGCCGGTCTTGTACATTCGCGCGCCGTCCGTCGTGCTGAAGGGATTCGGCAGAAATCGCTCGGCAGTGAGATCAGGCGCATTCACGTAGCAACGCGCCAGGCCGTCGCCCCCCACGTACAGTTCGCCAGGCGCGCCCGCAGGCACGCGATCGAGTTTTTCGTCGAGGATGTAAAGATTGACGTCCGTTACCGCAGCGCCGATCGGCGGGACTTTGGGCCACGCCGCCGAATCCACCGGCAAGTTGAAACTCGTGACCAGGTGCGCCTCAGTTGGACCATACTGATTCTCGAGACGGCATTCCGGCGCGCCACGGAAGAACGCGGCGATCGCTTCGGTAACAATCAACTGTTCCCCCGCCGTAATCACATGCTGAAGTGTTTGCGGCCGCGCGCCGCCAGATTCCGCGGCTTTCGCGAGTGGTTGCAGCGCAACGTAAGGCAGGAAAAGCCGCTCGATCTTTTTCTCGGCGAGTTCGGACAGCAACAGCTTCGGATTGCGACGCCAGTCTTCCGCGGCCAGAACCAACGTACCGCCGGAACAGAGCGTTGAGAAAACTTCCTGCAGCGTTACGTCAAAACAAACTGGCGTAAATTGCAACGTCGTAAGACCTTTTGGCCCATCGTCGAGTTGCCAGTCAATCAACCGGCTCAGTCCGCGATGACTCATTGCGACGCCCTTCGGGACGCCAGTCGAACCGGACGTATAGATCACGTAAGCAAGATTGTCCGGATCGAGTCGAGGAGTTGCTTCGGAGGTCGAATTCAACTCGGAACAAGAGGGCGTGATGACGGTCAGTTTCGTGCGCACCTTCTCACATGCTTCCAGATCGGTGATCAGTATACGCGCGCCGGAATTCTCAAGAATCAGCAGCACGCGCTCTTCCGGAAACGATGTATCGATCGGAACGTAAGCAGCGCCAGCCTCCAGCACGCCCACGATCGACACAATGAAATCGACGGAACGATCCATCCAGATGGCAACGCGATCGTCGGGTTTGATATCGAGTTGCTGTAACCGTTGGGCCAGATGCTGCGAACGCGCGCACAGTTGCGCGTAGTCGATCGCGTGTCCACTTTGATCGATAACGGCCGGCCGGTTGGGACGGATAGTTCCCTGTTGCCGGACAGCCTCGTGCACAAAAGTGAAGGCAGACTGCTCTGTCGTCATAATTGATCCCTGATGTTTCTTTACAATGGCTTTGCCTGAATGTCCTCTCATTCTCACCTGGCTTCAGCCAGGTGTAGCCCAAGGCTGTCGATGAGAACCGTTTTAACGGTTTTCCCAACGAAATCACGAGAAAACCGTTGAAACGGTTTCTCGATCTTGGCGAGCCTTACACCTGGCTGAAGCCAGGTGAGAATGAGAGGACCTTTGAGGCAAAGCTCCTTTTACAGTTGATTGATTTGGAAGAGCGGAAAGTAGCTGGTGCACTTTCCTGAAGCGTAGTCCTGCGCCAGCTGCGGTATCTGGTCCCAATCGTATTTCGGATTTTCGACCGGCGGCACCCAGCCCTTCTGCTCTGCAAACTCTACCGCTTCCCGGCCTTCCGAATAACGCGCGTAGTGAGTGTGAACGTGCACGTGCCAGTTCATGCATTCGATCGCGCGCAAGGTCGAGAGGTTCATTCCCTCTTTCCAACCGGCGGTGGTAATCACACCCGGCCGTCCGAGTGCTTTGAGAGTGGCCCGCAGGACAGGCAGGCCGATGTAATCGATGAAGATCGAGACGCCTGCGCCGCGCGTCCGCTCTTTCACTGTTTCGAGAAAAACGGATTCTGCTTCCTGGTAAGCGTCCTTGAAACTCGGATCGGACGCGCACTTGGCGAAGTCGAGATTAGAAAACTGGCGCCGGTCGATCGCGTCGATACCCGCATCGCCGATCAGCCGCAGCCGCTCTTCCTGCGACGAGATCAACGTCGATCGACAACCCCACAGTTTCGCTAAAGCAGCTTCGGCGAACGCGACACCGCCGCCCCAACCCCACACGATCGGAGCTACGCCGTTGCCGTTTAACTCATGGACCTTCAGGCATCCGAAAGCGACTTTCCAGTTGGCCCAGGCGGTGATGTAGCGCAACGAGAAGGCGGCCCACTGTGGCAACGAATGCCGTGAGTCATGGGGAACGCGAATGAGTTGTTTCTCGTGAAGTTTGGTTTGCTTTGCGAGCAACCCGATGCTTCCCGGCGCGTCGTAGCCGAAGATCTTCTTGGGATAGCCGTACTTGTCCCAAACGCCGTTGCAGAAGACGAGACAAAGATCGCCTTCGCTGAGTGTCGTCACCGCAGCGCCGGTCTTGAGCACGCGAACGACACCCGCGTTGCCGATCACCACTCTCGGTTCGCGTCGCTGTTCGCAGATATCGACGGGACTGCGGCTCAACGCATGGGCCATGTTCCCTTCCCAGCAACCGTAGATCGGTTCCACCAGGACTTCTTCACTGCCGATGTCCGGAAATGAAAAGATCTCCTGGCGCAACTCCGCGGGCACGGGATGACCATTCTTCTTCTCAGCTTGATGGATTACCCAGGCTTCCGTGGTAATCATCGCTCGTTACCTCCTGCTTGATGTTTGGTTTTGTGCGGTTCAGCGAGGTTGTAGCAGCAGTTGCAGCCGGGCAAAGTCTTCACGCAGTTTTTGTTGGGCCATACGTTTGATCAGTGGAGACAGCAAACGATAGAACAGCGAGCGATAGTGACTATCGCAGGTGTAGGCCAACTCGGTGCAGCCGCCCGATTCGGTGAAGTTGTAAGTGGCGTTCATCTCGCCCAGATGAAAGTTCATCTTTACTCTCACGCGGCGGTTTCTCTCGTATTCGAGCAGTTCGCCATCCAACTCCATCACGCGTTTTCCGATCTGGAGTTTCTGATGAAACTTGCTGCCGACTCCCGGCTTGCCGGCCGTCGTGCGCCTGGTCTCGAGCAACCCGCCGATCCAAAGCTTCACTTTGTCGTCGTCGTCAACGTAAGCAAAAACTTCCTCCACCGGACGATCGAAATGAGCGACAATTTCGTTGCGTATCATTGCAATCTCTCCTTTACATCCAACTGTTTATCTCTGAGTCGCGCCAGCCTCGACATGGTCTATCGACAGCACTTCGCCAACACTCGAATAGATCGTCAGGCCCTCTGAAGGAGTTGAAAGATTGAGCCGTGGCTTGGCCGGATCGAGACTGGCTTTCACCCATCCTTCACCGACCATGATCTCGAGCACTTGTATCGCCTGTCTGAACGCCACTCGCGCCTGTGAAGGCGGGAAACGCGTCTTCAGCAGCGCAATCAAATCGTTGAAGATCGTTTCGATGTCTGAGGCGTACGTCAGGATCTGAATCAGCAGACCGTACATGCCGATGATCGGCAGTCGATAGTTGCCACGGGTGTAGCAACTCGTCTTGCGGATCTTTCCGTCTTCATAAGCCGGGGCCTGGTCCTGTTCAGCGCCTTCGAGATTCAGTTCGAAGACGTTGTAGTTACTTGCTTCCCACGTGAACTCTTCGCGAGTCAGCATCTGCGCGACCTGCCGCGCGCTGTCGAGATCAAACCCCGCCATCGCCGGTTGTCCGATCACCTCGTTCGTAAAGCCACCTTGCGAAAGCCAGCGCCAGGCAGCCTCCGGCGTCAGTTCGAGCCCGGCCTCTTCGGCGATCTCGCGGCAGTGTTCGCGAAGATCTTTGAACTGTCCGTTGGAAGCGTAGAAGAAGTCGGCGAAACGAATGTGCTGGCGAATGCGGCGACGCTGATTGAGATCGTAATACTTCTTCAACCACTCAGGTTCGTGTTCGCCTCGTAACAACGCCAGCAACGTGTACGCCGCTTCCTTCCCGCCGATATGGGCCAACGTCAACCCAGCGGACAAAATCGGATCCGCAAAACCGGCAGACTCACCCACGAGAAACCAGTTGTCGCCGGCGGTGCGTTCGGAGATGAACGACCAGTCTTTCGTGATGTTGACCTGGTTACTGCTGGTGGCGTTCTTGAGCAGACGCGTGATCGTGGGTTCACTGCGGACCGCTTCATAGTAAAGCTCTGCCGGCGTCTTGCCGGAGTTCTTAAAATAGGTTTGCGGACACACCAGGCCGATACTGGTGCGTGTTGGTCCAAGTGGAATAAACCAGATCCACCCGAAACCGACGCTGATGATCTGGATCAACGTGCCGCCGACGCCGATGTCGACTTTCCATTCGCCGTTTTCCCAGTAGTCCCAGATAGCCATGTTCTTGAGCCGCGTGGGACAGTGAGTTTGCACTCCGAGAGCCTGGCGCAGTATGCCCGCGTGACCGGAGGCGTCGACGTAGTAACGGGCTTTGATGGTTTCACCCTTTGGGAGTTGCAGACCGGTGATCCGATCGCCTTCGTGCAACACCTCGAGCACGCGTGTTTGCTCGCGCACTTCGCATCCCATCTCTTCCGCGTGTCGCAACAGGATCGTGTCGTAGACCGAACGCGTAACCTGGAAAGCCGTAAACCTGCGCACGCCCTCAAACTTGCCGGGACGAACTTCAGGTTTGTACTCGGAGAACGGAATGAACTGGATGTCCCACGCATTCGCGCTCTTGCCCCAGCGAAAGGTGCCGCCGATCTTGATCGGAAAGTTTGCGGCCTCGACTTTTTCCCAGCAGCCCATCTCGTTAAGAATCGGACTGATCGGCGGCAACTGGCTCTCGCCGATATGTTCGCGAGGAAACTTCTCGCGCTCGAGAATCAACACCTTCAGTTCTGGAGCATATTTCTTCAGCAGCGTTCCCGTGGTCGCGCCACCAGGACCACCACCAATAATGGCGACGTCATATTCTGTCTGTGACATGATGTTTTAGCGTGTAGAAGAGTGGACGTGTTTCTCGCGGCCGTTATGGCCGGAGCTGACTTCAGCCTCGCCGATCGCGAGTGATTCCTGCCGGGTCTGTTTTTGCATGTGCTGTAACCACAGCGCGACACCTTTGTCCGCGTGGATCAAACGATAGGAAGCAGTTGTCGGATGTTGCGGCGAGGCTTTGTGCAGCATCACCTCGTCGTCGGGATGCACCCACTTCAACTCGATCCAGGCCGATAACCACGCGAGGAAGTTTCCGATGATCGGCGCCTTCAAATACGACTGAAAGTAGGTCAGCGCCAGCCACGTCGATTTGTCGTCGATCGGCGCGCAGACGCAAAGCAGGTGCAACTTCGGCGTCATCTCCATGAAAAGCACGGCGGGAAAATGAACTTCCATCATGAAGTAAACGCCCGGCGATTCTTCGACAGACTTGCCGTTGTCATGACGGAGATGGCCCCACGTTTTGATCACGTCGCCGTGGATCTCGGCGTGATACGGATCCATCAATGGACCAGGACGCGGTTTGATCTTTCGATGCAGGAAGGGAAAGTGGTGCATGTCGAGCATGCTCTCCATCACGCGTTCGAAACTGGCGTTCCACTCCAGGATCGACGTGTAGGAGTTTTTGGTTGAGCTTGGGATTTCGTCGAACCACGGCAGTTCGGGAAGTACGTCTCGCGGGCGTCCCCACCACAACCAGACGAGCCCGTGTTCCTCGCGCACGATGTATTTCTGAAGATCGAACGCGCGGGGCACGGGTTTGCTCTTGCCGTTTGCGGGAATCAGGGTGCAGCGGCCTGATTCGTCAAACTGAAACCCGTGCCACGGACACTCGAGACAATCGCCTTCGATTCTTCCGTCACTCAGAACCGAGCCACGATGGCTGCAACGATCGGGCATACAGACGATCCTGCCTGACGGACCTCGCCACAAAACGAGATCTTCGCCCATGCGCTTAATCGCGATCGGCTTGTTCTTTACTACTTTTTTCGCCTCGAGGATGGCGTACCATCGATCGCGTATCATTTAAACCTCCGCCGTTTTTTGCAGCGCGTAGTAGCAATACTGCCATTCACCTGATTTGAGCTTTTCGTAGTTGCGCGTGCCCCGGCAGTGCAGCATTTCTCTGAAGTGAGTTTGCTCAAATCCACGGATGCCGCTCATGGTCAACATGAATTCTTTGCCCATGTTGAGTGAGTCGCTGGCAGCGTTGATGTTTGGCGTGATGTCTTCGTAGTTCAACAGCGACAATCCGGTTTCGCGAATCTGTTGCTCCAGGGCAGCGTGCGTGCGATCCGGCCCCCACTCGTCCTTAACAGGCCGATGGTCCGCGAACAGAAACACGCCACCGGGCTTGAGCACTCGTTTCACTTCGCTGAAGAATTTCTCGATCGACGAATAACAATGCGACGACTCGATGTTCACGACCACGTCGAAACTGTTGTCGGGAAACTCGAGCGCCGTCGCGTCGCCCACGGCGAACGTTAGACCAGGCACTGCGCCGCGCGCTTCGGCTTCCGCAATGTTCACCGGCAGGAGATCGATTCCCGTTATCGACTTAGGTTGATAATTGCGCGCGATGAAAGCAGCGCCTCCACCGGCGCCACAGCCGATCTCCAACACGTCTTTGTCCTTCAGATCCGCGTGTTTCAACACGTGACGATACATTTGAATGAAAGGACGAAACGGTTCTTCAGGCGGTGCGAGCGCAAACGGCATGGGCTCGGGTCCCAGCTCGACAAAACCGAGATTCATAAACACCGGCTTGAAGGCGAAAGCTCGATAAACCTCGTCATACAGAACCTTGGTCCACAGTCGCTGGCCCGCGCCGTGATTGGAGAAGATCTCGTGCGTTTCGGGATAGCGCGCGGCGAGATTATCGAACGCGGTCTTGTAAGCAGCGGCCGAATGCACCTTGCTTTTCGGGCATCTTTCGGCGATGAAGGCGGCGAGTTTTTGCCAATCCACGTCGCTTGAAGATGAAGCTGTGGTGTGGGCTTCCCAGAAGAGCGTCCGCAACTGTGACCAATCGAGCGGATCGACGAGCTTGAAGATCTTCTCAGACGCTTGCTTCGTAACGGTAGCTGTTTCCATTTCTCATTTCCCCCAGAATTTTTGCTGGTCCACGTTGTTCGTGGTTTTGTAATAAGTCGACAAGTCGATCGACTTCGTTGCGAGTAGTGAAATAGTGAAGCGAGAGCCGGACGCACTCCGGTTCGTACATGAAGCGCGTGTAACAATTCTCGCTTTCAAGAAACCGGACGATTTCGTTTGGGGCTTTGGAAGGGATAAAAACCAGTCCAACTTCCGGCGGCGACTCGTGTAAGCATTCGATACCGGCTTTTCGGAGTCGTTCCCACGCGTACCGGCTCAATTCGAGAATCCTGTCGTAACGCTTTTCGATCGCAGCGAAGTCGTCGTGAATGCTGATGGCCCGTCGCAAGCCGGCGAAGAGAGGATAGGCCGACGTCGAAACATGAAATCGCTGCGCGCCGGGCTGCCAACTGAACGAGCCATCGTTTTCATCGATCCTAACGCTGCGCCACCCGACAAACGCCGGTTGCACGAATTCGAGCGCGTCAGGCGCGACAAACAATCCACCGGCGCCCTCGGGACCACACAACCATTTGTGTGACGTGAACGCGTAAAAATCAGCGCCGCAATCCGCCAGTTTCAACGGCAACACACCAACCGATTGTGCTCCATCGACCAGCAACAGCGTGCGGCCTTGTTTGACACGATTGGACCGGCACAGTTCCGCGATCTTCTTCAGCGGCAGAACCTGGCCCGTGTTCCAAAGCACGTGGCTTATGACGACGAGACGCGTGTTGGACCGTAAGCTGCTCGCGATCTGTTCGATCGTTCCGTTTTCCGACCGGTCGACTCGGAAACTCGAAACCTGTAAACGAAAGCGACGCGCGACTTGCTGAATCGCCGCAACGATTCCCGGATTCTCGCAGTCGGAAATCAGAATGTGATCGCCCGACTGCCAATCCAACCCCCAAAGAACGATGTTGCAACCGGCCGTGACATTCTCGGTGAGCGCGATTGTTTCGGGGGTCGCGCCCAACAGCGTGCCGAAACAGGCAATGGTCTTGCTGACTTCCTGTTGCAGCCAATCGTTGACCTCGGCTGAGAATGGTCCCCACTTCTGCATGTATTCCCAGGAGTCGCGCACTGCGTCCATCGCCGGACGGGGCAACGTGCCATGCGCGCCATAGTTGAAATAAGTCTTGTTGTCGAGGGCGGGAAACTGTCTGCGATGATCGTCGACGAGGGCCTGGTTCAGGATCGCAGTGGAACCTGACCGCGCTGCTCCGTTGGGCCACCGTTGCATCTTCTTCCGGATCAGCTCCGCAAGGAGATCTCTCTTCTCGTCCACTGAGAGTGAACCGATGCGCGTCGTAGTCATGGTGACGTGATTTAAACCGAGGCGACTGCGGTTTCCGGCTGCGCGCCGTCCTGTTCGGAAAGCATGACGTCGAGCAACTTATCCATTTCAGTTTCCGACATCTGATCGAGCCGCTTAAGCAGTGCGACTGGATCAGTCGGTGAGGATTGTTGAGCCGGGCGAAGGCTGCGTAGCTGTTCGAGCATTATCGCAGACAGCCGGGCGATCGTTGGCTCGCGAAAGAACTCCACGAGAGGCACGCGCACCTGCCAATCGGCGTCGATCCGGTCGCGAAGTTCGACAGTCATGATCGAATCGAGACCGAAATTGCTCAGCGGTTGTTGCCGGTCGAGTGACGCGGGATCCATGCGCAAGACGCGCGCGGCTTCATGGACCAGGTACTCTTCGAGTTGCTCCTGTTGTTTGTTTGGTTCAACACCGAAGAACGACTCGATCAGATCTCGACGGCGCTGGCTCGCCGGTCTTGAGCTGCGCATCAGTTGGTCCATCAATGGCGGCACTTTGCCCGTGTAGAGACGCTGCCATCGCTCCCAGTCAATCGGCACGACTCCGACTTGCGCCGCCGAATGATTGAAGATCATCTCGAGCACTCGCCAGCCCTGTTCCGGTTCGATTGCGTCGATGCCTCTCGGCGCGAGTCTCTCCGGCACGTTTTGTTTTGCCGCTTCGCCGATGCCGGACCACGCGCCCCAATTGATGCTCAAGGCCGGCAAGCCTTGCGCTTTTCTGTGTTGGGCCAGGCCATCCAAAAACGCGTTTGCCGCGGCGTGGTTTATCTGACCGGTGGAACCAAACATCGAAGCCGCGGATGAGAAGAGAGTGAAGAAGTCCAGTGAAACATGACGCGTGTGAAGATGAAGCGCGTATGCGCCGCGGACTTTTGGCGCCAGCACTCGCCGCAACTGTTCCCAGCTCTGCTTGTGAGCCATGCCGTCTTCGATCACGCCGGCTGCGTGAATGACACCCTTGAGCGGCGGCATCGACTGTTCGATGCCGGCGACGAGATCCTTGATGTGGTCTTCGTTTGTGACGTCAGTCGGGAAAACCCGGATCGTCGCGCCCTGCTTCTCCCATTGCGAGATCTTTGACTGTAGTTCGTCTGAGGTGGAGCGACGGCTTGCGAGCGCGATGTGGCGGGCGCCGCGTTCGATCAACCAACCCGCGCACTCGAGTCCGAGGCCGCCCAAACCACCTGTGACCAGGTAAGTTGCCGATTCTTCGAAGCGCGGCGGTTCGGTTTTCGGAGGCGTGCTGCGAACGAGGCGCGCAACGCGTCTTTCACCCGATCGATAGACGATTTGATCTTCACCATCGGGCGGCCGAAGAATCTCGCGGCACAATGCGTCGGCATCTTCGTCGGGTGTCGTGCCTGGTTCGAGATCTATCAAACCGCCAAACGTTTCGGGATGTTCTGCTGCGGCCACGCG
>DATELZ010000145.1:0-51637 GCA_035276045.1 Pyrinomonadaceae bacterium | reverse complement strand
TTGGTGGATCGATTCATGCCCGGCCAATTACAAGTCCTGAGGTAAGGACTTGAAACGATCTACCGACATCGGTGATCGTGCTAGAGCGCGTGGGGTGATCCTCTCTCTCGCAGGCCGGACATGAATCCATCAACCAATCTCTTTCAATTACTTATTGAATTTTTCAAAGATCTATTTCCGCTTCGACGAGTGATCTATTCCACTTCGATAAGTCCCACGATAATCGCGTAGCGCACCAGCCCGGCGACGTCGTGAATATTGAGCCGTTCCATCAATTGCGCCCGGTGTGTTTCCACCGTCTTGACGCTGATATCCAGAAGCTGCGCGATCTGTTTGGTCGTCTTTCCCTCGGCGATGAGTTGAAGCACCTCGCGTTGCCGCGGACTCAGCGTCGCCAGTTGATCGCGTTTTGAAACACCTTTGCCATACTCGAGCAGCGTTTTCCGCGAGGTCTCAGGCGAGATGTAAACATCGCCCTTCATCACGCTTTGAATTGCCTGTTCCAGCTCAGTGCTGGCCGCGCTCTTGGGCAGAAAACCCGCCGCACCTTCGCGCAGGGCTCGGATCGCGTATTCACCCGCCTCATGCACCGTCAGGACAATCACGCGAATTGCGGGAAACTTCTTCGCTACATACCCGAGGACGTCAAACCCGTTGCCGTCGGGCATGGTGATGTCCAGGAGGATGAGGTTGGGTTGCATCTGGTCTAGAAGCTGGAGCGCCTCGCTACCCTTACCTGCCTCCGCTACTTCGACAACCCCCTTGATTCGCTCGACGAGAGCCCGAATACCAGCGCGTACCAGGGCGTGATCGTCAGCTATTAGCACACGTATCGATTTTGTCGTCACTATTGTGCCTGGCTGTCTTTCGGGGGACCGTCCCTTACTCACCAAAAAGGGTTATCAGCAAACGTTGAAGCGAGAGGGTTGAGCCACCAACAGAATCGATCACATTTGCCGGTGGCATAATTGCAGGAAGCTCCTGATCCAACAATCAGGAATTACCTGAGTAGTTGTCAATTGACTGCTGACCAAAACTGAGTATCAGTCAAATCGAGAGTTAGCACTAAGAGCATAGCCTCGCCACCTCAATAGCGCCATCTTTTGCGCGATAAATTTTCACCGCAGCTAAGAATCTGGCACTCGACGTGCTCAATATCGCACAGCGGCATACGAAACGCATGCTGCAGATGAAAAATGGTGCTTCTTGCCGCGCCGCTCCTCCCCGTACGGAGCGAAATGCCGCGCTTCGATCTGCTGTCAACCAGCTCCACTCCAGCCATATACCCTATGCCTGAAAACTATAATCACTCGAAAAATCAGCGAAAACGTCGCAAATCTCTGTCACCCAGATGGCACCGCGTTTACTATCTCCTGGCAGGGTTCGACGTGCTCATCGTTCTCTTCAGCCTCTTTCTCAACTACCAGATTCGCCACATCTACAGCGACTCTGCCGGGACAAATCACCAGTGGACCGAACGGCGCAATCGGGTGGACGACCTCGCCAAGCTGGCCAGCGCCGTCAATGCGCCGGGCAACAACGTCTTCGACACGCACAATGTCGAAGCCGAACAATTGCAAATGGTCCAAGCGCTCGAAGTCTTTAACCGGCATATAAACCTCGTCGAAAAAGATCTGCTCGCCCAAGCCAACAAAACAGATGCGGAGCTTCAGCTCGATCGAGTGGACGTCGTCCTCTTGCCGCAACATATCGCGGAGATCAAAACTTCGATGAGCGAGATGACTGACGAAGCGGGAAGAATCTTTTCCTACTTTCAACAGAACAAACCGGAGCTGGCAGGAAAACGCATGGCCACCATGGACCAGAAGTACGCGAATCTCCTCAACTCCGTGCGCCGCGTGCGTGAAGACCTCACTCGCATTCAGGCGAAGCTGTTTCAAAAAGATTTCGCTGCCGCAGAATCGATCCGCAGGTTTGAATATCTCATCGCCACTTTGGTGCTGCTGATGGTCAGCGCCGCCATCCTTTACGGTTATAAGATCAAGAAGCAGATGGAGACGGCCTCAACGGATCGGGAACTTGCGCACGAGGCTGCGTTGGAATCCGCCCGGCTCAAGTCAGAATTTCTGGCCAACATGAGTCACGAGATTCGCACGCCGATGAATGGCGTGATCGGCATGACTGGTTTGCTTTTGGACACAAAGCTCACCGACGAACAGCGCGAGTTTGCCGAGACGATCCGTTCCAGCGGCGATATGCTCCTCACCATCATCAACGACATTCTCGACTTCTCGAAGATCGAAGCAGGCAAACTCCAATTCGAGGTGCTCGATTTCTCGTTACACAACGCGATTGAAGACACGACCGACTTACTCGCCTCACGCGCTCACGACAAAGGGCTGGAACTGGTGTCGCTGGTCTATCGCGACGTGCCGAAAGGTCTGCGCGGCGATCCGGGCCGGTTGCGCCAGGTCCTTACCAACCTGATCGGCAATGCAATCAAGTTCACCGAACACGGCGAGATCGTCGTGCGCGCTGAGCGGACCAGCGAAGACGAAAAACACGTGATGATTCGCTTCAGCGTCAGCGATACAGGCATCGGCATCACCGAGGCAGCACAGGAGAAATTGTTCCAGCCTTTCATGCAGGGAGACGGGTCGACGACACGAAAGTACGGCGGCACCGGACTGGGATTGGCTATCTCGAAACAGCTTGTGAAACTGATGGATGGGACGATCGGCGTCGAAAGTGTTGAAGGAAAGGGAGCTACTTTCTGGTTCACCGCACGATTCGAGAAACAGGCCGACATCCTTGAGGAGCCGCAATTAAACCTCAGGATATTGAAAGGTCTGCGCGTGCTGATCGTCGACGACAACCGTACGAACCGAAAGATACTCGGTCACCAGTTGGAGACCTGCGGCATGTTTTACGACGAAGCAGACTCAGGCAAGACCGCGTTGACACTGTTGCGATCGTCTAAACAAAACGGAAAGCCGTACGATCTCGCCGTTCTCGATTTAATGATGCCGGTCATGGATGGTTTTGAGCTGGCTGGTGAGATCAAGAAGGATCCGGCAATCGCGAAGATTCCGTTGGTCATGCTCACGTCCTATGGCGAACGCGCCACCAGTGCGGTCGCCGAAGCAAATGGCATCGCCGCTTATCTGACGAAGCCCGTTCGCCAGTTCTCACTCTTTGAATCTCTCGCCCGAGTCGCCGGCGGATTGGTGTCTGCGCCACGTGCCGAAATTCATGTTTCCGAACAACCGGTTGCGCCGGCACAACTCTCCGACAAAATCATTCTGATCGCGGAAGACAATGCGGTGAATCAGAAAGTCGCCATACGCCAATTGCGAAAGCTCGGTTACCGGGCGGATGCGGTGGCGAATGGCAAAGAGGCGCTCGAGGCGCTCACGAGGATACCTTACGACCTCGTGTTGATGGACTGCCAGATGCCTGAGATGGATGGTTACGAAGCGACCGTCGAGATTCGGAAGCGACAGTCAGACACCAGGCGCACTCCCATTATCGCCATGACTGCACATGCTCTCGAAGGTGATCGCGCGAAATGCATTGACGCCGGAATGGATGACTATATTTCAAAACCGGTCAATGTCGACGATCTAGGCAGGATGCTTCATCTTTACTTGCCCGTGTAAAAAGGCTGTTTCATGGATGTAAATTGGGAGACGGGCATTAGTTTTGCCTCGTTAACGCCGTTCGATTCCCTGGTGGTGCACACAGTCAATAGCGAGTATCAAATCTCACTGCTGGACACTATGGGCCGGGTGTTGGTCCGTGGCGGTGGCCGTTGCCTGGTCGAACCGATCGAGGCGATAGTTTATGGCGTAAGGCCCGGTTTGGCGCGCCGGGCCGGCTGGATTGGCATCGGCGCCCGCCTCGAATTCAAGTTTAAAAATGGGCTGATCCGCACCTCGCCGGTGTCACTTATCCAGATAAATTCTTGTCCTGCCCTCATGTGAGTGCTCAGGGATTATCTGAGGTGCTTTCAGGAATCTCCTCATTGCGCATACTCAACAGAGCGCTTAGCCTTTCTTCGCGATTTGGTTCTTAGTCTCCATGCATACTTGAGCGTGCCCAAAGCGCCTAGTCTTAGTCCTCACGTAATGAGCAGGCTATGACCAACGCAGGATCGATTCGTGCGGTGTCTGTCTAAGCACTCATCAGACACGTCTTTCCTATCGCGAATGATTAAGGACATAGAACGAGCAACCAGTTCCTCCCCACAGGAGCACGTCTAGATGACTGAACAAGGGGGGCCGATGACGGCGAGCGGCCCAAAAAGTGCTAACTCTCACCCCGACACAGATCTAATAAGTTTGCTGGCCCGCAGGGTGGTAGGCCAGTCAGGGGCTACCAATGCCATCGTACCGTACGTTTACATGTATCAATCGGGCCTCGCGCCTGCGGGCCGGCCCGCGGGCGTCTTCCTTCTCCTCGGTCCGACCGGAACAGGTAAGACCAAAACAGTAGAAGCCATCGCCGATCTGCTGCACGGCAGCGAAAAGTTGCTCGTGAAGATCGATTGCGGCGAGTTTCAGTTGGATCATGAGACCGCCAAACTGATCGGCGCGCCGCCAGGGTATCTCGGTCACCGCGAAACCGTGCCGATGCTCACGCAACAAGCACTCAAAGACGCGACCAGCCTTACGTCAGACCTCGCGCTCGTCCTGTTTGACGAGATCGAAAAAGCCTCGCCGTCGCTCACCAAGCTGCTGCTGGGTATCCTCGATCGAGGCACTTTGCGGCTGGGCGACAACACCGAGGTGAACTTCGAAAGGAGCCTGATCTTCTTTACGAGCAATCTCGGCGCCCGCGAAATGATGAAGGAGATCAATCCCGAGATCGGTTTCCACCCGAACCTGCCGAAGCTTCGGCCCGAGCTTTCGCTCAAACTCGAAAACATCGCTCTCGGCGCTGTGCGTAAGCGGTTTTCGCCTGAGTTCGTCAATCGCATCGACGCGATTGTGACTTACCAGCCGTTGGACCAGGAGTCGCTCGAAGCGATTCTCGACCACGACATCCGCTCGCTGCAAACGCACGTCAATACGCGGCTTGGCGATCGTTGTTTCCAGATCGACGTGTCACCGGAGAGCCGGCAGTTTCTGCTGCGCAAGGGAGTAAGTCAGGAATACGGAGCGCGGGAGCTGAAGCGCACGATGCATCGCGAACTGACGCAGCCGTTGGCGACGATGGTCGCGCGTGGTGATATTGCACCGGGCGCGATGGTCCGCATCTCGCTCGTCGACAATAACGAGAAACTATCGATCGTCCCTGAAGCCAATCCGGAAATACGTCCTGCGAAAAGGCCGTCGATTCTGCTCGTCGACGACAACCACGACCTGCTGCTCTTTCTGGCGGTCGAATTGAAGGAAGCTGGCTGGGAAATGCTGGTCTCCGAAAACGCAGCGCACGCAAGGGAACTCTTTGCCCGCTACAAACCAAACGTCGTGTTGGTCGATTACATGCTCGGCGACGACGACGGTTTACAACTAGCGCTCGAATTTCAAAGAGAAAAACCGTCGCCGCAGGTGATCGTGATGACCGGAGGTGGTTTGACGGAAGAGGGATTGATGATTTGTGACGCCGCCGATGTGCCTATCTTGTACAAGCCGTTTCTTGCCAAGGAGGTGCTCAACCTGATCCGGGGCCGGTTCTACCAGGTCCGGGCGGCTGTTAATTGAGATTTTAAGAGACGCGCGCAGTGGGTCTACGGGAGTTGAGTCCTCGCGCGTGGAAAGGGGGACGATGACCAGGGCGAGGTCGCGTCCCCCTGCCTACAAAATTGTAGTTTTGCAGCCCCCGACAACTTAGAACTTGCTTTGGTTACTACATGAACCCGCATGAGTATCAACCATTCTTCGAGCGCTACAGATCTCCAGCTTAGAGCGGCCATCCTCGACGAGGCCCACGTGATGTCACGCGATCTCGCCGGGAAGATCACTTTCTGGACCCGAGGCCTGGAACGGCTTTACGGCTGGACCAAAGCGCAAGCCATCGGCAAGGTCTCGCACAAGTTGCTGCTGACGAAGTTTCCCCGGCCGCTGCTCGAGATCGAAGCCGAATTGAGAAGCGCTGGAAACTGGCAGGGTGAATTGGTCCACGTGACCCGCGACGGCCGCGAGATCGCCGTCGCGTCGCACTGGATCCTGCATCGCGATGCCGAAGGCGAACCACTCGCGGTGCTCGAAGTCTTCAACGACATCACCGACCGCCTGATGGCCCAACGTCAGTTGCAGGAAAAGGCCGACGAGTTGGCGTCGATGACGCAGCAACTCTGGCAGAGTTCAAAACTGGCCACGATGGGCGAACTGGCCGCGAGCGTCGCGCACGAGTTGAACAATCCGCTCGCGACGGTGTCGCTGCGAGCCGAGTCTTTGTTGGACCAACTGGCCGGCGACGATCAGAGTCAACGTTCGTTGGAGATCATCATCGGGGAAGCCGAGCGGATGGGTAAGCTCGTTACGAACCTCCTTCAGTTTACCCGCCGCAGCTACCGGCAAGTTTCCACCCTCGACGTGCGTGACGAAGTGACGAAATCCCTGGAACTCATCAGTTACTACCTGCGCAATCGCAAGGTTCAGGTGGTAACTGAGTTCCAGGATTCAACGCCGCAAATCATTGCCGACCGGCAGCAGTTGCGCCAGGTTTTCCTGAACATCATGACGAATGCGAGTGATGCAATGCCCGGCGGCGGCACGCTCACCGTTCGCGTTCGCGGCGAACAGACGCCGGCGGGAATCGTCGTCGAATTCGTCGACAACGGCGTCGGCATTGCCGCGCCCGATCTGGAGAAGATTTGGGAACCTTTTTACACCTCGAAACCCGAAGGAAAGGGGACCGGGCTCGGTCTGCCTATCTGTTCGCGCATCGTCGAAGAGCACGGCGGAACAATTGCGCTCGAGAGTAAATTCGGCAAAGGCACGACCGTTTGTCTTGCTTTGCCGGTGGCTGTTGGACCAACTGCCTTCCCCAACAAGGCCGAATCATCCCTCACCTCGTTAGCCAACCAACGGAGGACTGCAAAAAACACGGAAACAACCGCCGTCACAGGGTAACGGGCGTCTGCGTTATTGAAAGGAAGTGCCGTCAATGAGTGAGAACAAAGGAAACAATCAAATGGGAGGCCTGGGGGAGAACGATTTTGATCGGTTGCTGGTCCAGAACATGAAGGACTATGCCATCTGGATGCTCGATCCTGAAGGACGAATCGTCTCCTGGACCGAGGGCGCGGAGCGACTGAACGGTTACGTTGCGGAAGAGATCATCGGCCAGAAAACCGACGTCTTCTACAGCAAAGAAGACATCGCCGAAGGCAAGCCTCGACAGAAGCTCGAGGTAGCCGGCAAGACCGGACGTTTCGAGGAAGAAGATTGGCGCTATCGCAAAGACGGTTCGCGCTATTGGGCCAACGTCGTAGTCAACCCGATTCGCGACAAGGACGGCGCGTTAATCGGATTCGCTCAGATAACTCGCGACATGACCGAACGCCGCCGCCACGAGGACGCGCTGGCTCGACAGGCGCGTGAAATCATGGAGATCTCGACTCCGGTGGTCCAGGTGTGGGACGGAATCCTGCTCGTGCCGCTGATCGGAACACTCGACAGCCAGCGCACGCAGCAGGTGATGGAAAAATTATTGACCAGTATCGCGGAGACCAACTCACCGGTCGCGCTGATCGATATTACCGGCGTACCCACGATCGATACCCAAACAGCCCGGCACCTCGTGGAAACGGTCACTGCCGTGCGTCTGCTCGGCTCGGAAGTGTTGCTGACCGGCGTGCGGCCGGCAATCGCCCAGACACTGGTCCACCTCGGAATCGAGTTGTCGGGAATCATCACGCGCTCGTCGCTTGCGAGTGGTCTGAAACAAGCCCTGGAGATGCTGGCTCACGAACACGCGTCGCAAAACGGAGCGGCTACGCGAGTCCTGGCGACTAATCTCGCCTAAGCGGCGAAAGGAGAATGGCGGTGGGGCAGAAAATTACGGTCGTCAAGGTCCACGACGTCCTGATGGTGGCGATGCCTCCTGATCCCGACGACGCGACCGTTGCCAACTTTCAAGACCAGGTGATGCACGAACTCGATCGTCATCGCGCGAAAGGCCTCGTGCTCGACATCTCCGCCGTCGACACCCTCGATTCGTTCTTTGCCCGCACCATCGCCGAAACGGCGCAAATGGTCTCCCTGATGGGAGGCAAAACTGTAATCGCGGGCATGCACCCGAGCGTTGCAATTACCACCACCCAGTTGGGTTTGACGTTGGGTCGAACATTGACTGCACTGAACGTCGACCACGCTATGAACCTCCTGCATAACGGCACGACAACTCAGTGGAGAAACCAAAATGGGCATTGACCATTCGACGCACGCGTGCGCCGAGTCGAAGGGTGAACACTATCAAGGGGAAGTCGTGATCGCGTCGGAAGTTGACATTGTTAGCGTGCGCAAGGCAGTGCGCGAGGCGTCGGTCAAACTCGGTTTTGGGGTAACGGACGTCACGCGGATCGTCACTGCCGCTTCGGAGCTGGCGCGCAACACATATCTTTACGCGAGCTCGGGACGCATGTGCTGGCGCCGGATCAGTAATGCCGGCAGATCGGCAATCGAGCTGGTGTTTGAAGATCGTGGACCGGGCATAGCCGACATCGCCTGCGCGATGCAGGAAGGCTACACGTCGGGCGGTGGACTGGGAATGGGACTGCCCGGCACACAACGTTTGATGGATGAGATGGAAATTACCTCCGAACCAGGGAAGGGTACGACTGTAATGGTGCGAAAGTGGCGCAGATAATTGTGGCGATCTCACGCGAGGCGGACATTTACGAAGCTCAAGTCGCGGCGCGGGAGATAGCAACGAAAGTCGGATTCGATCCGGGAATAGGTGAAGAGATCGTGCTGGTAGCGACCGAACTTGCGACAAACCTGCTGAGACACGCCGGCCCCGGAGATCTTTTGTTCCGGCCGCTCTCCGAGAATGGTCGCGCCGGAATTCAGATCGAGTCGACCGATAAGGGTCCGGGAATCGGCAACGTGGAACGCGCGTTTGCGGATGGGTATTCGACCGCCAGTGGACCAGGCTACGGCCTGGGCGCCGTCAATCGACTGATGGATGAATTGGATATTTCGCCATCGAGCGAGGACGGCATCGGCGCTCATATCACTTGCCGCCGCTGGCTGCGCAAAGCGCACGCGCCTGTGGTGCTCAACCCGTTTGCGATCGGCGTTGCCAGTCGTCCGCATCTGCTGATGCCCGTCAATGGCGATTCGTTTGTAGTCAGGCAATGGGGACAAAAGGCATTGGTGGCAGTGATTGATGGTCTCGGTCATGGTCCATACGCGCATCGCGCCGCGGAGGTGGCGCGGCAATACGTGGAGAGCCATTTTGATGCGCCGCTGTCGTCGATCTTCACCGGTGTTTCGCGCGCCTGCATAGCGACGCGTGGCGTAGTGATGGCCGCGGCGCTTTTCGACGGCGCGCGCGAGCGGTTCAGTTTCGCAAGTCTCGGCAACGTCGAATCCCGCATCCTTAAGGGTTCCGAAGAACACAAGCTACCTGTCACTCGCGGCATTCTCGGTCACACAAACAAGATGCCTACGGTAAGCGAATGTCCGTGGGATCCACACAGCGCGCTTGTACTGCACTCCGATGGTCTGCCGGGCCACTGGCGCTGGGAAGACTTCGGCTTTGCAAATGAACTCCCGTCCAGCATCGCGCAACGACTTTTAATGACACTCGCCAGAAAGGAGGATGACGCGACGGTCATCGTCGTGAAACGTGCGGTCTAAACAATGGGAGTAAGAATGATTCGAGATGAAGCTGTTCGCGCCGAACTCGTGTCCGCACGGAATCTGATCAGTACGTTGCAAGAAGAATTGGCGGACACAAATCGCGGGCTGATGGCGTTGACATTGGAACTTGAGGACCGGGTCGCTGTTCGGACCAGCGAGTTGCGCCGGGCCCAGGACGAATTGCGACGGACGAATTCCAATCTGATCCAGTTGACCCTGGAACTGGAAGACCGCGTCGTCGCACGGACCAACGAGTTGGAAGCGAAGAGCGCCGAAGTTCAGGTGATGTCACGGCAACTATGGCAGGCGGCGAAATTGGCAACCATGGGAGAACTCGCCGCGAGCGTCGCTCATGAGCTGAACAATCCGTTGGCAACCATGGCGCTGCGTTCTGAGTTAGTGCTCGAACAATTAAACGAGGAGGATCCGAACCGCCCATCACTGGAAGTAATTTCAAAGGAAGTCGATCGTATGGCTAACCTGGTAAGTAATCTGTTGCAGTTTAGTCGTCGTAATCAGTCACAGACGTCGAACATCGACGTTTGCAAAGAAGTACACGACTCGCTCGAGTTGTTTCATCACCTGGTGCGGGGGCGGAACATCGAAGTGATCACGGAGTTCGCAAACGAACTTCCAACCATAGAAGCAGACCGGCAGAAGTTACGGCAATTGTTTCTCAACCTGTTGACGAACGCCACCGATGCGATGCCCGGTGGCGGCACGCTCATCGCGCGCGCACGCCGGGGTCGACTCGACGACGGCAGCGAAGGGGTGATCCTGCAATTTGTCGACACCGGAACAGGAATTCCACCCGAACACATGGACCAAATCTGGGACACGTTCTTCACTACCAAGCCCGAAGGAAAAGGAACCGGGCTTGGCCTGGCTATTTGCCGGCGAGTAGTTGAAGAGCACGGTGGCACGATCACGATCGACAGCAAGGCCGGTACGGGAACGGTCGTGACGATCGCCCTGCCAGTGCGGCGCACGTGATGAAGCGTGGCTTTTGGACAAAACAACTCTGCGTATCTCGGTGAGCTCTGCGTTAAAGATTTCGCCAGTCAGGTTTACGCAGAGATCTCAGAGATACGCAGAGAACGCAAATACGAGAAAGGGGAGGTGAACTGACGGTAGTGGGTATGACAAAGGGGCACATAGGGAAAGTCCTGATCGTAGACGACGAAGTAGAACTGAAGAACATTCTGCTCGAAGCGTTGGGTTCGCAGGGCTACGAAGTGTGCGGGTTTACGTCCGGCGAAGATGCGGTCGCCGCGTTGCGCCGGGAAGCGTACGACGTGATGCTCACCGACTTGATGATGCCAGGCATGAACGGAATCGACTTAGTAAAAGCAGGACTCGAAATCGATCCGCATCTCGTCAGCATCGTGATGACCGGCCAGGGCACGATCGAGACCGCCGTCGAAGCAATGCAGAACGGCGCCTTCGATTACATTCTTAAACCCTTTCGCCGCCCGGCGTTAATGCCGCTGCTCACGCGCGCGATGAACGTGCGTCACATGCGCTTGGAAAACCTGCAACTCCGCGAAACAGTCGCCATCTTCGAATTGGCCCAAACCATCGCCTTGACGCTCGATCCGCAAACAGTCATCAGCAAGCTTGTGGACGCAGTTTTACAACAAACCGACGCCGACGAAGTCTCGGTGTTATTGCCGGTTCAGGAAGGCGGCGATGAACTTTTTGTCGCCGCGGTCCGGGGCAAGAACCGCGAGAAACTGCTCGGCCAACGCGTAACGATGAAGGAGAGCGTTTCGGGTTGGGTCGCGCGCGAGCGCCAACCAGTGATCCTCGAAGGCGAGATCGACGACGAACGATTCCGATCGTTGTATCCGCATCCGGAAATCAGCTCGTCCATTTCGATTCCAATGCTCGTAGCCAACAAGGTGGTCGGCACGATCAACATCAACGCGTTGCACCGGCTGCGTCCGTTCACCCTCGCGCAACTCAAAGTGCTGACGATACTCGCCGGCACCGCTGCCGCCGCGCTTGAAAGTGCTTCGCTTTACACGCAAGTCCGCCACGCTGAAGAGAACTTCCGCTCGATCTTCGAAAATGCCGTCGAGGGAATCTTTCAAACGACTTTGGATCGCAGGTTTCTCCGGGTGAATCCGTCGTTGGCCCGCATTCTTGGTTACGACTCGGCCGAAGAAGTGGTCGCTGCATACACGGACGTCGGCCAACAACTCTACGTCAACCCCGCATTGGCCGAGGAGGTCACCAGAATTCTTGAAACTTCCGGCACGGTCGAGAATTTTGAGTTTGAAGCTTATCGCAAGAACCGGGAGAAGATCTGGTTATCGCTGAACATACGTCTCGTTCGTGACGAAGCAGGCACGCCGATTTTTCGCGAAGGCACGCTCAAGGACATCACCGGACACAAGCAGGCGATCGAAGCACTGCGGACCAGCGAAGAGCGTTATCGCGATCTCGTCGAGAACGCGCACGACATCATCTACTCGCACGATCTCGATGGCAATTACACCTCCATCAACAAAGCCGGCGAACAGATCACAGGCTTCTCGCGCGATGAAGTCCTGCACTTGAGCTTGCAGGAAACTGTCACGCCCGACGATCTCTCGACAGCTAACGAAATGCTGCGAAGAAAACTCGCGGGCGAGCGAGTGACGGCTTATGAGATGGAGATCATCGCGAAAGACGGCCGGCGAGTAGCACTCGAAGCAAATACGAAGCTGATCTTTCAGGACGGCATTCCGATCGGCGTGCAGGGCATCGCGCGCGATGTGACGGATCGCAAACAACTCGAGCTACAACTTCGCCAGTCGCAAAAGATGGAGGCCATCGGACAGTTAGCCGGCGGCGTGGCCCACGACTTCAACAACCTGCTCACCGCGATCAACGGTTACAGCAGTCTTGCGCTTCAGCGCACGAATCCCGACGAGCGCATCCGTGGTTACCTCGAAGAAATACGAAAAGCAGGCGATCGCGCGGCGAATTTGACGCGGCAGTTGCTGGCCTTCGGACGCAAACAGATGCTGAAGCCCGTCGTCCTGAACCTCAACGACGTTGTCGCCGACATTGAAAAGATGTTGCGCCGTTTGATCGGCGAAGACATTCGCTTCACGACGAAACTCGATCCGGCATTGCACAAGGTCAAGACCGATCCCGGCCAGATCGAGCAGGTGCTCATGAATCTCGTCGTCAACGCGCGCGATGCGATGCCGTTCGGCGGGACCATGACGGTCGAGACGGCAAACTTCGAAGTCGATCACGAGTACGCAGCACGGCACGTCGGCATTGCGCCCGGCAAGTACGTGAGACTCGCAGTCAGCGACACTGGTTGCGGCATGGACCAGGAGACGAAAGCGCGCATCTTCGAACCGTTTTTCACGACCAAGGAAAAAGGCAAGGGAACGGGACTCGGATTGTCGACAGTCTATGGAATCGTCACCCAAAGCGGCGGCAACATCTGGGTGTACAGCGAACCGGAGAAGGGAACAGTTTTCAAAGTCTATCTGCCACAGCTTCAACAGGACGCCGAAGCGCCGCAGAAAGTGGAAGCAGAAACAACAGCGCCACGTGGTTCGGAAACGATCCTTTTGGTTGAAGACGAAGCCGTCGTGCGGGGACTGGCGCGTCAGATACTCGAACAGGCTGGTTACAAAGTGCTCGACGCAAGTGGCGGCGATGAAGCAATTCGTCTCTGCACCGAAGAGATGGAACCGATCGATCTGCTGTTAACAGACGTCGTCATGCCGGAGACCAGCGGCAAGGAGGTTGCGCAACGGCTGACTCAACTTCGGCCGGCAACACGAGTGCTTTTTATGTCGGGCTATACCGATGAAGCGATCGTGCACCACGGCGTGCTCGACTCGAATGTGGAATTCATTCAAAAACCATTCACGCCGGTGGCTCTCGCTCGCAAGGTACGAGAGGTGCTGGATATCAAGGAAGATCAAACCTCATAAGGAACCTCAGTGGGAGGAGTGCATAACTCATGGAAACAGCAATAGAAGCACCAAGCTTTCAGGCGCTCGTTATCGACGACGAGCATTACGTGCGCGAGTTTGTCTCGGACGTTCTGCGCGAGGAGGGTTGGAACGTGTCGCAATCGCCGTCGGCCGAGGATGCGGTTGAGCGGCTGCACGAAGCGCCCTGGTCCGTCGTGTTTTGCGACGTGATGCTGGGAGGCGCCAATGGTTACAGCGTGCTTCGCACCTTCAAGGAACAACTGCCGGAAGCCAAAGTCGTCCTGATGACTGGCCACGGCAGCGCTGTCGGCGCGCTCGACGCGACCGCTTATGGAGCTTACGACTATCTGTTGAAGCCATTCGGAGCGGAAGAGTTGCAATCGCTCTCGCAGGCGTTGCGAGAGCACATACTGGATCGTCCACAGAGAACCTCACCCGCGCGGCGCACGGCTGCGTATCACTCAGACATCGAGCTGGTGGGACGCAGCCAGGCGTTTATCGAGGTGATGAAACAAGTGGGCCGGGTGTCGAATACCAATCTGCCCGTGTTGTTGACCGGAGAGTCAGGCACAGGCAAAGAGCTGGTGGCATCCGCCATTCATCATCGCAGTGGACGTTCCGGTCAACCGTTTATCGCCGTCAATTGCGGCGCGATACCGGCGGAGCTGATCGAAGCGGAACTGTTTGGTCACGTGAAGGGATCGTTTACGGGCGCTGACCGCGATCGACGTGGGCTATGGGAAGAAGCGGATGGCGGCACCGTCTTTCTCGACGAGATAACGGAAACGAATTCTTCGTTTCAGGTGAAGTTGTTGCGCGCGCTGCAAATGGGTGAGATTCGCCGCGTCGGATCGAATCAAACGCAACACGTCAACGTGAGGGTGATCGCGGCGAGCAATCGCAACGTGGAGCAGGAAGTTTCGGCCGGAAGGTTTCGCAACGATCTGTTTTATCGTTTGAATGCGGTGTCGATCGCGTTGCCGCCGTTGCGCGATCGGCCGGAAGACATTCCACCGCTAGCGCAGAGTTTTGCCGACCGTGTTTATTCGTTGAGCCCGTCGGTGAAGTTCAGTCCGGAAGCGCTGACGATGTTGGAACGCTACAACTGGCCGGGCAACATTCGCGAACTCGAGAACGCTGTGGTTCGGGCGGTCGCGATGTGTGACGGGACGATCCGTCCCAAGGATCTCCCGCAACGCGTGCGGCAATACTCGGCGAAGGCGCCGGAAGAAGAGAAGACAAATGGCGCGGGCGATCAGTCGGCGATTGAAGAATGGGTGCCATTGTCGGAGATCGAGGGACGCTACGTAGCCAAGGTCCTCGCGCACACGCGGGGAAACAAGCAAGCTGCGGCGCGCGTCCTGGGCGTGGATCGCAAAACCCTCGATCGCATGATCAAGCGCCATCACATCGAGACCCACTCCACCCGTGAACGCGTGCGCGTCTCCGGCCGTGGCTGATCCGTGTCATTTGTGTTGACCTCTTTTCCCCCTTCGTTACGCGTTAATTGATGGAAATAAACACGTAACGTAAGGGGAAAAAGATGTCGACAGCGGTTCCCGAAGTAGCTCTGACCCAGATCATGCTTGGCAGCCTGGCTGCCCAAACCATCTACGTAACAGCCAAACTCGGCATTGCCGATCTGCTAGCCGAGGGGCCGAAATCAGTTGACGAACTGGCAACGGCAACTAACACACACGCACCGTCGCTCTATCGTATCCTGCGTGCCGCAGCTTCGCTCAACGTCTTTTCCGAACAGGAAAACCGGGTTTTTGCATTGAATCCAAATGCGGAACCACTGCGCTCAAACGCGCCCAACTCTTTGCGCGACATTGCCATTTTCATGGGCGAAGAGTGGCACTGGCAGGTTTGGGGCAAGACTCTATACAGCGTGCAAACCGGCAATTCAGCCTGGGCGCAAATGCACGGCGACGACGTGTTTGGATACTTCGGCATGAATCCCGGCGCCGCGACGATCTTCAATCGCGCGATGACCAGCCTGACTGCGCTTGCTACGAAAGCAGTCGTCGAAGCATACGACTTCAGCGGCATCAACACGCTGATCGATATCGCCGGTGGTCACGGCCGTTTGTTGACTGAGATCGTCGAGGCGAATCCAAACATGCGCGCTGTGTTGTTTGATCTGCCGCACGTGATCGAAGGAGCGCGCGAGCACGTCGCGAAGTCGGAAGCGGCGAATCGTATCGAGTTTGCCAGCGGTGACTTCTTCACCAGCGTTCCCGCGGGCGCCGACGCCTACTTCATGAAGCACATCATTCACGACTGGGATGATGAACGCGCCCTGAACATCCTCAAAAACATCAAGCAGGCAATGAATCCAAATGGACGCGTGCTGGTCGTGGAGTCAATCATTGCCGCCGGCAACAACCAGGATTTCGGCAAACTGATGGACATCGAGATGCTCGTTTCGCCCGGCGGAAAAGAACGAACGGCCGCGGAGTACGAAGAATTGTTTGCGCGTGCCGGATTGCGTATGACGCGCATTGTTCCGACAAAATCAGCCTACAGCGTCCTCGAAGCAGTCAACCTGGATTACACGGATTCTTGATCGATCCGTGTAATTTGTGTTAGGGTCAGCGACCACCACGCAGAATGAAACGAATCCTGCTCGTCGTTGCTGTCGTTACACTCTACGTTTTGCATCAGGACTACTGGTTCTGGCGCTCGTCATATCTCGTCTTCGGTTTTATTCCCATCGGTCTGTTCTATCACGCAATGTTTTCGATAGCAGCGGCTTTGCTGATGTGGCTGCTCGTGACTTTTGCCTGGCCCTCGCATCTGGAACGTGAGATCGAACAAGTACAGCGCGAGGAGGATCACACCCGTTGATTCCTGCCATATTCGTTTTCCTGTACCTGGCAGCGGTCGTGTATATCGGCATCTTTGCCTTCCGGCGCGCCGCGGGCAAAGAGAAAGCTGAAGACTATTTTCTCGCCAGCCGGTCGTTAGGTCCTTTCGTATTTCTCTTTTCACTGTTCGGCACAAACATGACGGCCTTCGCGATCCTCGGATCGTCGGGGCACGCTTTCACGAACGGCATCGTTACGTTTGGCCTGATGGCGTCGTCGTCAGGGCTCGTGATTCCGTTGACGATCTTTCTGATCGGCACGCGTGTTTGGGCGCTGGGAAAGAAATACGGCTTCATGACGCCGGTGCAGATGTTTCGAGATCGTTGGGAATGCAGTCACATCGGCACGGTGATCTTCGCGGTTCAGGGAGCGATGCTGGTGCCGTACATCATCATCGGCATCATGGGCGGCGGCACGACGCTCTACACGATCAGCGGCGGCGTGGTGCCGTTCTGGTTTGGCGGCGCAATCGTGGCGATGGTCGTGATGAGTTACGTGTTCTTTGGCGGCATGCGCGGCACGGCATGGGTGAACACGTTTCAGACGGTGCTCTTCCTGTGCTTCGGCGCGATCGCTTTGACGGTGATTGGCGTCGGCATGGGCGGTTTTCGCAGCGCGGCGCAGGCGATGCAGGCGTCGCCGCTGGCGCCGTTGCTGAGCCGTGAACGCATCTCGCCGTATTACTTCTTTAGTTACACGTTCATTCCCCTGTCGGCAATCGCGTTTCCGCACATCCTGATCTTTTGTTTGACCGCGCGAAAGATCACGCAGTTCAAGAAGACTGTGATCTTCTATCCCATCTGCATTATGGCGATCTGGCTGCCGTGCGTGTTCCTGGGCGTGATGGCGAACCGCGTAACTGACGTTCCGCAGATTCGCGAGAAGCAGGAAGCGCGTCGTGTGCTCGCTACGCAGGGACGGACAATGGCACCCGAAGCGCGCGACGAATTGCGCAACGAGGCTGCGGGTGACGATGTCATCATGTTGTTGCTGCAACGGTACGCGCCACTCTGGCTGGCCGGCATACTCGGCGCAGGCATCATGGCCGCCGTGATGGCCAGCGACTCACAGATTCTCGCTCTCTCGACGATGTTTACGGAAGATGTGTTTGCCTTCTACGGGGGCAAGACGCGTTTCGGGGAAAGTGTGCAAATACAAACCGGGCGCATCTTTATCATCCTGATTACGCTCTTCGCTTACGTGGTGGCGCTACAGGCGCCGGAGACTATCTTCGAACTCGCGATTCAATACGCATTCTCGGGATTTGCCTCGCTTTCGCCGTTGTTGATTGGAGCGTTGTTCTGGAGAGGCAGCACGAAGTGGGGGGCACTGGCGGTGACGCTTTGGACCGCAGGCGCGGTGATTGCCGTCGCCGTGTTCCAGGCGATTGTGCCCGCGCCCGCGCCTGGACCATCGATTGTCTTCTGGTCCGTGAATGGAACTGAAATGTTGGCGCGAACACCGGGCGGGACCGCTGTCTTCGGATTTATGCCGGTGGTGCCGATGGTGCTGGTCTCGGCGTTGCTGATGTACGTCGTTTCGCTGGCAACGAGGAAACCCGCGCCCTCGACGATAGCGAGATATTTTGGAGGTCTTCATTCATGAAAAAACTGATGCTCGCCGCCGTGGCTGTCGCTTGCATGTGTGTTTGTGTCGAGGCGCAGACGTCAACGAAGCGTCGCGCAGTGAAAACCGGTCCTCCAAACGGTATTTACACTCCAGCAATCGTCGTTGGCGATCTTGTTTTCACTTCCGGACAGATCGGAATAGATTCGAAAACAGGACAACTGGCGGAAGGATTCGAGGCTCAATTCGAGCAGGTCTTTCGCAACCTCGCCGGCGTGCTCGAAGCCGCCGGGAGCAATACCGATAACATGGTGAAAGCGACCGTGTTCCTCGCGGACATGAACGACTACGCCAAAATGAACGAGCTGTATCGCGCGAAGTTCAAGGGCGATCCGCCGGCGCGCACGACAGTGCAGGTCGCAGCCTTGCCGCGTGCGGCGCGTATTGAGATCGAAGCGATTGCGGTTTTGAAATGAGAGCTTTGTACTTTGGAGCTTTGTACTTTGGAGCTTTGTACTTGGAGCTTTGTACTTGGAGCTTTGTACTTGGAGCTTTGTACTTGGAGCTTTGTACTTTGTTCGCTAGCGCAGCGAATCTGTTGATCGAAGTAGCCCATCAACGAGCGAACAAAGTACAAAGCTCCAAGTACAAAGCTCCAAGTACAAAGCTCCAAGTACAAAGCTCCAAGTACAAGGCACTAGCCAAAGCAGTACAACCGCCCGTCCTGAGATCCAATCACAATCCGTCCGTTTGCAATTGCCGGCGAAGCTGACAGCGGCGCCCCGGCGTTGAACTCCCACACTTTGGCGCCATTCGTCAGGGACAAAACATAGAAACGGCCGTCATTCGATCCGACGAAAACGCGGCCACTCGCGATTGCGGGTGATGATTCAACCCGGGCGCGCGTCGTGAAAGTCCACGCTGCTTTACCGTTCAGTGTCAGGCCATGGACCAGTTTGTCGCGCCCGCCAAGCACGATGCGCGAGGTGGTGACTGCCGCCGACGAGTAGAAGGGAAACTTGCGTTGCGGATGTTCGTAACGCCACGCCACCTGTTTCTGGTCCAGGCTGACGCCGAGCACTTCGTTATCAAACGTTCCGTAATAAGCCATGCCTGAACGCAACGCCGGCGACGCGCCCGTGTACGCTCCCGACGCGACATTGAACACCTCCTTGCCGTCCGAGATGCGGATCGCGCGAAACACCTCATCGCAGCCGGCAATGAAAGCCAGACCACTGGCGATGCCGGGAGTTGAATGGACCGGCCCGTTGGTCTTGAACTTCCAAATCACCGAGCCATCGCGGTTCGAGACGCAATAAAGGTGCTCGTCATACGACCCGATCAAGATCCGATCGCCATACACGACTGGGGACGATTTGATCTCGCTGCCGAGTTTGACGGCCCAAAATCGCTTGCCGTCACGGGCGTTGATCGCGTGCAGCGTGCCGCCGAGATCTCCGATGAATACTGCGCCGTCGCTGTAAGCAGGTGACGATTCGCCGATCGGTTCTCCAGTCGAGTACTTCCAGTAAACCGAACCATTATCGAGACTGAGCGCGGTGACCTCGCCTTTCTGCGAACCGACAAAGACGGTGCCGCCGGCGATCGCCGCAGACGATTCGATCGATTCGCCGGCTTCGTAAGTCCAGAGAGGTTTCAGCGTCGCGGGGATTTGCGACTGCGACACACCCGTCAACTGGTGATTGCCGCGGAACTGCAACCAGTTCTCGGCAGGCGCATCCTGCGCGCGCGTCGACGAGAACGCAAATATCAAAACCGCTAATCCTAATAATCCGTTTTTCAGTAAGCCCACTCGTAAACCTCCATCGCCCCTTTCCGATCGAACGGCCGCGGATTAAACGTGCCGGTCCATTGCTCGGCCGCTTCGGCTGCAAGCGCCGGCAACTCATCCCGGGAAATACCGGACGCGCCCAAAGTAACTCGCAAACCACCGGCTTCGGCAAGTTGCTCCAGCCGCCTCGCGAGTGCCTCGGTCCCTTTGAATAAAGATTCGTAACGCTGGCCGGCAACGCGTTCGTTCCAACGAACCACCGACGGCAACAACATCGCGATCGCCGCACCATGAGCAGTGCCGTAATGCGCTGTCAACGGATTTGCGCAGGCGTGCGTTGCGCCGAGCATCGAGTTTTCGATCGCGAAGCCGGCGTAGAACGCACCTAACTGCATCGCGCCACGCGCTTCGAGATCGTCGGGTGCAGTCAAAACTCTTTCGTAGTTTGGTTCCAGCAGTCGCCACGCTTCGCGCGAGAAGATCTCGGAGATCGGATTGCGTTTGGTAGTGACGTACGTTTCGACTGCGTGCGCAATCGCGTCGAAGCCGGAAGTCGCAGTGATACCGCGCGGTTGTGAGACAGTGAGGGCCGGATCGAGTATCGCAACCCGGAACGCCGCCTTCGGATCGCCGCACGCCATTTTGAGGTGACTGTCGGTCGTTGAAATCAGCGCGTAACTTTGTGCTTCGCTTCCGGTTCCGGCGGTCGTGGGGATCGCGATCATCGGCAACATCGGCTGCGTTGCTTTGCCGTAACCGCGATAGCCGGCCATTTGGCCGCCATTCGTGAGGATGAAATTGATTCCCTTGGCGCAGTCCATCGAACTGCCGCCGCCGAGACCGATGATCGAGTCGATCTTTTCACTCGCGGCGAACTCAGTGCCGGCGTCGACCATGCGCGTGTCGGGATTGACTTCGAAGTCATGAAAACGGACGGCTTCGATTCCAGCCGCGCGCAGTGGCGTAACAGCTTCGTCGACATGACCTGACGCGACGAGGCCGTGATCGGCAACCAGCAAAACGCGCCGGAACCCCAGCTCCCGGGCTATGTCGCCCAGGCGGCCGATAGTTCCGGCGCCAAAGATCATCCGAGTACGAGGTTGAAAGTCGAATGGCTGCATCACAAAAGATCGAGCAGGTTTTCTGATTTGCGCTTTTTGTGTCTGCTCTTGTGCCTTTTGTGGCTACGGTTTACGCGCTGAGCTCACAGGTTTTGCTGCTGGAGCTGGAGCTTCCGCCAGCGCATAAAGCTGATTGCGGTTGCTGATGTAGAGCACTCCATTGGCCGGCACCGGCGTCGAATAGACCGAGCTGCCCATGTTGATCTCGGCGAGCACTTTCTTGACCTTGCCTTCCTGCATGATCACCACGTCGCCGTCCTCGTCGCCAAGATAGATCTTGCCGTCGATCAGCATCGGCGAACCCCACACGGCGGCGAAAAGATCGTGCACCCAGATTTGCGCTCCGGTCTTCGCATCGATCGCATGCAGGAAGCCGCTGAAATCCGATTGGTAGACGATTCCATCTTTGATCGCGGGTGTCGAGATCGAGCGGCGGATCTTGTCGTAGTGCCAAACCCTTCCCGTAGTCGTGATGTCGCCGCGTTTCGTTCCGTCGATGCAATACATGTGACCGACGCCTTCGCCGTGCTCCGGATCCTGACCATTCGAGATGTAAACGCGATTGTCATAGATCACCGCGGTGCTGATCACTTCATTGCGCGTCTTGGGCCAGGTGGATTCTTTCGGGTTCGTGTCGAACTCCCAAAGCTTCTTGCCGGTCGCTGCTTCATAGCCGCGAATCCAGCCGTCGCCCTGTCCGTGGACCACCTGGACCACGCCGCCAATCGTTCCTACCGTTGGCGAGGCCCACTGGCCGTGCAGGATTTTATCGTTCACCGAATTGTCTTCCCACACGAGCTTCCCGGTCTTCTTGTTGACCGCGATAATGGCCGGCGATTTGGGCGAGGGAACGTTGACGTGACTCTCGTCCTGGCCGTTGGAAGTGCTGACGAAGATCAGATCGCCATGCGACACGGGCGACGAGTTCGCGAGGTTGTGCGGCAACGCGCCGACTTCCTCGATCATGTCAAAGCGCCAAACGACGTCGGCGTTCGCTTCGCCCGTCAGCTTCTCATCCGTCACCGGACCATCGTTCTCTTTATCGCGAAAGCCCTGCGTGTCGAGACACACCAATTCGGCGCGATTCGAAACGTAGTAAACGCGGTCGCCTTCGACGTACGGCGAAGACGCGACGCCCTGGTACGGCCAGTCGTTGACACGTCCGGCGGCGAGCTTGTCATGGACCATCTGCCAGAGGAACGAGCCGTCCGACTCTTTGAAAGCCATCAGGATGCCCTTGTCGCCGGTGATCTTCGGATCGCGCAGTCCTTCGTTGTTTGTGCCGACGAAGACAACGCCGCCGGCGACGACGACGTTACCGTAAGTTTGCGATCCGAGTTGGGCCACCCACTTCACGTTCTTCTTGGTCTTGACGTCCCAACTGGTTGGCAGTCCCTTCATGCTCGAGATCATGTTGCGGTCGGGAGTGCCGCCCCACATGGGCCAATCACCCGACGCCGGATCGGAAGCCGAACTTGCGGGCGCGAAAAGATAAATGCTGACGCAGAGAATCGGGACGATAAGTAAGAACAGATTTTTGGCTCTCATTTGTTCGCGTACACCTTTACGTTGTCGAAATAGAGTTCGGCCAGGCCGTTGCCGAAGATTCCGGGCGCGCCCTGGCGGTTGGGAATCGGATCGATGCGTTCGATCATCCACGCTGCGGGTTCGGCCTCACTCACGGGCCACACTTTTCCCCGCGCGCGCGTTTTGCCGTCGGGCAGGTTTTCGACCTGTAGTTTCATGCGATACCAGGTATCGGGTTTCCAGGCGTAGGGCATGGTCTTCGTGCGCACCGTCTCCGGTTGCCATGGTTCGAGATGCAGCATCTGGCTGTTGCCGTACAGGGTTAACACATAACGCTGCGCTATCACGCCGGCGTCGCCTTGTTGCCGCCGCCTGGTGGTGGCGGAAATATCGGCTTCGACCGTGTAGTTGGACCAGTCGGATGGTCCAAGATAAGCGCGCGAACGGCTCAGCAGTGACGAACCTTCAGTCAGCTTCGCGAGCACTTTGTTGCCGTTCTGCTCGCGCACGCCGAACTTCATCGTCATGCTGACCCACGACGGCGGCGCGGCATTCGCGGCATACGAATCGAACGTTTCGCTCCACGGCAGCGGTGGAAAGACGCGCACGTTTGCCTGTCCCGTGATGCCGTCGACAGTCGCTTTTACCCAACCGGCCTGGTTGATCGCGTCGCCGGCGACGGTTAATTGACCGTTTGTAACTGTGCCTTTGAGTTGGTCCACCGACCAGGTCGCGGCAGGTTCTTCACGAATGAAGTTTCCCTGCGCGTCGAAAAGCCGGGCGCGGAAGTTAACTTTGTCTCCGGGCTTTAGAATCAACTCAGTCGGAACGACTTGCACGTGCGTTACTGTGTTTGCACTGACATTGCTGCCGACTGGCGATGTCGACGATGGAGACGCGGCCGGCGGCGTCGAACTCGTCGACTTCTTGCCGATCGCATAAAGCCCGGCGTCGCTGACTACGTAAATACGTCCATTCGAGACTGCCGCTGAGGCAATGATCGCTTCCGGATGCGCAGCGGTTCCGAGCACATCCTCGTCAAGGACTTCGCAGCCGGTCGCAGACGGTTTCAAAATGAAAAACTTTCCGTTCTCCGTGCCGACGTACAACTTGCCATCGGCGAAAACCGGCGATGCCTTCTGAATCGTTCCCAGGTTTTGTAACCAGAGTTGCTTGCCGGTGGTGACGTCGAAAGCGGCGATGTTCGCGCCGTTGTCGATCTGGTAAAGCCGGTTGCCGTCGATCACCGGTGACGAGAAACCGCCCTGCCAGCCTTTGACGATCCACTTTGCCTGGTCCTGCTTGATGTCGCCTTTGGACGTAGCGTCGACGGCGAGCATCATGCCCATCTCGTTTGAGTCAAGGTTCTCTTCACTGTGCGTCAGGATAGCGGTGGTGTCGCGGACGACGACGCCGGTATTGAGTCCGCGTTTGCTGACCTCGATTCTCCAAACAGGTTCGCCCGTTTGCGGTTTGATCGCATGGACAAAGCCGTCACTCGCGCCCTGGATCAACAGCCGCATGCCGTTGATGGTCGCGATGATTGGCGGGGCGTAAGTCGTATCGTATGGACGTGCGCCGGGCGAGCTTACCCACATCGTTTCGCCCGTCTTCTTGTCGAAAGCCATGAAACGATGACCGCCGCGCCCGTGTGTGCCCCACATAAAAGTCACGCCGCTGACGATCACGAGATCGCCGTCGATGATCGGCGACACGGTGCGTCCACCATGCGTCGTGAGCAGGCCGAAATCTTCACCCAGCGATCGTTCCCATAAAACTTTGCCGTCGCGATTGAGTCCGATCAGGTTGCCGCCGACGCCAAACACAAACACATTTCCCGTCGCCGGATCGCCAACCGGGGAAGCCCAACCGACGCGATGCGGCGGCACGTCGCTGAGATAAATATTGAAGCGATGTTCCCAGACCAGCTTGCCCGTGTCGGCGTTGATACACACCAGCCGTTCCTGCAAAGTTTCGCCCTGGCCGGCGGTGTTTACCATGTAGACGCGGTCGCCCATGACGATTGGCGCTGAGCGCCCGCCGTATGGAGCTTTCCACGCGAGGTTATCGCCGGTTGGAGACCACTTAACCGGAAGATTCTTTTCGTTCGACACGCCGTCACGCGCCGGGCCACGCCATTCGGCCCAGTCGCTGGCCGCGACGAAGGTGAATGCAAAACAAACGTTCAAAATAATGGACAGGTAGTTACTCATTTTGGAGGCTCGCTCTCAATAGACGAAAAAAACTGCCGCAACGTGTGGAAGTGGTGCTAAGTTACTGCGCGCTTTGCAACCCTAAGGATGTATGATACGTAAGCTCACGTTGCTACGTTACATTTTTCCGTAAAATTCTAACACGGATAACACAGATGATTGGCACTTCCCCAAGCTCGAGGAAAAGACGATGCTGGTGCTACAAAAGCTCTGCCTATTGTCGCTGCTTTTAGTCCCGACTCTGCAAGCCGCGCAAGATCCGAAACAACAGCTCAACGACCAACTTTTCGAAGCCGTGCGCAAAGGCGATGCGGCAGCCGTGACTGCGTTGCTCGACAAGGGCGCGGACGTCAACGCGAAGTTTCGCTATGGCCAGACTGTCTTGTTCAAAGCAGCGGAGCGAGGTAATGCGGAAGTTGTGAAAGTGCTGCTCGCTCGTGGCGTCGACGTGACTGTGAAAGACACGTTCTATGGCGCGACCGCGCGGAGCTGGGCGATGAATGGCGGTCATTACGAAGTAGTGCGGCTGATATTTGAAAAGGATCCGAGCGGCGCAGATGAAGTGCTGATGACGGGCGTGCGGGAAAGTAACGAAGGGTTGGTAAAGATGGCCCTCGATAGCGGCAAGGTTAAACCGCAAACCTTGACGGCAGCGCTTATCATTTCCACCGGCAACGAGAAGAATGCCGGCATCGCGGAACTGTTGAAGAAAGCAGGGGCAGCGCCTCCGCTGGAGATTGACGCCGCTACGTTGCAATCTTATGCGGGCAAGTACAAGGGAGAACCGTCGCCCGAATTTACGATCGCAGTTAAAGACGGCAAGTTGTCACTCCTCGCGACGGGACAACCCAATCCGGTCGCGATGATGCCGGTCGACAAGACGAATTTCCGGCCCGTCGAATTTGAAGGATTCACGATCACCTTCAACGTCGAAGGCGGAAATGTGACCAGCCTGGCCTTCAAGCAGGGACCAAATACAACGCAAATGAAACGCGTGGTTGAACCCAAGCCATAATTTTGATTCTGAGGTCGCACTGATGAAACGAATCACAGCATCAATAATCCTCTTAGCTTTCATCTTCAGCACAGCCCCGGCGCAAAACTGGCCCCAGTTTCGTGGACCAGGCGCAACCGGCGTCGTCGAAGGTTCGACGCAACCCGTCAAGTGGGACGCGTCAAGTCAACTCAACGTGCGCTGGAAAACACCCATTCCCGGCTTGTCCCACTCGAGTCCCGTCGTTTGGGGCAACAAAGTTTTCGTGACTACCGCCGTCAGCAGCGCCAAGGACGAAACGCGTTTTGGACTCTACGGCGACGTCGCTCCGGTCAAAAACGATCCCGAGCACACCTGGAAGGTCTACGCCCTCGACAAACAGAAAGGCACGGTACTCTGGGAGCGCACTGCTTACACGGGAATTCCGAAGGTCAAACGCCATCCCAAGTCGACGCACGCCGCTGCCACGCCGGTCACCGACGGCAAGTACCTGATCGCGATGTTTGGCTCGGAAGGTCTCTACGCTTACGACATGAATGGCAAGCTTTTGTGGAAACAGGATCTCGGCGTGCTCGACGCCGGCTGGTTCTACGACGTCGATTACCAGTGGGAATACGCCAGCTCGCCGATCATCTACAAGAACCTCATCATCATTCAGGCCGATATTCAGAAAGGTTCGTTCATCGCCGCTTACGACATCAAGAACGGCAAACTCGTTTGGAAAACGTCTCGTGAAGGAGAGCTTCCCGGTTGGAGTTCGCCGGCTATTTACGAAGGCAAGACGCGATCTGAGCTGATCACCGCCGGCGCGAAAGCCGTCCGCGGTTACGACCCGCTAACCGGAAAGGAACTGTGGACACTCGGTCCGATGTCGGAAATCGCGACCCCGACGCCGTTCATCGCACACGATCTGATCTTCGTCACGAGCGGTTACCGTCCGGTACAGCCTATTTATGCAATTAAGCCCGGCGCAAATGGCGATCTGACGTTGAAAAAGGACCAGGTGTCGAGCGATTTCATCGCCTGGAGCAAAGAGCGTGGTGGTCCATACATGCCGACGCCGATTGTTTATGGCGATCTGTTTTACACCTGTTCGAACAACGGTGTCTTGGCTGCTTATAACGCCAAGACCGGCGAGCGTGTTTACCAGGAACGTCTTGGCCAGACTGGCGGCGCGTTCACTTCTTCGCCAGTCGCTTCTGATGGAAAGATTTACTTGTCGAGCGAAGATGGAGACGTGTTTGTGGTGAAGGCCGGACCGAAGTATGAACTGCTGTCGAAGAACCCGGTCGGCGAAGTGATGATGGCGACGCCCGCGATTTCAGACGGGCTGCTGATCGTTCGCACCGTCTCGCACCTGTTTGCTTTTGGTGAGGCGCCTGTTTCCAAGAATAAATAACAAAGGAAGAATGCTGTGAAACTATCACGTCGAATCAGTCTTGCTCTTATTGCGGCTCTTATCGCGGTCGTCTTAGTGGGCGTTGCCACGACCGGCTCATTCATCAGCACCGCGGCCTCGGGTAACTGGCCGCAGTGGCGTGGTCCGGATGGCTCAGGCATCTCGACAGAGAAGAACCTGCCGGCCGAATGGGGCCCGTCGAAGAACATCAAGTGGAAAACCGCGATCGATGGCCGCGGTCACTCGTCGCCTATCGTCTGGGGAAACACGATTTTTCTGACGACGGCAATCGAGGGCGACGTGGTCGAGGGAGCAAAGGCTGCACGGCACGTGATTGGCGACAAAGACTTTGTTCATCCGGACAGCGTCGGCGCGAATAAGAAGCACACGTTCAAGGTGGTCGCACTGAATCGTGACAGCGGCAAGATCCTTTGGCAGTCAGTGGCCTGGGAAGGAACGCCTTACGACGATCGTCATCGCAAGAGTTCTTACGCTGCTTCGACGCCCGCGACGGACGGCAAACTCGTCTACGCGTACTTCGGCTCCGAAGGCATTTACGCTTACGACTTCAACGGCAAGCTCGCCTGGAAGGCGGACGTAGGCAAACTGGCAAATCTTGGAATGGGCACGGCCACGTCGCCGATCCTGTATGAGAACCTCGTGATCCTGCAATGTGACGAAGACAACGGGACTTCGTCGTTCATCGTCGCGCTGGACAAGAAAACGGGCAAGCAAGTTTGGAAGACGCCGCGCAAGATCCAGATCAGTTGGTCCACGCCATTGCTTGTGAAGACGGCGAAACGCACCGAGTTGATCACCAGCGGAACCGAAACGATCATCTCTTACGATCCGGCGACCGGCAAAGAACTCTGGACGCACAAGGGTCTCGAAAGCAACGCGATTCCGTCGCCTGTTGCGAACAGCGAAATGGTCTATCTCGCTTCCGGCTATCCCACGAAGATTACGATGGCGATCCGTCTCGGCGCGAGCGGCGACTTAACCGGCACGCCGAACGTTCCGTGGACGTATGGCAAAGGCACTGCTTACGTGCCGTCGCCGATCCTGTACGGTGAATATCTTTATCTGACGACCGATCGCGGGATTCTCACTTGCATCGACGCCAAGACCGGCGAGGTCAAGTACGAAGGCGGACGCATTCCGATCCCCGCGACGTTCACTGCTTCGCCCGTCGCGTTTGAAGGAAAGATCCTGATGACGAGCGAAGACGGCGACACGTTTTTCGTGAAGGCTGGTCCGAAGCATGAGGTTATCGCCACCAACTCGGTTGGCGAACCGGTTTATGCTTCGCCGGCGATTGCCGACGGCCGGATCTACATTCGCGGCGAGAAGAACATTTACTGCATCGGCAGTTAAGTGATTTAATCCGTGCTGCGTGTATGCCGTAATCCTCATCCTTTGCAGTCTCGTTTTAGCAGACAACTGGCCGCAGTGGCGTGGTCCACGCGGCCAGGGTGTTTCTGACGAGAAGAATCTTCCGCTCGAGTGGAGTCCCACTAAAAACATCAAATGGAAGACGCCGGTTCCCGGACGCGGCCACTCGTCGCCGATCGTTTGGGGTAACCGCCTTTTCCTGACTACTGCGATCGAAGGTCCTGTTATCCCCGGGGCCGCCGCCGTCAAGCACGTCGTCAACAATCAAATCGTCAAACTTCCGGATACGGTTGGCGCTGAACGCAGTCACACGTTGAAGTTGATCTGCATCGACGTCGCTACCGGGAAGGTTGTGTGGGACCGAACAGTTCACGAAGGACGCATGTTCGACGATCGGCATTCGTCGAACTCGTACGCCTCGTCGACGCCAGCGACCGATGGCCGTTACGTGTATGCGTTCTTCGGAGCGGAAGGTCTTCACTGCTACGACTTCGACGGCAATTCAGTTTGGAAAGCGTCGTTGGGCGGAGTGGCGAAGATGGGATACGGCGAGGGGACGTCGCCCGTCATCTTTGAAAACCTCGTGATCGTGCAGGTCGATAAGGAGATGGGACAGGGCTCGTATATCGCCGCCGTGGACAAGACGACCGGCAAGCACGTGTGGAAGACGGCGCGAAAAAATCGCGCTTCGTGGTCTACGCCGGTGCTGGTGCAGGGAAGCCAGCGCGCCGAGTTGATCGCGAGCGGCGCGGAAAGTGTTGTGTCGTACGATCCGGCTACCGGGAAAGAGCTGTGGCAGGCTGAAGGATTAGTGAGTCATGCGATACCGACGGCGCTCGTGGGCGAGGACATGGTTTTTGTCTATGCGGGCAGCCATGACAAACGCGGATATGCCGTCAGTCTCGGCTCAAACAAGATCGTGTGGCGACACGACAAGGGAACTGCTTATGTTTCGTCTGGTGTTTTGTTTGACGGAAGCATTTATCTGATCAACGACGGCGGAACGATGACCAGTCTCGACGCTCGAACCGGACAACTGAGATACGAAGGTGGCCGCTTATCCACGCCGTCTACCTTCTTCGCCTCACCAGTGGTGTTTGACGGCAAGATCCTGATCACCAGCCAGGACGGCGACAGTTTCCTAATCGCGGCCGGTCCGAAACACGAAATCCTGAAGACAAACTCCGTTGGCGAACCCGTCTACGCCTCCCCAGCCATCTCCGGCGGCCGAATCTTCATCCGCGGCGAGCGCCACCTGTTCTGCATCGGGCAGTGACTGACTGGAAACATTCTTGTCTTCGCGGCGTCTAACCGTTAATAATCACACTGGCAGTACGTTCAGTATTTAGCATTTGAAAGGGGTTGGCTTTTTATGTTTGAGCAAGAGCAGTCTGCGCCCTGGTATCGCTCCACGATCGTTCTAATCATCGCGATGATTTTGCTTCCACCGGTGGGACTGGTGCTGATTTGGCTCAATCGCGGGCGGGTGTTGTGGAAGGTAGGCGCGAGCCTGGCGGTTGTGCTGATTGCTTTGGGTTATGTGTTGGCCTTCAACCTCTGGCTCGACGCAGCCGCGCAGGACCAGCATTACACCGAGCTCGAACAACACCGCCAACAGCAAATGGCGCAGGCGCCGGCGGCAACAGCGCCCGTCACTGCTGCGACTCCGGTTCCGCAAGCCAGTGTCGCTGCTTCACCTGCCGCGGATGGCACTGCTCCTGCACAACCAGCCGGCCCCGCGAGAAACTATTGGACCAACTATCGCGGTCCGAGGCGCGACGGCCGCTACGACGAAACGCCAATCTCGACTTCGTGGCCGCAGAATGGGTTTACGGCGCTTTGGAAACAGCCGATTGGCGTTGGCTTTGCATCGTTCGCGATTGCCGACGGAAAGGCTTTTACGATCGAACAGCGACGCAGCCAGGAGCTCGTTGCCGCTTACGATTTGGCCACCGGCCGCGAACTGTGGACGCAGGCCTGGGAAGCCGAATATAACGACAGCAATGGCGATGGACCACGCTCGACTCCGACGTGGGACCAGGGCCGGCTCTACGCGCTCGGCGCGACTGGCGAACTGCGCTGTCTCGACGCGAATACCGGCGCAGTCGTTTGGGGCAAGAACATCCTCTCTGAAAACCAGGCTTCGAACCTTCAGTGGGCCCAGGCCGCATCACCGCTCGTCGTCGACGATAAAGTGATCGTGCTGCCGGGTGGTGGCGGCGGTAAATCAGTTGTCGCTTATAACAAGATGACCGGCGCGCCCGTGTGGAAAGCGCTCGACGATCGGCAGGCTTACGTTTCGCCGATGCTCGTCGAATTGGGTGGCCGCCGGCAGATCATGGTCGTGAGCTCGCTTCGCGCCGTCGGTCTCACTCCGGAAAATGGATCGCTGTTGTGGAGTTATCCCTGGGACACGGACATGGGCATCAACGTCTCGCAGCCGGTCGTCGTCGACAGAAACCGTTTCTTCATTTCGTCGGGATATGGCAAGGGGGCCGCGCTGGTTGAGTTAAAACCGAGCGGCAACAACTTCACGCCGACGACGATCTGGGAAAACACGAATATGAAGAACAAGTTCAACAGCTCAGTTCTTCACAACGGTTACATCTACGGGCTCGACGAAGGAATTCTTGCCTGTTTGGATGTGAACACGGGCGAGCGCAAATGGAAAGGCGGTCGTTACGGCTACGGCCAAATCCTTCTCGCCAGCGGTCACTTGATCGTCACCGACGGATTAACCGGCGACGTCGCCTTAGTGAAAGCATCGCCGGATCAATTCACAGAGGTCGCTCGCTTCTCAGCCGTCAAAGGCCAAACTTGGAACAACCCGGCCCTCGCCGGCGGCCGCCTCCTCGTCCGCAACTCCAACGAGATGGCCGCGTATGACATCTCCGGGAAATAGGGCCACAAAGAGGCACAAAAGGGGAGACACAAAAGGCACAAAAGATTACCGGTTGGTTCAACGATTCTTTGTGCCTTTTGTGGTCCTCTTTTGTGCCTCTTGTTGTTACGAGCGCTTGAAGATGCGTTTCGCTTCGTAGGAGGCGTTTGGGTTGTCGACGTACATGTCGATTATCAGCTCGCCCTGGGCGGAGATGGTCAACTTGCGAACGATCTGGGTTGTGGTTGGGCCCTTGGGCGTTTCGGCGGTGGTGACGTCGGTGACGGTGATGCCGTTGCCGGCGGGTAGCCAGGTTGCTGTTCGCTTGCCTTTGGGCGCGGGGGTGTTGGGTGGGGCGTTTGCTGGAACCGGCGGGGCGAACTCGTGTTCCTTGCCGTCGAGGATGTACAGATCTTTTTGCACTCGCTCGTTACCCGGTTGGATCAGCTTCGTCTCCACTTCGATCTGATCGTCTTTCTGCGTGACCGTCAGCGTCTGGGTCATGTTCCCGGGGAGACCAAAACTACGCCCGCGATCCATGGTCCACGATCCCACAAAGTTCGGCTTCTGAACCGCAAACGCAACTAACGACAGGAGGAGCGTCGCCGCAAACGCTAACAACATCGTCAACACTAATTTCTTCTTCACCATAATCGGATCTCCTTTTCAAAACGACTCAAACCGCTTCCGCAACCTCGCGCGCCCGCGAGTCGACTCCGACCAGCGACAGCAATGGTCCGGTCATGAACGTCGTAATCAGCGCCATCAACACCATCATCGCAAAAATACGACCCGACAAGATCCCCAGGTCGTAGCCGATATTCAACACCACTAGTTCAACCAAGCCCCGCGTGTTCATCAGCGTGCCAATCGCAAACGATTGCGACCAGCTCATCCCGGTCCAGCGGCTCATCAACATGCTGCCGCCGAGTTTTCCGGCAATCGCGACGAGCACGATCACGCCGCATAGCGCCCATCCCTGCCAGTCGTTCAGCAAGCCAATCTGGGTGCGCAAACCAGTGAATACAAAAAACAGCGGAAGCAACGCAGCAGAACTGAAAGTCTCGAGCTTGTCCTTGACGAAGCCGCGAAAATCGATCGACGAAGGCATCACCACGCCGGCCACAAACGCGCCGAATAAAGCGTGAATCCCAATCGTCTCCGTGATAAAAGCAGACGCCAGCACAAGCGCCAACATCGCCGCGATCAACCGGCGGCTGTGCAACGTCGAACTCGGCGCCTCCTTCACGAAGCGGCCGAGCCACGGCTTCACGATAAACAGCATACCCAACGCAAACAACAACGTGAATAGCATGGTCGTGATCGAGACCGCCACGCCAGTGGCATTCACGAGGGCAATTACAAGCGCGAGAATGCACCAGGCAGTTACGTCGTCAACAGCAGCACACGTGAGAGCAATCGAGCCAAGCGACGTTTGCGTCAGTCCACGATCTTCAAGGATGCGCGCCAGCACGGGGAAAGCGGTGATGCTCATCGCGACCCCGATAAATAACGCAAAGGCGGTGAAAGAGGTTTCAGGCGGTGCAAGGTCGCGATAAAGAAACAGCGACAGTGCCGTGCCGAGCAGGAAAGGGACGATGATGCTGGCGTGGCTGATCATCACCGCCGCGGAACCTTTCTCGCGCACGTGCTTGACGTTCAACTCCATGCCGACGACAAACATGAACAGCACGACGCCGATCTGGCTCAACAGCCGCAAAGTTTCCAATGACGACGCCGGAAAAATAAACGTCATCACGTCCGGAAAGAACAAGCCCAACACCGACGGCCCCAACACGATGCCGGCGACCATCTCGCCCATCACCGGCGGCTGGCCAAGCCGGCGAAAGAGCCCGGCAAATAATCCCGCGACGATGATGATAACGATGATCTGCATCAGCAGAACGCTGAGCGGATTGCGTGCGTTCTCCTTCAGGCTGTCGACGACGGCAGTAACGGGAGAAGAAGCATGTGCCACAGGCGCCGGAGCAGTTGAATGCAGACGCGAGCCGGTAGTGAGGATTACCCAGACACCACCGATAAAAACAATTAAGAGCAGTGCATATGGGAGATAGTGTCGAATCTCCGAAAATCTGAATCCACTTTGCGGGGACATCGGCTTTCTATACAACGTGAACTTGTAATCGCGCAACCTATCTTTTTCATCGCGCGTAGTAACGGCATAGGAGTTTCCACTGATTGCCCAGTTACGGCATTGATGCTAAGTTTGCAGAGTTTGCGCTGAGCGCCTATCACATGACAGTAGAGACCCCAAGCAGAACTGAGGTAGGGAATTATTTTGTCTCGAACTACCCGCCCTTCTCCCAGTGGAAGCCGGAGTTCGTTTCCGATGCGCTCGCCGCGCTGGATCAATCCGCGCGCGTCGACGATCCATTGGGCCTCTACCTGCACATCCCGTTTTGCCGAAAACGCTGTCTCTTCTGTTATTTCAAGGTCTACACCGACAAGAACGCTTCCGAGATCGAGGTCTATCTCGACGCGCTGATCAAAGAGAACGAACTCTACAGCCGCACGCCCGCGTTTCAGAACCGGCAGTTGCGCTTTGCATACTTCGGCGGCGGCACTCCGTCATACATCAGCGAGCGACAGTTGCGTTATCTCGTGGATGGTCTGAACCGTCACGTGACGTGGCGTAACGCGCAAGAGGTGACTTTCGAGTGCGAGCCCGGCACGCTGCAACGATCCAAGCTGGAAACTCTGAAAGACATCGGCGTCACGCGCCTGAGTCTCGGTATCGAACACTTCGACGACGAGATTCTCGCCGCGAATGGACGGGCGCACCTGTCTCCTGAAATCTATCGCGCCTACGACTGGGCTCGCTCCGTCGACTTCCCGCAGATCAACATCGACCTCATCGCCGGAATGGTGGGTGAAACGGAAGAAAAATGGCGCAATGCCGTCCAACGCGCGATCGATCTCGAACCGGATTCGGTGACCATCTACCAGATGGAACTCCCGTACAACACGGTCATCTCGCAAGACATTCTGAAGAAGGGAATGGAGTCGCCAATCGCCGACTGGAATACGAAACGGCGTTGGCTCAACTACGCATTCGAAGAATTTCTCGCGCGCGATTACGAGATTGCCGGCGCCGATCTCGTCGCTACGAAAAAGAAGACGTGCCGCTTTATTTATCGTGACGCGTTGTGGCATGGCGGCGACATGATCGGCCTCGGCGTCTCATCGTTTTCACATTTCGGCGGTGTTAACTTTCAAAACGCGCACAACTTCGAAGAGTATGTGCGCATCCTTAACCAGGACCGCCTGCCGCTGTTGCGGGCCGTGTCATTGACCCCGAAGCAGCGGCTCATTCGTGAAATGGTCCTGCAACTCAAAACCGGCGTGCTTGAAACCGGTTACTTTCAGCAGAAATTTGGAGTCGACGTTTGGGAAGAGTTTCTTCCCATTTACGAAAACCTCGCCGCCGACGATCTGCTGCGCCGAGAAAACGGCACGATCCAACTTACTCGTCATGGTCTTTTGGAAGTGGATCGCTTTCTGCCGGAGTTTTTTGAACCTGAACTGAGAACTGTACGCTACGCATGAATAACAATACATACGACGTCATAGTAATGGGTGGTGGACCCGCAGGGAGTTCGATCGCCAGCATCCTGGCACGCGAAGGCCGTAAGGTAATTCTTTTCGAAAAGGAAGTGTTTCCCCGTCATCACATCGGCGAGTCGCTGATGACTGACACCTATTGGACATTCCAGCGCATGGGCGTGCTGGACAAGTTAAAAGCGAGCCCGTTTGTGCGCAAGTACAGCGTTCAGTTTGCGAATTCCGCGGGCAAAGAATCGCGCCCGTTCTATTTCTTCGAAGGCGTGCATCACGAGAGCGCCGTGACGTGGCAGGTGACGCGCGCGAATTTCGATCATCTGCTGATCGATCACGCGGCCGATCAGGGCGCGGTGGTCCATCAGGGCGTGCTGGTCAAGCAGGTGTTGTTTGAAGGTGATAAGGCGGTCGGCGTCGAAGTGCAGATGCAGGACGGTTCGCTCGAAAAGTTTTTTGCCAATGTCGTCGTCGATGCGACCGGTCAAATGGCGATGCTCTCGAACAAGTTTCGCTGGCGCGTGCGCGATCCGAAGTTGAAGAAAGCCGTTTTGTACTCCTACTTCAAAGGCGCGCATCGCGAGCCTGATCTCAACGGCGGCGCCACCCTCGTCTTGCGAACAGAGAAAGGAAGCAACGGGTGGTTCTGGTACATCCCGCTCGATAACGGCATCACGAGCATCGGCATCGTCGCCGATCCGGAATACCTCGTTAAGAACCGGGGCCAGGATCTGGCGAAGATCTTTCACGAGGAGATCGAGAAGTGTGAACCGTGCCGCCGCCGCGTTGGGGAAGGCGAGCGCGTCGACAAGATCTATTCGATTCTCGACTATTCATATCGCTCAAAAAAGAACTCGGGCAACGGGTTCATCATCATCGGCGATGCGTACGGTTTTCTCGATCCCATCTACTCTTCGGGAGTATTGCTGGCCCTGAAAATGGCCGAACTCGCGGCCGACGCGATTCACGATGCGTTCAATAACGACGACTTTTCCGCCGAGCGTCTCGGGCAGTTTCAGCCGAAGCTTGATCGCGGCATCGAGTCGATGCGCAAGCTGGTCTATGCGTTCTACAACGAAGGCTTCAGCTTCTCAGGTTTTCTGCGTAAGTATCCTGAGGAACGAGTGCACATCATCAATCTGCTGATTGGCGACGTGTTCAGGGAAGGCGTGGACCAGGTGTATGGTCCGATGGCGGAATTCGCCGAAATCCCGCCACCGCTTTACGAAGACCTCGATGGGACGCTGGTGCCGCAAGTGCCAACGCCCGACGAAGCTGATTTGCTTTTATCCGCGAAGTACAAGTCCTTTGACGATCGGGTCACTGTGCCCGAGGCGGGCGACTGAGGTATTTTCCGTTTGTCGTTTTCCATTTCACATTTGTCATTACAAGCACAAATGACCAATGAAAAATTGAAAACGACAAACGGAAAATGATCTCTGTCTAAAACAACAACTTCAACCCAAACTGAATCCGTCCGAGTTTCCGAGGCGGGCGACTGAGGTATTTTCCGTTTGCCGTTTTCCATTTCACATTTGTCATTACAAGCACAAATGACCAATGAAAAACGGAAACGACAAACGGAAAATGATCTTATCTAAAACAACAACTTCAACCCAAACTGAATATGCCGCGGATCTCTTGCTGACGAGATCCGTCCGAATGTCGGCGACCCCAGGAAGTTGTCCGGCAGGTTGAAGTTTGGATGATTGAAGAGATTGAACACTTCCGCGCGGAACTGCAGGTTCACGCGCTCAGTCAACGCGGTGTTCTTCATCAACGACGCGGCGACGGTCTGAAATCCCGGTCCATCGAGAATATTTCTGCCGGCGTTGCCGAACGTTCCCGGCGGTGGGAACGCGAACACGGCGGTGTTGAACCAGCGATCCGGCGTCGGGTTCGAGATCTCAGGATTACCGACGAGGTTTGGCCGATCGTTGGCGCCGAAGCCGAGAATCGAACGTCCGGTGCCGCTGTTGTCGATGTCCGAAAGCAGCGCCACTGTGAACGGACGGCCCGTTTGCAGCGTGATGATGCCGTGAGTTTCCCAACCGGTTAAGAACGTCGAGACCCAACCATCATCTGCCAGGTACTGACGCCCTTTGCCGAATGGCAGACCGTACGAATAACTCGCCGAGAACCGGTGACGAACGTCGAAATTCGACCGTCCGCGCTCGGCGGAGACGTCGTAACTATTCTGCGGGAAGTTCGGATCGCCGGCGCTGCTGAAGAAGTTCGACGCGTCGTCGATCGACTTGGACCACGTGTATGACACGAGCGACGTCAAGCCGTGGAAGAGCCGTTGTTGGAAACGTGTCTGGAGCGCGTGGTAATTCGAATTGCCGCGCGACTCGAGCAGGTCGATATCGTCGAAACGAGGATCGGGACGCGGGACAAACGGCAGTCCCGGCGGCAGCACCTGTGGCTGCGGTTGATTGATGTCGCGCGCGGTCAACAGTTTCGTTCCCTTGGAACCGACGTAAGCGACTTCCAAAACAGTCGTGCTGCCGAGCTGTCGTTCGATGTTGAAGTTCCAGTGCTGCATGTAGCCGGTGCGCAGATCGCGTTGGATCGAGAGCGCCGAATCGGGCAGCGGGAACGGGAAGAACGATGGGAACGGATTGTCCAGCGTCAACGGCAGACCGGGCAGCGAGAAGAAGATGTTGTTGTCGAAGAACGGCGAGTTGAAATAAAGCGACTCAGCCGGAGCGAGCGGCGACTGATCGTAGTAAATGCCGTAACCGCCGCGCAGCACCGTCGCTTCGCCGATGGACCACGCAAAGCCGACGCGCGGCGCGAAGTTGTTCTTGTCGGCGTCGAAGCCGCTGCGTGGTACGCCGTTCGTGCCGACGGGAACGATTTGGCGCGTTGCGAGATCGAAAACCGTTGCGCGATCCGACGCGTCAACCGGTGGCGAGTTGTACTCGTAACGCAGGCCGGCAGTTAGCGTCAGTCGCGGCGTCACGCGATAGCTGTCGTTGATGAAGAAGTTGTAACTCTCGGTGCGAATCTGTTGCGGGTTGTCGACGCGAGCGACGGCGGTCAGCAGTGGAAAGCCGAGCAGCATGTCGGCGAGCGCGTTGCCGGTCAGTTGGAAAAACGGCGAGAACTGAAGCCGCCCGCGCGACTCGACGTCGCGGAACGCGTTCTGTTGCGAGAACCGAAGGTCCGCGCCGAACTTGAACAGGTGATTGCCACGTACGTAGCTCGCGTTGTTCAGGAACTGGTAGACGTTCGTGACGCTGTTTTGCGGGTTGTTGCCTTCGTCGCCGATCGGCGAATAACCGGTGATCGTGATGAAGCTGAGTCCGAGGTCACGCGGCCGCGGCGACACCGTGGGCAGGCCGACTTCGGAATTCAAAACACTCGCCTCTTGCGTCACCGACGAGGCGACACGACTGAAAGCGCCGCGCATCTCGTTGACCAGATTCGGCGTCAGCACAGTCGTGAATGCAACCATCGCGTTTTGACTGCGACGCTTCACAAAATCGCCAAAGCCGGGAACGGCTGAGAACGATGGACCGGTAAACGGTTCAAACAGATCGCGATCGCCAAAACTGTAACGAAACGCAAGATCCGCTTTGTCAGTCAGCCGATGATCGATGCGCACGTCGAAACTGTCGTTGTCGTCGAGCTGCGTCGGCGACGATACGAAGTTTTGAAACGGCACGTTGCGATTCGGCAACGGATAGACAGAAGCGATGGAGCGTCCCACCGAGTTGATAAAGAACGGCGGGATGATGCCGCCGTCAAAAGGCATGCCCGTGAACGGGTTTGTCGGTATTCCGAAAACACTATTCGAGAAATTGCCGACGCGCTCCTCGGCGGTGGGAACGTTCGTGATGCGCGTGATGCCCTCGCGCGAGCGGGTGCCTTCGTAGTCGGCGAAGAAGAAGGTGCTGTCACGTTTGATTGGGCCGCCGATCGCGCCGCCAAACTGGTTGCGCAGGTATTTCGGTTTCGGTTCATTGCCGGGCGCGAAAACGTTGCGCGCGTCGAGCGCGGCGTTGCGATGAAACTCGAACAGCGAACCGTGAAAACCGTTCGTTCCCGAATTAAGGATCACGTTAACCTGCGCGCCGGGATTGCGGCCGAACGACGCGTCGTAGGTGCTCGTCAACATTTCGAACTCGCGAATCGCATCGACCGAGGGCCGCACGCCGAAAGTGTTGAGTTTTGGATCGATGTTGTAAACGCCGTCGAGCAGGAAGTTGTTGGCGTCTTCACGCGCGCCGTTGACGCTGAACGCGAAATCGCCGCGCACTGAACCGGCAGAGCCTTGCGCCGGCGGAACAGCGCCGGGAACCAGCAGACTCAACTCGTAAAAGTTGCGGCCGTCGAGTGGCAAGCCGGTGATCTGCCGGTTCTCGATCACGGTGCCGAGTGAAGCGGAGTCTTTTTTCAGGTTCGCATCGAAGGTCGAATCGATCGAGTAAACTTCCGGGCCGCCAACTTCCAACCTCGCGTTATGTCGCGCGACTTCATTCACGAGCAATTCGAAACGCTCGCTGTATTGCTTGAAACCTGACTTCTCGATCTTGAGTTCGTACAAACCCGGCGGCAGCGACGAGATCGCATACTCACCCTGGTCGCCGCTCGAGGCCGCGCGTGATTCGCCGGTGGCGACGCTCGTCAGCGTGACTGTGACGCCGGGCACGGCTGCTCCGTTTACGTCAGAGATGGTCCCACGCACGGAGGCGCGATGCGTCTGCGCCACGATGGGTAACGCGAACAATAGAGTCAGCCCGGCCAGGAAGAGAAAGCGAAGAGTTGGCTTCAAGATTCAGTGCTCCCGTTTCGAAATTTTGGAGGCCCTTTTTGATGTGAATTTGCAGACCTTAGCAAATCCCTTTGTAATTTGCTAATTGTCTATTCAATTCGGAAACTGACTGCTAGAATGCGGCAATCAAAGATGTAGACATTACGGAAAAGCTCTTTTTCGAGTTTCATTGTCGGAGGTCTTGATGCTCTGGGTCATATTTGCGCTCGGTGCGGCGCTGTCATGGGGACTCTATGGTCCTGCTTTGCACCGCGGTCAAGTTGAGCTTGGTAATCCGATGCGTGCCTTGTTGTGTGTGGGCATCGCTTACTTTTTGATCGGAGTTCTGGTGCCGCTCATCACGCTTTCGTCGCAGGGGCAGCTCAATGGGTTCACGATGAAAGGTTCCGTGGGGGCGACGGTGGCCGGAATGTTAGGCGCGGCGGGCGCGGTTTGCATCATATTCGCATTCAAGTCGGGAGGTCTGCCGACTTACGTGATGCCGCTCGTCTTTGCCGGGGCCCCACTCGTTAACGTGCTCTATTCGATGTGGCTGCATCCTCCGAAGACTGCGCCGAATCCGTTGCTCTATTTAGGTTTTGTTTTGGCGGCTGTAGGCGGTGGCTTGGTTTTGTATTTCAAACCGCAATCCTGAGTATTTGTGTTGGCGTCTCCCCGGTTTTGATCAGTAATAGACAGAGGAGTCCATCCATGAAAGTTTTGCTGGCGGGAGTCTTTTTACTCGCACTGTCGTTTTCCGTATTCGCTCAATCCAACGCTAACTGGCCGCAGTGGCGTGGTCCAAACCGCGACGGCATCTCGAAAGAGACCGGGTTGTTGAAACAGTGGCCGGAGCAAGGTCCGCCGCTGGCGTGGAAAGCAGCGGGCGCGGGACGTGGTTACTCGTCGTTCTCGATCGCGAATGGACGTTTGTACACGATGGGGTTGCGTGGCGAGCGCGAGTTTGTCATCGCGTTTGACGTCGCGACTGGAAAAGAAGCATGGGCCACTGCAAACGGCAGCGCCTTTCATAACGATCGTGGGGATGGACCGCGAGGCACGCCGACGGTCGATGGCGATCGGGTTTACGCGCTCGGTGGCAACGGCGATCTTTCGGCGCTCGACGCCCGCAGCGGCCGCGTAGTCTGGACCAAGAACATCCTGCAGGAGTTTGGCGGACGCAACATAACCTGGGGCATCAGCGAGTCGCCGCTGGTTGTCGGTGACAAGCTGCTCGTGAATCCGGGTGGTCCAAGCGCGTCGATTGTTGCGTTGAAAAAGAGCGACGGCTCGGTGATTTGGAAGAGCCAGAGCGACAAGGCCGGTTATTCCTCGGCAATTCCGCTCCAGGTAAACGGCGGCACGCAGGTCGTTTTCTTCACGCACCAGCGCGCCGTGGGCCTCAATCTGAACGATGGAAAGTTGTTGTGGGAGTACGCGCGGCCGGCGAACAATGTCGCGAACGCGGCGACGCCGATAGCGCGCGCGAACCGCGTGTTTATCTCATCGGATTACGGAACCGGCGGTGGCGTAGTCGAGATCAAGCCCGATGGTAACGCGCAGGAGATCTGGTTTACGAAAGAGATGCGCAATCATCACAGCAGTTCGGTGTTGATTGGCGAGCACCTTTACGGGTTCTCGAGCGCGATCTTGACGGCCATGAAGTTCGATACGGGCGAGATCGCGTGGAAGGATCGCAGCGTTGGCAAAGGATCGCTGGTGTATGCCGACGGGCGTCTGTACTGCTTTAGCGAGAACGGAGTGATGGGACTGGTGGAAGCGACGCCGACCGGTTACGTCGAAAAAGGCCGCTTTCGTATCCAGCAGGGCGAACTGCCGACGTGGACGCATCCGGTCGTTGCCGGTGGCCGTTTGTACCTGCGCGATCAGGACACGATCTACGCATACGACGTGCGCCAGAAGTAGCCTGGTATTCAAATCACTCGCGCCGAAGGCGCAACAAGAAGGTAGCCAGGGGCAAGTGCGAGCGAAGCGAGCACGCCGCCCCTGGATGATAAGAGTTGATGTTGAGCCCTGAAGGGGCGACAGAACGCCGCTTTATTTCTGTCGCCCCTTCGGGGCTCTTTCGATTCCCAAAACAAAACCAGGGGCTGGCGCTGCGCTTGCCCCTGGCTACCCTCTCTCGCGCCGTTGGCGCTTACTCGCGCCAGCTTCACGCATCGTTCATTCTATTGCCGCGGTGTCACATACGCGCGGGCTTCGCTTAGTTCGACGAGGTCCGCGTCTGCTTCTTTCCACTGATCGAGCAGTTTCGTGTAGGCCGCAACGGCGGCGGCGCGATCGCCACTCTGCGCCGACGCGCGTGCTAAACCAAGCAGCGAACGAGCACGGTTTGGTTGGCGCAGGAGCGCGGCCTGAAACTTCTCCGCCGCCTCTTTCGGCTGGCCGGCACGCAACAGAATCTCGCCAAACAATTCATGCGACGGTTTCACGAGCGTCGGTGGGCCATAAGGCGCGCCCGACTGTTCTTCCAACGCCGTCGCTTTCTTCATCAGGTCAATCGCGGTGGCGTGATCCTTCTTCATCGACGCCGCGAGTGCTTCGACTTCCAGCTTGTTCACCGATCCGATCGAATTGACCTCGCCGGCAGAACCATTCACCGCTGACGCCAAACCACGAATAAAGATCGGCATGTTCTTACTGGCCGCGGACATGCGCACAGTCGCATCATGACTGCCGCCGCCATGACCGCCGTTCATCCCGGTCTGTTCGGTGTTTGGTTTGTTCTCCGGAAACAACTCACTCGCTAAATTCCATCGTTCCGTTTCTACAATGAACGCCGCCGACATGTTGGCCCAATTGTTCTCATAATAACCCGGCCGCAGTTTGTTGTCGTACGTCGACTCCGACATCACTTTCTTCATCAACGTCAGCAACTCTTCTGCTTTCTTGTAACGCCCCTGTTGCAGATAGACGTAAAGCAGCCAGTGCAGACTGTGATAGTCGCGCACGTTCAGCGAAAGCTTCTTGCGCTTCATCCACGCGTCGGACGATTCCCACGCCGCCTCGTTCGAAGCAGCGGCTTCCGGCCACATTCCGAGCTGCAAAAAGATGTGCGACGGCATGTGACGCGCGTGATGCGCTTCGGGAGCGATGCTCGCGTAACGACGCGCCGCCGGAAGCGCGAGAATCGCGTGTTCCGGATCGTCGAACGAGTGGATGATGTAGTGCGCGGCGCCCGGATGGTTCGGATTCCGGGTGTAGACGTCGAGGGCAATCGCCCCCGCGCGGGCCTGCAAGCGATAACTCTTGTCGTCACCACGCACGAGACCGAGCAGGGATAACGAATAAAACGACGCGGCGTCGAGGTCGTCGGGATACGCGCGATAGATCTTCTCCATCGCGGCTGAGTAAGCGGCGTCGCGCGCGCGTTTATCTCCGTCGCCGTACAATTGCTTAACGGCATTCAAAAAAGCACGCTCGCGTTCGGTCAGCTTTGGCGTGTCTTTAAACTTTGCGATCACGAGTCGCGCGGCAGTGAGATCCTGTTCCGACCAAAGCGGATGATTGTGCGTCATCGCTTCGCCCCAGTAACCCATCATGAAGTCAGGATCGGCTTTGGTCGACTCGCGAAATGCTTCGAACGCTTCTTCGTACCAGAACGAGTGCAGCGCCGCGAGGCCGCGAAGAAAATGTGCCTGCGCCTGTGGCGAGCCGGAAGTCGGAAACTCGACGCGCCCGAGTTGCGACTCCTGCGCGTTAACACTGACTACTAACAAACCGACGAGAACAAGTGATCGCAACATGATTAATTCCAATCCGTGTTTCACTTCTTGCCAATCGCGTACAAATGCTGTGACGTGCGAATGTAGATCCGTCCGTCGGAGATCGCCGGCGAGCTGAGCACGAAGTCTTCCAACGGGTTCTCCGCCAGCACCTTGAACTCCGGACCGGCCTGGACCACCGTCGTCAAGCCGTCTTCATTCGTAACGTAAATCTTCCCATCGGCCAACACAGGCGAACTGCTGTAAATCGCCGACTTGATCCGTTGTTGTCCGTAAACTTCCGCACCCGTTTTCGCGTCGAGACAATACATAACGCCGCGATCGTTCACGATGTAAAAATACTTTCCGTCGGTCACGGGCGTCGGCACGTCGGGACCATTTGGAGTGGACCAGAGCACGTGTGACGACGTGATGTCGCCGCGGCCGCCGGCTTTAAGCGCCAGCAACGGCTTGACGCGCGTCGGTGCGTAGATGATGTCGTTGAAGATGATCGGCGACGCGACGATGCGATAGAACGGATTGTTATCGGGATTGAGACCGTTCGCGCGCCACAGTTCCTTGCCGGTGGCCATATCGTGCCCGGTGACGCAGTCGCCGCCGGTGATCACGATCTCGGTCGTTTTACCGACGCGCAACAAACCCGGTGTCGTGTAAGAGTCGGGCGATTCGCGAATCGCGTTCGTGGGCCGATCGACTTTCCACAGGGTCTTGCCCGTCTTCTTGTCGATGCGCATGACGTACGACGGCTCGTCGGTCTTCATGCCGTGCAACACCTGCACGTAGAGCGAATCTTCGAAGAGCAGCGGCGACGAAGCGTAGCCCCAGTTCAGACCAAACGTGCCGTATTCTTTTTGAATATCGCGAGTCCAAAGCTCTTTGCCGGCGAAGTCGAAGGCTTTGAGCATGCCGGTTCCGGTCATCACCCAGACCGAGCGCCCGTCAGTCACGGGTGAAGGCGACGACATGTTGTGCTTGCGCATCTTGTGGTCGCCGCCGCCGAGCGGTTGCTTCCAGAGCAGCGTGCCTTTGTTCTTATCTACTGTCCAAAGGAATAGGTTGCCGTTCTCCGCGACGTTGAGAAAGATGCGATCGCGCCAGATGATCGGCGTCGCGCCGCTCACTCCCGGCAGCGCCAGTTTCCACGCGACGTTCTCGGCCGTGGTCCACTTGACCGGCAGGTTCTTTTCGGCGCTCACACCGTTGAGCGCGGGCCCGCGCCACTGTGGCCAGTTTGCCGACGCGTTTCTTTCCAAAAGACCGATGGCGAGGAAGATCCCGACGACAAGCATGAACGTGGTTTTTCTCATGTTCGGTTTCCTTTTCAAAACGGATTATTCGGATCTGAGTGCCGGCAACAATGGCGAACGCAACGCGGCGATCGTCGCGACTAGCGATGCGGCGCCGCCTGAAATCAGAATCGCCAGAAGCAACAAGCCCAACGAAATGTTTGGCGCTTTGCCGCCACGCTCGACCAGCACCGGAGCAATCGAGAGCAGAGCGCAAACAAATCCCACCGCCAGGCCGAGGCTTAGCATCAGGACATTTTCTGTGATCACCATTACCGCGAAGTGAGAAGAGTTATACCCCACCGCGCGCATCAGGGCTAGTTCCCGCCGTCGTTCGAGAACATTTCGCAATAGAACCGCAGCCATTCCGAGTGTTCCGAGGGCGAGGCCGAGAGCGCCGAGCAGTTGGAAAGTCGAGAGGTAAGTGTTTTCGACGCGATGAAAATTCGCGAGCCGTTCCTCGGTCGATTCGGCGTCGAAGCCGAAGTCGGAGAGACGATCTTCGAGGACGGTGGCGGCGTCGGTCTTGTTGGGAGCGTCAATCAGAAAATAGCGATAACCTTGTTCCGCGGGAAAGAGGCGCACGAAGTTTTTGTCGGACATGATCAACTCGCTTTGGAAGATGCTGTCCGCGAGCGCGGCGACTACGCGCAACTTCACGGGAGTTGGACCATGATCCAGGACGAAGTCTTCGCCGACTTTCAGGTGCAGAACGTAGCTAAGTGAATTCGCATCGCCGATTACGGGAATCGCGCCGTCCGGAAACTCTTTGTTCAGCAAAGCCCACGGATTGTCTGTTTCTTCGAGCGAGTTGTTGAAGGCGAACCGGTTTTCGCTGATGAAACTGTCTGGGGGGGCGACGATCTTCGGGTTGCGTGGTTGATAGAGATTAAGACAACTGGCGTCGTCGCCGGGCCGCAGGCGGAGACTCACGACACGAACGTCTTTTAACAATTCGTTTTCGTTGGTGTTGTTTAGGTTCAACGCCTCGCGGCCTTCGAGCGTGTTTGGGTCGTGCACGATTGGCAGCAGCGACTCAGCCACGATCGGGAACCCTCCGGTGCCGGAGTTTTTGTCGTGGGCGGCGGCGCCTGAACGGCGGAAGGCGTCGACTGCGACGATGATGAAAGCAGCGGAAGCGATGAGCGTGACGCAGAGCACGGTGCGCGCGGGACGATAGGTCGTGTTGCGGAAGCCGAGCTGCCACATGGCCCACCAGCCGGAGCTTTTGATCGATCGATGCGTGCGTCTTAACCACACTGACAGGAAACAAACGCCGCTGACCAGGAGCAGCACGCCACCGCCAAAAAATCCGGCAACTTGCGGGATCAGATTCAATCCACCGGCTAGCAGCAACGCGACGCCAATCAGTGCCGTTGCGACAGCAATTACAAACACATACGCCCTGGCAGCGCGGATCATATCCGTGTCATCCGTGGTTCCTGTCAGGAGGCTGCGTGTCGAGGAGCGTCCAATTCTTCTCAACGTCAAAAATATGCAGCCGACTGCGGCTGCGATGCCACCGGCAGCGCCCAGGACCAGTGACGGCCACGTGATGTGCAGCGTCAGTGAAGTCGTTCCGACCGCATCGACCCACCACGTGCGCAGGCCGTACATCAGCAACGCTGCGTAACCGATCGCGCCGAGCAGTCCGAGCAAACTGCCGATGATTGCGAGCAGCAGTCCTTCCGCGAGAAAGAGGTTGCGAATGCGTGAAGCAGAAAAACCTACAGCTTGCAACGTTCCGATCTCGCGCAGGCGTTGTTCGATTCCGAGTTTGAAGAAGAGCGCCGTTAGAAGCAGTGCGGAAACGACGAGGAAGAAACTGAAGTAGAGAAAGTATTCGCCGAAGTCTGTTGCGCCGCGTGACGCAGCCATGCCCTGTGTGCGCACGGGAACGACTTGAAGCGCAGTCGCCGTTGGTTGCAGTGCTTTTCGCAGCAGTTCCTGATAGTTGTTGACGACTTCCGGCGAGAGCGGGCCGGAAATACGGATCGACGTGAGATTGCCGAAGCGCGACTGCCAGAGTTTCTGTCCGTCGGCAAGCGAGATGAACGCTTTGGGCGTCGTGCGATATTGGTCCCAGTAGTCTTCGTCCTGCTTGCGCACGCGGCTGAGATCTACGGGGAATGGCGGATCCCAGTCGGCAAGACTTTCCGATTCGGTGATGCCCGGATAGTCGGGAACGAGATCGCGATCGGCAGCCAGCCCGCCGATCTTCACCACTCCGGCGAGCTGAAAATCAGCTTTGCGTGTTTCCAGCCGGCCGCCTTCGTGCCAGATGTAGTATTCGAGCGAGATCGTCTGGCCGGGTTGGGCGTTCAACTCGCGCGCGGCCCATTCGTTGAGCACGATCGTGCCCGAAGGTTTAGACGTTTCGTCGTCGTCGAGGGCGGTGACGAGCGAATAGGGAATCGAGCGATCGCCGGCGCTGATGCTGTTTGCGAGATAAGAGAAGATGGGAAGCGTTTTCAACGATAACGCTTGCGCCGACTGATTCGCTGCGTTCGCGACGCTGTCGCCGATCAGATTACTGTTACTTTCCAGCGAAAGACTATCGCCGGCGGTGCGGAGTTTGAGGCCGAGATCTTCGAGTGACGCTTTATTGCGGAGGTCGACGGGAGAACTCGAAGCGATCAAAATTGTATTGATCTTCGTCTCTTGTTCGAGCTCTCGTTGAAGAAATCTAAGCGGAACAAAAACCGCGCGGACGACGCCTTGTGTTGGTTGCAGTGAGAACTCACCTAAAGATTCGCGTGGCAGCGAACGATTGACGTTGAGCCTGATCGTTTTACCGGGATCGTCCTTGCGTCCGTGCAGCGACTCGATCGGAATGTCGGAATACTTTTCGATTCTTAACAAGAGCGAATCGCCGGATTGGCTTCCGAGTTCACTCGCGAGTCCTTCGCTGATCAGTGCCTGACGATTTTCAAGCTCGATTCCAGGCTTTCCATTGAACTGCCAAAAGCGTTCGTCGACGCCATAAACCTTCACCCCCCCAGCCCGTCTGTGACTGGCTTCGTGTGTCACGACTCCTTCGAGCGCGATGAGTGGCGCGCCGCCCAAATCCGTGGCCAATTGTTCGCGAAAGAAACCTGGCGACACGACGATCTGATCCGTGTTTCCCAACCGCTGCGAAACGAGATCGCGCAAACTCCCGCGCACCGACGCGCCGATCAACAGCGCGCCTGCAAGCACGGCGACCGCGATCGCCACGCCGAGCACGACCACCAGATTGGTCTGCCAGTAGTACGCCAAACCGCGTTTGAGAAGACTTGCAGTCTGCATCACGCCGATTCGAGTCGCTGGTTTCTTAGTTCGAAGCGTTGGGGGAAGCGAGTGGCAAGTTCCGTGCTGTGCGTGACGACGACGAGGATCGTTTCCGACTGTTGATGAATGTCGAGCAGCAGGTCCGCGACAACTGCGGCGGATTTCTGATCCAGGTTGCCGGTCGGCTCGTCGCACAACAACAGCTTCGGTTTCATGATCAACGCACGAGCGAGGGCGACGCGTTGTTTCTCACCACCGGAGAGTTGCGCCGGCCGGTGGTCCAACCGTTCCGCGAGGCCGACGTGTTTGAGCAATTCGGCAGCGCGCGAGTGTGAATTACCATTCGGCGACGATACGAGCGTTGGAGTCAACACGTTCTCGAGCACCGAACACTGCGGCAACAAGCAATGGTCCTGGAAGACGAAACCGATCTGCTGGTTGCGAAACGCGGCGAGTTGTTTCGAAGAGAGAAGGAACGGGTTCTGTCCGTTCAACGTGATCGTTCCACGTGAAGGCGGTTCGAGCGCGCCGAGGAGATAGAGCAACGTGCTCTTGCCGCTGCCGGATGGTCCCATGATCGAGACTGCGGAACCGAGCGGCAACGAAAAAGATACGTCAGAAACTATTCGCAGCGGCCCGGCGGGAGTGGAATACTCTTTCGAGAGGCTCTCAACCTCGAGCAAGCCGCACCTCCTGTGCTACGGGTTTCGCAGGCTTCGAGACGCTCTCGTAAGCTTCGAGCAGAAGATCGGCCATGTGCGAGGCGCTGTAATTTTCGCGCACGCCGCGGAAACCGTTTGCGCCTAACTCTTCGGCGAGTTTGTTGTCGCGCGCAATCTTCAGGAGTCCTGCGGCGAGATCGGCCGGATCGTCAGGACGCACGAGAAGTCCGCCGCCCGTGCTTTCCACGATCTCGGTAAATGCTCCGCGTCGTGGTTGGACCAACGGCACGCCGCAGGCCATCGCTTCGAGGAGCGAAACGCCTTTCGGCTCGTCGTAAGTTGCGGGCACTGACATCACGTCGAGCTTTCTTAGAAACGCGATCTTGTCCGCGCGGTCCAGCACGCCATGATAACGAAACTCATCCGCGAGCCCGGCGTCGGTGAGACGCCGTTGAATATCCGCGAGGTACGATTTGCCGTCCTGGGCCATGTAACCGGCGACTTCAAATCTTGCCGACGGAAGTTCTTTTCGCAGTAGACGGTACGCCTCGGCGAGCACGTGCAATCCTTTTTCCGGGGCGACGCGCGCGAGAAAACCGACGGTGAAAGGCGCATCCTCGCGCTTCGGCTCTCTCAAATCGAAACCGTGCGGGTTGATTCCCAACGGCACGACGCGGATCTTCTCCTTCGGAATGCCGAGATACCACGGCATGAAGTCGGCGTAGTATTCGCTCACCGAAAGAAACGCGTCGACGTGCGGTATTTGGTTGCGGATCAGTGCAAGTGCTTCTTCACGATACGGTTCCTGCAAACCGTCGAGAAACAGGTCTTCGCCCTGGAGCGTGCACACGATCGGCACGTTCAGTGCTTCCTTCAATGGTTTGACGAGACCGATCAGGAGGGTGTAGGGAAGGTTGATGATGTCCAGCGGTGGCTCGGTTTTGAGCCAGTCGATCAGTTTCTCGATCTCTTTGCGTTGAAAACCGTGCTCGCCTTTGAGGACGGAAACAGTCATCTCGCCGAGCATCTTTGGGTTCGTCGAGATCGAACGGCGCGAGGCGAGACTCAGGACGAATCTCGAATCCCACAGGCGATCGAGCCATTTCGGTGAGCGCCGAAAGAGCGGAACATATTGTTCGAGGTAAGCGCTGATGCCGCCGAGCACGACGTGATCGCGGCTGACGTTTGGTTCGTCGGTGAATGTTGGCGTGTAGACGGGGAGGAGCAGCACGTCGTGTTTGCGCGCGAGCAGTTCGGTAGCCATTGCGTTGTCGCGTAAACAGCTACCGCAATACATTCGGCCCGCGCCGCCTGTGAGATACAGAATTCTCACGCTTTACTCCTCAGAGGTATCCCGCAAAGGCGCAAAGACGCAAAGTTGAATCGTTTTCGACATGTCTGCCTTCCTTTGCGCCTTTGCGGGATACCTCTTCTTATACTCGTACCGCACTTTGAAACGCTCGACGGCCGTAAAGATGATCGAAAAGATTGCCTTCATGCGGCTGATCCCAGCTTACCTGATTTGTCGGCAATGCTCCTATGTTCAAACGGTCGACACGAGCTGACGATACGAGTGTTTGAATAAAATCCGGATCGTTGGTTATGGCCGTTACTACGAGACTTGAATCGAGAAGTTTCGGTATGTCCGCCTGTGCAACCTGTAGAACACTCGCAAAAGGAAACAAAAACTCCTTTGTCGCCAATGGATGATCAGCTTCGCAACGAACGATCGTCGGCAACAAGTACGAGCAGCCATTCCAGCTAGCGAGTCGTTCGCCGTCACGATGAGCGGCGGTGACGTCGCGCGCGCCGGGTTCGTTAAGGCCCTGATCGATGATGGCATTGATCCGGTTCGCAACCTGCGCATCGACGAATGGCGCGATCTGCGCGGTCTCGTCGTCGGCGGCGCGCGGAACGATCTGCGCCAGGCGTTTCGCTAACGCCTCGCCAATCTCGTCTGCATATTTCGACGTCCAAACTGCCGACGCATTAACACACGATCGACCGCCGTTGTCGGCAATCGAGGCGACGATGACGTCGAGATACTTTTCCCACTCCTCGACACAGTCTTCGCCGATGATGACCTTGCTGTATCCCGGTCCGTGAATCTCGACGCGCGGATCGTTGGCCCATGGACCAGTCGTCGACGAATCGCCGAAGAGCAGGGAACGGCCGCAGTTTCGCAGGATCTCACCAGCGCCGCCGTGATCGGCGGGATAAAAACTGAACGCCTCACGCGGCGCGCCGGCTTTGATCAACGACTGGATGATGCGATACGGCGTCCACGGCTCGGCGCTGCCGGGTTTCAAAACGAGCGGAATGCGTAACGCAAACGCGGGAATCCACAACGAGTGCACGCCGGGCGAATTGTTTGGCAGCACAGCGCCCAGCGACTGCGTCCGCGGAAAGAAACTCAACGACTTTCCGTCGCGCACGCCGAAACCGCGATCGAGTATCTCCCAATCGATATTCCGCGTTAGTCCGTTAAGCACGCTCTCCATGTTTGCGAGCATGCTCTTGATCTTCAACATGTTCCGGCGCGCAAGAACGTATGGCATGCCCGTGGTCGCCGAAACCTGAGTCACGTAATCGTCGGGAGTTTGGCTGCTGTCTCCTAAAGGAAGCGGATCATTTGTGAAATGCTCCCCAGCCAGAACACAGATCTCAACCAGGTCTCGTGTCGAGAATTTACTAAGCGCCGCACGTGCGATCTCCTGGCGCGAAAGATCGCGCCGGATCAACCCCGCGTTCGCCTGACTCACTTCGACAAACGTCTCGCGCGTCCGATGATGCGGCACGCGCGCCACGTCGAGACTTTTATACGGCTCACCCTGACGAAGAATCGGAATGTGTGACATAT
>DATELZ010000144.1:0-44911 GCA_035276045.1 Pyrinomonadaceae bacterium | reverse complement strand
ATCAACGTCGCTTCGACCGCAGCTTTTCAGGCTGTTCCGTACATGGCGACGTACGCCGCGACAAAAGCATTCGTGCTTTCGTTTTCGGAAGCGATTGCGGAAGAGAATCGCGCACACGGAATTCATGTGATGGCTTTGTGTCCCGGCGTGACTGAGACAAACTTTTTTGAAGCGTCGAAGATCGATCGTCCACCGATGCGCACGATTCAGACGGCGGAAGAAGTTGTAGACGCAGCGCTCCGCGCCATGGACCGTCAAAAGACCGTGGCGATTTCGGGTTGGACCAACTGGCTCGTTGTCGAAGCCGAACGCTTCGTGCCACGTTCGACAGTGAGGAAGGTCGCAGCGAAGGCTTTGCGATCGAGATTTGAGGAGTAAAGAATGACCGAAAGAATTTTCAACTTCAGCGCGGGGCCGGCGGTGTTGCCGGTGCCGGTTTTGGAAGAAGCGCAACGCGATCTGCTGAGCCTGCCCGGCGTGGGCATGTCGGTGATGGAGATCAGTCACCGCTCCAAAACATTCGATAACATCCTGGAAGGCGCGGAGTCTGGCATCCGCAACCTGCTCAGCATCCCCGACAACTATCGCATCCTCTTTCTGCAAGGCGGCGCGAGCCTGCAATTCTCGATGATTCCGATGAATCTTCTGCCGGCGGACGGCAGCGCCGATTACATCGTCACCGGGAGCTGGGGCAAGAAAGCACTCAAAGAAGCCAAACGCACTGGCGCCGTCAACGTCGCCGCCACGATGGCCGACGGCGGCTTCACGCGCGTCCCGAATAACGACGAGATCACTTTGAACCCCGGCGCCGCGTACGTTCATCTCACGAGCAACGAAACGATCGAAGGCGTGCAGTGGAAACACGAACCCGAAACCGGATCGGCGCCACTCATCTGCGACGCCTCGTCCGACATTCTCTCGCGCGCGATTCCGGCAGCTAAGTACGGTCTCATCTATGCGGGCGCGCAAAAGAACATCGGACCAAGCGGCGTCACGCTCGTGATCATTCGCGACGATCTGCTGCAACGCATTCCCGACGGCCTGCACACAATGCTCGACTATCGCACGCACGTCGAAAACAACTCGCTCTATAACACGCCAAACACGTGGGGCATTTACATCATCAATCTCGTCTGCAAATGGATCCAGGAAAAAGGCGGCATCACCGGCATGGAACGCGAGAACGAAGACAAGGCCCGTTTGCTCTACGATGCGATCGACGCCACTGACTTCTATCGCGGTCACGCCGGCGCCGACGCGCGTTCGACGATGAACGTCACCTATCGTCTGCCTTCGGAAGAACTCGAAAAGAAGTTCACGGCTGAAGCAACGGCGCAGGGGCTCGACGGTTTGAAGGGACATCGTTCGGTCGGCGGCATTCGCGCGTCGATCTATAACGCGTTTCCCCGTGAGGGCGTCGAAGCGTTGGTCTCGTTCATGAAAGAATTTGAACGCAAGAATGGCTGATTATCCGCCAAATCCGTGTTCAACTGACCAAGCTTCAACTGACCAGGCTTCAACTGACCAAGCTTCAACTGACCAGGAAACACTTACTTTCGCTATCAGTCCGGAACAGGCCGGTCAACGATTGGACGCCTTTCTCGCGTCGCAGATCGAAGGCTGGAGCCGCGCGCGTCTGCAACGCTTGATCGAAGCGGAAGACGTTCTCGTCAACGGCAAAGCGGGTAAACCTTCATACAAGCTGCGCGAAAACGACGAACTCGAAGTCGAACTAACAACTCCGGCTACAACGAGCTTCACGCCCGAAGCGATCCCGATCGAAATCGTCCACGAAGACGAAACGCTCGTCGTCGTCAACAAACCCGCCGGGCTCGTGGTCCATCCGGCCGCGGGAATTCAATCCGGCACACTCGCGAACGCACTCGCCTATCACTTTCAACAATTGCCCAACGCCGCCAGCGTGCGGCCCGGCATCGTGCATCGACTCGATCGAGACACTTCGGGACTGCTCGTCGTCGCCAAAACTGAAGCCGCGCTCGAAAACCTTTCCGATCAGTTTCGCGCGCGCACGGTTTACAAATCTTACGCCGCCCTGGTCCACGGGCGCGTAAACTCTGACACGGGCCGCATCGATCAACCACTCGCGCGCGATCCGTCAAATCGCACGCGCATGGCTGTCGTGCGCGGCGGTCGCAGCGCTTTATCCATTTATCGTGTGAAACGCCGCTTCAACCGTTTCACATTGCTCGACGTCGAACTCAAAACCGGCAGAACACACCAGATTCGCGTGCATCTCGCCTGGCTCAAACATCCCGTCGTCGCCGATGAAACCTACGGCGGCGGCCGCGACAACACGATCCAGAACGCACGCCTGAAAGCGCACATCCGCAATCTCGGCCGTCACTTCCTGCACGCCGAGAAACTCGCCTTCGCGCATCCCGTAACCGGCGAACGCATAAAGTACGAGTCGCCGCTGCCCGAAAACCTGGCGAGTTTTTTAACGCGAATTGAAGAAGAAAACTCTTAAGGGATGGGTTCGAAGCGCTGCGTTAATGCTTTGAATTTCTCATCGGACCGCAGCCAGTTAAACGTCGGATCGATCCTGATCAGAACCAATCCCGGATGCTTGGATTGAAACGCTTCGTTCAGATAGTGGATCGTCCGCTCGTTGTCTTTCATTCCGGCGTAGACGATCGCGAAGTAAAGCCCGGAGATGTAACGGCGGTGCGATAACGATTGGAGTTTCGCGAGTATGTCCTGCGCTTCCGCGGTTCGCCCGGCGCGCCCGTACGCAAAACCGAGCGAGGCTGACGCTTCCATTTCAGCCTCGATCACGTGATCGGGTATTGGACCACTCGCCGGCGCCTTGATCACACTGCGCAACTCGGCGATCGCTTCGTTGTGCATGCCTTTTTGCACGTAAGCAAGCGCGAGGTAGTGACGCACGACCCAGAAATCAGGATCGCCCTTCAAGGTCAATTTGTACCGCGCGATCGCGTCGTCGTAGTTGCCCTCGTAATAAGAATAGAGCCCGTAGTTCGCGCTGATGATCGGCGACATCGGATCGAGCTTGTGGGCCTCCTCGATCTCGGCCTTCGCGCGATTGAATTTGCCCATTTGCATCAGGTACGAGGCGTACCACTGGTGCGCGGTCGGGTACTTCGGATTGAGTTTCAGCGCCTGTTGAAAATCACTTTCCGCGCCGAGCCAATCCCAGTCGTAGGCGAGCCGCACAAACGCGCGTGACGTGTAGGCCTCGGCGAGCGTCGGATCCGCGTCGACGGCTTTCTGCGCCGCCGCTTTCGCTTTCGGCATTTCGTCTACCGGCCGGACGACGCCGATGTCGCACAACAACGCATAAGAATCAGCCTGGCCGGAAAACGCGAGCGCAAACGACGGGTCCTTCTCTTCGGCTTGCTTGAAAAACTCGATGCCGTTGCGAAATCCTTCTTCGTTGCGTTTGTTCCAGGCGTGGCGGCCTTTGAGATAGAGCTGATAAGCCTCGGCGTTATTCGTGTAACGCTTCGCCAGTTTCTCTTCGTCCTCGCCCGTCAAACGCAGCCGCAGACTTTGCGAGATCTTTCTTGATACTTCGTCCTGGATAGAGAACAGATCGGCGACGCTGCTGTTGTATTCATCGCCCCAAAGCTGCGTTCCGTCTGACACTTTGATCAGTTCTGTCTTGATTACAAGGCGATCGTCGAGCGTAACGAGCCGTCCGGTCAGCACGGCGCCGACTTTCAGGTTTCTTCCTGCTTCAACCGGATCCACGTTCGAGTTCTTGAACCGGAAAGCGGCATTGCGCGACATGACGCTGAGATTAGGCAGACGCGAAAGACTGTTGATGATGCTTTCCGTGAGTCCGTCGGAGAGATACTCGGCGTTTGGATCTTTCGTGTCGTTGACGAAAGGAAGAATCGCCACGGAATTGATCGGCGCAGGGGACCAGGCAAAGTAAGCCACCGCGGCGATTAGCAGCAACGCGAGCGCTGGCGGAATGATGTATTTGAGCAAACTCGCGCGAGCGGGCGGCTTTGTTATCGTCGTCGCAGCGACGGCCGTTTCCGCCATCGTCTCCACTTGCGACCGCGCGCCGGTCTGGATTTGCGAGATCAGGTTTGTGTCGGCAACACGTCCGTTTGGCGTACGCGTCACAGCTCTTTCGCCCGTCGACAGATGCACCTCGTCTCGCAGTTGTTCGAGATCGAGTTTCAGATCGGTAATCGTTTGATAGCGCTTCGCCTTGTCTTTCGCTAACGCCTTCGCGACGATGCGCTCGAGCTGGCGCGGCACGTTGGCAACGTGATGGACCAACGGCGCCGGTTCGTGATCGATGATCGATACACGTGTGTGACTGTCAGTCGGGCCTTTGAACGGCGGCTGGCCGGCGATCATCTCGTAAAGGACCACGCCGATACTGAAGACATCCGAGCGCGTGTCGATACTGTCGCCCTGGGCCTGTTCGGGCGACATGTAACCGCTCGTGCCCATGATGATCCCGGGATTCGTTTCCGAGATCGGAATCGTCACCGCTTCCGGATCTGATGAACCTGTTTCGCGATCGGTAAGCTTCGCCAGTCCGAAGTCGAGAACTTTAACGATCCGATCGCGCACGAAGCGATCCTCGCGCAGCATGATGTTCTCGGGCTTGATGTCGCGGTGAACGATGCCCGCTGCATGAGCCGCTTCGAGCGCCATCGCCACTTGAATCGCGACGCCGAGCGCTTCGTCGAGTTTCAACGGCTCGCGCCAAAGACACTGGCGCAACGTTTCGCCCTCGATGTATTCAGTGGCGATGTAATACTTCTCTCCCGAGTCGCCGATCTCGTAGACGGTCAGTATATTTGGATGGTTCAGCGCGAGGATGGCGCGGGCTTCCTGCCGGAAACGGCGCAAGCGGCTTTCGGAGCGCGTCAGTTCCTCGGGTAACACCTTCAGCGCGACTTTCCGTCCATGCTGTTTGGTATCCTCGCCGAGCAGGACTTCGCCCATTCCGCCCTTGCCGAGCCTGCGTATGATGCGATAATGGGCGATGTACTCAGGAGCCGAATCGTCGCTCGCTGAATTCGAACTATGTGGGTTGTCGGGCATGAAGGTATTGCGCGACTAAAGTTGGACCGTCATTTGTTCCAAGGCATTGTAAGCACTAGCTTCGAACTTTGGAAGTAAATCTGTAAGATCCGTGTGGTGACACGGGGGCAACAGCATGCCGCAAAGGGCAACAGCCCCGAGTTTAAGCGCATCGAAGCCCCGTATCCAGCAGACTCAGGGTCAGCCCCTGAACTATAATCCGACAGCATGTCAAAAGCCTTAACACGTTCACTGATTATGTCTTTTACGGCACTTTGCATTTCTGCTGCCGTATCGCTGACCGTCTGCGCCCAACAGCCAAAGGCCAGCCCAACGCCGCCCGCGACGGATACACAGGGCACCGAACGAATTCTGATCCGGCGCGTGCGCCTGCCAATTACGGTGCAGGACAAGAAAGGCCGGTTTGTTCCCGGGCTGACGCAGAACGACTTCGTCATTCTCGAAGACAAGGTGCCACAGACGATCGAGACTTTCTCAGACGACCTCGCGCAGAACACGCCATTGTACGTCGCCGTCCTGATGGATACGTCGCCATCAACCGCCGGCAAGCTGAGATTCCAGCAGGAATCGGCGATGAACTTTATCCAGACCGTCGTGAAAGTGCGCAAGGATCGCGTGCTCTTCGGCACGTTCGATGACCAGATCACGCTTCTCCAGGATTTCACCGACAAACTCGATCTGCTCGACAAAGCCGTCTATAGCGTTAAGAAAATGGGCAAACAGACCGCGCTCTTCGATGCAATCTGGGAATTCTGCGATCAGAAAATGCGTTCCGTTCCCGGCCGCCGCGTGCTGCTGCTGGTGACCGACGGCGAAGATACTTACAGCCGCGCAAACATCCGCGACGCAATCGATATCGCCCAACGCACCGAAACGACGATCTTCGCGATCTCCACTAAAGCCGGTTTTCTGGCGACAGTCCCCGGCGTCGAAGCCGGACAGGTCGCCGACAAAAAAGATCGCGATCTTCTAACGCTGGCGGAAGAAACCGGCGGATCGGCGTTCTTCACCGGCGACATGCTTTCACTCGAGCGCTCGTTCAATCAGATCTCCAAAGAGCTTCGCGCCCAGTATCTCGTTACTTACAATCCGACGAACAAGAGTTACGACGGCACTTTTCGCAAGATCGACGTCAAACTCGGCGACGGGCACGGCAGTCTGAAAGTGAAAACGAAGAAAGGTTACAAGGCTATCGCCGACAGCGTAATGCCATAGAAGTGTGAAGTAAGATGCGTTATCGAGAATTCAATCGTTCGTTTGCAGTGTTGCTCCTCGTGGTCATGGTTTTGTGTGGCGCATTTGCCACACGCAGTTCATCTGCCATCGACAAGGCGAATACCGCAAACGCGATCCCGTCACCTTCGCCTACTCCGCGAATTCGCGATGAAGTGCCGCAGGACTCCGACGAAGTGATCAAGGTTGATACCAATCTCACCAACATCTTTTTCACTGCCGCCGACAAGAACAAACGGTTCGTCAGCAATCTCAAAGCGGAAGACATCCGCGTGCTGGAAGACGGACAGCCGCAGGACATTTTTACTTTCCAAACAAACATCGACCTGCCGCTGTCGATCGCTTTTCTGATCGACACCAGCGCTTCTGAAGAGCGGACCTTGCCCGACCTGAAAGAAGCGGCGCGTGCGTTTCTCGAAAACGTGATGCGGGCAAAAGACGAGGCCGCCGTGATTTCATTCACCGGAGAGACGACGCTCGAACAGGGCTTCTCCGGAAGTCTCGAACGGCTGCGACGGGCGATCGATCGCGTCGAGTTTATTCCACCTTCGGGTTACATCGGCGGGGGCGTCGTCGTTAACGGAACGCCGCCCATCTCCGGCACCAACCAGGCGCTCGCCGGTTCGACAGCCATCTGGGACGCAGTTTGGGCCACCTCGGAAGAGTTGATCTCCACTTCCGCCGAACACACAAGACGCGCCATCATCCTCCTGACCGACGGGGTCGACACCAGCAGCCGGATGAAAATGGACGACGCGATCCAAAGCGCGCAGAAAGCTGACGCCCTGATTTACGCGATCGGCATCGGCGACCGTTACACCTTCAACGTCAGCGAAGGCTCGTTGCGCAAGATCGCCGAACGGACCGGAGGCCGGGCTTACTTTCCACACCACTTGCGAGACCTGCACGACGCTTTCGCCCAGATTCAAAAAGATCTGCGAGAGCAATACCTGGTCGCGTATTCGCCTGTGAACAAGTCTCGCGACGGTTCTTATCGCAAGATTGAAATCCTGATCACGAACCCGGCCCTGCGGCAACAAAACCTCAAGCTGAACTACCGAACGGGATATTTTGCCAAGACCGCAACGCCCGAAACTCCTTCGAAACGCAAGGGTTCCGGGCAATAAATCCACAGTTCCCAAAGCTCGATAAAACCTGTTATACTCCCTGCGGCTCGCATGTCTGCCCGGAGCTGAAAGCTCCGTGAATCCCACACCGTAACTCCTCCCGAGGTCTCGTTTCGTAAGGCGTCCGGAACACAAACTTAATGCGTACCAATTCCTCAGACCGAGGCAGAGTCCTAATTGTCGATGACGATCAGCGAATACTAGATCTCCTAGTCGATCTTTTGGAACTGGAAGGTTACGAAGTCGCGGGAGCAATGGACGGTGCGGAAGGCATGAACCTGGCCCATTCCTTTGCGCCTGACGTGGTCATCAGCGACGTCGTTATGCCCGTCGTCGGCGGACTCGAACTGTGCCGGCGCCTGAAGCAAGACCCGCAAACATCCTCTGTTCCCGTGCTCCTGATCAGCGGCATCCGCAAGGCGGATGAAGCCGGCATGGAAGGACTTTACGCCGGCGCCGACGATTACCTCGATCTTCCGTTCCGGAACGAAGAGCTGCTGGTGAAAGTCGCGCGTCTGGTCGAGCGCCATCGCTCGGCGGCGGCTTTGCGGGAAAGCGAGGAACGGTATCGCCAGCTCGTCGAACTCTCGCCTGATGCGATCGTCATCCTGCGCGAAGGCAATTTTACTTATATCAATCCGGCCGCACTGCGACTCTGGGGCGCAGCAGATCCCGGCCAACTGATCGGAAAGCCGCTGCTTACCGTCGTCCATCCTGACTTTCACGATCACGTTCGCGAACAGGTTGAATACATCCAGCAGTTTCAGCAACCAGCGCCACTCTCGGAACAAAAAGGTATTCGTCTCGACGGTGCTGTGATTTACGTCGAGGTCACGGGACTGCCGTTCACGGCGGAAGGCAAGTCGGCGGTGCTCGCAGTCTTTCGCGACGTTACGGAAAAGAAGCAGGCGCGTGAAGCGCTGCGTAAAGCCGAGAAGCGATTGCGCACGGTCGTCGGAAGCGCGCCGCTGATTCTTTTTGCGACTGACAAGAATGCCGTGTTCACTTTGTGCGAGGGCGAGGGATTGAAGAGTCTTTCGCTGACGCCGGGCCAGATTGTCGGCCAGTCAGTATTCGACGTCTATGCCAATTCTCCGAGATTCGGAGAGAACATCAAGCGAGCGCTCAACGGTGAGTCGTTCACTTCGTCAGTCACCGTCGACGAACTCATCTTCGACATTCGCTATTCGCCATTGACCGACGATAGAGACAATGTGCTCGGCGTAATCGGCGTCGCCATCGACATCACGGACAGCCGCCGCGCGGAAGCGTCGATTCGCGAAAGCGAGGAGCGCTATCGCGAACTCTTCGAAAACGCCAACGACATCATCTACACGCACGATCTCCAGGGAAACTTCACGTCGCTGAATCGCAGCGGCGAGCGCATCACCGGCTACACGCGAGAAGAGACGATGAAGATGAACGTCTCCGACGTGATCGCTCCTGAATATCTGAACCTGGCGCGCGAGATGATCGCGCAAAAGTCGTCGCAGAAAGTCTCGACTGTTTACGAGATCGACATCATCTCGAAAGACGGTCGCCGCATTCGCCTGGAAGTCAGCACGCGGCTGATCTTTCGTGATGGACGTCCCGCCGGCGTTCAGGGCATCGCCCGCGATCTGACCGAGCGGAAACATTCCGAAGAAGCATTGCGCGAGAGCCAGGCATACCTGGCCCAACAAGCTCTGCGCGAGGCAATGAGCCATCGCATCTCACAGGCGATTCGTTGCTCGCTGGATAGCCGGGAGATCTATCGCAGCGCGGTGCGTGAACTGGGCTCGTATTTGACCGTCGATCGTTGCTCGCTCTTTATGCGAAACGATCGTGCAAGATGCGCGACGAACGTCGCCGAGTATCACGCCGAAGGCGTCGAACCGGCGGCAACAGACTTTCCCCTGGCGCACCTGCAAACCCTCGTCATCGCGTTGGACAAGACCGGCGTTCTTCCCTTTTCAGACGCGGCAAACGACGAACGCATCAAGGATCTCTACAACAACATCCTGTCGAAGGCGAACGTCAAGTCGATCATGTACGTCGCGATCAGGGTGGGAGACGACGTTCCGGCAGCGTTTGCTCTTTCCACCACCAAACACCTTCGCGAATGGAATGACGCGGACATCGATCTCGCCAAGGCAGTGGCCGATCAAACCGGAATCGCGATTCGCCAGGCCGAGCTTTATCAGAAAGCGGAGTCGTCATCGACACGCGAGGCGTTGGTCAATCGCCTGACGATGTTGATTCGCGCTTCGTTGAGTTTGCCTGAGGTTCTGAGCACGGCGACACGTGAGTTGGGCCGCTCCTTGTCTTCTTCCCGCGTTCACCTGTTTTTATACAACAGCGAAGAAGGCTCGCCGCTCGAACATGAATATCTTGCGCCGGGCATTGCGAGTATCAAGCAGTGTCTCAACAACTATGACGATCCGGTTGGGCGGCGGCTTTCGAGTTCGAGCCAGCCGTTGATTGTCGACGATGCGTTGAATCACGAAGACGAGTCGACGGAGTTGAGCGACTATGTTCGCGCGCAGGCGGAACGGCTCCGGGTCCGTTCGCAGATTAACTATCCGCTGATCGTCAAGGAGCAGTTCCGCGGCGTGCTTTGCATCCATCAATCGGATCGCGTGCGTCGCTGGACCGAAGATGAAGTCGCGCTGGTCGAAGCGATTGCCGAACGGCTCTCGATTGCCATTGCGCAGGCCGAGTTGTTCGAAATGGTCGCGCGTGGCAAGACGGAATGGGAAACGACGTTCGACGCGATGTCGGACGGTATCTTTATCTTCGATCGGGCCGGCGAACTCAAACGCGTGAATCGCGCCGGGGCGGCGATGGAAGCACTGCATCCACGCTTGCTGCTGGGACGCCAGTGTTGCGCCATTCTGCGCACTAATGAAGAAGACGCTTGCGTGGTCGAGAAAGCGCTCGAAACGCGTCGCAGCGTGACGATCGAAATCACTCCGACGCGCACCAGTCGACCGTTGCTCGTGTCAGTCGAACCGGTGCTGGACGAAAACAACAAGGCGGTTGGCGTCGTCTGCACGGCGCGCGATCTTTCTGACTTGCGCAAGGTGCAGGCTGTCGCGCGCGAACACCAGACGCTGTTGAATAACATTCTCGAGAGCGCGCGTGAATCGATTTACGCAGTCGATCCCGAGGGCCGGTTCAAGTGGTGCAACACTGCGACGTTGAAAGGTTTGGGTTTTCAACGCGGTGAATTTATCGGGCGCTCGTTGCTCGACATGGTCTACGAAGGCGATCGCGAACTCGTCCGGGAGAAACTCGACGCCGCGATGAATGGCGCTCCGCAAACGTACGAGATGCGCTACACCGCTTACGATGGTCGACTGCGCTATGCGCGGGTCGACAACTCGCCGCTCGTCGTCGATGGAAAGGGCACCGGCGTGTTGGGCATCGCCCGCGACATCACCGAACAGAAAGAGGAGCGCGAGCGTGCCGCGCGGGCGGACAAGTTGCGCGCGCTTGGTCAACTCGCGTCGGGTGTGGCCCACGACTTCAACAACTCGCTGGCTGCGATTCTCGGCCGCGCGCAGTTGTTAAGACGGCAGGTCGAGGAACCGGCGCTCGTTCGCAATCTCGACATCATTCAAACCGCCGCTGAAGACGCCGCCGCGACTGTGCGCCGCATTCAGACGTTCGCGCGCAAGTCGGCGGCGAAGGAGTTTGAACTGGTCGACATCGGCAGCCTGTTGAACGACGCGATCGAGATCACGAGGACGCGCTGGCAGAACGAAGCGCGTGTTCGCGGGCTCGAATATGAAGTCAAGCTCGATGCGGAAAAGGGAAATACTACTTACGGCAGCGCTTCGGAGTTGCGTGAGGTCTTTGTAAATCTGATCGTGAATGCCGTCGACGCGATGCCGAAGGGCGGAAAGCTGGCGATCTCTTGCGGCCGCCGCGACGGCCGCTTGCTGCTCCAGTTCAGCGACAACGGGTTGGGCATGCCTGACGACGTGCGCCAGAAGATCTTCGAACCTTTCTTCTCGACGAAGGGCGCGCATGGAACGGGACTCGGCCTGTCGGTGAGTTACAGCATCATCGAACGCCACACGGGATTGATCACTGTTCTTTCAGAACCTGGCAGTGGGACCTGTTTTATGATCGACTTGCCGGCGGTGGTTGCCGAGTCGACGGTTGATGGCGTCGAGACGATCGTCGAGGACATACCGCCATTGCGTATTCTCGTCGTAGACGACGAGCAGCCGGTGCGCGAGACATTGGCGGAGATGCTGGTGGCGATGCGTCACAGGCTGGTGCTGGCCGGCAGCGGACAGGAAGCGCTGCAAAAGTTGCGGCAGCAAACGTTCGATTTTGTTTTTACTGATTTGGCGATGCCCGAGATGGACGGGTGGGAGACCGCACGTTCGATTCGGAAGACCTGGCCCGACGTGAAGATCGTGTTGGTGACCGGCTATGGACCAACAACGACTCCGCCGCCGGGCGAGGAGCAGCTAGTCGACGCGATCATCGGCAAGCCTTTCGATTTCACTCAAGTCGGCTCGACGCTCAACGCGCTGACTAAATCGATGCAGCTAGTTTCTTAGTTAAAGTTCATAATTCCCGCGCTGGCGGTGAATCCAACTCCAAAGCCCACCACCATCGTCGGTCCTGACCACTCATTCTTCTCAGCCTTGTCAGCCAGCATAAAGCCGGTCGAAGCACTGGAAAGATTGCCGTAGTCCTGCAATACCTTGTAAGAGTTGAGCACCTTCGCCGAGTCAGGATGCAGCGCGAGTTGCGAACAAACACCGTCGAGAATCTTCTTGCTGCCCGTGTGAATCAGGCAGTCGTCAACCTGGTCGAGGTTACGAACTGGCGAATCGGGATGCTGCAGGACGTTCTTTACTGTCGTCACAGCATAGTGAGCGCCACGAGCCGGCACGCTCGGCTTCATGAAATACTGCGGCCGTCCCATGAGAAACGGATGCGAACTGTTGCTGACCATCGTCAACAAGTTCATGTCGTTGGGCTGATCGTTGGTCAGGTGCGAGATTGGCCCAAACGCCGGTTTACCTTCTTCAGTTCCCACCAGCAAAGCGACCGCGCCGTCGCCAAAGAGCATTGATTGGATCACGAAAGTCGTATCGAGCCGTTGTTGCTCGAACTGTTCGGCGTCGATTCTGTGCTCTTTGCGCAATCTGATGAGTTCGCGATAACCGAAGTAGTCACCGCGTAACAGCGGCGCGACGTATGGCGTGTGTGCTTCGGACATCACGACGATCGCCAGTTTGCCGGGATTGGCAACGAGATACCATTGCGCCACTTCGATCGACTTGAGCAGCACCGAACAACCTTGCGCCTGCATGCTGACGGTGCGCAGCGAGCGCGAGAGCAGTCCATGCGTCTTGCCCATGATCTCTGATGCGAGACAAGGCAGCATTTGATCGGGTGTGTTGGTGGCGGCGACGAGCAGACCGATACGATTCGGATCGCCACCCCATTCTTTAATACAACGTTTAGTGGCTGCGACGCCGAGTTGAGTAGTCGAATTGGTCGGCAGTTTTGCTTTGCCGCTTAGATAGTCGGGATAGTTTTCAAGAGTGGAATATCGCTGGTCCACGCCCAGGCTGCTGATAGTGTTGATGAGTTCAGGTGAGAGTTTGTGCATTACGCTGGCCACAATTTCAGTCGTCTTGAAGACATTATTAGGCACAGCTGTAGCTGCCGCTAACAGATTAATCATTGTCGTTTTTACTCCAGAGGGGTTGCCGCTTCTAGATTCCCACGTACACTTCTAGATTCCCACGTATAGTTCCCACGTATTGTCTAGCGCACCCTTTCCTTTACAACCGCTGTGCCGTAAATCGTCAATGTGCTGATTTTGTTACATTTGGCATGTAATTGCAGGGGTTTAGTCTCAAATGAGGACTTCTACCTCGTTCCGCAAAATTAGGCAGTTTGGATACCAGCTAATCAGCCTCCGAACTACTGAATCGATTCGCTAGATTTTCGCTGAATACGCGGAAGTTCGCTTGGTACAGAGATATACAGGTGGTAACTGAGGATACATGCGTACAGACTTGCACCAAAAGCCCCCGTTTGTTCATAAAGTCGGCGGGCTGCACAAAAAGCCGCATTGAAGCTAAAACCACTTTTGGAAAAAAAGGTCTGGTGGGCGTCGAAAGCTGAATCAGGGGGGAAGTTCAATAAGTCAAAGTTGTCCCCATCATCCGGGGCGTCTATCCAAAGGATGAGGTGAAATACAAAACCCTGCCGGTCAGGTCAAGTAAGCTAGTAACTATTCCGGTTCTGCTTCTAGTTCGCGGCTAGGACAGGGCTCTTAGTATTGGTGGCCATGCCAAGGAACGTGTACTGCAATTCAATTCATTCCCTTTTCTTAGCTCTGATGACGCATCTATAGAACTCGTCAACGTCGGCCTTGGCAATCTCTTCTAACTTCAATAAGCCCGCGCGAATGAAATCTAAATCGTCCACGTCACACTTTTCTTTTTGATATACATCCTTCACCGCCTTATTACGATCATAAATAACTTCTTGAAAACGAATGGTGAGGCCATGTAGACGCTGCCTCTCGGCATCATTAAGCGGCGTGTTCTTAAATTCGCGCTTCGCCTTCGCGGTTTCAGACGCCTTTCGTGATGGTACTGCGCCCATAATACGCACTGTTATATTGCGTCACATGTTTGCTTCGCAAGCGTTTATACAATATCAAGCGTTTTATTTATTCGTTGCGAAAACACGTTATGCACCATATACTGTGTAACGCGTTATACGCGTTCACAATTTAGAGGCGTGTACCACTACTAATTGTGTAAGCGCGGATCGCCAGCGGACATGAAGAATCTAAAGCTGGACCGCTCTTGCTTGTCAGATCGGGCGGGTGTATAAAGAGCGTCCCCCTAGTAACCCATATTTGAGTGCGGCGAATTCCAAATATGGAAGAGGGAGTAACTAAGATGGCTACACGTAAGCAATTTCAAACCAATCTAAAAGTACCAGCCACATTGAAGCGGCGGCTCGAAGCGCAACGTAAGAGAGGTGTTTCGGAAGAAGACCTTCGAGAACAAAGAGTGAGCTTTGCTTTCGGTAACGCACCAGCAGATTCAAAACTCATCACTAAAGCTTCTGTAAGAACCGCGTCTAAACGCATCCGGTTGCAGTAAGTCTTACAAACTCTAATCACTGCGCAGGAATGTCAGTAAGAGAATCTGAGAACCCGGAACTGTATGCACGCATTCAGGAGCAGAATCTTTTACGGCAGTACGATTTACTGACTAACTGCATTGAGATTGGCTTAATCAAAGGTATTGAGGCTTTTGATAAGTATACGTTGTGGTCTCTTAACTCGGCGGCTGTAGCTAACATTGCCCAGTTTGGAGGCCGTTTTCGTAGACAGCCAATTTACGTTGGGGATCACATCCCGCCGCATTTTAATGATGTACCGGAACTGATCGATGAATTCATCTCAGTAGTTCATGAGAATTGGGACATCATAGACCATCCCACAATGCTTGCGGCGTACGCCCTGTGGCGACTTAACTGGATTCACCCGTTCATTGAAGGTAACGGACGCACTGCTCGCGCTGCTTGCTACTATCTGATCTGCCTGAAAAACGGTGGACTTTTGGACGGAAAGAAAACGGTAGCGGAGCGAATCAAAGAGAATAAAGCTAACAGTGATCGATACTATGCCTCTCTGCGAGAGGCAGACCGGCATTGGAAGGACGGGCAATTCAATGTTGACACTCTAGCTAACTTTCTCGCGGAACTACTTGACGAACAGATGGCCGATGCTGAAAGGGAAGCTAAACAGAAAACCCGCAAGTCCCCTTCCAAACGTCGGCGTTAAGCGAACCCGCCGGACCCGACACAGAATAAATAACTGTACGAACACCCCAAGCGTCTCACCAAACTGGTAACGGCTACTCCCGAATGGCTCCAGTCTTGGGACCTGCATACGCCTCCGAACCCGAGAAGTGACGGAGTCAATACTCAGCGTACTTTGTATCCTTCCAGTATCCTTGCTTCCTAAAAGTTGCACAAAACCTACCTTTCTGCACAAGAACCCCGGCTTTTTGTGCAAAGTCCATGCGTACAAAGCTGAGGGAACCGTGGAAAATTTCACCGTAAGGAGAAACGCCCGATTGTGTCTTCGCCGATGCTGCCGAAGTAAAGTTTTCCGTCGCGTTCGACGACATTCGCAATTTGGGCGTAACAATCAGAGGCGCCGTTTTGGAGGTTTTCGACGATGCGGCCTTGTGGGTCAATGGCGACCACAAAGGAGTAGCGTTCCGGGGCGGGCTGGAGAAGCTTTGGCAAACGAGCGATCATCTTGCGCAGGAATGGATGCGGCAGCACTTTGTCAAAGAGAGCCTGGCGCGGAGTCACGAGGGCCAGCCAGAATTTATCCTGTCCATTCGACGAGATGCCGTCAGGAAATCCGGGCAGGTTGTCGATAAACGTGTCGACCATTCCCTCTTTCGGATCCTTCAACCACAAGCGCTGCACGCGATACTTTCCCGTCTCCGCCACCAGCACAAACGATTGATCGGGACTGACCGCAACGCCGTTTGCGAAGTAGAGACCTCTCAACAATGTTCGCAACTGCTGCGTTTGCGGATCGAAAGCCATCAGCCGCCCGTTGGGCTGATGCTCGATGATGTCTTTCGAGAATTCCGACATCGGATACTTGTGCGACGCCTCGGTGAAGTAGATGGTCCCATCGGCGGCGACGTCGAGATCGTTCAGACAGCCAAACTTCATTCCATCCGCTTCCGTGGCGAGCACCTTTATCTCACCGCCTGGACCAATCGACAGTAATCCCTTGATCGCATCTGTGACGATCAAATTGCCGGCGCGATCGAAGATGAGGCCAAGGGGACGTCCCTGCGTGTTTGCAAACACGTGTGGCTGCGTTCCGTCCGGTTGAAGCTGAACGATTCGACCATCCTCGAACCCGGCATAAATGCGGCCCTGCGCGTCGAGAGCGACATCCTCGGGTTTATGACCATCGCCGACCGCGAGTCTTTCGATTCCGGAGAGCCGTGTGTTTTGTTCGTATTGACCGGTGAGACCGGGAGCGGTGGGTGGAGTCCAGGCTGCGGGTGTGATCGTAACTGGCGCAAACAATAAGTAACCGAGTCCCGCGGCGACGATGAGGAGAACGATGAGGACGATCGGTTTCTTTAATCTCATACTCAACGTTCGCCGCGCGCTTTTTCAACTTCCGATTCCAAATCGACAACCAGCTTACGTATTCCCGGTTGGTCCATAGGCTCGATCAGACGCAGCGCTTCGTCGAGGATGCGTCGTTGATGCTCGGGCCAGCCCGGTTTGCCGGCCACGCTGCCGATATCGCCGTCATAAAGCGCGACACGCGGCGGCCTCACGCTTTCGGCAACGTCCCTGACGACAGCCAAGGTCATCGTCGGAATTCCGGCCAACTCCAACGAACGCGCCACGAGCCCGATTGACTGATGACACAACACCGAAGCGGGAACCAGCAATGCAGCCTGCACTTCATAACGATGCGCTCGTTGGGCCAACTTCGGCGCGAGTTCCTCGGCGATTACAGCAGCGTCAGTAATGAACCCGGAAAAACTCCAGAACACGGGATTCAACTGGCCAATGATTCCGTTCTTCTCAAACTCGAGCAGCCGCTCGATCGGCAACTGCGCGTTCACGTCCTGGTGAACGGCCGCGCCTTCGTATCCACGCACGGCAAACCGCAGATCCGAAGACTCGACCTCAATCGGGATCTCTTTAAAACTCGGATCGCCAGACGCGCTACTCGTATCGAACGAAGACGTGCCGTCGATGTACGCGCCCGCCGAAGAGATCAAGGCGAGATTCAGCATCGGCAACGCACGGCGCGCGGGCGTAAACGGCGCGCGTCGATTTCTGACCCACGGGTAGTCGTCGCCGAGGTCGTCAGTTGTAGCGCCGGGACTTTGTTTCCAACCGTGGTAGGTCCGTCGCCAATCGTCAATGTTTTCAATTATTTCCAACTGCTTTTTCCATCCTCACTAAGATCAGTGATCAGCGATCAGTCGCGCACGTTTCGGCCTATCAATACCAGGGCCACAAGGCCGGCAATCATAGCAATCCCGAGCGCATTAACCGAATAACCATGCAACGCGTTGAAAGCAATGCGGCGCGCATCGTCCGCGGCGATCTGATCTATGGGCAACACCATCGCGGTGCGCAACGCGCGCATTCGCGCCGCGATCACCCAATGGCCCACGCTAGTCGTCACCGCGATCAGCACGATGCAAACGCACTCGACGATAAAACTCCAGCGCGCCTGCGAACCCCGCCTGACAAATGCCGTGACCAACAAAAACAACGCGATCACAAAACCCGCGACGTTGACCACGCCAAGCGAGCGCGTCACGATCGATCCGGCGATCTCGCTGGCATTCGGCAACCCAAACGATCGCAAAACACCAAACGCGGCCGGCGCGACCACCGCGCCGAAGAAAAGCGCGACGCCCAACCACGCCGCCAACAATGCAAATCGTGTCAGACTAAGAATAATGCCTCCCGGGGTCTTAGGTCTTAGGTCTTAGTCAGTGCCGAAACACAAAGACCCATAACCAAAGACCAAAGACCTCTAATCGAATTCGTCGATCGGCGCCAGCAAACGAATCTTCGGCAGATCGAATTGCGGCATCGCCAGCTCACGCGGATCGGGAACACTCAACAACCACGACAACGCCAAATCGAGTTGCGCTTGATACTCGTCGAGGTCCAACGACATGAAAACAGTCTGTCCGAGTCGCGCGAACTTTTCCTTCGCTCGCAAATACATCTGCCGCGCCGCGCCGGGACGCCCAATGTCCAGATGATGAAAAGCAACCGCCGACTGGATCATCGCCTGCAAAAACAGCTTCTCTCGCGGCCCAACCTCGCCCATCCAACGCTCTTCCCACGCATCATGCGCCGCGTGAAATTCGCCCGCGTTGTAAAGATCGATCCCGGCGATGTATTCGACTGGATACGCCGCGATGTGCGCGTCGGTGTAGGCAACGTCGAATTCAGCCATCTGCTTTGCGGTTCAGTCGCGCGGCGATTACTTTTGCAGCGGTTGCGCCTGCGCCGGTGGCGCCGCTGATCGTCGGCGCGATCGGGTTCGCCACGTCGCCGATGGCAAACACCATCGGCACGCTTGTTTCCTGTTCGCTGTTCACCGTGACGTAACCTTTTTCGTCGACCGCCAGTTGATCGCGAAACAGTTCCGTGTTCGGCTCGACGCCGATACGAATCAACACACCGCGCACGGCAAGCTGAAAAGGCTTCAACCCGCCCTTGCGCTGAATCTCAACGGCCTCGACTGCGCCAGTATCGCCGCCAATGATACGCGTGACTACCGATTCCGTGAAAACCGTGATGCGATTGTTTGGTTGAACGCGTTCCGCAAACTCGCGCCGCGCGCGCAGCTTTCTGCCGCGATGGACCAGCGTCACCGTAGCGCAAACTTCCGCGAGCAACAATGCGTTTTCGACTGCCGCGTCGCCACCACCAATGATGCAAACGTCTTTGCCGGCGAAGAGATCGCGATCGCGCGCGCCGGATTCGATCACGCCGCTAAACTCGTTCTCGCCGGGAATTCCCAATAAACGCGGCCGCACGCCGGTGGCGATCACAATCGAGATCGCCTGCAACGTTTCGCCACTGCGGAGCGAGATGCGTTTGGCGCGCAAGTCTACGGAATCGATAACCGCCCCGGTCCAAAGATCGAAATCAGCCTCGTCGACGTCACGCGAAAACAGCTCGAACAACTCCTCGCCGTTACGTGTTTTCAGACCGAGATAGTTTCCGATCGGGTTGTAAACGCGATGGAGTTGACCGCCGATCTGTTCCGCTTGTTCGACGACGAGCGTATCGAGGCCGAGTTCGTCACACCAGAACGCCGCCGACAGGCCACCAGGTCCAGCTCCGATGATTACAACGTCGTGCATGCTGCACTCAACACTGCGACGACCTCATCCGGCGACAACCGCGACGCCGTCATCCTTCCCTCAGAATCGACAAACCTGGCGATTGAAGTCAGCTCGCGATTGTCACTCGCCCAGCTTCCGTTTACTTCCTTTTCGCTGAGCGTTGCCAGCGCGCTCGTAAGATCGCGGCGCGCGACGCCCGGGCGTACGACTGTTTCGGCCCACGAATAGTACGGATAATCCAATCGATACAACCACCCATCCGGCGCTGGAGTCGCAGTCAGAAACAAATCGCCGCGCGCGTGCTTCGCGATCTCCATCTTTGGACTCTGAAGCCCGGGCTCCAGGGTAATCAGAGAAATACGTGAAGCGTCATGCTCCACAACCTGCGACGCTCCGCTGGCAAAACTCTCCAACGCCTTCGCCACATGATCCCAACCCTCGCGCCAAAGAGATTCGTAAGCATTCACATTCGAAAGCAGTCGCTCCACTTCCGGCAGCACCACTTCATACGCCCGCGCATCATCGTCAACATCGCCCCCGGCCAGCCAACTCGCTAAAGGCGATGCGTCGTCGTTGTCAGAACCTGCCTGCTCGCTGCCCTGAATCGCGATGCTGACACGCACGCCATCGTCACTCGAGTGCTCAGAAAAGTCTCCCGCGTCCGCCGCGGCGATCAGCAGATCGCGATACGGAAGCGCTCGTTTCCCGTTCAGCACGGTCCAAACTGACAACACGCCGTCGGCGTCGAAGTGGTTGTTTGTCACCAGCTCGATGTTCTCAGTCAGCGCCGCGTAATTCGGCGACGCGACGAGATTCAATGCGATCTCGGTCGACGTATCCGCCTTCACCTCGACGGGCGTCGTATTTCCTTGCCAATGTGAGAAATGAATGCTGTTATCAACAGTTCCGTCGATTGAAAGTTTGGGGACTTTGTCGATGGCTTCTGAGTAGAACTGGAATCTCATGGCGAGGCAAGTGTAGTGTAAGATATGTTCGTTCAACAATCGCACATGCGGAGTGAATGATGGAAGAAATCACCTCAACTGAGTTAAAACAACGCCTCGACAATGGCGACGATATTCAGATCATCGACGTGCGGGAAGACAACGAGTTTGCGTTTGCCCGGATCCCGAACTCCGTGCACATCCCGCTGGGCCAGGTGCTGACGCGCATGGACGAGATCGATCCGAATCGTGAAACCGTGGTGCACTGCAAAGCGGGCGGCCGCAGCGCACGCGCGATCGACGCGCTTCAGCGTTCGGGTTTCCAGGGAAAACTGGTGAACCTCAAAGGCGGGATTCTCGGCTGGTCGGATGAGGTCGACCCCAGCGTGCCAAAATATTAGCCACGAAGAGGCACAAGAAAAGAGGACACAAAAGGCACAAGAAAAGCGACTACTCACTTCACTATCTATTTTGTGCTTTTTGTGGCTCTTGTGCTTCTTGTGGTGAAGTAATGCCGTCGAGTTTGATGTGGTGGCTCAACTTCGTAATCACCATTCCCTCTTCACAAACCAGCCGGCAGGAAAGCGCGGGGCGATCGTTGCGTTCATCCTGCCCTTTCGTGTGATACCAGATCTGGCAATTGCTACAGTCGCCGTTCCAGCAAAAATCGCCATAGGAAATCGTGTTGATCGACAAAAACTGAAAACAACGCAGCAGGCGGTTCTTTTCCGGCACCGCAACCTTGCGCCCCACGATCTCGACGTCGATCAGCTTCTCGTAGGGGTCGAGCAGATCGGCCGCAACCTCCTCGAGACCGTTGCCCCCTGCGCTTTGTTCACTCATAGGCAGCGGCAGTATAATCCGGTCTTGCGCATAATGAAACCAACTCAGGAGTATCGAATTTGGCCCTAGTAATTTACACAAAACCGGGATGCCCTTACTGCCAGCAAGCGCGGGAGTTTTACAACTCCAAAGGCATTCCCTTTACCGACTACGACGCACAAAACGATCGCGCCCGTCGCGCCGAGATGTTCTCGTATTCCAACAACGACCCAACGGTGCCGTGCATCGTCGAAGACGGCAAGTACATCGGTTCAGGCTGGGGAAACCCGCCGCGTGGTTGAACGGTTCACGACTAACTCCGGCCGTGTGCCGGCGATAACAGAAAATAACCCTCTGCGTTTTGCTCCTGCTGACAAGGCTTGGTTAATCCAACTCTACAATCAGTCTCGCTGAGGAAGGTGCCCCATGAAAAACCAGTTCAGATCCCTTTTCGCGTTCGTCATTCTTATATGCTGTTCGCTCTCGATCGATAACGCCGCGAACGCACAGTCAAACGGAGGCGCGGGTTCGCTCAAACCACCAATGGCAGAAAAGAAAACAAAGACCACCCAGATTCACGGCGACACGCTCGTCGACGACTATTTCTGGCTGCGCGAAAAAACCAGCCCCGCCGTGCTCGCGCATCTCGAGGCCGAGAACAATTACGCCGACACGGTCATGAAACCGACCGCCGCGTTGCAGGAAAAGCTCTACAACGAAATGGTCAGTCATATAAAAGAGACTGATACCAACGTCCCTTATCGCTGGGGCAACTATTTCTATTACTCGCGGACCGAGAAAGGTAAACAGTATCCGATCTTCTGCCGCAAGAAAGGCAGCACCGACGCGCCCGAAGAGATCGTGCTCGATCAGAACGAGCTCGCGAAGGACCAGAAGTTCATGAGCGTCGGGATGTTTATCCCGTCTGACGACGGCAACCTGCTGGCCTACAGCACTGACAACACCGGCTATCGCCAGTACACGCTGCAAATCAAAGATCTGCGCACGGGCAAACTGCTTCCGGACCGCGCCGAACGCGTCAACGCCTTCGCCTGGGCCACCGACAACAAGACGTTTTTCTACGTCACGGAAGACGCGGTCACCAAACGCAGCGACAAGTTGTTCAAACACGTTCTCGGCAGTGACAAGTACGATCTTGCTTACGAAGAGAAAGACGAGATCTTTGACATCGGCGTCTCGCGCACGCGCGACAAAGCGATCATCATGCTCGACATCTTCAGTAAGACGTCGACTGAGGTGCGTTATCTTCCCGCCGACAAACCCGACACTGCGTTCAAAACGCTTCTCGCGCGCCAACCGCTGCACGAGTACGACGCCGATCATCGTGGCGGGTTGTTCTACATCCGCACGAACAAAGGCGCGAAAAACTTCCGCATCGTCACCGTGCCGGTCAGCGATCCATCGGAAGCAAACTGGAAAGATTTTGTGGCCCATCGCCCGGCGGTGAAACTGGACGGTATCAGTCTCTTCGCCGATCATGCCGTGCTTTCCGAGTGGGAAAACGGTCTCCAGCAGCTCGAAGTCATCAACTTCAAGACAAACAAACGCAACCTGATCGAACTTCCCGAACCGGTTTATTCCGTGGGTTTGAGTGCGAATCGTGAATACAACACGTCGGTCGTCAGGTATGCCTACAACTCGCTCGTCACGCCGAACTCGACGTTCGACTACGACATGAACACGGGCAAGTCGACGCTCCTGAAACAGCAGGAAGTTCCCGGCGGCTTCGATCGAAACAACTACAAAGCCGAGCGCGTGTTTGCGACCGCGAGTGACGGCACGAAAGTTCCGATCTCGCTCGTCTATCGTAAAGGCGTGAAGCTCGACGGTTCGGCGCCGTTGTTGCTCTACGGCTATGGCTCGTATGGTTACTCGATTCCGCCGACGTTCTCTTCAAGCCGGCTCAGCCTGCTCGATCGCGGCGTGATCTTCGCGATTGGTCACATTCGCGGCGGCAGTGAAATGGGCGAAGAGTGGCGGCAGGCCGGCAGGATGATGACCAAGATGAACACGTTCACCGACTTCATCGCCTGCGGTGACGCGCTCGTCAAGATGAAGTACACGTCGAGCGACCGCCTCGTGATCGAAGGCGGCAGTGCCGGTGGTTTGCTGATGGGCGTTGTTTCGAACCTGCGTCCCGATCTGTTCAAGGCGGTAATCTCGCAGGTGCCGTTTGTCGACGTTCTCAACACGATGCTCGATGCTACCCTCCCGTTGACGACGAGCGAGTACATCGAGTGGGGCAATCCGAACGAGAAGGACGCCTACGAGTACATGAAGAAGTACTCGCCTTATGACAACATCGAGAAAAAGCAATATCCGGCGACACTCGTGAAAGTCTCGGTGAACGACAGCCAGGTGCCTTATTGGGAAGGGGCGAAGCTGGTCGCGAAAATGCGCGCGATGAAGACTGATAACAACCCACTTTTGTTGAAAGTCAACTTCGGGGCCGGCCACGGCGGCGCGTCCGGACGTTACGACGCACTGCGTGAAACGGCGTACGACTTTGCATTTTTGCTCTGGCAAGTGGGAATCACGGAGTGACGACGGCGATCATCTCCTGTACATTGCAGTCTGGCAGTGATGTCCTATCTATGAAGGTATCCTCTGCGTAACTCTGCGGTCCTCTGCGCCTCTGCGTTGAAACTACGCAGAGGGCCGCAGAGAACAGTCAAACAATGATCGGTTCGACGCTGGGGAATTACAAGATCCTCGAGAAGCTCGGTGAGGGCGGCCAGGGGACGGTCTATAAAGCAGTCGATTCAAAGCTCGGCCGGACGGTGGTGATCAAAGTCCTCCCGGCCGAGCTTACTGCTAAAGAGGGCAATCTCAAGCGTTTCGAGCGCGAAGCCCGCCTCGCCTCCGCGCTCGATCACCCGAATATCTGCACCATTTTCGATCTCAACGAGATCAACGGCATCCACTTCATCGTGATGCAGTACATCGAGGGACGGAACGTCCGGCAGCTCGTAAACGGACGTCCACTCTCGCTCGAAAGCGCCTTGTCGATCGCGTTGCAAACTGCCGACGCGCTCGCCGCGGCCCACTCGCGCGGCATCATCCATCGCGACATCAAGGCCGGAAACGTGATGGTCACGCCCACGGGCCAGGTTAAAGTCCTCGATTTTGGCCTCGCCAAACTGCTCGACGAAGAGCAGGCGCGAACTTCCGGCATTCACCACACCGAGATCACTGAAGTCGGCGTCCCTTACGGCACGGCGACGTACGCCGCGCCCGAACAGGCGCGCGGCGATCGTGTCGACGCGCGCGCGGACATTTTTTCGACCGGAGTTTTGTTGTACGAGATGCTCGCCGGAACGTGGCCGTTTCGCGGCAACACGGCGGTCGAAGTGCGTCATGCAGTCTTGCACGACGAGCCGCTGCCGTTGGCGAAAGTCCGGCCCGGCCGCGTGCCCGCGCAGTTGCAGACGATTCTCGACAAAACGCTCGCCAAGGATCCGCGCAATCGTTATCAAAAGATCTCTTATTTCGCGAACGACCTGCGCGCGGTGATTCGTGAGATCGGGACCGATGCGTTACCAGGAATCGACGAGGGCGCCACGCCGGTTGCGCCCACGCATTTGACGCCGCGAAATCCCGTGACGCGCGCGCTGCGCTGGCTGACTGGAAACCTCGGCGGCGAAACCACGTCAACTATTTCCAAACCATCGGGACGTGTTCCCGAGGCGCACGAGAGTCCGTTGACGAGTTTGGGTGACCGCGAGCGAAAGAGCGTCGCGATTCTGCCTTTCAAGAACGTCGGCAACGATCGGGAGATCGATTTCTATCAGTTCTCGCTCGCCGACGCGGTGATCACGGAATTGGCGCGGGTTCGATCGCTTGTGGTGCGGCCTTCGTCGGTGATCGTGAAGTATCAGAATCGCGAAGTCGATCCTGCCGAAGCCGGACGCGACCTGAGTGTCGACGCCATTCTCACCGCGACGTTTTTGCGCGCGAGTGAGAAACTGCGTGTGACCGCGCAACTGCTCGACGTCCTGACCAGCGAGATTCTCTGGAGCGAGAGAATCGACGCTGACGCGAGCGACATAATCGGCGTGCAGGACATCATCGTCCAGCGTATCGTCGAAGGTTTGCGTCTCGAACTCAGTCCCGACGAAAAACTTCAACTCGCTAGAAGCTCGACTGTCGACGCCGCCGCCTCGGAAGAATATCTGCGCGGTCGCGACTGTCTTGCCACGTTCATCTATCACACGGTCCAACGCGAACATCTCGACTCGTCGATCGAACACTTCCGCCGCGCGATCGAGATCGATCCGAACTTCGCGCTCGCTTATTCGGCGCTCGGCAGTTCCTACGTCAACCGCGTGTTGAAAGGACTCGGCCAGTCCGGCGATCACGACAAAGCGAAGAACGCTTTCAAAAAAGCACTCGCGCTCGATCCAAAGCTGCTGGAAGCGCGCATGCAGATGATCTTTATTTACCTGACCGGCGGCCAGAAGCAGAAAGCGCGAACGCAAGTCGAACTGCTGCGAGACGAGTATCCAAACGATCCGGGCGTGCATTTTGTGCGTGCCGTCGTCGCGAGGCTTGACGGCGATTACGAACGAGCGTTGCGTAGTTACTATCGGATGGTGAAACTCAATCCGGGCGAACGCGTTCCGGCGAGTTACAACCGCGCGCGCATCTTCATGTACCAGGGCGACTACGACCAGGCGTTGCACGAACTCGATCAAGGCGCTGCACTCGAGCCGGAGCATCCGATGATCAAGGTGATTCGCGCGCGCGTGCTTTACTACAAAGGTGAGATTGCCGAATCGATCAAGCTCCTCGAGGGAGTGCTCCTGCGGCACCCGCAGATGGATGGCATCCGTCCGATTCTCGCCATCTGTCTCAGCGCCCAGGGCCAGCACACGAAGGCCAACGAACAGCTCACGCAGAAAGTCAGGCTGGTGGCCGAGGCCGATTACGATATATCTTACTGGCTCGCCTCCGCCTACCTCTTGCAGGGCCGCCAGGTAGAAGCACTCCGATGGCTGGAGACTGCGATTCGTCTCGGCAATGAAAACTATCGCTGGTTTGAGTCTGATCCGAATTGGACAGACATGCACGAAGATCCGCGCTTCCTCGAACTCATGAAAGGCATTAAAACTCAACGTCCGACGCACGGGGATCAGACTGAATGAAAACGTTTGTCGTCGGCGACATCCACGGCCGTTGCGCGCAGCTCCTCAACCTGCTCGACATGCTGCCGCGAGATCCGGAAACAGACACGCTCGTCCTGCTCGGCGATCTGATCGATCGCGGCGCCGACGCTCCGGGCTGCGTCGAGCACGCGATGAAGCTGTGTCGCGAGAATCCGGAGCGGGTGATCTGTCTGCGCGGAAATCACGAGCAGATGATGATGGACTTTCTCGACAACGAGCCGACGATCTGGCTCACGCCTGTAGTGGGCGGCCAGCGGACGTACGAACAGTACACAGGCCAGTTACCATTCGCCGATCCCGAGCAGGATTTCGAGGAAGTGAGACTGATATTGGAGCGCGCCGTGCCCGCCGAGCATCTCGAATTTATGCGTGGTCTGCCGTTCTTTTACGAAGACGACCACGCGATTTATGTTCATGCGGGATTGGATGAAGGCAAGCATCCGAGTGAGAGTTCGCCGACGTCGTTGTTATGGATGCGCGATATGAGTTTTTACAAGAACTATCGCGGGAAGCCGTGCATCTTCGGGCACACGCCGACGCCGTTGTTGCCGTTGCGTGGCCGCCTCGGGCGTCACGGGATCTACATTTCGCACAGCGCAGTCGGCCTCGACACCGGCTGCGAACGGCAGTCGCCGCTCAGTTGTCTTTCGCTTCCCGATTTCAGTCTTTACCAAACCTACGCCGACGGGCGCGAAGAAACCCACCAGATCACTTCATTCATTCCCGATGCGTTGCGCGAGATGCAACGCCGCGCCGGCTTCGCTTATTAGGGGACACATCGCTGTTCGCGAAGTGGAATCAGCGCCACGTCCGTTAATTTATGCGTGTTCGGTTCGAGGCTGACACGCGCGGCCATTGGAGCTTTCTCGCAAACCAAGCGTACCGTGCTGCTGCGCGTTCCGTTGCCGCTTAGCGTCTCGCCGATCTTGCAACTTCCCCACGCCGAGGCAGTCGCAAACTGACGCCGCATTCGGTCGGTGTCCAACGACGGCGCGGCGATCGCTTTCACGGCGTCCGCATCCCATGACGCAAGCAATTTGCCGACGGTTTCGATCGTCTTCGTCATCTCCGCGTCCGGCGGGATAACGGGCGCGATACTGACTAGCTGAACTTTCGGCGGCATCGTCGGCGCGAGTGTAATACCCACTTGCAACCAACCTTTGTCGCACATCATCTTCCACGTTCCGCGCAACGCGTTCTCGGGTTCGATCGTCGTCGCTGGGCGGCACGTGCCGTGGTCTTTCGCTAACGCTTGCCAGCGAGTCTTTCGCGTCTCCGCGGGAACGTCGAGAAACAGGTTATCGGCCGCGATGCGATTCGCGAGCGCGTCGTCCCACTTAATGATCAACTGTGAAACATCAGCCTGCGCTGAGAGCAACGCCGCGGAAGGCTGCACGACACGCGGCTGCAACGCGCCCGTCTTGTGCAACGCGTTCAAGGCTTCGTTGAAGACGCCGCCGAAGCCCGCGTACGTCCGGTTGCCCATCGCGATCATGCCGACGCCGTACTCCGGCAACCAGCGCATCAACGAACCATACCCCGGCAACCCGCCGCTGTGTCCGACGATATAATTGAAGCGACAGTCCTGCGAAACGCCTAAACCGTAAGCATACCCGCCGGAACCCAACTGCAACGGGCCATCCACCGCGGTGCGAAACGCAGTCGCCGGCTGAGCGCGTCCAACCTGCTGCATCTCGCGCGCGCTGCTGCGTTTGATCGGCCCGCGATCGGCTTCGTCGCGTGGCGGAAACGCCGACATCAAAAACGCGACGTAGCGAGCGAGATCGCGGGCGCTGGTCCAAAGTCCACCCATGCCGCCAAACGAACCGTGCGCGAGGATCGGCTCGGGTTGATATGCCTGTCCATCCCAGCGATAGCCAAGCGCGATCTGATCTTTCGCCACTTCGGTCGATTCGAACGTCGACGCGTTCATGCCAAGCGGCCGCAGGATGTTGTCGCGAACATAATCGGCGTATGGCTTGCCGGAAGCGCGAGCGATGACAGCGCCAAGGATCGCAAAGCCGTAGTTTGAATACTCGAACTCCATTCCGGGCACAGTTGAAAACGGAATACCGGTGCGCATCCACGCGCGCATCGTTTCGTCGCTCTGGTGTAACTGCCGGTCGCCCCACGGATTGTCTTCCGGGAATCCTTCGGAGTGTGTTAACAGGTGACGAATCGTGATCGCGGGCGAGTCTTTAGTCGGATACGGCAGATCTGCGAGCGCGGGAACGTACTTCGCCGCCGGATCGTCGAGCGACAGTTTGCCGTCGTCGCGCAGTTTGAGGATCGCCATTCCGGTGAAACTCTTCGTCATCGACGCGATGCGAAAGACAGTCTCGGGCGTGACGGGAGCTTTTGCGCCAGTCTCGCGCATGCCTGCCGCTTTCACCCAAACGAGTTCGCCGTCGACGATAATTCCCATAACCGCGCCGGGCATCTGTTGCCGCTCGACGTAGGCCATAAACGCCTTTTCGATCTCGGGAAATGCCGCGGCGAGTTTCTGTTTGCGTTCGGGGTCGGCAAACTTCGGCGGCGGCACGCCTCCTTCAGCAAAACGGCGTTGCGCCTCAGCCGGTGGCGTAAAGATCGAAGCTGCGAGCAGCAGGCAAATTATTAATCGCATGGCCGAGAAAATATCATAGATCTCTCCGCGATCTCTGCGGTTCTCTGGTTCTCTGCGGTTACATATACCAGCCGCAGGATAACGCCGCGGATACGGAGGATCGCAGAGATCGCAGAGTTGGACAGTATCTCTAGATCGATCCGAACCTGATCCTTCTTTGGCGGGTCAAATAATCGAATGGCTGGCAAGACGACATCGGAGCAGGAAAACTGGTGGGTGTTGCAAGCGCAGTCCGGCAGCCGCGAGGCGCTGGACGAGTTGTTCAAGCGCGTGCAGGAGCCGCTGTTTCGCTACATCGTCAGCCTCGTGAATGAGCGGCAGCTTGCCGAAGACATTTTGCAGGAAGTGTTCATTCGCATCTATCGGAAGCTGCGTTGGTTGCGCGAGCCGCACGCGTTTCGGGCGTGGTGTTACCAGATCGCGACGCGAGAGGCGTTTCGTTATTTGAAGCGGGAACGGCGTTGGACCGAGCAGGTCAGAGATGAAGCCGTGTTGAATGTCGTTCCCGCAGGCGAGCCGGCTTATTCACCGGAGTTGATTAAACGTTTGCCGGAGTTAATAGGCGATCTATCGCCCGCGAGCCGCGCGGTGATAGTGCTCTACTACCTGCACGAGATGTCGTTGGGCGAGACGGCCGCGGTGTTGGACATTCCGGTTGGCACGGTGAAATCGCGGTTGGCCTATGGACTGGAAAGATTGAGAAGGAGGTTGGAATGATAAAGAAGGCATTGATCATATTTGCGATTGTCGAGTTTGCAGTTACTTCGTACGTGGTCTATTCCATGTGGAATAAGTAAAGGAGGTTTGTGATGGCACAGAGAGCAAAAAATATCGATGAAGTGAGGACGGCGGCGCTGGCGCGAATCGATCGCACCGAACGGAATTTCAAATTCGCGTTCTTCGGCGCGTTCGTGGTTGAGATGGCATTTTTACTGACTTTCGTCCTGCTGGCCGACTTCTCAAACAAATTGCACGTGCTGCTGTTGATCTCGACGGTGAGCTGCTATTCGATCGTGATCCTTGGCCTCGTCGCGCTCGGCACGCACGTCAATCGCGGCATCGCGCGCGTGTTGAAGGCGGTTGAGTTATTGCGCGAGTGATCAGTCGAGACGCTCGTAGTCGTACCGGTTCAGGATTCTCTTGTGCATGTATTGCCCATGAGACTTCGCATCCATCAACCCTGCATACTCCAATGGCGGCACGCCCTTGTACCGATACTTGTCACCCGTACGGAATATCACGTCGAGGTGTCGTGCCGCCTCGTTATAGCGCACTGCCACCAGCATTTCAGAATCGAGGGCCGTGTATTTACTTTCGATAGATCTCCCCGCCGGCATCGACAAACTCCCTTGCTTTTTCTTGCATCCCCAGCGACAACGCTTCGGCCTCTTCCACTTGCTTCTGAGCGGCGTATTCACGCACGTCCTGGGTGATCTTCATCGAGCAGAAATGGGGGCCACACATGGAGCAGAAGTGGGCCAGCTTGGCGCCTTCCTGCGGGAGAGTTTCGTCGTGATACTCGCGCGCCACTTCGGGATCGAGTGAAAGGTTGAACTGGTCTTCCCAACGAAACTCGAAACGCGCTTTCGACAAAGCATTGTCGCGATACTGCGCGCCCGGATGTCCCTTCGCGAGATCCGCGGCGTGCGCCGCGAGCTTGTACGCGATCACGCCGTCTTTCACGTCTTTTTTGTTCGGCAGACCGAGATGTTCTTTCGGCGTGACATAACAAAGCATTGCCGTTCCGTACCAACCGATCATCGCCGCGCCAATTGCCGACGTGATGTGATCGTATCCGGGCGCGATGTCGGTAGTGAGTGGACCAAGCGTGTAGAACGGCGCTTCATGACACGTTTCGAGTTGCTTGTCCATGTTCTCTTTGATCAGGTGCATCGGAACGTGGCCCGGTCCTTCGATCATCACCTGGCAATCGTGTTCCCACGCGATCTTCGTCAGCTCGCCAAGGGTTTCGAGTTCGGCAAATTGAGCTTCGTCGTTGGCGTCGGCAATCGATCCGGGACGCAAACCGTCGCCAAGCGAGAACGAAACGTCATACGCAGCCATGATCTCGCAGATCTCGCGAAAACGCGTGTACAGAAAACTCTCTTCGTGATGCGCGAGGCACCACTTCGCGAGGATCGACCCGCCGCGACTGACGATCCCCGTCGTTCGTCGCGCGGTTAGTGGAATGTAAGGCAGCCGCACGCCGGCATGAATCGTGAAATAGTCGACGCCCTGCTCGGCCTGTTCGATCAGCGTGTCGCGAAAGATCTCCCACGTCAGTTCTTCTGCTTTGCCGCCGACCTTTTCGAGCGCCTGGTAGATCGGAACAGTGCCGATCGGCACGGGCGAATTGCGAATGATCCATTCGCGCGTGGCGTGGATGTTTTTGCCGGTCGAGAGATCCATCACCGTGTCCGAGCCGCAGCGAATGGACCAGCGCATCTTGTCGACTTCTTCTTCGATCGACGACGCAACGGCGGAGTTTCCGATGTTCGCGTTGATCTTGACGAGGAAATTGCGGCCGATGATCATCGGCTCCGACTCGGGATGATTGATATTCGCCGGAATGATCGCGCGTCCGCGCGCAACCTCGTCGCGCACAAATTCCGGCGTGACATACGAGGGAATCGCCGCGCCAAACGAGTGGCCGTTGTGTTGATGCAACAACGAATCGCGCGGCGCATCGCCCGCAGCAGTAAACGCCGCCTCGCGGCCGAGGTTCTCGCGGATCGCAATAAACTCCATCTCGGGAGTGACGATCCCGCGACGCGCGTAGTGCAATTGCGTCACGCACGAACCTGGCGTCGCTCGCAAAATCCTGCGACGCAACCCGGGAAACTCCTCGAGCTTTCCGGCGTCCTTGATCTTCGCCCGATTCGCCGCTTCAAAGGTCAGATAACCATCGTCGATCGGCTGCGGCGAACGTCCTTCATACTCTTCGACATCGCCACGCGCGCGAATCCACTCCTCGCGCAATGCGGGCAGTCCCGTGCTCACATCGCAATGAATTTCATTGTCGCCCCACGGTCCGCTCGTGTCGTAAACCCGCACCGGCGGATTCGACACTAAAGTCCCGTCGAAGTTGCGCGAAGGCGTCTGCGCGATCTCCCGAAACGGCACTTTGACACCCGGCAATTTTCCTTCGACGTACACACGCCGCGAGTTTGCCAACACAGATTTGATTGCTGCACTCATTCGTTTCTCCCGATAGTTTTAGTAATCCGTGTGCACAAAGTATAATCTCGCCGCTAGGACCCAACCTAATCGACCTTCCGGAGACACTAGATGGTAAAAAGGCTCGTCGCCCTGTCGCTAGTCGTATCGCTACTCGCACTCCCCATCGCTGCCCAGAACGGAAGCGGAGACATGCTCGCTCGCATCCGCAAAGAAGCGATGGAGCGTTCGCAAATCATGAAAACCATGCACATGTTCACCGACCTTTACGGCCCGCGTCTGACTGGTTCGCCAAACCATAAGGCCGCCGCCGAATGGGCGGTGAAACAGATGACGGCATGGGGACTCGAAAATGCACATCTCGAGCCGTGGGACTTCAAACATCCCGGTTGGGCCAACGAGCGGCTCACCGCGCACCTCGTCTCGCCAGTAAAAGATCCGCTCGTTTGCGAGGTGCTCGCCTGGACGCCCAGCACGAAAGGCGCCGTAACTGCCAAGGCCCATCACCTGTTGCTTCCGGAGCGCCCGTCGCAGGAACAACTTACCGCATTCTTTACAGCGCAAAAACCATTGGTGCGCGGAAAGATCGTTCTAGTGGGCCGAGCGACCGTGATTCCCGTTAACTTGAATCCGCCCGCCAAGCGCCAGACCGACGAACAGGCGGCGCGGCGCTACGGTCCAAACCCGCAACCGTTCCAAATCCCGATGCCTTCGCCGACACCGACGCCGGCCGCTAACGCACCGCGTCCGCTTTCAACCCGGCAAATCGACGAACAACTCGACGCGTTTCTGAAAGACAACGGCGTGGCGGTGCGCGTCAACGACGCCGGACGCGAGTTTCGACAGATTCGCGCCTTCAATAATCGCTCGTTCGACGTCAACAAAGTCGTCCCGACGATCGTGATGAGCAATGAAGATTTTGGCCGCATCACGCGCATCCTCAACGATGGAACAGACGTGGTCATGGAGTTCAACATCGTGAACCGCGTCTATCCCGAAGGCTCTACGTCCTACAACACGATCGGCGAGATTCGCGGCACGGACAAAGCCGACGAAGTGATCATGCTCGGCGGCCACCTCGATTCGTGGCACGCCGCGACCGGCGCCACCGACAACGCGATCGGTTGCGCGATCATGATGGAAGCTGCGCGCATCCTGAAAGTGCTCAACGTGAAGCCACGACGCACGATCCGGGTCGCGTTGTGGAGCGGCGAAGAACAGGGACTGCTCGGTTCGCAAGCCTACGTCAAAGAACATTTCGGATCTTACGAGAACCCGAAACCGGGATTCGAAAAGTTTGGCGGTTATTTCAATATCGACTCGGGCACCGGGCGCGTGCGCGGCGTTTCTGTTTTTGGAACACCGGAAACTGCAAACATCCTGCGCGACATTCTGGAGCCGTTCAAAGCTGATGGCGTGGTGGGCGCAGTGCCGACTCGCAGCCGGCGGCTCGGCGGTTCTGACAACACGTCGTTCAACCAGGCCGGTCTGCCAGGCATCGGGATGGGCCAGGATCCGATCGAGTACAACTCGCACACGTGGCACACGAACCTCGACACTTACGAGCGCATACTCGAAGACGACGTGAAGAAGAATGCGATGATCGTCGCGTGGTCCGTCTATCAATTAGCGATGCGCGACGAATTGTTGCCGCGACTGCCGAGCGCCGAGATGCCGGCGCGTCCGCCCGCAGAGCCGGAGACACCACCGGCCACACCGGCGCGGCCAACGAACACACGACCGAACCGGCCGGATTCACGACGAAGGAACTAATCCCCAAATCCGTGTTTCCATGAGGCGATGCATTGGGAATTACTCGCCGCCAGTTCCTGAGACATAGCGCTGGTGCAGTCGCAGGCGCGGCGTCGAGACTGGTTATCAAAGGCCCGGCCAAAAAGGTGCTCATCCTGGGCTCCGGAATGGCCGGGCTTGTTGCTGGATACGAACTCTCAAGACTCGGTCACGACGTCACGATCCTCGAAGCGCGCCCGCGCCCCGGCGGACGCGTTCACACGCTGCGCGAACCATTCGCCGGCGGGCTTCACGCCGAAGCAGGCGCGGCACGCGTGCGCGACAGTCACGAACTCACCCTCAAATACATCAAGGAATTCAATCTCCCGCTCGAACCTTTCTATCCTTCAAAACTCAAAATCGTGCGTTTCGATCTGGGCGGGCGTCGTGAAGTGCCAATCGAGGGCTACACCGACGCGATGACGCAGAACTACAACGAAGAACTCGGCGGGACGCCCGAGATCTGGCACACGATCACCGGCGGCATGGATCTGCTGCCAAAGGCATTCGCCGCGCGGCTGGCGAATAAGATTCACTACAACGCCGCGGTCGTGCGCATCGAACAGGACGCGAAACAAGCAACTGTGAAGTTTCTGCAAAACGGATCGACGCAGACGATGTCAGGCGACGCCGTTCTCTGCACGATCCCGTTTACGGTTTTGCGCCGGCTTGAATTGCCGGGTCTGTCTGCGCGCAAGAAAAAGCTGATCAAAGAAACTGCCTACGACAACGTCTCGCGCGTCTACGTGCAAACGAAGACTCGCTTCTGGGAAGGTAAAGGGCTCAACGGATTTGCCTTCACAAAAGACGCGATCGAGATCTGGCAGCCGACCTGGAACCAGGCTGGACCACGCGGCATTCTTATGAGTTACGCGCGGTACGCCGAAGCTGACCGAGTCACATCTTTGAAGGAGCGCGAACGGATCAAGCAGACGTCGAAACAGCTCGATTCAATTTTCAGCGGCTTGCGAGCGAACTTCGAACATGGAGTGACGAAATGTTGGACCGAGGATGAATGGTCGCGCGGCGCGTGGGGGTTTGTTGGTCTATTTGAACTGCTGACGGCCTCCGCTCCCGATGGCCGCGTGTACTTCGCAGGCGAGCATCTCTCGCCGTTGTATTCGTGGATTCAGGGGGCGTTATCTTCGGCGTTGAAAGCGGTCAAAGACATCGACGAAAAATCCGTGTTTGCTTAACCGCCGATAAAGCTCATCGTGCGTGAAGGGGTGACAAATTCCGGATCGTTGATGAAGTGGCGTGGCTCTTTTTTATAAACCACGGATTCGATATATTCGACGACCTCTTCGCGCGAAGCGCCGCTGCGAATCACGTCGCGCAGTGAGTGTTCCACGGTAGAGAATAAGCAGGTTCGAATCTGGCCGTCGGCAGTCAAACGAATACGCGAGCACGCCCCGCAGAATGGTTCAGTTACCGGCGCGATGATTCCGATCTCACCCGGCGCGCCGTCCGCAAAACGATAACGCGCCGAAGTTTCCGAGCCGCGTTTGACGTCGAGCTTCACGAGCGGAAATCGTTCGTGAATGCGATCGTGAATTTCTCGGCCGGACACAACGTCTTCACGCGACCAGTCGTGACCTGAATCCAGCGGCATAAACTCGATGTAACGCATCTTCACGTCGTGCTCGCGCGCAAACGCCGCGAAATCGGCGACCTCGCCCTCGTTATGACCGCGCACTATCACCGCATTGATCTTGATCGGTTCAAGTCCCGCATCTTTCGCCGCCGCAATGCCCGCCAGCACTTTGTCCAGCACGTCAACACCCGTCATTTGCTTGAAGACATTGCGCTTCAAACTATCGAGACTGATCGTGACGCGATCGAGCCCGGCTTCCTTCAAAGCGAGTGCGCGTTCGGGAAGAAAATAGCCATTCGTGGTGAGCGCGAGATCCAATAATCCATCAGCTCGCAACTCCGACAACTTACGGATGATCGTCTCGATATCGCGGCGCATCATCGGCTCGCCGCCGGTCAAACGGAGCTTCTCAATGCCCAGCGACACGAATATCCGGCAGGCGTATTCGATCTCTTCGTAAGAGAGCATCTGCTCTTTCGGAGCAATCGGTGGCTCGCCGTGCGGAAGACAGTAAAAACACCGGAAATTGCACCGATCGGTGAGGGAAACTCGCAGGTCGCGAATAGCTCGCCCGTATGAATCACGCAGTACTGACATTGCCGAAAAATGATAACACGCGAGGGGTGAAACTCTGCGGTCCTCTGTGTCTCTGCGTTAAACCTGCGTCTCGCTCATCTCTAAACGCAGAGACACAGAGGGCCGCAGAGTTACGCCGAGTTAATCATGACAGGCCGGAAGCACGGGGAAGACGCATCATGGTGCCGAGCATCGTTGCTACGAGGCTGTGAGTTTCAGCGCCATCCGTGGCGACGACGTCGGCGCGAACTACGGTGAGAGTCCGGCCGGGTTTGATGACTTCAGCGCGAGCCACGAAGATCTCGCCTTTCGCCGGACGCAACAGGTTCACTTTGAATTCGACTGCAAGAACATCCGAATCAGGCGGCATCAGCGTGTACGCCGCGTACCCGCAAGCAGAGTCGGCGATAGTCGTGACGATACCGGCATGAACGTAGCCATGCTGCTGCGTGAGATCGGCGCGATACGGAAGCGTGATCTCAACTACACCCGGTTCGATTCGCGTCAACTCGCCGCCAATCAAATCCATGATCGTCTGCTTCGCAAAGCTCGCCCTGATCTCATCGGCAAACGCCGGATTAGTCGCTTGTATTTTTGTCATCAGAATGAATCAGGCATCAGCGCGCGCGCGTTGCGCTGTAATCCCGCAAGCTTCGCGCGCTTCATCGCGCTCCCACGAAAACGTTCGACGTAAGCGTCGTGACTGAGTTCGACAATATCACGAAGTTCGGCGTTTACGTTTCCGTCGCGCGGCGCGAAACGCGGTTCGTCCGTCACCTGCTCGAATCGATTCCACGGGCAAACATCCTGGCAGATGTCGCACCCGTAAATCCAACCGGAAAGATTTTCCTCGATCGGCGCAGGTAACTCCGGCGCGCGCAATTCGATCGTTGCATACGAGATGCACTTGTTTGAATCGACTACGTAAGGCTCGGTAATCGCATCGGTCGGACAGGCGTCGATGCAGAGCGTGCACGTGCCACAGTGATCTTCGATGCGTTCGTCGTCGTATTCGAGTTCGAGGTTCAGCAACAGTTCGCCGATGAAGACCCACGAACCGTACTCGGGCGTGATCACGTTCGAGTGTTTGCCGATCCAACCAAGCCCGGCGCGCACGGCCCATGCTTTGTCCATCACCGGTTGAATGTCGACGCAAACTTTTCCGTCCGCTCGCGGATCCTGCTCTTTGATCCACGCCAGCAACGCGCGAAGTTTCTCCATCATTACGTCGTGGTAATCGTCGCCCCACGCGTAACGCGACACTTTCCCGCTAGAAGGATTTTCTTCGTGTTGATTGGGCGTGTAGTAGTTGAGGGCGACGACGACAACGGAGCGCGCCGCGGGAAAGATCTCGCGCGGGTCTACACGTTTCTCAACGTCGCGCGCCATCCATTGCATCGTGCCGTGATAGCCGCGCGCGAGCCATTCTTTCAAGCGCCGCCCTTCCTCTTCGAGCTGTGCGGCGCTGACGATCCCGACCTTGTTGAAACCCAGGGTTCTTGCGTGGTCCTTAATGACGAGCGAAGTAACTGCCATTAATTCGGTGGGCCCTGCATCTTCTGCATCGTGATCGTGACGATCGGCGTGTCGCCTGCCGTGCGGCTGTACGACACCCAGTATCCGGCTTTCGGATAGCGGACGATCTTGTATTTCGATCCGTCAGGCTTCGTTTCGACGTCAGCGCCGAACACCTGTTGCGGCGTGATCACCGACGTCGCGCCGTTCATGAAATCGACCGAGATCGCGGTCACTTTCTTAGTCGTCTTATCGTAAAGGACCTGGCAGGTTTCTTTTTCGTTGAAGACATAGAAATCCTGCTCCTCGCCTTTATCCGCAGGCGCGCCCAGCTTCTTGCGCACTTCGTCGGCGACCCAACCGATCTGAATTCCGCGATAGTCGAGGAAAACAGGTTTGTCGTCGGGCGGGCCGGTGCTCTTGGGCGCGGTTTGCGCCATTGCCGTGCCGGCAAACAGTAGACAGACGCCTGCGAGCGCAACTCGGTTGAGTAACCAAAGTCTTGAGGTTCTAGAAAGGTGGATCATGGTTACCTCCTCCCCATGAAATAAGAATGTTCAGGACCAAAAACTGGCAGGGTTAGCAAGCCGGTTCAAACTGGCTCGTGCCGAACAATAGATCCGAAGAATTGGTGCTGTCAATGGCTGGAAATCCGTGTTCGAATACGGATTCAACCAATTTTGTTGACTCGAAAAACGCTTTGTCGTAGAAGCAGGTATATGAAACGAAATCTTTTTCTCCTGTTGATGATGGTGTTTGCGTCGTTTGGTTGTGGACGGACGGCCGAAACGAACCTTAATTCAAGCCTGACCACCAACAAGAACGTCGCGGTTGAACCTGTTAACACAGCTTCGATCGAAGCCGAGGTGAAGAAACTCGGACGCGAGTGGTCCAGCGCTTTCAAGACGCGCGATGCGGAGGCAGTGCGCCGTGTGCTGGCGGACGACGTCGTCATCACCTATCCCGACGGCCTGGTGTCCGGGAAAAATGAAGAAGTGCAAAGCATCGAGACAGGAGCGATAACCGCCGACTCGTGGGATGTGGTCGACGAGAAGGTCACCGTAATCAACGCCGACTCTGCTTTCATCACCGGGCGCGCGGTCGTCAAAAACGGGATGTACAAAGATCCGAAAGCGCCGCGGCCGATCGACATCAGCGGCGAGTATCGTTTCCTGGATGTTTATGCGAGAAAGAATGGACGATGGCAGGCTGTAGCTTCGCAAACCACGAAGATCGCCGCGCCCCCACCTGCGCCGCCGGCGCGATAGAGATTTTTTAATCCGTAGTCCACATGCCGGGGATGGCCGTCGAACACTGCGGACAGCGGCTGTCCCTATTCACTTTTACTTGTCTAATCAGATAACCATACCGCTCGACTAACAACTCATCACACGACGGACAGTGTGTATTCTCCCAACGTCCGACGCGTCCCGGCAGGTTTCCGGCGTAGATGTAATTCAACCCCGCTTCACGTCCTATCTCGCACGCCTGGATCAACTGTTCCGCGGTCGTGTTCGCATTTTCAGTCATGCGATAGTCCTGGTGAAACGCCGTGACGTGCCAAGGAATATCAGGCGACACAGAAGCGATAAAATCCGCGGCCCGGCGCAACTCGTCGATCGAATCGTTAAACCCGGGAATGACCAACGTCACGATCTCTTCCCAGAAACCACGCTCGTGGACCATCTTCACCGTTTCGAGAATGTTGTCGACCACGCCGCCGAGCTGTCGATAGTTCTTATCGTTCATCGACTTCAGATCGATCTTGTAACAGTCAGTCCAGGGACGCAGATAGTCGAGCACTTGCGGCGTCGCGTTGCCGTTGGAGATGAATGCTGTCTTGAAACCAGCGTTGCGCGCTTGTTGAAAAACTGAAACTGCCCACTCGGCAGTGATCAGCGGCTCGTTATAACTGCTGCCGACCATCGAAGCGCCATACGCTTTCGCCATCGTCACTAATCGCTCGGGCGAAACAGGTGTCGGGTTTGTGCCCGCAGAGTCGTCACGCAGCGCTTGCGACGTGAGCCAGTTCTGGCAGTAGGCGCAGTGCAGGTCGCACCCCAACATGCCAAACGTCAGCGTGTCAGATCCGGGCAGGACGTGGAAAAACGGCTTTTTCTCGGTTGGATCGCAGGCGAGTGCCGCGACGTAGTTGGCCGGGACGCGCAGATGTCCGCCTTCGTTGAAGCGAACTTTGCAGATCCCGCGTTTGCCTGATTTGATCAAACAGCGATGACCGCACGCGTAACACTTTAAAGCTCCGTCGGCGATTTGCTCGGTCAACTCCGGCGCGCCTTCGACGGTCAGCGAATCGAGTACGTTTGCGAGTGGCGCCGATTTAACTGCAATGGGCATTTTAGTGCTTTGTACTTTGTATTTAGTGCTTTGTTTCCTGTCCTTGTGAGTATTATCCTACGAGCGGGAATAAGAAATTACAAAGTACAAAGAACAAAGCACAAAGAACTAAGCAGATGATCATCGAACAGATCACCGTCACCGCCTTTCAACAACACACTCGTATCCTCGGTTGCGAAAAGACGAAACGCGCGATCTGCATCGATCCGGGTGACGAAGCAGAACGCATCGTCGAAGCGCTCGAAGCGCATGGCCTCACTTTGCAGGCGATTGCGTTGACGCACGCGCATCTCGATCACGTCGGCGGCGTCGCGGCGTTGAAGAAGTTGAAGCCGGAAGCGAAGATCAACCTGCACAAAGGCGACGAGTTCATGTATCTCGGTTTGCCGGAGCAGCCGGCGTGGATCGGCATTCCGCGCGCGCAATGGGCGGCGTTGGGAATGGAGTACGAGCAACCGCCACCGATCGACGAGTATTGGACTGACGGCCAGAAATATCGCGTCGGCGAGCTGGAATTCGACGTGCTTCACTGTCCCGGACACACGCCCGGTCACGTCGTACTGCACGAAGCAAAAGAACGAAAAGTGTTTGTCGGCGACGTGTTGTTTGCAGGATCGATCGGGCGCACGGATCTGCCCGGCGGTTCGACTGAGCAGTTACTCGACTCAATCAAGAACAACCTGTTGACGCTTGAAGATGACGTGGAAGTTTATTCAGGACACGGCGAGATCACTACGATCGGTGAGGAGCGGCTAACGAATCCTTTTCTGACGGGCGGCTTTCAACTCGGCCGCGGGCGCTTCTGAAACGCTTGGTTTCAACGCAGGCGCTGAGCCTTCATCTCTTCCCAACGATCCTTCTGCTCACTATCCAACTGGCTCGGCAGGGTATCGACCGATAGTCCATTCTGCGCGCAAAACTGCCGCCACAACACAAACCGCAGATCGTATTGCCCGGTGGAATCTGAAATCTGATTGTCGACCTCGGGAGGCTGTTTCTTCCGCTCCGTATTCATGCGGAAGAGTGTAACACTACTCTCCGATCCGTTAAATCCGTGTTTCTACAAGCTGCGCAGATATATGGCGCCGGTGGGTTTAGGCAAACCGCCTGCCGGTTCGAGCGTGATCGCGAAGACCGCGGCGTCCATCGCTTCGTGCGGAACTTGATCGATCAGCGTCCCTTGTCCGGCTGTGTCCGGAGCGAAAGATTTGCCGGGCATTGGCGGATTACTGCCGACGATAAACCAGAGTTGATATTCCTTGCCCTGCGGTGCGGGCGGCAGACCGCTCGCCACCAACATGGCATGGCCGTTTTTGTCGAAAGCGATCTTTGCAGTCGCTCCGGTGGCTTGTTCGGTGCCCGCGAGTTCCATCATTTTCGCGCCGGGAGTGGTCACGAGTCTGGCGAAAGCAAGCTCCTGTTGCATCGCACGGTTCTGTTGCCAAAGCATAACGATGCCGATGATCAAAGCCAGAAAGAGAACAACCGCCGCAATCGCTCCCAACGATGTCCAGGCACTTCGCCGCGCCGGAAATTGAACAACTCTTTCGGCGCTAATCGCGCTCATGATCCGCTCACGAACTTCCGGCGACGGCTCAGCAGCAGACGCGCTCAACGCGAGTGCCGCCGCAGTGTTCTCCCACTCACCCAACTCACTGCGACACTCAGCACAGTCAGACAGATGCTGACTGAACGCGCGCTCCTCCTCCGCGTCGAGCGCGGACAGCGCGTACGCCGGCATCATCGCTTTGTAGTCTTCGTGCGCCATCATTCGTTCAGTTAATAACCAAAATATTCTCCCCTGGCCGACAATAGTTCGCGCAGTTTGATCATGCCACTTCGCATGCGCGTTTTCACGGTGCCTAGCGGCGCGCCAAGTTGCTTTGCGATCTCCGACTGGGTGAGTCCGTCGAAATAGGCGAGCATCAAGGGCCGCTTTTGTTCTTCGGGGAGTTGGTCCAACGCCTTGTTAACTACGCCGCGTTGTTCGGACCTTACAGCGTCGGTGGCCGCGTCGGAAAACTCTTCGCCGGCCTCTTTCGCGCCGGCCTGCGCCACGCGCTCGCGCGACGCCAGGGTCCGCAGCCGATCGATGCCGCGGCTGCGCGCAAGTGTCACCAGCCAGGTAAACGGGCGGCCGCGATTCTCGTCGAAATCGCCGGCGCGCCGCCAAACTTGCAGAAAAACTTCCTGGAGAACGTCTTCCGCTTCGGCGCGGTCATTCAATATACGCAGCAACACGCCAAACAGGATTACCCGGTAGCGATCGTAGATACGTCCCAGCGCGGCCTCGTCTTTCGCGGCGACGGCCTTGAGCAATTTGACGTCCTCGTCATGTACTTGTTCTGGTCGCAAGGATGTAGCGGCAGTTGGCAAGAGAAAATCCGTGTACTCCTTCCGGTAAGTACGGAGTACACGGATTGTTTGGATTGCTTAAGCTACGGTGATTTCGTTCGCCAGGTAAACGTCCTGGATGGCATTCAGCAACTCGACGCCTTCCGGCATCGGCCGCTGGAATGCCTTGCGGCCGGAAATCAGCCCCATGCCACCGCCACGCTTGTTGATCACCGCGGTGCGCACTGCCTCGGCCATATCGCTCGCGCCCTTCGACTCGCCGCCGGAGTTGATCAAGCCGCAACGTCCCATGTAGCAATTCGCGACCTGGTAGCGGACGAGATCGATCGGATTATCAGTCGTCAGTTTCTCGTAAACGAGCTTGCTGGTCTTGCCATACGAGCTGCCCAACGCGGTTTCGACCGACTTGTAACCGCCGTTTCGCTCCGGCAGTTTCTGTTTGATGATGTCGGCCTGGATCGTAACGCCGAGGTGATTCGCCTGGCTTGTGAGATCCGCCGCCGCGTGCATGTCGCCATCGGAAGTTTTGAACTTCGAATTACGCAGGTAGCACCAGAGGATGCAGGCCATGCCGAGTTCGTGTGCCTGGGCGAACGCTTCGCTGATCTCGGTGATCTGGCGCGTCGATTCGTCGGACCCGAAATATATTGTAGCGCCGACGGCGACGGCGCCAAGATTGTGCGCTTCCTTCACCGTGCCGAATAACACCTGGTCGAACTTGTTCGGCAATGTGAGCAGTTCGTTGTGATTGATCTTAACGATAAACGGAATCTTGTGCGCGTATTTACGGCCGACAGATCCGAGCACGCCAAACGTCGAGGCAACCGCGTTACAGCCGCCTTCGACTGCGAGTTTGATGATGTTCTCCGGATCGAAATACTGCGGATTAGGCGCGAACGATGCGCCTGCCGAGTGTTCGATGCCCTGGTCCACCGGCAGGATCGAAAGATAACCCGTGCCTTTCAAACGGCCGTGATCGTAGAGCGCTTGCAGGGAACGCAGGACGTTGTTGGAACGATCGGAGATGGACCAAACGCGATCGATGAAGTCCGGTCCCGGCAATTGAACCAATTCTTTCGGGACTGTTTGCGACTTGTGATCCAGTAGTTTGGACGCGTCGGGTCCAAGCAGCTCGGCGATGCGGTCGAGCGTACCTGATCGTTGTAGTTCCGTAGCCATGCGATGCCTCCTTGTGTCGCCGGTGATGATTTTTTGAATTTCTAAAACCGGAGTAAGCGAGAAATTGTACTAGCCGCCGATCATCCGGGCAATGGCAAAGGCCGCGCCAGCGGCTACGCTGCCGATGAAAGCCGTCTGGAGCGCGCTTCTGACCGGCCGCGTGCCGGTAAATCGGCCTTTTACAAAGCCAAAAATCAGGAGCGCGACGAGGGTAAAGGCGATTGAATACGACAACGCCGTCGACGTTTCCGGCGTGAACATGTACGGCGCGAGCGGGATTAAGCCGCCCGCGACGTACGCGCTGGCGATCGTCAGGGCGCTTGTCAGGGCGCGGCGTGGGTTGGGTTTTTCCAGGCCCAATTCGAAACGCATCATGAAGTCGACCCATGCGCGTGGCTGGTTTTTTAAAGCCTGGACGATGGGTTGCGTTTGCTCTTTCGTCAGGCCGTAAGCTTCGAAGACTTCGGCGACTTCGCGCATCTCTTCCTGTGGGATCTCGACGACTTCACGTTTTTCGCGTTCGCGTTCCTTGGCGTAGTGTTCGGCGTCGCTCTTGGCGGCCATGTAACCGCCGAGGCCCATGGCGATCGAGCCGGCGGCGATCTCCGCGAGGCCGGCAGTCACGATGATGCCTGTTTGATTGATTGCTCCGCTTAGACCGGCGGCGAGGGCGAAAGGGACCGTGAGACCGTCAGCCATTCCGATCACGGTGTCGCGAACGATGTCGCTTGCAGTGAAGTGACGTTCGATGTGGGGAGTTTGGGGCATTTAGAATTTGCCCAATAGCATAAGCACTCCGATGATGATAAACAAACAGGAGGCAATGCGCTTCACCCATTCGAGCGGCACGTATTGTCCGATCACACCGCCGACCAGCACGCCGATCGCCGAAACCGCGACCAGCGCGAGGCTCGCGCCGATGAACACCGCCCACGGCCGCTTCGTTTGGGCGGCCATCGTCATTGCGGCCAGTTGAGTCTTATCACCCATCTCGGCAAGAAAGATGATGCCGAGAGTTGTCAGCAACACACGAAAATCCATTTTGTCTCCAGGTTGGTTAAGGAGGACTCAGCGCCTCGTAGAGTTTCTGCCGCTCGTTTCTGTCGCTCTTTCAGAGCTCTCTCGCCCTTTATCACATACCAGGGGCGGCGCTTCGCTTGCCCCTGGCTACCTTATTTCCGCGCTTTCAGCGCTCAAACCCGAGTACCACACCACGGCGTGCCCACCGCGCGGCCTATTCCACCGCGCGGCCTATTCTGGTCGCGCGCGTATCGTACCCACGCGCCAACGGCGCTGCAGAGGGTAGCCAGGGGCGGCGCGAAGCTGTTCATTATCATGACATGCTTTACAGATCGTTATCATGACATCCTTTACAGTTGATGGGGTAGGCTGCAGCGGCAGGAGGAGCTGCGGATGCCTTGGAGAACTGAGAGTGTCATGGATCAACGAGTAGAGTTTGTGCTC
>DATELZ010000143.1:0-10757 GCA_035276045.1 Pyrinomonadaceae bacterium | reverse complement strand
AACAAGGATCTCGCGGAACGTTTGCGCCTGCTGCGCAATCTTGCTTTTACGAAACCTCGTTTCCGTCACGAAGAAGCCGGGTTCAACTTCCGCATGACGGGATACCAGGCCGCGATGGGCCTCGCGCAGTTTCGCAAGATCGATAACATCGTTTCCGAGAAGCGCCGCGTCGCCCACACGTATAACCGTTTCCTGCAGGATGTAGAGGGTCTCCAGCTTCCGCACGAGGCTGATTGGGCGCGAAACGTTTATTGGATGTATGCCGTCGTGGTCCAACCGGAGTTTGGCATGACGCGCGACGAGTTGGTGGACCACCTGCGCGCCGCGGGTATCGACACGCGCACGTTCTTTTGCCCGATGAACCAGCAACCCTGTTTAGAATCGCGACCCGGTTTTCGCGCGGCGCCGTGTCCGGTGGCCGATAGACTGTGGGAAAACGGTCTCTATCTTCCTTCCACCTACTCGCTTTCGGAATCGGTTATCAAACAGATTGCGGACGTCGTCAGACAGTCCTCCGCAAGCCGGAAAGAAGTGGTGTCACAATTGTAGGCAGCAGCATTTGTCGTTTTCCATTTTCCATTTCTCATTTTCCATTCTTTAGGGCCGGCCAATGACAAATGAACAATGGCAAACGATAAATGGAAAATGAAATGGTTTCATACTCAGGCAGACACGCCGAGCTTTACGATCTCTTCTACAAGGACAAACCCTACGCAGCCGAGGCTGCGTTTGTCGATCGCTGTCTGCGTGAATATTCGAATGGACCAGTAAAGCGTCTGCTCGAGATCGCGTGCGGCACCGGCACGCATGCTTTCCACCTCGAAAGACCGGATCGAGAGATCGTCGCCACTGATTACTCCGAAGGCATGTTGCGCCGCGCGCGGGAAAAAGCGGCGGAGAAGCATTCGCGCGTCGAGTTTCAATTGCAGGACATGACGGATCTCGCCGTCAGCACCGAAATGTTCGACGCCGTTATCTGTCTTTTCGACGCGATCGGATACGTGCGCACGAATGAAGCGCTCGCAAAGACTTTCCACGGCGTTCACAAACATCTTCGTCCGAACGGTTTGTTTATTTTCGAGTTCTGGCACGCAGCGGCGATGCTGCGTCATTACGATCCCGTGCGCGTGAGACGTTGGCAAACTGATCGTTCGCTCGTGTTGCGTATTTCCGAAACGACGCTCGACGCGGCCAACCAACTGAGCAGCGTCGCTTATTCAATCTACGAACTCGGCGACGATGGAACGTATTCAAGCCTGAACGAAACACAGGTGAATCGTTATTTCCTGCTTCAGGAAATGGCTGCGTGGCTGTCGTCAACCGGTTTCACGCCAGTCAAATGGTTCGCCGGTTTCAGCGACGACGAAACAATCGACGACGAAACGTGGCACATCGTCGCGGTAGCGCGAAGAATTTAAGATGAAGTTTTCATTTTCCATTTGTCATTTTCCATTTGTCATTTGTCATTGGTCGGTTCAAAGAATCGTTTCGCGCTGGTTGAGTCGCTGACGAATGACAAATGGAAAATGAAAAACGTCTTTGCGCCTTTGCGGGAAACTTCCTGACAGAGAGTCACTATTAAGAATGAAGGTCGGCGTATTTCTCGAAGATTTCTCGCCGGATGTTGGCGGCGGCTACACGATTCAGGAAGACATCTTCCGCGCGCTGCTCGATCTTCTCGACGAGACGAGTCATTCGTTTGTGCTCTTCTGTCGCCGCCCGGAAAGCTTTCGCAGTTACCTGAACACGCCGCGTTTGGAAGCCGTCGGCTTTCCGGGCAACCTGGGCCAACGCGTCTTTGCGCGCGCCCAAAGCGGGCTCAACTCGCTCATCGAGAGCAAGAAGCGGCAGACGCGTCTCGAACAGTTGTGCCGCGAAAACGCGGTCGAGTTTATGTGGTTTGTGGGCGCTGAGGCGGTGCAGATCGATCTGCCGTACATGGCGATCGTCTGGGATTTGCAGCACCGGCTGCAACCGTGGTTTCCGGAAGTCAGTTCCGGTGGAACGTGGCAACAACGCGAGACTTTTTACGGCGAGTATCTGCGGCGCGCAACGTTTATCATCGCCGGCGCCGAAGCTGGACGGATCGAGATCGAGCGCTTTTATCAAGTCACGAGCAATCGGATTAAACTGCTGCCGCACCCGACGCCGGCATTTACGTTGAACGCAAAGCCGAGCGATGTCGATGCGTTGCTCAGGAAGTACAAGCTGCGGAAGGATTACCTGTTTTATCCGGCGCAGTTCTGGTCGCACAAGAACCATGTGAATCTGTTGCTTGCGGCAGCGGCGCTCAAGCGCGAGTATCAGCTCGATCTGCCGGTGGTGTTTGTCGGGAGTAATAAAGGTAACGAAGAATACGTCCGGCAGTTTGCGGCGCAATTGCAGCCGGCGGTCGATGTTTCGTTTCTCGGGTTTGTGCCGTTGGAAGATCTCGTGGCGTTGTATCGTGGCGCTTTTGCGCTCGCGTACGTCACGTTTTTCGGGCCGGAAAACTTGCCGCCACTCGAAGCGTTTGCGCTGGGCTGTCCGGTGATCGCTTCCGACGTGTCCGGCGCGCGCGAACAATTGGACAACGCGGCTTTATTCGTCGATCCGCGTAATCCGAGTGAGATCGCCGCTACAATTAGAACGCTGTATGACAATCAAAGTCTGCGTCAAACACTGATCGAGCAAGGTCGCGCGCGCGCCGAACGATGGACCGCGAAAGAATTCGTGCGCGGTGTGTTTGCGGCGCTCGACGAGTTTGAGCCAGTTCGTAGATGTTGGCTTTGAGATCTCAGATCTGAGATCTCAGATCCCAGAGGGAGGGTTTCCTGATTTGACCAAGCGAGCGCTAATTACCGGCATCACCGGACAGGACGGCTCGTATCTTGCCGAACTGCTGTTGGAAAAAGGCTACGAAGTGCACGGCATGATCCGCCGCTCGTCGTCTTTCAACACACAGCGAATCGATCACATCTATCGCGATCCGCACAACACGAGCACTCGTCTCTTCCTCGTGCACGGCGATCTCAGCGACTCTACCGCGCTCAACACGATCCTGCGCAAGGTCGCGCCTGACGAGATCTACAACCTCGGCGCGCAATCGCACGTGCGCGTCAGCTTCGACGTTCCGGAGTACACCACCGACGTCACCGCGCTCGGCACGATCCGCATACTCGAAGCGATCCGCGAAGCCGGCATCAAGCCGAAGTTTTACCAGGCGTCTTCATCAGAGATGTACGGCAAAGTTGTCGAGACACCGCAAAGCGAGACGACCCCGTTTCATCCGCGTTCGCCGTACGCGTGCGCCAAAGTGTTCTCGTACTACGCTACCGTGAATTATCGCGAAGCTTACGACATGTTCGCGTGCAACGGCATTCTCTTCAATCACGAATCCGAACGACGCGGCGAGACCTTCGTCACGCGCAAGATCACGCGCGCAGCCACGCGCATCAAACTCGGCTTGCAACAAAAACTCTTCCTCGGCAACCTCGACGCCAAACGCGACTGGGGTTACGCCAAAGACTACGTCGAAGCGATGTGGCTGATGATGCAGGCAGAGTCGAGCGACGACTACGTGATCGCGAGTGGCGAAACGCATTCGGTGCGCGAGTTTTGCGAAGAGACGTTTGCTTATCTCGATCTCGATTGGAACGAGCACGTGGAGATCGATCCGTGGTATTACCGGCCGAGCGAAGTCGATCTACTGCTCGGCGATTCGACTAAGGCGCGCAAAGAGCTGGGTTGGGAACCGAAGGTCGGTTTTCGCGAACTCGTCCGGTTGATGGTGGACCACGATATGATCCTCGCGCGCGGCGAGAAACAGATGTTGGAGTTCGAAAAGTAAACAATGCATTATCACCTCATCGGAATCTGCGGCACCGCGATGGCTTCTCTCGCCGGAATGCTCCAGGCGCGCGGGCATCAGGTCACCGGGTCCGATGAGAACGTCTATCCGCCGATGTCGACGATGCTGTGCGATCTCGGCATCGACGTCGGTCACGGGTTCAAGCGAGAACACCTGACGCCATCGCCTGATTGCGTGATCGTCGGCAATGCGATTCCTCGCGGCAATCCCGAAGTTGAAGAAACGCTCAACCGAAAACTTCTGTATCGATCGCAGGCAGAAATCGTTAAGGAAGAATTCATTCGCGGCCGGCATTCGCTCGCCGTCGCCGGCACGCATGGCAAAACGACGACGACGAGTATCGCAGCGTGGGTAATGGATCAGGGCGGACTCGATCCGAGTTTTTTAATCGGCGGCGTGGCGCAGAATTTCGGCAGCAGTTTTCGCGTGACACAAAGTGATTACGTGATTGTCGAAGCTGATGAGTACGACACAGCTTACTTCGACAAAGGTCCGAAGTTCATGCATTACCTGCCGGAACTCGCCGTGGTCAATAACATCGAATTCGATCACGCCGACATCTACAAAGATCTCGATGCCGTGAAGCTCGCTTTTCGCCGGTTTATGAATCTCGTGCCGGAGAATGGACGGTTGATCGCCGGGTGGGACAGTCCAAACGTGCGCGCGGTCGTTGAATCGTTTGGCTCGCGGCTCTTTACGCAGGTGGAGACATTCGGCACAAGCGATGATGCGCGTTGGCAGGTTCGCAACGCCGACTTTTCAGGCGGGCTTTCGGGCTTTGAAGTGTTTCGCGAGAACCAGTTGTGGGGGTCGTTTCAGACCCCGCTGCTCGGCGAGTTCAACCTGCTCAACTGCCTGGCCGTGATTATCGCCGCCGATGCGTGGGGAATCAGTAAAGAGAGAATCGCCAATGCGCTCGCGACGTTCAAAAACGTAAAGCGGCGTGCGGAAATCCGGGGCGAACAGCGTGGCGTTTTGGTCATCGACGACTTCGCGCATCACCCGACCGCCGTCCGCGAAACGCTTCGCGCTCTGCGCGCGCGTTACAACGATCGCCGGCTGATCGCCATCTTTGAACCACGTTCCTGGTCGTCACGACTCGCTGTGTTTCAAGACGACTATGCGAATGCGTTTGCCGCCGCGGACTACGTGGTCGTGGCGAATGTTTTCGACAGCCAAAAGGTGGCAGAAAAAGGACGATCGCTCGACACCAACGAGCTAATCGACGCGATTTCGCGCCAGGGTAAACCGGCGTTGGCCCTACCCGGCGTTGACGAAATTGTCACGCATATCCTTCCCGAACTGCGCGCGGGCGACGTTGTCGCCATTATGTCTAACGGCGGTTTCGGCGGCATTCACGAGAAGATCCTCAACGCCCTGCAAGCAACGCCACACATTTGATTTCCTCTGCGATCTCGGCGGTCCTTTGTGTCTGCGTGCAAAATACGCCGAGGACACAGAGGACCGCCGAGATCGTAGAGGTTTGGCGCTTAACGCCAACGCGCACAATTTAACGAACTATTCGTAACTGTCTTGCAGACTAACTTGGGTAAAAGTCTCGACTGGTCCAGGAGGGCCCCCAAGTGAAAAGCTTCTCCATCTTCGAGCAGGCACTCAAGTTTTCAGGCGTCGAAGAAACAGAAAACCTCGGCGAGATCGGAAGCCTTTCCCGACGTGATTTCCTCGAACGCGAGAGCTTTATCTGCCACACGACAACTGCGTCCGTTGAATACGCCTGTCTAATGATCGAAAACGCTGTCTTGCTGCGGACTAACCGGGCGGGCAGGGTCTATGCAGGCGTGGAAAAACTGTCGGCACTGCAACCGATCATCGATCGTTACATGCGCATCGCGGACATCTCTGAGTCTGTGTATCTCTTTGGCGAGGACGACTGGCGGCCGCCGCGTCATCCGAACATCCGGTTGATTACTTTGAACGGCGATTTTCGCCTCGCGCGCGAGTGGTTCGTCATTGCGCACTCGTCGTCGCTGAGTTGTGCCGTCGTCGCCTTAGACGAAACCGGTGTGGATCAAACGCCGGAACAGATGAGGTACTGGGCATTTAAGACGAGTAATCCGGACGTCGTTCACTCTCTGTCGAAGTCAGTGGAGGGCGTGATCGACTGGACGCTTGCGGCTTAGCCAGAGACTCCAACGAGGGCGTCTCGATTTGTGCGGTCAATACCCGTCTGATCCTCGCCGGCAACAGCTTCGAAGCAAGTAAAGCCATCGAGCCGACCAGTTCTACCACGTCGCCACCGCCGCGCCAGTGCTCGCGAATCACACGCGGATCGGTCACCGTCATCAACCGCAGCAACGACATCGAAATCAGGTAGGAATCGTCGATCTGGCCCACGAGCGGAAACATGTCAGGAATAAAATCCAGCGGCACGAAGGCGTAAACGATTGCGCCCGCGACCAGCAATCTTTCCTTCGCCGGCACTCTGCCGTCGACCATCAAACGGCCCGACAATATGATCAGGTTCGGAATGAAGAGCAGCAAATTTGCCATCCGGCTCCGCAGGCTTGGTTCTGACATAGTTTCTCCTACATAATCCTTGGCATTTTCCATTTGTCATTTGTCGTTTGTCATTTGCTTCACTAGCCAAATGAAAAATGGAAAATGATGAATGGAAAATACCACACATGGACATACTCGAACGAATTCGCCAGCGCGCTGCGTCGAGACCGCAGCACATCGTACTTCCCGAAGGCAATGATCCGCGTACGGTCGTCGCCGCAGCCCATTGCACCAGCCAGCGAATCGCACGAATTACGCTGTTGGGAGACGAAGACGTGATTCAGACTGCCGCCCGCGAGAACGGTGTCGATCTCGGCGGCGTCACGATCGTCAATCATCGCCGCGCGGCTGATTTTGAGAAGATGGTCTCGCTGTTTCACGAACTGCGGCGAGCTAAAGGACTGATGCCTGACGAGGCGCGCGCGCAGGTCTCGGATCCGTTGTACTACGGAAACCTGATGGTCCGGATGGGCCAGGCTGACGGATCGGTTGCGGGTGCGACAAACACGACGTCACACACGGTTCGGGCGGCGCTGCACTGTATTGGCGTTCGCGCGGGATTCAAACTCGTTTCCAGTTTCTTCCTGATGGCTTTGCCGAAAAGCGATTTTGGACACGACGGCGCGATGATCTATGCCGATTGTGGCGTGGTGATCGACCCGAGTGCGGCGGAACTAGCGGAGATCGCACTCGCGGCGGCAGATTCGTGCCGGGCGCTGCTGGGAACGGAGCCGCGCGTGGCGATGCTCTCGTTCTCGACCAAGGGCAGCGCGAAACACAAGTTGATCGATAAGGTCGTCGAGGCTACGCGGACGGTCAAAGCGCGCGCGCCGGAGTTGCAGGTCGACGGCGAGCTACAGGCTGATGCGGCGCTCGTGCCGTCAGTGGCGCAGTCGAAGGCGCCCGGATCGTCAGTCGCCGGACGCGCAAACGTGTTGATCTTTCCTGATTTACAAGCGGGGAACATCGCGTACAAGTTGACTGAAAGACTCGCCGGAGCGACGGCTATCGGCCCGATTTTGCAGGGGTTAGACAAACCCGCCAACGATCTTTCGCGCGGCTGCACGGCTCGCGACATCGTCGACGCGGTGGCGATTACGGCCGTCCAGGCACAGGCGCGGGCAACGCCCTAACAACACGGGCATCAAACCGCTTAATTCGTTAAATCCGTGTTCGCCTTTAAACTCCCACTTGCGATTCTCTTTCTGGCAGCATGCTTTTCGTTTGCCATTGGCCAACAACCGTCGCCCTCGCCTACGCCGAAAGATGAAACGGTTCGCGTTTTTACTGAAGAAGTCCGTCTTCCGGTGACTGCGCTCGACGCTTACGGCCATTACGATCCGACGCTCGAACTGGACGACATCCTGGTGCTCGAAGATGGCGTGGCGCAACAACTCCGGAGCGTGACTCATCTTCCCGCAAACGTGTTGTTCATTCTCGATACGGGCGGCGAGTTGAGTGGTCTTGGTGGAATGTCGAAAAGCACGAGCCTGACGCGCCAGGTTGCCGCGGAGTTAGTCGGACGGCTGCAACCGGGTTCGTGGATTGCCGTCATGCAGGCCGGTAATACTACTGACATCGTTCAGCCATGGACCAGGGACAAACAAGCCGTTCTCAAGACGCTCAAGAACAAGCTTATCTCCAGTAAACGTTCGCGCTTCTCCGAAGCAATCGGCAATGCCGGACAACAAATGAAGGATCGTCCCGAAGGCAGCCGTCACGTTGTGATTATTACCGACGGCGTGGATTCGCCGGGCGGGAAAGTCGATCGTGAAGATGCGGTGCGTAAACTGGTTGCGGCAAGGGCCACCGTGCACATCATTAGTTACACGGAGTTCGTCAGACAGAAGAGCGAGAAGAAAGATTCGTCCGTTGTTTCCGCTGGACCACGGCCGCCGAGTTCAGATCCGATCACCGCCACCGATCCGACGTTGCCGCCGGGCATGACGCGTTCGCCTTCGTTCGGCATCGGCATCCGGTTCGATCCCGCAATGCGCAAACAACGCAAGGCTTATGAAACGGAAGTTAAGAAGAGTCAGGCTGTGTTGCAGAATGTCGCGAATGAAACTGGCGGGAAGTTGATGCTGCCGCTCAACAATCAGGAAATGCTCGCGCAAGCCACCGAAGTGGCCCGCGCCATCAGCGCTGAATATGTCGTCACCTATCGCCCCAAGCGTCCTTTGGCTGAGGCCTCGGCCGGCGAATATCGTCGTATCGAAGTCGCTTCGCGTCGCGTCGGCCTAAGCCTCCACGCGCGCCGCGGCTACGTCGTCCCCACACCGCAACCCTGAGTTCCTCGGGAGCGAAGCTCGAACCAAGGGCAGAGCCCTTGCAGATCTACGGTGAGACTGCGACTCGCGATTCGATCTTCTGTACTAACTCACGCACATCAAACTGATCCGGCTTGGGCAACAACGAGCGCCGGTGCAACTCTTCCCAGTCTTCCTTCGGCACGCGATGAAATGCTTCGACCACTTTCGGATCGAACTGTCTGCCGGCCCAATCGTCTAACTCCTGCGCGGCCGCTTCGTACGTCTTACCACGTCGATACACGCGATCGCTCGTGATCGCGTCGAACGCATCAGCCACCGCGAAGATGCGAGCGCAAACGTCGATGTCCTCGCCGCTCAAACCGATCGGATAACCAGTGCCATCCCACTTCTCATGATGCTGCGCCACAACTCTCGCCGCACCTTGCAGAAACTCGATACCGCGCAGGATCTGTTGCCCGTGCAGCGGATGCTCGCGCATGCGTTCCCACTCTTCTTCCGTGAGCTTCGCAGGCTTGCGCAGAATTGCATCCGGCACGCCAATCTTTCCGATGTCATGCAACAGCGATCCAAATTCGAGCGACTTCATCTCTTCGCTGCTCAAGCCATATTCACGTCCCAATCGCAAACTATAACTGACGACGCGTTCCGAATGTCCGTGCGTTTCGGAGTCCCTGGTCTCGAGCGCGGAAGTCAAAGCTTTCAATGTCGAACGATAAGCGGCTTCGAGTGAGTTCAGCGCGCGATCGAGTTCGATGGTGCGCTGTTCGACCAGTTCTTCGAGATGGTTCTCATAGCGCCGCTTGGCGACGACGAGATCGTGATATTCGAGTGCTCGCTTGACGACGGCTTCGACCTGGCGCAGATCGAACGGCTTCATCAGGTAATCAAACGCGCCGAGTCGCAAAGCTCCGATCGCGCTTTCGACGGTCTGCATGCCGCTGATCATGACGACCACGGTGTCAGGGTTGATTTGTTTGATATGAGGGATCATCTCGAGTCCACTCATTCCGGGCATCGTGATGTCGCTGATTACTAACTGAAACTCGCTATTGCGGAGGCAGTCGAGCGCCTGCTCCGCAGAACCTGCTTTTAAACATTCATACTCTTCACTGAGCAGATCCGCGAGTATTTCGGTAATCTCGCGTTCATCATCTACGATCAGTATTCGGGGCACTGCACTTTGCGGCATGTCGGTTCTCCTGAAGATGACAGGGCACGGCGGCGAGCATATTGGAATTGCTGAGCTCGTTGCTTTTTGGTGAGGGAGTTGAGGGAGGGCTCCGTCGTTGCCCGGCCCATTACCTGGCTCAGGCATTCTAACGTTTTCGTACACTTGTGGCAAACAAGTTTTTACGTACAGATTAAATCTCCTATTATCAAGAGCTTAACTAGGGACTGGTGGTGGGAGCGGAACGTGGTTGCCAATAACACGAAACGGCCTTATGATGTCAGCCCTTCGCGCCGGAGTGGCGAAATTGGTATACGCACCAGACTCAAAATCTGGCGAGGTTCACTCCTCATGTCGGTTCGAGTCCGACCTCCGGCACCATTAGTCTTCTCGATCATCGGTTGCCCCGCCAGCGTGGAAATTTGTCCTATTGACAGGTTTTCCGCCCAAGTGATAAACCCAAATCAGGTCATAAACGGCGCCTCAACCGCCAAAGAACCCTCATACAGCAACTCCCATGGCCCACGTTAATTAATCTCAGACTAACGACAAGGAATCACTATGCTCAAAAAGTGGTATCTGTGCGCTGCGATGGTTGGGATGCTTTACGTGCTGATGTTCGGAATTCCAAGCTCGAGTGCGGATCAGACAACAACCTCTTACAAGCCTGTGGCTGCTAAGCCGACTACCAGGGCGACCTTTGATTTCAAACGCTACACGGGGAATAAACCTTTCAGACTCAACACGCTGCAGACGACGCCGTATGGTCCGGCGTGGGCCGACATCACCCTGGAGAAGTCGAATTTTCTCGAATGCAGCGGCACTGCCATTGCGCTTTGTTACTACTCTGGTCCCGGACCAGCCACGCCCTGCACCGTTGACGGACTCGGTCTCGCAAATTGCACCTGTTACGAGATTCCTGCGGGACAGCCTTACCTCGTCGACA
>DATELZ010000142.1:0-13662 GCA_035276045.1 Pyrinomonadaceae bacterium | reverse complement strand
CTCGCTCTCCGCGTCTCCGTGTCTCCCCGTCTCCGTGTCTACCACTCCCCCCCTCTCCCCTTCCCCGTGTCTCCCCGTCTCCCCGTCCCCGCGTCTCCCACTCGCTTCCATCCGGTGCGTACAGCTAAACGTCGTGTTCTCTGTTGGACCGTAACCGTTGATCAGCACAGCATCATCCGTTGCTGCCAAGTACCGCTGCACGTGCGCAGGCGACAACACGTCGCCACCCGCGAGCAGGTGCCGCAGACCGGTTAGGTCTTCCAATCGCTCATCCACCATCAGGTGAAACAGGCCAGCCGTCAGCCACAGAGTCGTCACACCGTAATGTCGTATCGCTGTCCCCAGCCCTTCGAGCGATGGTATCTGCGGCGGCATGATCACGAGCCGCGCGCCATTCAACAGACTGCCCCACAACTCCAACGTCGACGCATCGAATGAAACCGGCGCCAGTTGCAGAAACACTTCATCCTCTGCAAACCCGATGTAGTCAGTTTCCTTCACCAACCGGATCACTGCCCGGTGCGGCACCGAAACACCCTTCGGAGTTCCGGTTGAACCGCTCGTGTACATCACATAAGCGACGTTATCCGGATCTAAATCAACGCGAGTGTTTTCTTCACTCTGGGACGCAATCACTTCCTTGTCGCGATCGAGTCGAATAACTTGCGCCTCTGTCTGCGGCAAGACAGTGGCGAATTTTTCTGTGGTCAACAGAAACTGTAATCGCGCATCTTCGATCATGAACGCGAGGCGTTCTGCCGGATACTCAGCGTCCAGGGGAACGTAAGCACCGCCGGCTTTCAGGATCGCGATCAGGCTGACTGCCAGTTCCACCGAGCGTTCCAGCATCACTCCAACCAGCACCTCTGGGCCAACTCCGTGCTGCCGCAGATAGTGGGCCAACTGATTCGCTTGCCGGTTCAACTCGTCATAACTCAATTCCGTTGCTTCAAACTGCAAGGCGACGGCTTCCGGCCGGCGTTCGACTTCTTCTTCAAACCAACTCACCACGCTGCCAGCCACTTCATGCAGCGCCGGGTTCCACTCGCCGAGCACCTGCTCGCGTTCTGCTTCACTCAACAGCGGCAACTCACCAACACGACACTGTTCTGCGCCAGCCACCGCCGCCATCACTCGTTCCAACTGCCGCGCCAGCCGCTCGATCGTCTCCGCGTCATACAGATCCGCGTTGTATTCGAACGTCCCGGCGATCTCCTCTTTCTCTTCGTTGAGCATCAGCAGGAGATCAAACTTGGCGGTCACGATCTCATCGATCTCATCAGAGCGTTCGACTGAACTGATCCGCAACCCGCTCATCTCGAACTCTTCGTCGGCCGCTTTTATCCACGACACCATCACCTGGAACAATGGCGTTCGCGATAAGTCTCTTTCCACACCCAACTCGTCGACGAGTTTGTCGAACGGCACCTCCTGATGCGCATAAGCCCCAAGACACACTTCACGCACGCGTCCCAGCAACTCTCCAAACGACGGATTGCCCGACAGATCAGTCCGCAACGCGAGTAAGTTCACAAAGAACCCGATCACGCTTTCCGTCTGTCCCTGTGTCCGCCCTGCTACTGAGGTTCCGACCACGACGTCTGTCGTTCCGCTCCAGCGAGACAGCAACGCCTGAAATCCAGCCAGCACAGTCATGAACAACGTTGCATTCTGCCGCCGGCCCAACTCTTTCAACCTCCGCGTTGTCGCCGCATCGATCCGCACTCGCTGGTACGCGCCGCGATGTGTTTGTATCGCCGGCCGGGCGCGATCCGTAGGCATCTCGATCACTGCCGGAACGCCGGCCAACTGTTGCCGCCAGTAACGCAGCTCACGTTCGAGCGTCTCGCCTTGCAATCGCTGCCGTTGCCAAACCGCGTAATCTGCGTACTGCAATCGCAACTGCGGCAGCGGCGACGCCAATTCAGAACTAAATGGCCCGGAACTGAATGCGGCGTACAACGCACTGATTTCACGGCGCATGATCCCGACGGACCACTCATCGGAGATGATGTGGTGCATAGTCGCGGCCAGCACATGCACTTCCGCGTCCAACCGGAACATGCGCACGCGCAGCAATGGACCAGTCGCCAGGTCAAACGGACGCTGCGCCTCTGCATTCAACAACTGCCACAGGCGCGCGCGACGCTCTTCTTCCGCTACCGTCGTCAGGTCTTCGACCTCCAACTCAACCGGCGCGGGGGGAAGAACCATCTGGATCGATAAACCATCGCGGTCCATGAAGCAGGTGCGCAGTCCTTCATGTCTGCGAATCAATTCATCGAGAGCGCGATTCAACGCTTCCAGATCGAGCGAACCGTTTAGCTGCACCGCGAGTGGAATGTTGTAAAGCGGACTTTCAGCCACAAGTTGATCGAGAAACCACAGCCGTTGCTGCGCAAACGAGAGCGGCAAATCTCCCGTCCGATCCGCCGGCTCAATAGGAGGCGCAGTCAAATCTTCGACAGCCGCGGCCGCGCGGAGAATCCCCAGGATCTGTTCTTTGCTCGCAACCAGTTCTGCGCGCAGTTCCGGCGTCATAACGCCCTTCGCCGCGCTGTAGCGAAGTTGTTCTCCGTCAATCCAAAGTTTCACATCCAGACTACGGAACTTGGTCAACAGTTCAACGGTCGTCATAGCTCACCCTCTTCATATTCCTGTCCCGCGGCGGCAGCGAACGCCTGGTCCTGTCTTACCCAACGAATCGACTCGACGATTTGCGCGAGCGCGGCCACTGTCGGATTCTCAAACAAGTGGACCAGCGGCATCTCCAGGGCGAAGTCTTCCCTGATGCGCGAGATCAGTTGTGTCGCAAGCAGCGAATGACCTCCGAGGTCGAAGAAGTTGTCGTTGATTCCGACGCGTTCCATGCCCAGGACCCTGGACCAGATCTCGGCGATCGCCTGCTCGGTTGGCGTGCGGGGCGCAACGTAAGCTTCACTTGAAACTGCTTCGTCGGGTTGTGGTTCAGGTAACGCGGAACGATCTACTTTTCCGTTTGCGTTCAGTGGCAGGTTGTTGAGCAACACGAAGTAGGACGGGATCATGTAATCCGGCATCTGCTCGCGCAGGCACGATCTCAGATGACCGATTGTGACTTCCGGATCGCAGGCGACGTAAGCTACGAGGCGCTTCTCGCCCGGCTCGTCTTCTCTCACGATCACGACCGCTTCACGCACTCTCTCGTTTGCGATGAGGGCCGTTTCGATCTCGCCTGTCTCGATGCGGAAGCCGCGAATCTTTACCTGGTGGTCCACACGGCCCAGATACTCGACTGCGCCTTCTGTGTTCCACCGGACGACGTCGCCGGTGCGATAAAGTCTCTCGCCCGGCGTAGTGCTGAATGGATGCGGGACAAATTTCTCCGCCGTCAATTCAGGCCGGTTGAGATAGCCACGCGCTAGTCCATCGCCGCCGATGTACAACTCACCTTTCGTCATTAAAGGCACGGGGTGTTGTCCGGGATCGAGGACGTAGAGATCTGTGTTTGCTATGCCGCGGCCGATGGGAACGTTGTCCGCTTCATCGTTCAACTTGTCGATTTCGTGCGTCGCGGCGAAGGTCGTCGTTTCCGTTGGTCCATACCCGTTCAGCAATCGCTTCGGCACGGCGCCGCTTCGCAACACGGTGCGGGCCGCGTCGACGTCGACCTTGTCGCCGCCGACCAGCAGGTGAGACATCGTCGCGAAGCTGCCGGGATTGTGCCGTACCATTTGATTGAATAGCGCGGTGGTCAGGAACATCGCGGTCGCGCCTTGCGCCTTCAACGCAGCTTCAAAGGCGTGCGGCGTTAACAACACTTCCCGCGAAATTCCCTGCAATCTCGCTCCGTGGAGCAACGAACCCCAGATCTCGAAAGTCGCCGCGTCAAAAGAAGAGTTCGACACCTGGGCAAACACATCGTCACAAGAGATTTGAATGTAGTTTGTATTGCGAACCAGGCGATTGATGGATCGCAGCGTGATGCCGCTGCCTTTCGGAATGCCGGTGGAACCTGACGTGTAGATGATGTACGCGAGGTTCTGCGGCGTAGTGACGGCCGGCAGGTTCTGCGTGCTGTAACGGCCGATCAGTTCGCGATCGCGAGCCGGGATCACGAGGCGCACTTGATGTTCGGCAAGGGCAGGCGGCAACTCGCTTTGAGTGATCAGGACCGTCGCGCCGCTATCGGCCATCATGAAGGACAGGCGTTCCACGGGATAATCCACATCCAGCGGCAAATACGCACCGCCTGCCTTCAGGATGGCCAGCAGGGCGACGACCATTTCGGCCGACCGCTCCATACAAATACCGACAGGCACTTCCGCTCCGACTCCACAATCGCGCAGATAGTGGGCCAACTGGTTAGCACGATCGTTTAGTTCTTGATACGTGAGTTGAATAGTTCCAAACTCGACGGCTATAGCGTGCGGAGTGCGTTCGACTTGTTGTTCGAATAGTTGATGAACACAAATGTCGCGTTCGTATTCCGCGGCGGTGTCGTTCCACTCGACAAGCAGACGCTGTAGTTCGTCTTCGGAGTGAAGCGGCTGCAAATCGTAGCGCGCGTGTGGATCTGCGGCGATTGCTGTCAATGCCTTCGAGTAATAACCCGCGATCGCTTCGAGCTGTTCGCGACTGAGCACCGTGCCCGTAAGCTGAAGATTGATTTGCGACGTGCTGCCGAGGTTGAGACTGAAATCAACTGCGAGCGCGAAGTCAGTTTCGGCAAAACCGCTCTGTTCGAGCACGTCGACGCCGGTCGCTGTGTTAAAGACGTCGAGGACGCGGAAGTGAGTAAAGTTGAAGATGGTGTCAAACAGCGGCCGGCCACCTTCGTCAATCTTGATCTGCGCGAGCGGATAGTAACGCTGCGGCAACACCTCCCGCTCGCTCGCAAAAGTCTCTTTGAACAACTCAAACCAACTGCCGCCTTCGAGTCTCATCCGGAACGGAAGGGTGTTCAAAAACAACCCGAGGACTCGTTCTGCATCAATCGCTTCCGGCCGTCCGTGGGAAGCTAACCCGATCAGGACTTCCGGTTGCCCGTTCAGGAAACTCATCACTCGCAAGTGGGCGGCAAGCAGTACGCTCTTGATCGGCACGCCCGCATTCTCGGCGATCTGTTTCAGTCGATCGGAGAGTTCGGCGGACACCGGCACTTGCAACAAGCGCATCTCGGCTGGCTCGTCTGCAAACCAACGCGACAAACTCGACGCCGTGCTGCCGCTCAGCTTCTCTCGCCAGTATTGCCGGCACTGATCCGACCGCAACGCTTCCTGTTCCAGCGCCACAAAGTCGCGAAACGCACTGCGCGAAGCTGTGCCTTCAGTTTCAGCCTCGCCGTTCAGCAACGTGTTATAGCTGCCGAACAACTCGCTTAGCAGCGCCGCGACACTCCAGCCATCGAGGATCGCGTGGTGCTCCGCAAAGCTGAACTGAAAAGTTTCCGCACTGCGCCGGTGCACGTGGAACCGCAGCAACGGCGCTTCGCGCCAATCGATGTAGCGCCGCCGCTCATCCTTCTGCCACGCTGCGATCACCGCGTCCTGTTCTGTTCCGTTCAAGTGGCTGATGTCGTCTACTTCGAATGGCGCTGTCGCCTGACGCTGCACGAGTTGCAACGGCTCGCTATAGCTCGTCAGATCAAACGCGGTCCGCAACACTGCATGCCGCTGCAACAGGTGGTCCAGTGCCGCGCGTAAGGCACTTTCGTCAAACGGCGCGCGCACGTGATAACTCGAACAGTTGTGATAAAGCGTTGAGTCACGCTCGTATTCGCTGTGGAACAACATTCCGGCCTGCAACATCGACAACGGATACGCGTCTTCGATCTCCGGCCCAAGCTTCTCGCGATCCTCAGCACGCACCAGACTGAACGGTTCACTCTTCGTTAACTGCTCGCTCGCGTCTTCGCTCAATACCGCCGCTAATTCTTCGATCGTCTGATACTGGAATAACTGCTGCAAACTGAACTGCAATCCTTCTTCACGCGCGAGCGCCACCACTCGCACACTGCGAATCGAATCGCCACCCAACGCGAAGAAGTTGTCGGTCACTCCCACGCGCTCTGTTCCCAGCACGTTGGCCCACACCACAGCCAGCTTTTCTTCCACCGGCGTCGTTGGCGCTTGATAATCGCTGCTCAGCGTTTCTGTTTGCGGCACAGGCAGGCGACGCCGGTCCAACTTGCCGTTCGCCGTCAGCGGCAACGCATCCATCACGACGAGGTAAGCCGGCGCCATGTAATCAGGCAAACGCTCGCGCAAATAGCTGCGCAGTTCCGCTATCTCCAACTCGCCGCGCGGCACGAAGTAACCCACCAGCCGCTGCTCGCCGCCATCATCGGTCCACGCAATCACCACGGCCTCAGCCACCGCTTCATGACTGCGCAAAGCGGCGGCGACTTCACCCGTCTCGATCCTGAACCCGCGGATCTTCACCTGCTGGTCCACGCGGCCCAGGTATTCAATATCGCCATCGGCGAGATACCGGCCCAGATCGCCTGTGCGATACAACCGCGCGCCTGCTTCACTGCTGAACGGATGCGGAATGAATCGTTCCGCCGTCAGTTCCGCTCGATTGAGGTAGCCACGCGCCACTCCGCCGCCACCCACGTACAATTCGCCCGCCACACCCACCGGCGCCGGCGCCTGCCGCTCGTCCAGCAAGTACAACTCGAGATCAGGTATGCGCCGCCCAATCAAGCTGCTGCGTCCGCTGGTTACATCTGCTGGTCCAAGCAGGCGATAAGTGACATGCACGGTCGTCTCCGTGATCCCGTACATGTTCACCATCTGTGGTCCGTCGTCTCCGTAGCGCTCGTACCAGCTCCGCAGACTGCTCAACTCCAGCGCCTCACCGCCGAAGATTACTGCCCGCAACCGGTCCACCGGAGTTTCTTCCAACAGCGGCTGCAACTGCCGGAACGCTGACGGCGTCTGGTTCAGCACCGTCACCTGCTCGCATTGCAACAACTCGAAATAAGCTTCCGGCGAACGGCTAACCCAGTAAGGCACGACAACCAACCGGCCGCCGTACAACAGCGCCCCCCACAATTCCCAAACTGAAAAATCAAACGCATAGGAGTGAAACATGGTCCATACATCTTCACTCCCAAACCTGAACCAGTGATCCGTAGCGTCAAGCAATCGCAGCACATTGGCATGCGTGACCAGCACGCCTTTTGGTTTGCCCGTAGACCCGGACGTGTAGATCACATACGCAATATTCGCCTCATCAACTGCGCCGCCGAGATTCGTCTCCGGCTCGCCGGCAATCTCTTGCCATAGATCGTCAACCTCGATCACCGTCGCGGAGTGCAGCGCGCCGCTTTGGCCGGACTCTCCCTTCGAAGTCAACAACAACTCACAACCCGAATCTTCCGACATGAACGCAATCCGCTCTGCCGGCGCTGCTAGCTCAAGCGGCACATACGCGCCACCGGCTTTCAACACCGCCAGCACGCTCACTACCATCTCCACGGAACGATTCAGCAAAAGTCCGACGCGCGCCTCTGGTCCAACTCCATGCCGCCGCAGGTAGTGGGCCAACTGGTTCGCCCGCCGGTTCAACTCGCCGTAGCTCACTTCCTCTTGGTCGAACTTCACCGCGATCGCTTCCGGCCGGCGCTCAACCTCGCGCTCAAAGCGCGCCATCACACTTCCACTCACCTGATAAAGCTCGCGCCGGTTCCACTCGACCACCACCTGATCGCGCTCGGCTTCACTCAACAACGGCAACTCGCCAACACGACACTCTTCCGCGTCAGCTACTGCCACCATCACTCGTTCCAGGTGGCGCGCCAGCCGCTCGATCGTCGCTGCGTCATACAGATCCGTGTTGTATTCCAGCGTCCCGCCGATCTGTTCGCCGAACTCTCCCAACGACAACAACAAGTCAAACTTCGCGCGGCTACGGGAAAGATCTTCCTCGACTCGCTCCATCCGTAACCCGCTCAGCTCCGGTTCGTCCGCGGTGGCCGTCGCCCACGCCAGCATCACCTGGAACAGCGGCGTTCGCGACAGGTCTCTTTCCACGCCCAACTCTTCCACCAGCTTCTCGAACGGCACTTCCTGATGCGCGTATGCTCCGAGACACACTTCACGCACGCGTCCCAGCAACTCGCCAAACGTCGGATTGCCCGACAAGTCCGTCCGCAGTGCCAGCGTATTCACGAAGAACCCGATCACACTTTCGGTTGCGCCTTGCGTCCGGCCAGCTACCGGGCTTCCTACAACTACATCCGTCGCCCCGCTCCAGCGCGACAGCAACGCCTGAAATCCCGCCAGCACCGTCATAAACAACGTCGCGTTCTGCCGCCGGCTTAACTCTTTCAGACCACGTGTAGTCGCCGCATCGAACCGCACTCGCTGGTACGCGCCGCGATGTGTTTGCACTGCCGGCCGCGCCCGATCCGTGGGCATATCGATCACCGCCGGAGCACCAGTCAACTGCTGCCGCCAGTAATGTAGCTCTCTCTCCAGCACTTCGCCTTGCAACCACTCACGCTGCCACACCGCATAATCTGCGTACTGCAACCGCAACTCCGGCAACGGCGATTCCGATCCGGAAATGAATGCGTCATACAGCGCACTCAACTCCCTGGTCATAAGCTCCATGGACCACTCATCGGAGATGATGTGGTGCATGGTCGCGGCTAGCACGTGATCTTCGACACCTAGCCGGAACAAGCGCACTCGCAGTAACGGACCATGTGCCAGGTCAAATCCCTGTTCCGCTTCTTCGTCCAGCAACCGCCGCAACTCAAGCGGCGAAAGATCTTCAACTTCCAGGGTGAACGGGAAACGATCGGAGATCACTTGCGCCGGGGCGCCACTCGCATCGGCGACAAAACGCGTTCGCAAACTCTCGTGCCTGTGGATCAGTTCGTTGATCGATCGTTCGAGCGCGTGAGTGTCGAGTGGACCACTCAACCGCACTGCTTCCGGAACGTTGTAAAGCGGGCTGCCAGGTTCGAGTTGATCGAGAAACCATAGCCGCTGCTGGGCAAACGAGAGCGGCAAAGCACCATTTCGATCCACGACGCTCAGTTGCTGAACCGCAGCACTTGAACCACCGCGCCAGAGTTGCTCAACGCGTTCCGCGAGCGCCGCAACCGTCGCCTGCTCGAAAAGCGCGCGCAACGGCAACTCGACGCCAAACGTCTCCCGGACTCGCGAGATCAACTGCGTGGCGAGTAGCGAATGTCCGCCGATCTCAAAAAAGTTGTCCTCAATGCCTACGTGATCGACGCCGAGCACATTCGCCCAGATTCCAACCAGCATCTCTTCAACTGGCGTTCGCGGCGCAACATAAAGTTGATTCCACTCCACCGCGCCTTGAGGCTTCGGCAGAGCCAGCCGGTCGACTTTTCGATAAGCCGTCAGCGGAAACTCATCCATGCCGACGAAAAACGAAGGCATCATGTGGCCCGGCAGTTTGTCCTTTAAATACTTGCGCAGAGCGCCGGCGCCCGCTTCGCCCTCGGCGCCATCATTCCAAACCACATAAGCAACCAGGCGTTTATCCCCCGGCCGTTCTTCCCTCGCGATCACGACGGCTTCTTTCACCGCCGAATGCGCGCGCAACACCGCCTCGATCTCACCCGTTTCGATTCTGAATCCACGAATCTTTACCTGGTGGTCCTGCCGGCCAAAGAACTCGATATTTCCATCCGGCAAATAACGCGCGTGATCGCCGGTTCGGTAAACACGATGTCCTGCGGCAGTAGCAAATGGATTGGGAATGAACTTCTCGGCAGTCAGATCAGGCCGTGACAAATAACCGCGCGCGACGCCGTCGCCTCCGATCAGCAATTCTCCGGTTACGCCAACCGGCACTGCCCGCAAACTCTTGTCGACGATGTAGATTTGAGTATTTGGTAAAGGACGCCCGATCCCGATCTCTTCGACTGAATGGTCGTGGTCATACTCTCCAAACGTCGAGACGACCGTGGTTTCAGTTGGACCATAGCCATTGATCAGTCGAACCCGATCCGTGGCCGCAAGTAATTCGCGCACTCGCTCGGGCAATACCGCCTCGCCACCAAAACAGATCAGGCGCATGTCTTTCGCGAGGTCCCACCACTCGCCCATCGACTTCCCTGCTGTCAGCACATGGAACCAGGCGGTGGGCATGCTGAGAAACGTAATACCGAGCTGGCCGCAGCGGCCCAGAAAGTCGCGCGCTGACGCCATCATCTCTTCGTCACGCAAGAACAGCGTGCCGCCCTGCGTGAGACACGGATAGATCTCTTCGATCGGCGCATCAACGCCGAGCGACGCAAACTGCAAACCTCGATCGGCGGCAGTGATCTCGTAAATCTGCGCGCCCGCACGCGCGTAGAAAGCGATACATCCATGCGTGAGCATCGCGCCTTTCGGCTTGCCCGTTGAACCTGACGTGTAGATCAGGCACGCGAGGTTTTCGGGCACTGCACGAGTCACCGGATTTTCTGCGCTGAACTGGCTGATTCTCTTCCACTCATTATTTAAAGAGATCACTTGCAGCGGAGCGGCACACAACTCTTCCGCTAACTCCGGTTCAGTCAGTAGAAACTTAACGCCACAATCCTCCAGCATGAACAAAAGACGCTCACGCGGCTGACCGACATCCTGCGCGAAGTACGCGCCACCCGCTTTCAGCACGGCTAGCATCGCTATGATCACGTTCGGCGTTCGCTTGAGGTTGAGGCCGACACGCGTTTCCGGTCCGACACCCAATTCCTGCAGGTAATGGGCCAACTGATTCGCGCGCCGGTTGAGTTCACGATAGGTCAACTGCTGATCGTCATGGACCAGCGCCACAGTGTCGGGTGATTGCTCTACCCGGGCTTCGAAGATCTGGGGCAGGGATTGCTCACGCGGATAACCCGCCTGCGTGTCATTCCACTCAACTAACATCTGACGCCGCTCAGCGTCGGAAAGAATCTCGATTTCGGTGAGACGTTGGTCAGGATCGTCGACCATCGCTTCGAGCAGCGCGCGAAAGTGTTCGAGCAATCGATCGATCGTTCCGGGATTGAAGAGATCGGCGTTGTACTCGATCTCGCCGGTAATTCCCTGCTCACCTTCCGCCATGCTCAGCGTCAGATCAAACTTCGCCGTAACGCCTTTGACCTCAACGTGGCTGACCGTCAGACCGGGGATCGTTTCGCGTTGCTGTGGAGCGTTCTGAAAACCTAACATCACCTGGAACAGCGGTGTGTGATTGAGACTTCGCTCCGGTTGTAACTCCTCGACAAGTCTTTCAAACGGCAGGTCTTGGTGCGTCTGTGCTTCGAGTGCAATCTCACGCACGCGATTCAACACTTCGCGAATGCTCGGGTTTCCGTCGAGCTTCGTTCGCAGCACGAGTGTATTGACGAAGAAACCGATCACGCCTTCGGTCTCGACCCAGCGGCGTCCGGCCACCGGCGTTCCGACCGGAATGTCGAACTGGCCCGTGTAACGCGAAAGCAGCAATTGAAACGCGGCCAGGAGAGTAGTGAAAGGAGTCGTTGCCGCTGCTTCCGCGAGATCGTTCAACGCCGCGGACAACTCCGGTGAAAGTTCGAAAGTCACCGTCTCCGCTTTCCAGGACGTGACGGATGAACGCGGGCGATCGGTTGGCAGGGCTAAGACCGGCGGACTGCCGTCCAACTGCTGACGCCAGTATTCGAGTTCCGCAGCGAGCACGTCACCCTGAAGCCACTGACGCTGCCAATGCGCAAAGTCGCGGTATTGAATCGGCAACTCGCCGAGTGGAGATGGCTCACCTTGAGCAAACGCCTTGTAGATCTGAGCGGTGTCGTGCAGCAGGATGCGCATGGACCACTCGTCGAGACTGATGTGATGCAATGTCAGCAGCAACAAATGATCTTCGCCGGCCAGTTTGATCAGGTTAGTGCGCACGAGCGGACCGTTTGCCAGATCGAACGATCGATTACCGGCGTCCGCGATCAGTTGTTGGACCACGTCATCTGGAGCCGGGAGCGAGGCAAGATCCACGACAGGCAGATCTTGATTAGACCAGGGGGAGAGCAACTGAACAGGCTTTCCGTCGACGGCTACAAACGTAGTTCGCAGCGCTTCCTGTCGCCTGATCATCTCGTTGACACTCTGCGCAAGGGCGCAAACGTTGAGCCGTCCGGTGATCCGGAAAGGAACACAGATGTTGTAAGCGGTGGTTCCCGGTTCCAGTTGGTCCAGGAACCACAAACGCTCTTGAGCAAACGACAGCAACGCTGAGACGTCCGGCGGGCAGACGGGGATCACTCTCGCCGGAACAACTCCCTCGCCGCCCTGCTTCAGCAGAGCGTCAAGAACTTCCTGCTTCTGCGTTGATAGTGCGGCGCGGCGCGCAGCGAGCTCGGCTCTTCGCTGCGCGAGCGTGTCGTTAGTTACTGACATGATTTAGGTAGAGCTTCTTCTCTGTGCAACCTCTGCGTTCTCCAGGGCAAAGCTCACCACAGAGACACAGAGAACACGGAGGCGCACAGAGAATAATCGTGAGAATTAGCGGCTGACGACGAAAAGTATTCCGTTTTGCTGGGCGTAGATCTTTCCGTCAAGGCCTAGCGAAGTCGGCGTGTACGCCGAGCGCTGGGCGATGTCCAGGAACAGCCGTCTTCTCAACGTGCCACCCTGGTTGATCGCGTAGAGGTTTCCGTCTTCGGCATTCGCATAGACCACGCCGTTTTTATCAACCGCCACGCCGTTGACGCACCACTCAAAGCTGAACGGTTTGTCGTCGACACAGGAAACCGTGTTGTTGGGGTTTCGCGTGCAGGTCAACGTGTTCGTGTTCTTGTATTGCCACTCGACGGTCATGTTCGGACTGAGTTGAGTGATGAAATACGCTTCCGGATCGCCCGGTGTCGTCGCATTACGATCCGGTGGACAAACTGCCGGGTCAGCGCAATACGAACCGGTGTTGTAGCGATTCTCTTTCGTGATGATCGAGTAAGTGCCGTGGTGCTGGTAAATCGCCGGAGTAACGTCCCAGCCATACGCATACGAATTCAGGAACTGTCCGGTCGAGCTGTAACGCAGCAGGTGTCCCTGGGCGTAGTTGTAACGAGTTTGCGCGCCATAGATAACGCTGCCGTCCGGAGCAATCACCGGAGACGACGTGGAGTTGTCGTTGATGCGGCCCGAAGGAAGCGTGTTTGTTTCCGGATCGACGCCGGTTGTCGTGCCAACCCGGCAACCACCTGGCGTGCCGTTGAGTGGGATCGTGACGTTACAACCGTCGTTCAGCACGTGGCGCGTCGAGGCGGTCCATTTTGGCGTCAGGTTGGGATTGAGCGCGACGATGTATCCGTAACGCGACACGACATGGTTTCGGGCAACGATGACCACGGTGCCGTCTGGGCCAATTGCCGGCGCCGCGTTAATGGCCGGTCGCACGGTGCCGCAGCGAAATGTCTCCGCGATTGCATCCGGCGCCGGTGGCATTGGCTCTCCGTTAGGAATGAATCCGACTTCGCAATCCGCATTCGCCGGGGTTGCTCCGATCACAAGATCCGTGATCTTCTTCTTGGTGATGTTTCCGTTTGGTTTGATCTTAATGAGCCACGAGTTAACCGGATCGCTGAACCACGGATCGTTCCGGCGCATGCGCATCGCGGTGTAGTAGATGTTGCCGTCGGAATCGACGCTAATCGGCGAGATCAGAAAGATGTTATCGACGATGCTTTGA
>DATELZ010000141.1:0-3664 GCA_035276045.1 Pyrinomonadaceae bacterium | reverse complement strand
TCGTTCGGTTGAATGCGCAACGCGACGATATTCGGATCGATCTCTTCATCAGGCGTGCGCGCAAACAGCGCCTGCGGCGTGCGTTTGAAATGAACAGCGATCTCCGTCAGATCGCGAGCGAGTCCCTTTCCCGTGCGGACGTAAAACGGCACGCCGGACCAGCGCCAATTTGAAACCTGAAACTCAACCGCCGCATACGTCTCGATCACAGAACCCGCCTTGACCCCCTGCTCTTCTCGATAACCATTGACGCGCTTGCCGTCGATCTCGCCTGGTCCATACTGGCCACGCACCGTGCGCTCCGCGACCTGCTCCGGTTTCAAGCGACGAATCGAGCGCAACACCTGCACCTTCTCTTCGCGAACCGAATCAGCGTCGAACGCAACCGGCGGCTCCATCGCCGTCAGCGTCAACAGTTGCAACAAGTGATTCGCCACCATGTCGCGCAACGCGCCCGCCTCTTCGTAGTACCCGGCGCGCGTGCCAACCCCACCCGACTCCGCCGCCGTGATCTCGACATAATCGACGTAGTTGCGATTCCAAACCGGCTCAAACATCGAGTTGCCAAAACGAAAGACGATAATGTTCTGCACTGTGTCTTTGCCGAGATAGTGATCGATGCGATAAACCTGGTGCTCCTGAAACACCTGTCCGATCGTCGCATTCAACGCCTTCGCCGATTCGAGGTCGGCGCCGAACGGCTTCTCGACGACGACACGCGTCCACTGCTTCTCTTCTTTGTGAAGACCCGATTTTCCGAGACCGTTGACGATCGTGGTGAATATCGACGGCGGCGTCGCCAGGTAGAACATGCGATTCCTGCTCGCGCCGCTCGCAGCGAGTTCTTCGAGACGCGTGCCGATAGTTTCGTAAGTGCTGCTACCTTCTTCGAGTTCGCCGGCCAGGTAGTGAATGCGCTCCGCAAAATCGCGCCACAGCGGTTCTTTCAATTCACTTGCCTTGCTCGACTTACTCAAAGCGTCGCGAACGATATTGCGATATTCGTCCTCGGACATCTCATGCCGGCCCACGCCGAGGATGCGAACCTCGTCGAGACATCCCAACCGGCAAAGGTCGAACAACGCCGGCATCAACTTCCGCTTCGTGAGATCACCGGTCGCGCCGAAGATCACGACCACGCACGGATCCGCATGCGGCAGCGCCAGAGCTTCCATCTGAACAGGATCTGGTTCGATCATTATTGCTGACATCTTTAAACCTCAAGCATTAAGAAGTTTCCTCACTTGTGCTCTTTCTCCACGTGACCGCCAAACTGAAACCGCATCGCAGACAAAACCTTGTTCGCGAAATCTGCTTCGCCGCGCGACGAGAACCGTTGAAACAACGCGGCGCTCAACACCGGCACGGGCACGCCTTCGTCGACCGCGGCGTTGATGGTCCAACGTCCTTCACCGGAGTCTGACACGCGACCCGAAAAGCGTTCTAGCTGCGGGTTCTCCGCAAACGAGATTGCCGTCAGGTCGAGCAGCCACGAAGCGATCACACTGCCACGCCGCCAAACCTCGGTAATATCCGCGATGTTGAAATCGTAAGCGTAATGGCCGGGCTGACGCAGCGGCGTCGTCTCGGCGTCTTTGGCGTGATCGAGTTTGCCGACATTCGCATGATGCAACACGTTCAGGCCCTCGGCGTACGCAGCCATCAACCCGTACTCGATCCCGTTGTGAATCATCTTCACGAAATGACCCGCTCCAGCCGGACCGCAATGCAAGTAGCCCTCTGCTGCCGTGCCCGCATCAACCGGACGCCCCGGCGTCGGCGAAACAGTATCGCTTCCCGGCGCGAGCGTCTTGAAGATCGGATCGAGCCAGGTGACGACATCAGGTTCACCGCCGATCATCTGGCAGTAACCGCGTTCGAGTCCCCACACGCCGCCGCTCGTACCGACGTCGACGTAGTGAATGCCTTTCGTCTTTAGCTCCTGCGCGCGGCGAATGTCGTCGACGTAATACGAGTTGCCGCCGTCGATGACCACGTCGCCGTTGTCGAGCTTCGCCAACAGATCGTGCAGCACAACGTCGACGAGCGCGGCGGGAATCATCAACCAAACGGCGCGCGGCTGTTGCAACTTCCCGATGAAATCGTCGAGCGATGTGGAACCGGCAGCGCCCTCGCCGTCCAGTGTCTGCACCGCCTCGGCGTTGCGATCGTAGACGACACACTGATGTCCGCCGCGCAAAAGTCGCCGCACCATGTTGGCGCCCATGCGGCCGAGTCCGATCATTCCGATTTGCATCCGCAGCTCCTTAAACTTTGTGCGTTTTGGGTTTTATGGTTAGTTTTATACCAGATTGAAGAACCCCAACCACAGCAAGGAGCATTTCGGGATGAAATGTTTAAGCTTTCTTCTACTTATGGTTTTGATTGTTCCTGTGGCAGCACAACGGCAGGCGCCTTTGTTGCCGCCCGGCAGTGTCGTCGATCTGACTTATGCTTTCGACGCGTCCAGTGTCTACTGGCCCACTGCCGAGGGGTTCAAACTCGAAACTGATTTCGAGGGCGACACCGAAAAAGGTTACTTCTACTCGGCTTACCGCTATTCCGCGGCGGAACACGGCGGCACGCACCTCGACTCTCCCGTGCATTTCGCAAGAGGACGTCACACGGTCGACGAGATACCGCTCGAACAGTTGATGGGATCGGCGATCGTCGTCGACGTGACAAAGCAATGCGCGAACAATCCCGATTACCAGGTGAGCGTTGCGGATCTACAAAACTGGGAACGAACAAACGGCCGCATCGCTCGCGGCACGATCATTCTGCTGCGAACCGGTTTCGGCAAATTCTACCCGGATCGAAAACGTTATCTCGGCACTGACGAACGCGGCGCTGACGCCGTAGCGAAACTTCACTTCCCGGGTTTGCATCCTGATGCGGCTCGCTGGCTGACGCAGAATCGCGAGATCAAAGCCATCGGCCTCGACACTGCCAGCATCGATTTCGGCCAGTCGACGTTGTTTGAAAGCCACCGCGTACTGTTCGACAAAAACATTCCGGCGTTTGAAAACGTCGCGAACCTGGAGAAGTTGCCGGCGAAAGGTTTTTCGGTGATTGCGCTGCCGATGAAGATCAAAGGCGGGAGTGGTGGTCCCTTGCGGATCGTGGCTGTCTTAGGTAAGTAACGAAGCGGCGAGAGCCTCAGCGTTCTCTGCGGTCCTCGGCGTACTCTGCGTTAAATACAAGGTAAACGCAGAGTGCGCCGAGGGCCGCAGAGAAACGCTGAGAAATTTACTAGGTTACTACTGACGCCGGCACAACCTGGCTGTGTTCGACTAACAGTTCCTCAAAAGCCTCCACGCTCAGCGACTTGCTGAACAGGAATCCCTGCACGACGTCACAGTCGAGCGAACTGAGATACTGAAGCTGTTCCTGCGTCTCGACCCCCTCCGCGACCACTGTCAAATCGAGTGCATGGCCGAGCGTAATAATCGCGCGCACGATGGCCGTGTCATGCGGATCTTTGCAGACGTCGGACACGAACGACTTGTCGATCTTCAAAGTATCGATCGGAAAACGTTTCAGGTAGTTGAGCGACGAGTAGCCGGTGCCGAAGTCGTCGATCGCGACTTTGATCCCCATGATCTTCAGCTCGTGAAGTTTTTCAATCGCCTGCTCCGGATCTTTCATCACCGAACTTTCCGTG
>DATELZ010000140.1:0-4519 GCA_035276045.1 Pyrinomonadaceae bacterium | reverse complement strand
TCGCGCGCAACTGCGACCTCGGCGACGCCTGGGAATGGATCAACGAGCCTTCATATCCGGTGAAGTATGGCCTGCCTGCTTACAAGGTGGGAATCAACGTGGTGATCTACGCGATGAGTCACTGAGATCAAGAGAGCGCCGGAGGCGCGGGAGAGGGTAGCCAGGGGTAGAGCGCGAAGCGCGCAGCCTCTGGGGTTCTAATTGAAGAGCGCAAGCTCTGAAAGAGCGACAGAAAAAGCGCGCAGTTCTGTCGCACTTTCAGTGCTCAATAGATGATTCTTGCCTGCGGCGCGCAAACCCTCAACCACTGCCCAAACATTACAACAAATGCCGCACATCGGCGACGGGATAAGCCAGCACCTGGACCTCGTCTCCGTAAAGAATGTAACCGGGCGCCTCACACTTGATCAGGCGAATGAAAACACCACGCTCTTCCAGGATTGCCGTCATTTCCCACGCCCGCGCTAGATGTTCGCGAGCGGTAGACCGAAACCAGCAAAGCGATCGCTCTGCTAACCATGCCGGCTCCAACCGAAAGTCATAAGGGCTTTCGAGATGCTCGTTGAACCAATCCATCGGCTCCCGCAGCGCCTTATACTCGTAATCAGGCAGCCATACTTCTCCCAGCAGTTTGTAAGCCGCACGGAACAGCCCCGCCGAAACATGCGAGTCGCAGTCGATCTCTCCGCTGACAAAGCGCACAAACATGGTCCACCATCTTCAATCCTGATGACATCCGAAATACCTTTTTGCGTTGCCGGATTAACGTCGCAGGCGCTCTTGCGCGACCCTGTCACGCACGTCTCGATCGTCGTAAACGTCCATGAAGAGATACTTGCGCCACTCGGCGCGCGCCTCTGCGTAGTGGCAAAGGACCACGCGTTCGAGCTTCACGCGCAACGCCGATTGCGGGGTGAGCAAAGGCATGCGCGCTTCGGACGGCGTGCGGCTCCCTTTGCGCTGGTTGCACGATACACACGCCGTGACGACGTTGAACGGCGAGTTGTCTCCACCGCGGGAACGCGGCAGGATGTGGTCCAACGTCAGCTCACTCGGCGTTTTCCTGTCGCCGCAGTACTGGCAACGAAACTTGTCGCGCATGTAAATACGCGCCCGCCTCATGCCTGATGCCTCGCGACGCTGGCGCACGTTGATGTAGATTCGCCGGCGGATTACGGACGGAACGGGAAACGCCGTCCGCGCCGAACGCAGCACGCGATCGCCGTCGAGTTCTTCGACGGTAACCGTGCCCTTGATTGTCATGATTACCGCTCGCGCTACGCTGATTGTGCCGAGCGGTTCGTAAGTTTGATTCAGTAAGAGTACTCGTCCGTCGAGTGACATCACCCGGCACCTCCTTCATCTGAATTGGTTAAGCAGCAGTCAGGGCGGCACGCGCCGCCCCTTCCACTGACTATTGCAGGTGATTTTTGTTCCTTCGTTCCTGATGGACCACCTCCTTTCGTTTTTGCTTACCGCGTGGGGTGACAAAATGGAGTTCAAGAGCGGTTGGTGAGGCGGCGCGACTCCACAAGGCGCGGAGTCACCGCTCTTGAAGCTTTTGTTAATCGAGAAAGACAACCGACTGTGCACCCGGCGCAAGACGCTCGGTGTTCATCACGACCCGATGCCAGCCGTTGAGCACGACCGTCTTGTGATCGGAATGCGAAACGCGTCCGCGAACGTAAACAACCGGTTCGCGCATGCGTGTCGTCCACTTCCAGCTTCTTGCGTCCGGGTTTGTCAACAGCAACTGCCGGTATACGTCGACAGCGACGCCGTTTGGCCGGCGGCGGCTGACGTAGACCAGGGTGCCACCGTCTCGGTACATGTACTGACACATATGCGGTTTGCTGCCCCAGCCACGGCTGAGCGGTTCGTTCTTCACGATTAGCTTTTCGTTAACGACCAGGTTGGGAACGGGAATGAAGAACCATTCGCCTTGCCGGACGAATGCTTCGTTCCGGCGATTGAGTCGATTCTTGATTCGCTTGAGTCTTCGTCGAATTGACCTCCGCACTTCCGGCGGCTGCAAAGCCTCCATTGCAGCTTTGACGTTCGACACTGAATCGCCGGGAACGGCGCAAACAAACCAGTGTCGTTCGTCATGGCCGCACAGGAACTTTTGTTTTCCACTATTCGTGCGGGCCATTAACAGCAAGTGCCTCGCTTCGGGCCGGACATCGATCACCTGATAGTCAGCCGGCTCGTCGCGAGCGACGCCAATGTCGAAGTACTCACCGCGTTTATCAGTTCGAATGTTCACGCCGCGCTGTGAAGGCGGCCGCACATAACGAATGTTGACGCGTGCTCCCATGCGTTCAAACATTGTTTCCAACAACTGCGTTTCCATAACCTTCTTTCTATGCTGGTGGCTTCCGCGAAGAAGCCTGTTTCCTGTTTACCTACTGTGATGGCCCAGGTGGTCCAGTCTTAAGAAAGAATGGAACCTGTGCTCGTCAGTAAGCGGGACTCTCCAGTGTGTTGGAGAGATCGATAGCGACACTCGCCCTGTTTGCGTCGAGCATTCGTTCTCCTTTTTGGTTGTTGTTTGTGTTTTGTGAGAGTGGGTGGGGTGAAGGGCCGTGGGGAAATTTCTAGCCCTTCACGCAAACCACCTGTTTGATCTCGGCGACTACTTCAACCAGATCTTCCTGGTTTTTCATCACCGTCTCGATCGACTTGTAAGCGCCTGGAATTTCGTCCAGCACGCCGAGGTCCTTGCGGCACTCGACGCCCGCCGTTTGGCGTTCCAGGTCTTCCTGCGTGAAGTTGCGCTTGGCAGCACCACGTGAAAGCTTGCGTCCTGCCCCGTGAGAACAGGAGTTGAAGCTCTCCGGCATGCCGAGTCCCTTGACGATGAACGACTTCGCGCCCATCGATCCGGGAATGATGCCGTAGGTTCCTGCCGCCGCGTTGATCGCCCCCTTACGCGTGACGAACACCTGCTCGCCGTAATGCTGTTCGAGAGCGACGTAGTTGTGGTGACAGTTGACTGCCAGCTCAGGCTTGAACGATTGGCGATGATTGAACATCTTGTTGAATACCTTCAACAGACGCGTCATCATAATTTCACGGTTCTTCATCGCGTAACGCTGCGCCCACTCCAAATCCTTCCAGTACGCGAGAAATTCCGGTGTGCCGGAAATGAAGTAAGCAAGATCCGGATCCGGCAACTCGCTCAAACGCCACAAGCTCTTCGCGGTCGAGATGTGACGCTCGGCCAGTTCCTTTCCGATGTTGCGCGAGCCCGAGTGCAGCATCAACCAAACGACGTTTTCAGTATCGAGACAAACTTCGATGAAGTGATTTCCGCCACCAAGCGTTCCCAACTGTTGCATCGCTTTCGCTTTGCGATCGTGAACGCCTTCGTGCAGCTCCTTGAAGTCGTTCCAGCCTTCCCAGTGAGACGATTCGTCGACCGATTCGCCGTACTGAGAAAATCCGGTTGGAATCGCTTCTTCGATCTTCAAGCGAAGCTCTTTCAACTTGCCGTCAAGGATGCCACTCTTGAACGGAGTCTTCACTGCCATCATTCCGCAGCCGATATCGACGCCGACTGTTGCGGGAATAACAGCGTCCTTTGTGGCGACGACTGAACCGACCATGCTTCCCTTGCCGAGGTGCGCGTCAGGCATTAGCGAGACGTGCTTGAACAAACATGGCAAGCGGGAAACATTGCGCAGCATCGACTGCTCTTCGATGCTGAAGTCGTGGTTGGCCCAGGACAAGATGTCCTTGTGCGCGCCACCGATGTTTAGTTTTTCGTAAGGCACTATTGACCTCCTTTCGTAGTTTATCTGAGTTGGTGTAGACAGACGAAGGCACACTTCTCCTGAGGATGGCGAACCCATGGACTCTCGCAAAGCACCAGGTTCATCATCCGGAAGGCTCCCTGCCTTCATCTCGCAAAAAGGTATTTCGCATGTCAAAAAACTGAAAGAGCGGGCTTTAAGCCTCCCAGGGAAGCTGCCCGCTCCATACAATTCTCGCGATTTTTCTTGGAGATTTGGGAGCGGGAGTCCGCTCCCGCTGATTATTGCCTATCGTATCGGCTAACGCCGAGGGCCGTATTCCGTTCGTAGTCGTCAATAAACAAACCGGTGAATGACCTACCCAGACCACGTCCACGCACGGCAACAGCCGGTTGCCATTTCATCTCGTGGTCTCTTGTTTTCATAGTCATCATCGGCAAAATCTCTGACGCACCTCCGTCACGGCTTCAGGCGCAAGCTGCCTTGTATACGCCTACACCACCGATCGTGTCAAGAAGTTTTTTGATAGCGATAGTGGAAGGTTTGGCGACGGCGCTGTTTGAGTTCGGTTTTAGCGTTGAGCGCCAAAGGCGCGGCATAGGATAGCCAGGGGCAAGCGCGAAGCGCTGTTCATTATCATGACATGCTTTACAGATCGTTATCATGACATCCTTTACAGTTGATGGGGTAGGCTGCAGCGGCAGGAGGAGCTGCGGATGCCTTGGAGAACTGAGAGTGTCATGGATCAACGAGTAGAGTTTGTG
>DATELZ010000139.1:0-29879 GCA_035276045.1 Pyrinomonadaceae bacterium | reverse complement strand
GTAGTGCGTTGGTTTGGCGCCGTGCAGGCGCAGGACTTTAACGGTGCGAAGTGGGCGCTCGGATTGAGAATGCGCGCGGCGACGAATGCGAGTGTCGAAGAGGCTTTCAATCGAGGCGAGATTGTTCGTACTCACTTGTTGCGGCCGACGTGGCACTTCGTAACGCCGGAGGATCTTCGTTGGTTGTTGGAACTGACTGGACCGCGAGTAAGTCTCAGGTGCGGATCAGCATATCGCGCGTACGAGCTTGACCCGGCGGTCCTTAAACGAACGAACAGCATCATCGCGAAGGCTTTGAAAGGCGGGAAACATCTCACACGTGCTGAGTTGAAAGCGAAACTCAATCGCGCGGGCATCGCGGCGGATGATAGTGTGCGGATGGGCCATATCCTGCTGCACGCGGAAGTGGCCGGTGTTGTTTGTAGTGGACCATTGAAAGGCAAACAGTTTACTTATGCGCTACTCGAAGAGCGTGTGCCCGCAGGCGTGAGGTTGAGCGGTGACGAGGCGCTTGCAGAACTTACACGGCGTTACTTCGCGAGTCATGGACCGGCGACGCTCACGGATTTTGTTTGGTGGTCAGGACTGACGACGAACGATGCACGTGCCGGCATCGCGCTATTGGATCGCGAACTGGCGAAGACACGGATAGGAGAAACCATTTACTGGGACTCAACCAGCACACCTACTTCAAAACCCGGCGCTCGCGCCCACCTGCTTCCCGCTTACGACGAATACAACGTCGCTTACAAAAACCGCGAAACGGTTTTTCATCCCACTGCCGTCTCACAACTAACCACCTGGGGCGCGCTTGGTCCAACCATCATTGTCGACGGAAAGCTCATCGGCATATGGAAAGCCACTCCGAAGTCAGACTTCATAACGATCGCCTTAACCTCTCCCAAAACACTAACAAGGTCAGAAAAGCACGCGATCACCGCAGGTGCTGAAGCATACGCAGCCTTCCTCGGAACTCAATGCGCGCCGCTATTATGAGACGACGTTTTCTTGAGCTTCTCCACCAACGCGCGCGTCTCGTCGGCGAACGGACCGTGAGGTTCGAGACGCAGGTATTCGCCAAACGCAACCAACGCGTCTGACGTGCGCGACACTCGCAACAACAGGTTCCCTTTCAACAAATACGCATCCGCAAAATTCGGATTCAAATTCAACGCGCGCTTCACTTCCTCGTACGACTTCTCGAGCGGCGGTTTAGCCTGCGCCAGATCCTTAATGCCGCGCGCCCTTTCCCAATAGACTCGCGCCAGAGTCAAATGCCCCAAATAAGATTGGTTCTGAATCGCGAGTCCTCGTGACAAAACTTTCTCCGCCTCCGCAAACTTCTCCTGCCGCAAATAAATCTCGCCAAGCGCAAACAATGCGTTGAACGCCTCCGCATCCACTTCGACTGTGTCGTTCAACGCCTGCTCAGCTTTATCCCACTCGCCGAGATCCATGTACGCCGTCCCCAGCTTCAATCGCGCCTCGACAAACTTCGGATACAACGCGATCGCATTCTCAAAACAACGCGCCGCGAAAACGATCTTGTTCTTTCCCCCTTCACCGAGAGCCGCGACACCTTTGTCGAATTCCTTTTGCGCCGCAGCAGGAACATTCGCATCGATCGTCCCGGTCACAGTTTTAGACGTCGACGTCGCCGGTTCCGGCGCAAGTTGCAGGTAAACCAACCCGCGAGACGTCGTCGTCATGTCGACGGTTTGTTGCGCATCGCGATAACCCGTTAGCCGGACTCTAACCGAATACTGCGCCGGCGGCAGACCCGTAAACCTGAACTTCCCCAAACGATTTGTAAACGCTTCGGTGATCGATCCGCCGCCGTCGTAACTTTCAAGCCGTACGATCACCTGTTGCGCCGGCGCGCCACCTTGGGTGAAACGCACCTGGCCATTTATCTCGACGGTCGCCGTGGTCGGCGAGTTTTGCACCTGAGCAACATTCACAAAATCACTCACAAAATGACAAAGCACGATTGCAAGGATGCTCGCCAACAGCAACCGCAGTCTTTTGCTGAACATGACGCTTATCTCCCGGAGAGCTTGTAATGCGGAATGGAAGCGCGCCGATTCTACTGCAAAGAAAATTGGGAGGGAATAGGCTTCCCTCCCTCGTCGTGCCTAATTTGAGATGTCTCATCGTACTCCGCGTATCTCTGCGACCCCTGCGTTGAAATTCACCGTGATACAACAAACGCAGAGGACGCAGAGGTACGCCGAGAAACGCTGGGGCAGAAACTAGGTCACTATCACCTCCAAAAAACACCTTTCCGATCGGATTCGGAAATCAGAATTCAAACCGAGCACCCAACCGCACGGAGAAAGGTAGATGGAAGCCAGACGTCAGGTTGATAATCGACGGTTGCAGAAAGTCCGGATTGTTTTCGCCAAGGTCCAGTTGGCGAAACATATCGGGCAAACGCAGTCGCCGGTTGTTTGTGACGTTGAAGAAGTCCGCAATGAAGCTCACGCGCGCGCGTTCGTTGATCACCCAGGGATAATCCGCGTGTAGATCCAGTTGCGTATAGAAAGGCGTTCGCCCGAGTTTGCCTCGACCGCCCACGGGAATCTCGCCGGCATTCAGATAAACCGGATGCGGCAGATACTCGCTAATCGGTATTCCCGATTCCATGTGGAAGCCCAGGCCGAGATTCAGCCCCTTCACGAATTGCCAGTTGAACCGAGAGCGATCGCCGCCAAAGGCATAGCTGCCGTAGATGTTCGAAACGAAACGGCGATCCGTATTCAAAGAACCGACGCGAAACTGATCGCCGAGCAGGTTGAAATCACCGGCAGTAAAGTCAAACAGCGAACTGATGCCGGGATCTGTTTGACCATTGTCGTTACGCAAGTGTCCTTCGTAGTTGCCGCGCAACGAAGCGATGCGGAAGTTGGACAACAGTTGCCAATTGTTTGAGAACCGTTTGTTCAACTCAAACTCGAATGCCTTGTACTTGCGAATCGGATCCGGAAAGCCGTCGGGAGTGCCATCCGGAATATTGATCGACGCGCCGGTGATCGGATCGATTCCAACACTGCCGAAGCAGACATTTGAAATCGGAACTCCGGTAACCGGATCGGCAATTTCCGCTTCGAAGCCTGAAGTGCATCCTGCGGGCGCAGTGGCGCCGAGCGGGAAGACGAACTGTTGCAAGTTAGTCGCAGCGTCGAGCCGCGAACTCGGATTGCCGATGAAGTACGTTTGCGTGACGCCGGCCAGCGCCGCTTCAGGTGATAACACCGCCATGTCTTCCACGACTCGCTTCAGGTTTCGATATTGATAACGAACCGACAAGACAAAGTTTTTCGGCAACTGAAATTCTGCGCCGACGATGTGCTCGTCCTGGTAACCGAGCTTCGTTCCCGCAGTGATCGCGCTCAGATCGGAAGCCGAGACTGTGATCGCGTTGGTTAAGCCACCCGCATCTTCCGCGCCACTGAGAAGATGAGCGGCGTCGATGACGGGTATCGGGGCGCCGTTCGCATCGAGGCTAACGACTCGTTGCCCGGCTGCGTTCACGGTGAACGCGGGCGCGAAACGAGCGCCGATGAAGTCGAGTTCCTGCGAGAGCGAACGTTCAGCAGCGTCCAACGGCAGGAATTCGAAGAAGCGGCCGTAGTTGTAAAACAGCTTGATGTTGCCGCCGCCCGTCGGATCAACGGTGACTCCGAGACGCGGCGCCCATTGATCCGTGAAGCTGTAACCGTACCGATCGCCGGTGACCGAGTTCGGGCTGCCGATGATTCTCTCCTGCTCCATGCGCAGGCCGAGAAGCGCGGTCACGTAACGATTGATGCGCCACGTGTCCTGCACGTAACCGGCGTTGTAGTTTCCCTTGGTGTCGAAATCAGGCGGACCAAACTCGCCGCGAAACACCTGCAACGAGACCGGCACCTGCTCGCCGCGCACGTTGAACAACGGACAAAGCGTGCAGGATTCGTCCTGCGCACGCAGTCGAAACTGCACGTTGAACGGTTGACCGACGGCGAAGTTCGGGATGCCGAGTTCGTCGGCGGGAGTTCCGATCACGTTTGTAGACGGAATCGGGTAGCGCGGGCCGCTGCGTTCTCTGCTGCCTGAATAAAGCGAGCGTTGATAGGTGTAACCCAGGCCGACCGTATGTTGTCCCCAACGATTCCAAACCTTCGCGGTGTTGATGTCCCACTTCCAGTTTGTGCTTTCGGTAGGTTCGAAGAAGCCGCGACCGACTGCGGTGTAGTTGCCGCGAACCGGATCGATCGGCGTGCGAATGGCGATCTGGTTCACGTCGGCGAAGCCGGTTTCGTCGAAAGTGCTCTTGCCCTGGCTGAAGCTCGAGTTGAGCGTCCACGTCGGCGAGAGCGAACCGTTGTAACGAACGGCCCAGTTGCGTGTGCCGTAATTGAGAACGCTGTCGGCGGTGTTGTTGTCGATATTCAGAAATGCGAACGACGAAAGGTTCGTCTCAGTCGGATCGCCGAAGATCGAGAAGGTCACCTGGTGATTTGAGTTGATTACCCAATCGAGTTTGCCGGCGTAGTTGTAAGTGCGATAACGCCGCGCGAATTCGCCTCGTTGCAGAAATAATCCGGAGTCGACGATCGCTCCGTTTCCGGCCGCGATGTCGGCCTGGTTCGCGCGAACGCCGGTGACGATCTCGCGTCGAACCGTGGGATTAAACGAGCCGAAGAAGAACAACCGGTTACGCAAACCGGGAACATAGCCGCCGACGTCGGCGCCGAAGTCATAGTTTTCTTCGTGCAGCAGGTCGCCTTGTTTGTTGGTGCGGAAGTCGTCAGCCTGGCGGCGCGTGGCTTCGAATGCGTTGGGCCGCGCGAAACCGTAGATCGAGCCGTGATACTCATTCCCGCCTGATTGCGTGATGATGTTGACGATGCCCCCGATCGATTGTCCGTATTGCGGTTCGAACCCGCCGGTTTTTACCTGAACTTCCTTGATGAACGAGGTGTTGATTCCCGTTCCCAAAGCGCCGTACGAACGCGAGAACGTTCCGATTCCGCCAAAGGCGGAGTTGGTGATGTTCACGCCGTCGGCGACGTAAAGATTGTCGAGTGCGGAGCCGCCGGCAACCGATGGATTGTCGCGTCCGCCGTTGATGCTGTCGGTTGCGCCCGGTGAAAGATAGAACAGGCTCGACACCTGTCGCTGTACGGGCACGTTTTGAAAGAGTTGATCGTTAAGGTTCTGACCGGTGGAAGTGCTTTGTTGATCGATGCCGCCAACGTCGGCGGTAACGTCGACAGTCGCCGAGATCTCGCCGGGTTCCAGTTTCAGGTTCAGCGTCGATTCGCGTCCCACGAAGACGGTGACGTTGTTGGCGAGCGCGGCTTTGAAGCCGGTTTGCTCGACGCGCACTGAGTAAGTGCCGGGTTCGAGGTTGTCGATTCTGAAGATACCGCTTTCGTTTGTCATAGCGGTTCGGGTTCCGGTTTGTCCGGTGACGGTGATCGTTGCGCCGGGAAGCGCGCCCCCGGCGGCATCGGTTACTGTTCCTCCGATCGTGCCTTTGGTTTGAACGTCTTGTGCGGAAATGCTGGCTGCCGTAAGAGTGAGACAGATAGCGATTAATAAAGACCAGGCTCTAGCCATACTGCTTATTCCCTCCTTGTCCGGTATTGCTTTCAAAAACTACTGGTCTTGCGATTGTCGGGAATCGCGCGGGGGAATTACTCCGTTTGTGTGGGGGTGTAATTGTAGGGAAGCAATGAAGATGCCAATGCCGAAAGCTACGAAAGACTGGAGGTTTCGGAATGCGGGTTGATGGTGCTGAGTGTGGAAGGCTTGTGAGTGTAGATGTTGAGGTTAGTGCTTGAGGTCTTGCCACTCACAAATAAATGTAAGTAGGCGATCCAAAGCTTCGGTCGATCCAAATTGCTAAAGTTTTCTCGCAGCAACCTGATGGAGGAAGAAGTCTCCCGCAAAGGCGCAAAGGCGCAAAGAAAACCCTGCACGCTTCAATGGGTAATGACCGTTCGCACCGGGTTAAGCCCGTAGTGCTTCAACTTGGCGTTCAGCGTGGTGGCTTTCAGGTGCAACAATTTTGCCGCGTGGGTTTGATTGCCACCGCAGTGATCGAGCGCGCTGCGGAGCAGATCGATCTCGTATCGTTCGATCTCCCCGTAGAAATCGATTCCCTCGTCGTCGATCTCAACGGGCTCGCTGCGAACGTGATGATCGGGTCCGAGATCCCGTTGTAAAGTTTCAATCTCAGACGACAACGCCTTCGCGATCAGCACCAGGTGTTGAATGCGGCGCTCTAGATCCGATTCCGGTTCCCTTGATTGGTTTGGGTACTGCAATATTCTCACGACAACCTCTTTCCAATTGACGATTTAACTCTCCGTTTAGCGGCAGTTCTGTACGCTTCCAAACGGAAATCCGAGCGAAAAACCATTGACAACCGGTATCTGATGAAATAACTTGCGCGCGCGTTCTCATTGCCAAACCTCAGATATTTGATCCGGCTCACAATTTCGTCACTCATGTTCTAAAAAACTCGACTTGGAGAGTCACCTTGCCCAGAAAAACGACCTTCACCCTCCTGCTATTCTTTTGCCTGACCCTCGGTTGTGTTGCTGCTTCTGCCCAGGACTGCAAACCTCCCGCGATTACGGCAAACGCCCAGAATTACAACATCTTCTCTCCCGAACAGGAGATGATTCTCGGCGAGCTCAACTATCAACGGATGGCCGGCGACACCCGCTATATCCAGGACGAAAAGCTGCTTGCTTACGTCCGCGACATCGGCGACCGGCTGGTGCGCCACCTGCCGCCCACCGGATTGAAGTTTCAGTTCTTCATCGTCGACATCCCGGACGCCAACGCCTTCAACACACCCGGCGGATACGTCTTTCTTTCGCGCAAACTCATCGCCTTCACGAAGACTGAAGACGAGTTGGCGGGAGTGATGGCCCACGAATTGGGCCATGCGACGGTGCGTCACTCGGCGAGCGACATTTCAGAGCTTTTCAAAAAGATACTCAACGTCACCCAGCTCGGCGATCGCAAAGACATTACCGACAAGTTCAACCTGCTGATCGAAAGAGAGCGCACGAAGAGCGCATCGCGGAATTCGGGCCACGAGTCGGCGCAACAGCTCGAAGCAGATCGCATTGGTCTGTTTGCGATGGTTTCGGCCGGTTACGATCCCAACGCGTTTTCAGAATTCTTTGCCCGGCTGACCGAGGCCAAAGCGAAGTCGGGAAACTGGTTCACCAACATCTTCGGCAGCTCCAGCCCGACCGACAAGCGTTTGCGTGAAATGATCAAAGCGACGGAACTGCTCCCGGCGCCGTGTCGCGAGAGCCGTCGCGCGAATGCATCGCAACAGTATCTGAACTGGCAGGCTGACGTCGTCTCGTTTAGGCAAAACCAGGTTGCGGAAGAACTGCCCGGGCTATTGTGGAAACGGGAACTCACGCCGCAACTCACAAGCGACATCTGGCACTTCGCAATCGGCAGCGACGGTAAATACTTTCTGGCCCAGGATGATTTCGCGATCACGTTGATCCAACGCGATCCATTGAAAGTGGCTTTCCAGATTCCGACGACCGACGCGCGCCCCGCTGCGTTTACACCCGACGGACAGTTCATCGTGTTTGGGACAGACTCGCTGCGATTTGAAAAGTGGAGTATCGCCGAAGCCAAACCGGTCGAGTTGCGCGAACTTGTAGTCAGGCGCGACTGTTGGGAACAGCAGTTCTCACCTGACGGCAAATACCTTGCCTGCGTTGATTACAATCTCGGCCTGAGCGTTCTGGAGACGCAAACAGGAAAGAGAATCTTTCAGAAGAAAGAGTTCGCGTCGCTAAACGTGCTGGAGCTTCTGCTGTGGATCGCGGGGCTCGGCGACGACGAGGATTCTGCGCACTACAACGCGTTCTTCAATCTCCAGTTTTCTCCCGACTCGCGTTATCTCCTCGCCGGTCGTTCGAACAAATATCGTTTCCGCATCTTTATCGATTCAAGAGCCATTGGCGAAAGCGACGCGTTGGCCCTCGATCTGTCGACCGGCAAACCAATCTCGGCCAGCGGCGATTTGAAGAAGGCGACGAAAGGATCGTTCATCTTTCTCAGTCCGGAGAAGTTCCTCGCCACTGTGCCGGGAAACATGGAAGAGGCCGGCATATTCACGTTTCCGGAGGGGAAGAGACTCGCGAAATTCTCGCTCTCCGCCACCGAAATGAAACTGACGTCGAATCCGAATTACATCATGGTCAAGCGTGGAAACGACGTGGTTTCCTTCTTCGATCTGGAGCGGGGCGAGCTTATCGGCGGCTTTAACAAGGCAAACATCGCGCTTTGGAACGACGTGTTTATCTCTGAATTGACTTCCGGCAGCGTGGCCATCTCGAGCGCGCAGTTCAATGCCGACGCAAGAACTCTGCGCCTCACTCAAGCGGGAACACTCGACATCCCGGTCGGCTCGATGAATCGCGTTTACGCCGCGAATGTTTCCGACAACATGCAGTGGCTCGCAGTTTCATCCAAGACGCGCGGCGCGATGTGGGACTTGAACACCGGCCAACGAAAGCTGCACGTGCGAGGTTTCCGCGGCGCTCTCGTCGCCGCTAACGGCACTGCTATCGGCGATTTTCCAAAACAGGACCCGGTAAATCACAGCCTGGTCCACCTCGATGGACCGAAAAGCGCCGTCAATTTGTTGAAAGAGATACCGGAGCGAGGCGCGCGACAGTATGGCCGCTTCGTCCTGGTGCGCACGAGTCTCAAGACCATGAGAGAGCGTGAGAAAGAGAAAGCTAAGGAGAAGGAGAAATCGAAGGAAGAGAATACGGCGAGTTCGAGCAGCGAGAGTAGCGAAACACTCAACCGCGACGTGCGCTTCGAACTGCACGACATCGTCAAGGATCAGATCGTTTGGACCAAAGACTTTCCCAAGGAAGCGCCCGGTTACTTCTTCGACGATTTCTCCGGACGCGTGATCTTGTACTGGAGTTTGGGCAGTGAAGCCGGCAAGGCGCGACTGAAAGAAGATGCGGCACTCGTGGAACGCTCGCGTCAGATGGGCAACAAGGACGACGATTACGTGGTCGAAGTTTTCGACGCGTTTGAGAACAAGTCGATCGGCACGCTATTGCTGGAGACTGGCAAGGGCTCGTTTGATATCGAGACGGGATTCTCTGAAAGCGATTGGGCGGTCCTGCGCGACGACAACAATCGCGTGCTGGTTTACTCAATCAAGGATGGCGAGCTGCGGCACCGGTTCTTCGGCGCGAATGCAGCGATTAATCCGCGAGGAAACCAGATCGTCGTGCAGAACTATCCCGGCGAGATAACCGTCTACGATATGACTACGGGAAACGTCCAGGCGCGTCTGCGTTTCAAGACTCGCGCTGTGTTCACGCGGTTCAGTTTGGATGGAAAGAAATTGATGGTGCTGACCGCCGGGCAAGTCGCCTACGCGTTCGACACCGCTCGTTTAGCGGCGAAGTAAACAGCGCAATTCGTCACCACTCTCGGCGTTTCTCTGCGACTTCTCTGCGTTCCTCTATATCCTTGCGGTAATCTGCTTCGAAAACCATAGAAACGCCGAGGCACGCTGAGAGCCGCAGAGGCCCGCAGAGGAGCGTACCCGATCAAATCTGTTGCTCGACTTCCGTTTGAACGGCCACGGCCGGCGCGCATTGACTGCACGAACCGCAGACAAGACAAACGCCTGGCTGGTGGCCGTTACCACAATCGACGACACAGTTCTCACACAACACATGACCGGCGGCGCAGTTCAGCCTTGCCGCTGGTCCGCCGCAATTACCGCAAACAATTGCACCCGCACTTTCCGCCTCCGGCATGTTCTCCAGATCGAGGAAGAACATGTTTCTATCGGTCGGTAACTCGTTCAGGTGTTCGGCTGCCCATTGCGCCGCCTCGCCATTCAGCGGGCTCTTGATGTTGTAACTCTGAAAGGCCAGCATCTCGCAGACTCTCATCACAACGCTGCTAAGTGACTCTGACGCACTCCAGTTATCAGTGATGCAAACAGCGTGAGGCGCAATGTTCGGATGGAAAACCGGCGTCAACATCCGGCATATCGGCGCGTCTCGCGGATAGCCGCGCGGCAACTTGATCTCGAGTCGATGTCGATCCGCATACGTCAGTTTCTCGCCTCGCTGTTGCAGCGAACGCACCGACAGAAACAAGCGATAGACTTCGGGCGGATTGCCGTGCACACCTTCCGTTTCAATATGCGGATGTAATCGGATGAGTCTGCGCATCGTCTCATAATCTGATTGGAGCCGTAGCAGCCGCACATTATTCATGTTCGCTTCTTCTCCTGTAATAAAGGTCCCTTAACTTCTCTATTTCGGACACGGTTGCCGAATCGAGAATTGCAAACTGACTATCGTAACCATCCTCGCCGGGCGAGGTCATAATTCCCAACAGCCGCCCGCTCTCATCGTAGATGGCGCTGCCGAGATCCATCGGTTGAAGAGTGAGATCAACTGTAACAACGCAGTTCCAACCGGTATTCCTTCGTCCGCTAAACCGGCTTAGAACGGTGGCCTGTTCGTATCGCCATCCATAAATCGGATTCGGAATCGCCAGCACTGATTGACTCGGAATGATCGCTTCCGCCGCCGGATGAAATTGGACCTGCGCCGGAGGGTTTTCTCCTTCGACTTCCACGATCGCGATACTGGTGGGGTTTGCACTCGCCAGGCGAAAGCGACCCGGCAAGGTGCGCCCGTCAGTAAAGTTCACCCACAGATCTTCCGGCTGAATCAGGCTTTTTCCGTCAGCGTCGAAATAAGGCGCGGTGAGTATGAAGATTCGTCCCGCTTGCGCGGCTATGATGATGCCGCCACGCTTAGCCGATCGATAACGGCTTGTCTGTGGATCGTGCGCCTGCACCACCACCGTTGCGTTTTGCAGACGTTGGACCATCGCGTCGTTGCTTGTCGATTGAACGGCTAGAGATCGAACTCTTTCGGTCCTGGACCAACACACAAGCGCGGCCATGAATACTGCGACAGCAACAACGATTGAAACAGCGCCGGCGATGCGAAATGCAGTCTGTTTATAGTTCTTCTGCACGCCAATAAACGCAACACTCGCGCTTAACCCCACGGCGAGCAGCGACAATGCTCCGGCGATCGACGCAAGCGTGTTAAATCGATTCAAGACACTTACGCCTGAAAGACCGATCGAAGATTGATGGCGAAAAAAGTAAATCACCAGAACGATCACCGCAGCGCTCAACACCAGAGACGAAACCAACAGCACCCATGTGCCCGTGCTCGGTTTAGCGACAGGAACTGGTTTCGCTGCGGGTTTGGCATCCGGCTCGGCGAGGATTTCCTGCGAGATGGTGATCCCCTGGTTGCTGTTTGCAAAACTGGACCACGCCCAATTGGACTTGCAACTATTACAGACCTGGCCCTCCCGCAATACAACGGGGCCTTTCTTACCGCAGCGAGGACAAACGTGAGACGCCATCTACTTCACAAACAATAATCAGAATCCAATAATCAGAAGAACGATAACTATCGTGTAGACAAATCCGATCAACGCGGCGCCGTAACCCAGCGCGAGATACGTTCCTGTTTCACCAACCAACAACGTGCGCGAGCGATAAGCTTGTATTCCCGCAATCGCGCCAGTAACCGGCGCGACCACGCCCAGAATTGTGGCGAGGAACAACCACACCAACTGCGTGCGTCTGGTCTTAATCGCCGTCTCTTCGTCGACCCACTCGTGATAGTCGGCAGAGGTCATAGGATCGGCCCACGGAAACCGCGCCCCGCAACTACAGAACATCACGCCGGCGGGAATCTGTTTTGTGCATGCCGGGCAGGTCTTTTCATCACCCCAGCCGCGAGTGGTCGAAGTCGGCAGCGGAGGCTTTTCCGCCACGCTCGCAGCCTTACATCCATACGTCGCGCACCCGCCCATCTCCTTCCAACAGATCTCGTGGTAAGGCGAGTCACACTCGGTGCAGGTGAAGAAGAGATCGAGATCAGAAATCCGGGTGTTGCAGATAGAACAACGTTTCACAGTAGCCCTCCCAGGACAAATACCGGCATCACGGCCGGCCCCCGCCCATGACTGCGGCGAAGATGTACAGCACGAAAAGCCCCACTTCGATACCGCCGATTATTTGGGCCGCCGTTGCAATACCCTCGCCCTCGTATCGTGGATCCATGGCAATGGTCCGCTTTGCTGACGCGCCTTTAACTATCGCGAGTGGCCCAAGTATTATTCCGAAACAAAACAGGCCGATGATCGCGAACTTGAGCGCTTCCTTTGCTTCAGGCGCGGTCTCTTTAACGCCGCTGAATTCGCCGCCGGCTATGGGCTGACGGCAGCGAAAACAAACACCTGAAACAACGTCGCCGCAGATCGGGCAGTAGCTCTCACCCGGGTTCAACTGGCGCGCCGGTCTCGGAGCAGCCGTTGCCGTTGCCGCTACGCCGGCAAGCTGTTGCAACGGACGATTGACGCAGGAAGTATCGCCATTGCATCCGTTCTGCTGGTCCCAGCACCGCGCGTGATGCGGACTGTGACAGTTCTCGCAGATCGCCCCATCCTCTCCGAGCGCCAGGGGATTTCCGCACCAGCGACAAGTTTCCCCTTCATAGACTTTATTAACCTTTAGACGTCGTACTGTTTCCAACATTTTGAGTTGTCCTCCAAAGGTTCAGGTGACGAGCTAGAGTTGTACGGCTGGTTCATCTTTAACGAGTTCGCGCGATCGCTTCCGCGCGCGTTCTTCGAAGTCGAGGATGGTGTCGCCGAGCGTGATTTGATCGCCGGACACCAGGCGCCGCCGGCCGACGGCGATGTTGTTTATGAGGATAGGAGCATCGCCACCACAACTGGCGATCTCGTAACCACTGCCGGATCGATGAAGGCTCGCGTGTTGCGGCGCCACCTTCTTGTCTTTGATCAGGTAGATTGACGAAGCTGGCGAAGAGCCGATGATGGTTGGGTTGTGATAAAGAATAAAAGCCTTGCCGCGCAACGGTCCGGTCCGAACGCGCAGCCAGCCCTCGCGTCCGAGTCGTTCGCTGAGAGCAACGAACAGTCCGACCGATAATCCGATCGCGGCTAATCCCACGAACCGCATCAAATCGCCCTGCTCGATCGAGGGAAAAAGGAAACGATTGATCGGATCGAACAAGAGTCCGCCGACAACACCGCCGATAATGCCACCCATCAAGGAGGCGCGTTGCTGCGCACGTGTGCTGCGTAACACGTTGACGCCGAATCCGAGTGCGGCGCCAAAAATGCCCCAGCACAAACTGCGCAGGATGATGAAGCCAAAGAAGAACGTCGGATGCCACGCTGTTATGTCGATGGCTTCCGTCAGCTCCGGCGGGTTCGGCAAGACGATCATGAATCGGAAGAGAATTCCCATCGGAACAAGAGCCAGGAGAGAGAACAGCAGCGTGAGACCCAGATTGCTCAGCCAGCGGTTCATATTGCCGCGGAGCCGGCGGCTGGCGAAGCCGTCGGCCACAAAGATGAAGAGGACAATCATCGTGGCGGTCATTGGAAAGAGTAGAAAGAAAGCGCCCTCGCTTTCCGACGCGTCGTCGAGGTGTGGTTCGAGAATCAACCAGGTGGCCACTCCACCCAGCAGACCCGCGAGAGGCGTAAAAAAGAGAGGCGACAGTAATACACGGCGCAGAGGTGAAACAGGTTCCTCGGCGACCGGTTGCGTCTGCTGCGTGAGCGCCTTTGCATGGGCCAGCGTGGAATCGACGAGGGGCTGGTATAACTCTTCGCGGGAGATGTGAAGTGTTGGATCCATCTTGTTAGACCTCTACGGGAGGGTTCCTTGTTGTTCGAAATCCTTCAGTTGTTTCTCGTACTCGGCTTTCCGATCCGGATCGGCAACAGTGGCCTTTTTGAGCAGTTCCGAAACGCGCGCGCCATCGCCGGCTCGCGCTGCTTCGCGCGCTAATTGCACGTACAAATCGCCAATCAACGCATGCTGAGCGGCAAGGTCTCGCGCCACGAATTCAGGCGTGTGTTTACTGCGAGTCACCTTCTCCAATTGCACCAGCATTGCGCTTGCAATAACGCGATCTCGTCGAGCCCGATCGAGCAGATTGCGAGTGTCCTGGATCGACTGGAGTGAGGACTTCACGGCCGCATCGCCTTCCATCGGCTTCAGCGATTGGGCCGCGGAATCAAGCCGGGCGATGCTGTCGTCAAACGTTTTTCCCGCTTCGTCGCCCACGCTGCCGCGAATAACGGCGAGCAGATCTGAGTTCAATCCAGCGACAGCTTCCTGCGCGATTTCTGCTCGCGTGGATGGACCAGCATCTCGTTTCCACGTCAGGCCCAAAGTCAAACCCAACAGGATTCCGGCGAGCGCAGCGCCGAGGACCCAGAAGTTGCCAGCGAGATCGCCGAACGACTGGGGTGTCTGGCTAACGCGAGGATCGGCGTCTTTTTCGGGTGACTGTGTTTTTGCGGGCGTAGGTTTCGGCTCTGGAGGCTCGGAAAGTTCGCGGGCTTCATCCCACATGTGCTGGCGGGTTCCGATCCAATAATGCCGCACGCGCCACGGTTTGCTGTCGCGCCAACTGAAGACGCCATGCGTTTTTCTTACCGGGTCGTACACGAGCGCGATTTGAAACGGCAGGTTGAAGAAGCTCTGCTGAATGAATTGATCTCGCTCGGAGAGAAAGATGCCGAAGTTTGGATGAGTGTGATACCAACCGAGAATTCTCTTGCCCTCGAAAGTTGTATCCATCTGCTCGTGAATGTGATTCCAGGTGGCATGAGTAATCGTCAACTCGGTGCCACTCTCTTCCGCATGAAGCGCTTCGATGATGTCGTCCACTTTCAGAAACGGACCATTCTCATCGCGCAGGACCTCACCTACGAGGATCCCGCCAACCTCGCGGCTGTCGTTTGCGTTGTTGCAAATGCGATCGAATGACATCTCGTCGATGAAGATGCGAAACTCGTACTCAACTTGAGGAAAGGGTTGAGTCTCCAGTTCCATTTGCGATAGGGCTCTAAAGTCCATGTGTGTTCACGGTCCTTTTGGAGGTGAAACTGATAAGCGATCGGAAGTAAAAGAAGGCGCGAGGTTGCCGAGACACTGGCCGGCATCGCCGTCAAACAGCCACGCCTCCTGATTTTCGATCCCTTGTCTCGCGATGACGATGTCGAACGGCGGGACGCCTATGTCTGCCGGTGTCAGTGAAAGGTCCAGTTCACCATCTTTCACGACGACTCCGGAGAAGTCGACGACACGATGAGTCCCACAAACTGAACAGCGTGCTGCTGATTCCCGCAAAGCCCCAAGCACGACCCCGACTCGTTCTACCGTTTCGCATACCGGGCAGGTCAGGTGTGTGATTACGTCGCGACTCAATTCAAGTGTCGCTCCTGATCCCAGCCTGGCTTCGGCGCGATCCAGCAGTTCGCCCAGGGTGATGTCTTTAACGCCGAGATTCAGCGGCACAACCTCTTCGAAGAACTCGTGAGCCTGGCAGTCGTCGCGACGCTTGTACTGGACGCGGTTGAAGTCGTTCCACATGCCGTTTACGTGTATGCCTTCGCCGTAAAGAGTCGGCTGCCCGTGCAGATGCTTGAGTGCTTCCTGGACCTCGAGTGCGGCGATTACTGACGCAGCAACACTGGTAGTCGGAACATGGCCCATCCTGATCTCATCACGTGCGAGCCGGGCGCAGGAAAGACGATCGCGAACAAGTTTTCGATCGGTCTCGTTCATCGTGCACTCGTAGCACGCAGTCCGCGCTGGATCGAAAAGCCGAACGATGCCTGCGAGTCCTTCGATTGCTCCGTCGATCCATGTTCGTCCAGTTCGAGCGCAGGAAGAATTTACAAACATCCGCGCGAGCCTATTGTCGAGTCCGCAAATCACCACGTCGGCCCACACGAAAACACCCTGGCCCACCTCGTGAATGATGTTTTGCGCGCGCCCGACAGCCACCGCGTCCGGATTCAACGCAACGACTCTTTCTGCGGCGACTTCTGCTTTGAACGCTCCTTCGTCCGACTGGTTGAACAGGACCGTGCGGCTGAGATTGCTGAGTTCGATGCGGTCCATGTCGTAAATCAGAATGTGGCCCACGCCACTGAGGGCCAGCAGTTTGAGAATTTCGTTGCCCAGCGCCCCAGCGCCGACGACGAGCACGCGCGCCGCAGCGAGGCGCTCCTGCTCCCACCACGAAATCAACCGCTGGCGGTGATAGCGGTCTTCGGGCAACACCCTGATGGTTTCAACATCCAGTGCGGCCATAACCTCCTGCCGTAATTTCGGGCTGAATGCGCAAGACGTCTCCACTAACCACCTGTTGGTCATTCAACGATTGTTCGTCGAAGAGCTGGACGCCGAGGCGGCGGTGATGAAACTTGTAGCTCATAAAGTCGCCTTGCGGGCTGTACTTTGGGAGCAAGAGTCTTTCGACGAGGACCACAAGAATGCGCTCGACGGGAACGTCTCCGGGCACCTCGACTGTGACTCGCTTGTTTCCAGTTACGTCCCAGACTTCAAGGTTCAACATGTCATTTAATTTCCCCCAGGTGAGAATCTGGTAAGTGCTTCAGCATGAGAAAGCCTCGCTATCGATAGCGGAAAATGGCAGTAAAACTAATGAGAAAGAAAGCGGTCTACTGGCGTGAGAACCGTGAGACCTGCGCAATCTAGTACCACGGGAGACTGGTGTCAAGGATTTTCGACGGGACGCGGGGGGAAGAGGGACGGGGAGACGGGGGGATGGGGAGACGCGGAGATGGGGAGACGCGGTGACAATTTACTTCCCCGCGTCTCCCCGTCCCCCCGTCCTCTTCAACCTGGCGAAAGAAGAAGCTCCGCAATCACCTCCGAGATCGGAAGCCCGGGGGAGCGTTCGAGCCAGAAGAATTCTCCGCAGGGGTTGAGTTCGATGAAGATGTGACGGCCGTCTGGAGTGAGGATGATGTCGATGGCGCCGTAGTTCAGGGAGAAGTAATGCATCAGGCGCAGGATCTTTTCTTCGACTGCGGAAGGAAGTTGGTAAGGCTGCCAATCGTGAATCATGCGGACGCCGTCGCGACGCCAGTCGTGAGTCGCGCGCGCTGAGACTTGTGAGTCCACAGCGGCAGACATGACGCGTTGGCCCACGACCGTGACACGAATCTCCAGCGACTTGGTAAGCAGTTCCTGAAAAGTCGCCGGACAAAGACTCAGGCCGGAGAGGTCCGCGAGGTCTTCGGGGGTCACCGGATTGGTGAAGACGACGAGCTCTTTTCCGGCTTCGTAGATCGCAAACGACGATAGCATCTTCGTCACCATCCCGGCTTCGCAACTCTTTGCGAATGCAAGGACGGCGTTTCGGTCGTTTGTCGTCAGGGTGCGTGGTGTGTCCAGTCCGAATTCGCGGGCCACCTGTAGTTGAAGCTGCTTGTTCTCGGCGTGACGGATGTGATGCAGGTGGTCCATGCGAAAGGCTTTCAGGCTGGCGAGCATGCCGTGAGCGGCAGCGCTTGTTTCGCCGAGTGACGCGTGGCGCAATTGTTTGTCGAGCGTGGCAGGAAGCTGCGCGCCGAAGTTGAGGCGGCGGTGCCAGACGGCGGTGACCTCGCGCAGATCAAACTCGCCTGCTTCATTCGTAAGCGTGAGACGCTCGCCACCTGACGGTCCATAGTAAGCCGTGAGGCGCACCTCAGTCGGATAACGATCGGTGTCAAAGCGGATTGCCTGGCCACCCTTGCGTGTGATGGTCTCGATCACGCGCGTGACGCTGTCGTTATCGTTGCTGTGTGTGACGATGAGTATGGACATAAGTGATCGTTAGCGAATCAGTGCTTCGGCGATGGCTTCCGAAATGGGGAGGCCGAGATCGCGTTCGAGCATGCCCCACTCGCCGCCCGGATTGACTTCGAGAAAGACGTGTTCGCCCGACGGAGTGCAGATCAAGTCGACGGCGCCGAAGACAAGGCCGAGTTCCGACATCAACGCTTGCAGGCCGGTTGCGACCTCGACGGGCAGTTGGGCCTTCTGCCAATGACACTCTTCGGGCGCGACGCGCCGCCAATCCGTTTCACCACGCGACGTGCCGCTCGCGTCAATCGCGCCAGCAAATGCTTCACCCGCTACCCACGCAACGCGCAGTTCGCATGCTTTCGGGATCAACTCTTGAAAGACCATCGGGCAATGACGAAGTGTTTCGGCGTTGGCCAGATCTTCTTCACGGACGCGGCTCGTGTAGACGAAGGGCGGTGCGGCGTCCATGCTCACGGCGAGCGGACGGAGAAGTTTCGCTACCGTTTGGCTATTAGTTTCGGCGAAGAACTGTCGAGCCGCGGCGGGATCGTTGGTAACGAGAGTGCGCGGAACGCGCAGGCCGGCGCGCGCGGCAAGACGGAGTTGTCGCTGCTTGTTTTCGGCGTCGCGTTGGCGCTCCAAATTGTTGACCCAGAGTGCGTCGTGAAGCGCGTCGAGAAAACCTTCGAGTGCGGCGACTGATTCGCCGGCGCACATTGAACGATAGCGCTCGTCAAGATCGTCAGACATCCGCGGCGACCACAGCTTACGCGCCCAGACGGCACGCACCTCCGCCGCAGAGATCTGTTCACCATTTTCTGTAAAGAGTTGCGCGTCGTGTTTGTTGCCCGCGTGGGCCAGGAGCTTGACGGCTGACGGAAAGAGATCTGTGTTGAAGCGAATCGGACGCGCGCCTTTGCGTGCGAGAGCCTGGGCGACGAGATCGACGGTGTAGAAGTCGCCGCTGTGCGTCAGCAATAGAACGGCATCGCGTCGTGTCGTCATGCTCCGTGTGCTCTGCGCCTCTGCGGTTTATATGATTTGCGCCATGTTCACCGCAAAGACGCAGAGTAAGCAAAGCAGGCGAGTAAAAACCGTCTTATTTATTTCTGCGTTTCGTTGTTGCTCGGTATGTACTCAAGTCGTTGATCGATCTCGTCGCGATCGGACGGATACTTGAGCGTCAGCAATGATTCCTTCGATCTCTCCTGGCCTTCGAGGAAACGCGCGAAGAACGGCAGGCTAGTCTCAGAACTTTCAGGTACGGCTGATTCTGTTTTATCTCGCATGGATGGATCTCCTTCTAAGGTTGAACTGAGTTGCAGCGAGGTCCAAGAACTTTACAACGACGCCTATGATGCATCGAGAACGCTTTGGGATACTTCGGAGTTCTACTAATTCTCAAAGCCACGACGCAGCAACAAAAACCTGAACAGCGCAACCATTTTCCGGAAGAATTTACTTCCGTTTCGTCGATCCAAGTTCTCCGAAGCTCGTCTATCCGACAAGCTTCGGAGAGGTCTATCTGTTTACCGGACACTTAGTTCTTCTTCGGGCCCAGGGCCGGATCGGCTTTCGCCGCTTTCGCAGCAGCCTTCGAAGGAGCTTTAGCGTCTGCTACTCCCTCTCTTCGGCCACCGAAGCAGCCCTTAATTCCTCCCGCCATTTCGTATCCCTGGACACCCGCCATCCAACTTCCCGAAAGATTGGCTGCGTAGACCAGGTTCGGAATGTCGTCGAAAGTCCATACCACGAGTCCTTCGACTTGATACCACCTTCCGCTGTGCACGAAAGGAGTTGAGTTCCAGGTGCCGTTCGTATTGAAGGTTTGATTGAACGAACCGGTAATGCTGCCGTCGCATCCCCAATCGGTGGTCAGGAACCAAGTGCCAACGACGTTTGCCATGATGTGATTCTCCTTAGAGTAAGAGTTGAGAGTATTTGTCCTTCACCAGCACGCGTTGTTTCGATGGCAAGACTTAGCGGGCGGTGCGGGGGACCTTCCGATGTTAATGTCGAAGCGATACGAAACATTTCGATTGAACAACTCCTTCCCGGAAGCCCTAAAATCATTGACGCCAACGGAGTCGTGGCAGTAACGTCTTTTCGGAAACACTCAGTCCTTTTACTGAAGACGTTTCACTTAAGGTATGAAATCATTTCCCCCTCGCCGCTTGCGCACTCATCGCGCGGTCTTCATCGTTCGCAGCTTTCTGATACTCACAATTGCAGTGGCCACGGTCTTCGTCGTCGTTCGCAACAACAACAGCCGTTCGTCTGCAGCATCAAGCCTCGCGTCTGAAACGATTAGGCCGGCAAGGTCCGATAGCTATGGGCGGCCCGAAATGAGCTTTGAAAGGAACCAGGGGCAGACGGATCGGCAGGTCAAGTTTCTGGCGCGTGGCCGCGGCTACGACTTGTTTCTAACACCCGCTGAAGTAGTGCTCACTCTGCGCAATGCTTCGGTGTTGAGATTGTCGATGGCCGGCTCGAAGCCCGCGTCGTCGATCGAAGGTGAAGAAGAACTGCCCGGCAAGGTCAATTACCTGCTCGGCGACGACGCGAGGCAATGGCACACAAACATCCCGACCTACAGGAAAATCCGTTATCGCGGAATCTATCCCGGTGTCGACGTGGTCTACTACGGAAACCAGCGACAGCTTGAATACGATTTTGTAGTCGCCGCGGGCCGCGATCCGGGAGTCATAAAGTTTAAGCTCGCCGGCGCCGATCGAATCGACCTGGACGAGTCCGGTGATTTGCGTCTCACTGTAAAAGACAGTGAAGTTCGACTGGACAAACCATTCATCTACCAGCTCACGGAGACAGGTGAACGCAGCGAAGTCAAAGGTGAGTATGTCGTTAAAGGCAAGGAGATAGGTTTCAAAGTACAAGCCTTTGATTCGCAAAAGCCGCTCATCATCGATCCCGTGCTTTCATACGCCACGCTATTGGGTTCGAGCGGTGACGAATCCGGCAACGGTATAGCAGTTGACGCTCACGGGAATGCGTACGTCACCGGTGTCACCAACAGTGCAACCTTCCCAACGACACCACCACCCGGATCACTTCAACCTCCGCCCGGCACCGCCTTTGTCACCAAGATCGATGCAACAGGCAGCAACCTGATCTACTCAACCTATCTTGGCTTCAACGGAACAATCGCAACCGCTATCGCCGTCGACTCATCCGGCAACGCTTACGTCACTGGCTCAACCCCGGCTGACGCCGTCATTCACAAATTGAATCCAACCGGTTCGGATGTCACGTTCTCGATGCGGTTCGGAGGCAGCGGCGAAGATCGCGCCAATGGCATTGCGCTCGACAACAGCGGCAACATAATCGTTGTCGGACAAACCACCTCGACGAACTTTCCGACCATAAATGCAATTAAACCTGCTATCGATCCTTCGGAATCATGTTCGCAAGATGGTTTTGTAACGAAGATAAACCCGGCGGCGATTGGGTTTGTTTTCTCAACTTACCTCGGCGGCAACAAGTGCGATCGGGCCAACGCTGTCGCAACCGATGCGGCGGGTAATGTTTATGTCACCGGCGAGACTGACTCAGCTAATTTCCCGATCGCAAACGCGTTCCAACCGGCGCCAGGCAATCCATCCGGCAAAGATGCTTTTGCCACAAAGATCAGCACTTCGGGATCGCTGGCCTATTCAACCTACCTGGGTGGAAGTGGCGATGACACAGGCCACGCGGTCGCCGTCGACGCTTCGAGCAACGCCTACATCACAGGCAACACCACGTCGACCAACTACCCCACGACAAGTGCGGTCCAGCCAACTGGTGGCGCAGACTTCGGCGGCGACGCATTTGTCACCAAGCTGAATAGCGTTGGATCGAGTCTCGTGTATTCGACTTACCTGGGAGGCTCCAGCACCGACACGGGACGCGGCATCGCCGTCGATACAACGGGCAATGCCTATGTGACAGGATCAACCTTCTCTGTAGACTTTCCGGTCGTTGCCGGCGCGCTGCGCACGAGGAGCCCGCTGTTCAGGAGCACTGACGGCGCAGCAAATTGGAATAATGACACGTCCGGCTTCAAGGACGCGGGTATCGCGGATATCGCAATCAATCCTGCCCAACCCTCGATACTCTACGCGGCAACCTTCACCGGTGTTTTCAAGAGCACTAACAGTGGCAGAACATGGTCGCCAAGCAATAACGGTCTGCAATCTCTCTTCGTCAATAGAGTAGTCGTCGATCCCGCCACGCCCTCCAGAATTTACGCTGTAACCAACGGGCCCAATTTCGCAACCGCCGGCATCTATCGAAGCCTTGACGGCGGGAACACGTGGACCAGGGCCAGTAACGGCATCAGCAATACCACTCTGCTTGGTTTAGCTATCGATCCAGTAAACCCGGCCACGCTTTACCTCAGCGCGCTTGGCCGAGGGATGTACAAGAGCACCAACGGAGGAGATAGCTGGACTCTGGTCGGGAACCCGACCGTGACAAACAGCAATTTCATTGTCGTCGATCCTTTTAACCACACAACGATCTACGCGACGGACTTTAATAACGAAATCGGTGGAATTTTCCGGAGTACGGATGCGGGAGCTACTTGGGAACGAATCGGTTCCACTCAACTCGGTGGGGGCGGCAGGTTTGTCGCGGTCAGTCCGCATACGCCAGGTTTAGTTTATGCGACGACTAACGGCGGCTTGTTCAAGAGTGTCGATGGCGGGAATAACTGGTCATCCGTCCGTGTTCTCGGCGGAAAAGTGTTTTTCGATCCGGTGAACCCATCGACGATCTATTTGTTGGACCTCTCAGAACTGCTGGTCCTGAAGAGCAACGACAACGGGCAGACCTGGTTTCCCGCAAACAAAGGTCTTAATACCACTTTTGCAAACGTGCTCGCGATCGATCCTGCTAATCCTTCGATACTCTACACCGCCACTTCTAACGGCACTGATAACGATGCTTTTGTTACCAAAATAAATCCGGCCGGCAACGCGCTGGTCTATTCAACCTGCCTGGGCGGTGCGTCGAACGCCGGACTTGATGAAAGCGCTGCTATTGCAATCGATTCGGCAGGTAACGCCTACATCACGGGAACGACTAACGCGTTCGACTTCATGTCCACGCCGGAGGCTTACCAGCCAATCAACCTCGGTTCTACCGATGTCTTTATTGCAAAGTTGACGATGTCTCACAGCATCAGCGGCCACGTCGTGGATACAAGCAATGCGCCTTTGAGCGGCGCAGAGGTGGTGTTGAGTGACGGCGAGACAATCACGTCGATCTTTACGGACAGTGTTGGTTATTACGAGTTCCCGCGCTTGCGCGAAGGAGGAAGTTTTACCGTAAACGCGAACAAGGCCAATTTCACGATGGCCCCTCCGAGCCAGACCTTCGACAATCTAACCGCCAACCAGGTGTTGAACTTTACGGCAACACCGGTGAGCTCGCCCTTCTTCACGATCAGTGGCCGGGTAACTGAAGGCGGCGTTGGTTTGCGAGGAGTGACGATAACGGTGAGCGGATCTCAAGAGAGTGTAAGGATCACCGACAGCAACGGCGATTACTCATTCACTCTGCCCGGAGGTGGCACTTACACCGTGACACCGTCGCTTGCTCCACTGACCTTCACTTTACCCAGCCAGACCTTCTTCAACCTGAGTTTGAATCAAAGGGCCAGCTTCACGGTGAGGCGCACGGAGTTTGTTGTAACGAACATAAACAATCACGGCCCCGGCTCATTACGTCAGGCGATTCTGGACGCGAATGCAACTCCCGGCAGAGATGTAATACTGTTCAACCTCCCTGGCAACGGAGTGCATATCATCAATCTGCTAGTTGGTCTGCCGGCTATCACGGATGAAGTGTTTATCAGTGCCACCGGTGAAAGTGAGTTCGGAAGTCCCACGGTTGAATTGAACGGCGCTGGAACTGGAGGCGCCATCGGTTTGTTTATCCAGGCAGGGAATACCACGATAAGCGGATTGGCGATCGGCGGCTTCTCCATCGGGATCGCGGCGCTCGATTGCGACAACAATATCATCCAGGGTAATCACATCGGTCTTGACTGGAGCGGAACCAGCAGCCGGCCAAACGGCCAGGGCATACTGCTGCTTAATTCTTCCCACAATCTCATCGGCGGCGCCTCGCCGTCCGCGCGCAACGTGATCTCGTCAAACCAGTTTGACGGCGTCACGATCGTCGGCAGTAACAACCTGGTGCAGGGTAACTGGATCGGCCCGAACACGGCCGGGAGAATTGGATTTGGAAATGGAGCTGCCGGTGTTTCCATCGGGGAGGTGCCGTTCTTTCCACCCTCATTAGCGATCAGCCACGACAACGTGATTGGTGGCACTACGCCCCTCGCCGGTAACGTGATTGCCTATAACAATGGTCCAGGCGTGTTTGTCGCTTCCGAGACAGGAAATACAATTCGGAGAAACTCGATCTTTTCCAACTCCGGCCTGGGCATCGAGCTCTTTGACTTGACCATCGACCCAACCGTGAATGATCCCGGCGACCCGGACACTGGTCCAAATCTTTTACAAAACTTTCCCCTCCTGACGTCAGTCGTTTCCGATGGCACGAGCACGAGGATTCAAGGAACTTTAAACTCGACACCCAACACCACCTTCCAGATCGATTTCTATTCAAACGTGGCTTGCGATCCTTCCGGTAACGGAGAAGGTGAACGTGTTTTCAATGCTTTCAACAACGACACTGCGGTGACCACTGACGCCAACGGCGACGCGACGATCGACATCACGTTTCCGGTAGCGCTTCCGCCAGGCCGTGCGCTTACGGCAACGGCGACTGATCCGCAGGGCAATACCTCTGAGTTTTCACCGTGCGATGCCGGCAACGTGGCGGGAAGCGCTGAGTTCAGCGTGAGTTCGAGAACTGTCAATGAAGACGTGGGCTCGATTACGGTGACAGTGCTGCGCAAGGGTGGCAGTGCCGGCATTCTTGCTGTTGACTACTTTACGTCAGAAGCCACAGCGACTGCGGACCAGGATTATACGAGTGTCTCAGGCCGCTTGGTTTTCAACAACGGCGAAACGAGTAAGAGCTTTCAGATACAGATCAATAACGACTCCACTTTCGAGCAGGATGAGACGTTTACGGTGTTTTTAAGTGCGACAAATGCTTCTGTGAATGTTCCCGGCGCGCAAACGGTCACGCTGCAGGATCGAAGTACGCTTCCGACGGTGTTTTTGGATAATGGGGCATCGGCATCAATAGTCGTTAACGAAGGAAATAGCGGCACGACCGATGCGGTGTTCATAGCGAGGTTATCAGCCGAAACCGGACGGACGGTCAGCGTTGATTTTGCTACCGTCAACGAACCATCGCCCGATTCATCCGCCTCTGCCACCGCTGGCGCCGCCTGCGGTCCATTCGTCGACTTCGAGAAAAAATCAGGCACGCTGGTATTTCAGCCTGGCGAGATGGTTCAAACATTCGCCGTGAAGGTTTGCGGTGATACGAACGCTGAATTTCATGAAAGTATCTTTGTCAATATCCTCAATCCAACTAATTCAGCGCCGCCGCCATTCGGCAGAGGTTTTATGGTAATCGCCGACGACGACGTGTTGCTGCTGGCGTTTGATGAATCAGGCCCGGCTGCCAACCAGGCCGCGGCGATTGAATCGCATTTAATGCTCCGCGATCCGTTCCGCATTCCGAACGTCGCCGAATGGATGCCGATCGGAACCGATCCCAACACGCGAGTGACACTCTTCGTCTCCGGCCTGGAACTCAACCAGGGTGAATCGGCGAATGCGGTAGGAATCATTCTGATCGCGAGTAATGGTCAGAGCTTTTTTCTGGGCGCCCAAGACGTCCGCGCAGTGCCTAACGTTCCGTTTACCCAGGTCACCTTCAGACTCCCGGACCTGCCGAGCGGTGAGTGTCAAGTAAGCATCTGGGCACACGACCACACGAGCAACACCGCGACCATTCGCATCGCGCCGTAGACGAGATATGGCTCGAAACTCCCGGTCAAGACATTACCAGTAGTACACTACGACGCATGAAAACAGTGGGAATTGTCGCGCATAGCTACGAAGGTGCAGCGCTTTGTTTCGTTACCGCGTGCCGCGAAGGCGCAGTGCGTCTTGGACCGCACATGCATCCGAACATTGTAATGAGCGCAGTGCCGATGGCGCTGAGTCTGGCGGGTTGGGAGGCGGATGATCATTCAACCGCCGGGAGGTTTCTGACTGAAGGCGTGCAGATGGTCGCCGACGCGGGCGCTGATTTTTATGTCTGCCCTGACAATACGGCGCACATCGTCCTGGAGCAGATTGCCGGTGACTTGCCAATCCCGGGATTGCACATCGCCGACGTGGTTTGCCGCGAGATAAGTAAACAGGGATACAAGAACGTCGGTCTGCTCGGCACGCGCTGGACAATGACGGGACCTGTTTATGAAGCGGCGTTGAGGAAGCGCGGTTTGGAACGGCTGGTTCCCGACGTGACAACGATGGAGGTTCTTAACACCGCGATCTTTGACGAACTGTGTCTCGGCATCTTCAACACAAACACGACTGATCGCTTCCTGCTCGCGATCGAAGATCTGAAGTCGAGAGGCGCCGAGTGCGTCATACTTGGCTGCACCGAGATCCCGCTGATCGTCACGCCGGAAAATTCGCCCCTGCCGCCGTTTGATTCAACGCGACTGTTGGCTAAGTACGCGGTGCTCGAAGCTATCGGCGACGCTCCCATCACGCTGAAGTCAGGCTGGCTGCAACCGCCCGCTGGCGACTGAACCACCGAGCTACTCACTGCATGTGCTACTCACTGCGTGTGGTGATTCCGGAGCGGTATTCGCTTGCGCTTTGGCCCGTCAACTCTTTGAACGTTCTGGAGAAATAGTGACTGTCAGTGAATCCAACGCGAATCGCCACTTCCTTCACGCTGTAACGGTGAGAAGCAAGTAACCGTTTGGCCTCTTCGATGCGCGTGTGACGCAACAAGTGGCGAAAACTAACGCCAACCTCCTGATTCAAAATGTGCGAGAGTTGCACCGGCGGAAGCGGCAACAGCTTCGCGACCTTCTCGAGGTCCAGATCCGGATCGGCATAGTTATCTGCGATTGTTCTCATCACATTTCGCACAGTATCGAAGTTCAATTCTTTGTCAGTATGCTCACACGGTTTTATAGGAAAGATCTTCCTGACTGATTCAACCAACTCGAGATCGTTCTTATGCGGTTGATCGCTCAACACGAATTCGCCGCGAATGATCTCGCCGTCACCATTCTTAACCTCCACGCGACGAAGAATGAGAATCGGCACATCGGCGTACGCCTCGCGTAGTTGACTGATGAAGGGCCGTCGCACCGGAAACCTGGGCGCGCCGATTATGATGAAGTCGATCTGATCGTGGGGTTGGAGAAGTGTGCCGTCTCCTTTCGTTTCGACTGAAGTAAGCCGCGCACAGGGCGCGTTGCGGAACATGGCCGTGACGTGCTCGCAGCAATCGATCGCCATGACCTCCAACTTCTCCCTGGGCTTTTGGATCTCTTCTTCCATCAAGAAAAATCCACCGGCGTGGACGGCGCCGCACGGGTGGGATACGGGCGCTCAATTCTTTCGTGACAACTGCGGGTGAACTTTTCCCTTTAGTTATTCACAGTCGACCTGTGGAAAAGTCCACCGCAATATTGCAGTGCGGTTATCGATTCGTTGCGGGCGGAGGAAAATCGCGAATTTACCTGAATGGCGAATAAACACGGTAGTAAAAGTCCATCTATAACGATCTCTTCTACACGACAAACGCCTTCACTTATCACGAATTCGTGTTAGATTTTTTACTCACGCCATTCGTGCGTGCGACGTTGGGCAATTCTCGCCAACGTAAATCTTCACCATGTCAGTCCCGATGTGAAGCAGTCTCCCACAACAGCGGAGCTTAGGTTCCGGAGGTCGAACTGCGTCCGTTAATAGGTCTTGCTCCGAGGCAAGCCGTAGTCGTGTTGTCGGCCGTGACCGCTGAGCGTTTTGGCCGAACGGTCGAAGTGTGTCTTCAGCGCGCGGTCGGGTTTTCCAAAGAACTAAATGGCGAGGGTTGTACCTCAGCCACTGAGGAGAGAGGTTCAGTGAAATTAGACAGGTCCAAGCAAAATATTTCTGCTTACATTTATCGTTTATCGATCGTTCTTGTGTTCGCACTTATCGTCTGCGGAATTGCAGGCGCAAGCAAAGCCTTTAACGCCTGGCATGAAAGGCCAGCGCCGGCTGAGTTGACTAAGAGCACAACCAGCAGCAAGCCGGTGGTCCATCGGGCCGCAAAATCTAACCCGGTTCATGCTCAAGGATCTCGTGCGTTCGCAAATCCTGAGTGCGCAACTGTCGTGGAGCGTGCGCTCGCGGCAGCAAGTGCGTCCGGTTTGAACGGAAGCTCGAACACCAACCGTAACTCGCAGCCTGTGGATGCGGCGACGCCGTTGCTGATCACGGAAAGCGATTCAACTCGCGCCATAGCTTTCGAGTCGGTGGGTTGCAAAGCCGAGCCGTTTACGTCTGCGTCAGTGCTTCCTTTGATCGCGGGCGCAGATCGGCAGACGAGGATTTCACTGTTCGCGATGAATATTGGACCATCGTTTGGCGATGCGGATGCTTCGTCGATCACGGTTGACGCCGAAGACTTTGCCAAGAACCGCTATCCGCTTTTGGTTGAATCCCTCTCCGAAGTCTCAGGTATTCGTGGCTTGTACATGGTGGTTGTCAGGTTGGACGAAAGCCTGGGATCAGTTGGCGACGTACTGCTGCGCCTTCACGCGCGCGGCAAGACGAGCAATAGTGCCCGACTCGGAATCGGATCGGTCGGCGCTGGACTGCCGGACGATTCCACGCCCACGCCAATCGGAACTGACAGCGCAACTACATCGGTAGCGGCTGAGAGCGTGCCGGCAATCACGGGCTTCGAACTGCGCGACGCGGCAAACAATGCCTACGTGCTTTCAAATGGAACACGGCTTGTCAGGGGAAGCATGCCGGAGCCGCTAAGAATCCATGCTCTTACCGGAACAGTTCCGGCAGAAAGCGTCCGGGTGAAACTCGGCAGTATTGACGATCACGTTAATAACAGCAGTCCATTCAACACTAATGAGTTCAGCTTATCGCAACTCGAAGTAGGCACTTCACAATTGATGGCAACGGCCTACACGGGGATTAACGGCAAGGGGATGCAGGGCGCGACGCTCGCGATTTCGATCGAGGTGGCAACCTCCACGGCAGCGTCCACGCCAACTGCGACTTTAATGGCAACGGCAGCACTAACAGTGTCGGGAAATAACACACGCCTTCCACCGGCCACTCAAATTGTCGATCGCAACAGTGATGTCTGGACTATTTCAAGAGGGGCGATCCTGCGCAACAATGGGTACACAGCCGGCTTCGGTTCCCAGATTCTGTACTGCAATAGCATCGTGTATGTGCTCGGCACCGACTCAGCCTGGTGGCGCTGGAACAATGGCTGGCACCGGATAGGATTTGCCGATCCCTGTGGCGCGCCCACTCCCACGCCAACGCCAACTCCGACGCCAACACCGAGACCGGAGTCTGGGAATAACACGCGTCTTCCACCAGCTACCCAGATTGTCGATCGCAACCGCGATGTCTGGACTATTTCCAACGGAGCGATCCTGCGCAACGGTGGCTACACAGCCGGCGGCGGCTCTCAGATTCTGTACTGCAATCGCACCGTGTATGTGCTCGGCACCGACTCGGCATGGTATCGCTGGAACAATGGCTGGACCCGGATAGGATTTGTCGATCCGTGTGGTGGAACAACTCCAACGCCAACTCCTACTCCCACTCCCATTCCAACCCCAATACCGACTCCGACTCCAACCCCCACTCCAACACCGTCTCCGACGGCGAAGATCATCTACGTCGCGCCAAATGGCCAACCAGGAAACAGCGGCGCGTCGACATCATCGCCGATCGATCTTGCAACAGCAGTCTCGGCAAGCGGACCGGTGCGAGCCGGTTACACCGTGCAACTAAGCGCGGGAATCTATCGCTATGCGTCAGTGAACTTCGCGCCCGCGGGCAGTAGTCCTGACAACCTGACAGTGTTCAAAGCCGCACCGGGCGCGCGTGTGATCATAACGACCCCGTCGAAC
>DATELZ010000138.1:0-40927 GCA_035276045.1 Pyrinomonadaceae bacterium | reverse complement strand
CCTTATGGGCGTGGCCCACAAAACTCAGATTGACCTAAGGGGGCTATGAGATTTTCGGATTGCCGTTTCTTTGCCGCTAAGAATACAAGCCTAACCTTGAAAAACGCAAACTTGAAACACAAAATCAATAACACGCAAGTGCGGTTTTTATAGCACGCCAGAGCTCGTCACGACCGCGGCCGTTTTTGGCGGAATAAGCCACCACGCTATCGTCAGTGAGCACGCGTGCGATGTGCTCCAAATTCTTCTTCAACTCGTTGTTCGAAAGCTTATCGGATTTAGTGGCAACTATTAACCGGGGCTTGTTGCTGTGTTCAAGCCACTCGTGAAGTTGCAAATCCTGTTTTGTGGGTTCGTGGCGCGAATCTACGATGTGAATTGATAGCACAAGCTGGAGTCGCTTGGCAAGATACTCGGTAGCCATCTCGCCCCAACTGGATTTTATGTGCTTCGGCACCCGGGCGTACCCAAATCCGGGAAAGTCCACGAACTTGAACTGATCGTTTACCGAGAAGAAGTTCAACGACTGCGTCCGTCCGGGCGTGGAAGACGTCCGCGCCAATCCTCGAACTGAGAGCAACGAGTTGATCAAACTCGATTTGCCAACGTTCGACCGGCCGAGGAACGCAATCTCACGTTGCGCATCCTTCGGCCAGTCGTCTTCTTTGAAAGCGCTTTTGAGAAACTCGGTCTTAGTAACCTTCATGCTGAGATTTTCCCGCAAAGGCGCAAAGATCAAGACGCAAAGGGCAAAGTAGATCTTGAAAGCAGCTTTTCTTTGCGTCTTTGCGCCTTGCGGGAAACGGTGCTTGTTTAGTTACCAGCAGCCACTGCCGCCTGGGCAGCGTTCTTCTGTTTCCAGATCTCGATGAGCTTCGTCATGCGATCCCGGATAGCCGCGAGTCTTGCCTCATAGTCAGGCGTTTCCTTCACGGTCTTCTCGAGGTGACACAAAAACTGAGGCGATCCCATCGCTTCGCGCAGCCCCTCAAGGAACGGCTCCAGCTTGGCGAAAACAAACAGGTGTTCGCCGTTGGCATCGTTGAACATCTCTGCGTCGATGGCGCCGTGGTTCACGAGCGAGCAAGCCATTTCCCAGTAAGAGATGACCATCCGATAGTAGCCGCTCTTATCGCTGGTCAGCACATCCATGAAATCCTGTCCGGTCTGGGGGTTGAAAGTGAAAAACCAGTTGCGCGCATCGCGCATGGTCGTCTCACGGCGGAGGTCGTAAAGCTTGAGAATCAGGTCTGCATCTTTTGCTTTGCCCATTTTATCTCCTTCGGGGTTGTTAAAGACGGATCTATGTCATCCGTGTGAGAAACACGGATGACACAGATAGTACGAATCAGAACTTATCTGGTCTGAATACCTTGCGAAGGCTGCTCGGTAGTCCACAGAGGCGGGGCTTCGTCGGTCGCCGCTGCGGTCGGCACTGCGTCTTCGAGCGCAAGCGACAGCACTTCATCAATCGTTTCGACGAGATTGATGTTGAGTGACTCGCGGACGTCTTCGGGCAGCTCTACTAGATCTTTCTCGTTGTCCTTCGGCAGGATGATGGTGTCGATGCCGAAACGATGAGCGGCGAGAAGTTTCTCTTTCACTCCGCCGATCGGCAGCACCTTACCGCGCAACGTGATCTCGCCAGTCATCGCGACGTTCTTCTTGACCGGCACGTGGGCCAGGGCCGAAGCCATGGCGGTGGCCATCGTGATTCCCGCTGATGGTCCATCTTTAGGGATCGCGCCTTCGGGAATATGGATGTGGAGATCTCGTTTGCGAATGAAGTCGAGACTCATTGCGAGCCGTTCAGCGCGCGCGCGAATACAGGTCAGCGCCGCTTGTGCGGATTCCTGCATGACGTCGCCGAGTTTTCCGGTCAGCGTCACGCCGCCGCGGCCTTTGACGAGAGTGGCTTCGATCTGTAGCACTTCGCCGCCGATCTCGGTCCACGCGAGTCCGGTCGCCAGACCGATCTCACTGTGCGCCGCGATGCCTTGCTGGCGAAACTTGATTGGACCAAGCATCTCGCGAACACGTTCGGCGTCGACTCGAGCCTTAACATTCTCCTCGACGCGTTCGGAGACAAACTTCCGCGCCAGCTTGCGGCAGCACGAACCGATCTCACGTTCGAGATTACGAACTCCGGCTTCGCGCGTGTAGTGACGAATCACTTCGAGGATGCCTTCGTCCGTGAAGTCAAACTGTTCCGGCTTCAGGCCATTGCCTTCGGCTTGTTTCGGCACGAGATGGCGCTTGGCGATCTCGAGTTTCTCTCGTTCGGTGTAACCGGAGAGACGAAGTATCTCGAGACGATCCTGCAACGCGGGCGGAATCGTGTGCAGCACGTTCGCGGTCGCGATGAAGAAGACTTTGGAAAGATCGTACTCGACGTCGAGATAGTGATCCTGGAACGTGTGGTTCTGTTCCGGATCGAGCACTTCGAGAAGGGCGGCGCTCGGGTCGCCGCGGAAGTCCGCGCCGAGTTTGTCGACTTCGTCGAGCAGCAGCACTGGATTGACTGTGCCGGCCTTCTTCATCATCTGGATGATTTGACCGGGAAGGGCGCCGATGTAAGTGCGGCGATGTCCGCGAATCTCGGCTTCGTCACGCACGCCGCCTAACGAGAGACGAACGAACTTGCGGCCAGTGGCGCGCGCAATCGATTTGCCCAGGCTCGTTTTGCCAACGCCCGGAGGTCCTACGAAACACAGGATCGATCCGCGTGGATTCTTCACGAGCTGGCGCACCGCGAGATATTCGAGAATGCGCTCTTTGATCTTGTCGAGACCAAAGTGATCTTCGTTGAGCACCTCTTCGGCTTTGACGAGATCTTTGATCTCTTTCGATTTCTGTTTCCATGGCACGCTGATCAGCCAGTCGATATAAGTGCGCGAGACAGTGCCTTCGGCTGACATCGGCGGCATGGCTTCGAGCCGGTGCAGTTCCTGCATGGCCTTTTCTTTGGCCTCTTCGGTCATGCCGGCTTCTTCGATCTTTTTCTTCAGCTCTTCGAGTTCGGCCTTCTCATCTTTACGGCCGAGTTCTTTGTGAATCGCTTTGATCTGTTCGTTGAGGTAATACTCTTTCTGCGCCTTCTCCATCTGGCGCTTGACGCGCGTTTGGATCGTGCGATCGAGCTGACGTTTCTCGATCTCGGTTTCAAGCAACTCGATCAGCCGTTGCAGACGAGCTTGCGTCGAGAAGATCTCGAGCAGTCCCTGTTTGTCTTCGACTGAGATCCGGAGTTGCGAGGCGAGCGCGTCGGCGAGATGCGAAGGTTCCTGATTGCGCAGGGCGGTTTGCAACGCGTCGGTCTGCGTGTCGGGCGCGAGACGCAGGTGTTGTTCGACGAGTTGACCGATCTTCTGAATCAGCGCATCGAGACGCGTGCCTTCCTCGTTTACGACCGGGGCACGACGCACCAGTGCCATAAACGCTCCGTCGGCGTTCTCGACGCGGACGGTTGTGGCGCGCTCTCGTCCTTCGACTACCACCTTGATCTGGCCATTCTCCTGTTTCTGGGACTGGAGAATCTTGCCGAGGGTGCCGATGCCGTAGATCTGTTCCGGCGTCGGCTCGTCGACTGTGGCGTCGTGCTGAGTGGCCAGAAAGATCATGCGGTCGCCGGCAAGAGCCTGTTCGAGTGCTCGAACTGACCCGGCGCGGCCGATCTTGAAAGCTACTTTGGTGAACGGAAAGATGACGACATCGCGAATCGGCACCATCGGGTACCACGCTACGTCGGCTGGGGGCTTGTCTGAGTATTCTTCCATGGTATGAAACTGCTTTTCCGGGGAGCTTTTGCAACGAAGGCGAGCCGTCAAACCGCGTCGTCTCGCCTTATTTGAAAAGAGGCCTAATTGTAAAACATTTCCTGTGGGGGCGCTACTTTCGTGTTGTTTCCCGCAAAGGCGCAAAGACGCAAAGGAAAACTCAAGAAACTGGCTCGGAAATTTGGCGCGCTCACCACAGAGCTTTGCGTCTTTGCGCCTTTGCGGGAAAACCCTTCTGACGAGTATCGTTTACGCAGCCGCGCCATCGATTCCAGTGAGGCCCTCGCCTGGCATGGCCCGGCGCCGTTCAACCATTTCACTCGTAATGACAAATTCTTTGACGCGTTTTTGCGAAGGAAGGGTGTACATGGCGTCGAGCAGCAATTCTTCCAGGATCATCATCAAGCCGCGCGCGCCGACTTTCCGCTCGACGGCTTGCCGCGCGACGGCTTTGAGAGCGTCCTCGGTGAACTTGAGTTTGACGTTATCGAAGTCAAACTTCTTCTGATACTGCTTGACCAACGCGTTCTTGGGTTCGGTAAGTATTTTAATGAGTGCTCCCTCGTCGAGTTCGTGCAGCACGCCGGCCACTGGCAGACGTCCGACAAACTCCGGGATCAATCCGAATCGAATCAAGTCTTCGGGCTGCACCTGCGCGAGAGCTTCGGCGTGACGATGAGTGCCTGACTTGACCTCGGCATGGAAGCCCAGCGACTTGTTGCGCAGCCGTCGCTCGATGACTTTTTCGAGACCGACGAACGCGCCGCCGCAGATGAAAAGAATGTTTGTAGTGTCGACCGGGAAGAACTCCTGGTGCGGATGCTTACGTCCACCCTGGGGTGGAACGTTGGCAACTGTGCCTTCGAGAATTTTTAGCAGTGCTTGCTGCACGCCTTCGCCGGACACGTCGCGCGTGATCGAAGGGTTCTCGTCTTTGCGGCAGATCTTGTCGACTTCGTCGATATATATAATGCCTTGCTGCGCGCGTTCGACGTCGCCGTTGGCAGCCTGGAGCAGTTTGAGAATTATGTTCTCGACGTCTTCGCCGACATAACCTGCTTCGGTGAGCGTGGTCGCATCGACGATAGTGAAGGGAACACTCAACATGCGCGCGAGTGTTTGCGCCAGCAACGTCTTGCCTGTTCCCGTCGGACCGATCAACAGAATGTTTGCTTTCTGGATCTCGACGTCGGAACGGCGGCGACCGAGCTCGATGCGCTTGTAGTGCTGATACACGGCGACGGCCAAACGTTTCTTCGTCTCTTCCTGCCCGATGACATACTCGTCTAAGAAGTTTTTGATCTCTCCCGGCTTGGGAAGTGGCGGTCGAGTGGCTACCGATTCTGCCTGCTGATCATCGGTAATGATCTCGTTGCAGATGTCGATGCACTCGTTACAAATGTAGACAGTGGGACCGGCAATGAGCTTCTTAACTTCATTCTGCGATTTACCACAGAATGAACAGCGCAGAGTATCATCGGTTCGTCTGACCATAAGCTACCGTTCGAAAGCTCCTTTGGGGAAACGCGTGGTCAACGTGCTCGCAGCTATTCCCGGTGCGCGATGACCTCGTCTATTAAACCATATTCTTTGGCCTGCATGGCAGACATAATTTTGTCTCGCTCGACATCGCGCTCGACCGTGTCGTACGACTGTCCGGTGTGCTTTGCGATGATCTGCGAAGTGAGTTCGCGCATGCGCAGGATCTCTTCAGCCTGGATGCGAATGTCTGTTGCCTGACCTTGGGAGCCGCCTGATGGTTGGTGAATGAGGATGCGAGAATTGGGAAGAGCGAAACGTTTACCTTTTGCGCCGGCCGCTAACAGCAGGGCACCCATCGAAGCGCATTGTCCGACGCAGATCGTAGTGACGTCGGGACGGATGAATTGCATCGTGTCGTAGATCGCCATTCCCGCGGTGATCGAACCACCAGGTGAATTGATGTAAAGATTGATGTCCTTTTCAGGATCTTCCGCTTCTAAAAACAGGAGTTGGGCTACGATTAGGTTGGCAATCTGATCGTCGATCGGGGTACCCAGGAAAATAATATTGTCTTTCAGCAGTCGTGAGTAGATGTCGAAGGCTCGTTCGCCTCGCGAAGTTTGCTCAACGACCATGGGGACTAAAGCCATAAAATTTCTAACCCTCGTTCAAGGAACTCAGTGCTTTATACTTTGAACTTTGTTCTTTGTATTTGCGAAGCACTAAGTACAAAGCACTAAGCTCACGTCTATTCGTTTGTTGTTGCTACGCCTACTTCCTTCGCTTCGTCCGGAGCTTCTGGTTCGCTCCATTCAGCGTCCGTAATGCTCGCATTTTCAACTAAAAGATCGAGCGCTTTACGGTTGCGCAATCTTGGCGCGATGCTACGTTCGCCTCCATGCTTTGTCAAGGCAGCCCGCATTTGCTCTACAGGCTGTCGTGACATCGCCGCCATCATGTGAATCTCTGCTTCGACTTCCTCTTCTGAAACCATTATGTCCTCGGCTTCCGCGATTCGATCCATCAGCATTGTCGCGCGCACGTCGGTCTGCGCCTGGCCCTTCAAATCTTCGCGCGCGCCTTCCCAGTTCACCTGTTGCGTCCGGGGATCGATCCCGCGCTGCATCATGTTGCGCAGCACGCTCTCGAATAGTTGGTTCGTTTGTCTTTCGAGCAGGCTCTGCGGCACTTCCACTTGATGAGCGTCGACCAACTGTTTCAGCAGCTCGCCGCGGATGTTATTGTCCGACTCGGCCTTTGCTCTCACTTCCAAATCTTCGCGAATCTTGGTTTTCAGAATGTCTACCGTGGCAAACTCTTCGTCGAGACTCTTGGCCCATTCGTCGTCTACTTCCGGAAGTTCTCTGCGGCGCACTGCGGTGACTTCGGTCTCATATTCAACTTTCTTGCCGGCCAGCGTGTTCGTGCTGAAGTCGGCGGGATAATCGACGACAAAAGTCTTCTTGTCTTCCGGTCTAACGCCGGTCAGGTTCTCGGTAAACTCCGCTTGCACGTTTGGACCACCGAGTATGACTTCGATGTCGTCGACTTTGATCTCTTCCGAGTCTGGTTCGTCGAGCAGCTTGCCGCGCGCGTTTATGGTGACGGTATCGCCTGACTCCGAGGCGCGATCCTCGACGGGAACCATCGCCGCGGATCCTTCACGCAAGTTTTGGATGGTCTGTTCGACGTCGTCGTCGGTGATTGGACGGACGCGCCGTTCGACTTCGAGTCCTTTATAGTTTCCGAGTTCGAACTCGGGCAGCACTTCGATGGCGACTTTGACTATCAGCGGTTCTTCGCCGAGACGCTCGAGCGCGTTCTCGTCTTCGAACTGGACGTCCGGCTCGGCGATCGGAGTAAAGGCATTATCGTTGATGGCGTTATTGACCGCGTCGGGAACCAGTTCTTTCAGGACTTCGTTTCGGATTTCGTTTTTATAGCGCGTGCGGACGACTGAGCGCGGCGCGTGTCCGGGACGAAAGCCAGGCACCTTTGCCTGTTTGCCAAACTCATCGCTGAGCCGGTCGTAAGCATCGCGCACCTGCGCCTGGTCGATTTCGATTCTGATTTCTTTGCGAGTCGGGGAGACGTCGGTGAGTTCGGTTTTCATTTTTTGTAATTGGTTCGCGTACAGTTTTGGTTAACCGGAAAACTCTAACATGTACGTCGCCAATCTGGGTAATGCACTGGCCCGATAAAAATAGCATGGTGGTTTTCGCCGCCGGTTCTCGCGTTATTAGGTTGAAGTACATCGCGATATCCGAAATTTGGATCATCGTCTCACCCCGTAAACTAAAGGAGAAAACCTCATGGCTAAAACTATTTGGGGCTGCGTCAATGGTAGTGACGCCAGCGTCCATTCTGGGATAGGTTTCCACGTAGACCACGATAGTACAGGACTTTACACGGTCACTTACAAGGAATCCTTTGACACCCCTCCGGCGGTAGTTCTCACGCAGAATTATCCCAACTGGAACGAGTTTGGTTCGTCGGGCGGTAATACGAAGGACAACGCCGTGCTCGTAGCCAGCGATGCATTCCATTTCAAAGTCAAAACCGGTAACAATGACGGTGATGCCAAGGACCGCAACTTCACCTTCATCGCCACCGACTTGAATGAATAGCGCTCGCGCTTTCCAGCTTTAAGATCATAAGGCACATGGCCCGGTGATTAACTCCTTCCGATAAGATCACCGGGCCATTCTAAAGACTGGAACCGTTCTTCCTTTGCGCCAGAAACCTTAAGAACCAATCACCCCCAGGGATCGTCACTTGGCTCATCCGAGATGACTTCACTGACTGTTTGGCGTTGGTTGTATACCCGCCGATGAAGATGTTGTCGGAAAGTGAGATCAGGTTCTCAAAGAAAAGGAACGGAGCAAAGCTGTGATAATAAACTCCGTGGGCGAATGCCAGATCGAAGCGGCCATACTTGTGCGCATCGGCGTTGTGAAAGTCATCCATGACCAGCGAGATGTTGGACCAGTTAACCTAAACTCAACCCAGTCCGGAGCCGGCCGCACCACGTGAGGTCCATCCTTCGAACGAGCGCATTGGGGGCCGTGGTCCAGAACGAAATTCGGTTCGATCTCGTGCTCGAGAAACACTTTCATAGCTGCGAGCAGGAACGCCGCTAACCCGGAGTCTCGCTGATGATGATCAGGCATGTCTTAGCCGAGTTGCTCGGCAAGCGCGACAATGATGCCCTCAGGCCCGCGGATGTAGGCTAGCCGGTACGTGTCCTCATACTGCATTTCGCCAATGATCTCTGCCCCGTGGGCGCGCATGTGCACGACGACAGCGTCAATATCATCGATAGCAAACATGATGCGACGGATGCCCAGCGTGTTCACCGGCGCGTCAACGGGCCCAAACCTGACCGCGTTGGGCGTGTGGAACTTGTCCAGCTCGATGCCCTGCCCGTCGGGAGTCCGCATCATCGCGAGGGTGGCCCGGACATCCTTGAGCCCGATTAGGTTTCCGACCAAAGGCCCTTCAACTGTCGTCTCGCTCTCGAGCTTGAGGCCCAGTTCGATGAAGAACGCCTTGACGGCTTCGAGATCGTCGACAACGATGAGGACGTTGTCCATTCGTTTAAGTGTCATATCTCCCCTCGTCTCACTGCTGATGCCCGCACTTGCTGCAAGTGCGTATAACGTTGCGCTTGAGCGGACTACACGGCATGTTTGGAGGATGTCGTGTCGGTCGGAGTTTCCCAATCGAACTTCGCCCGGGACGAGATTGCGAAGTGTCTCCCTGAGATCTTCTCGCGAGGTATCGTTCCAGGTCACGTTTCGCTCATAGTGGAGAACGCCCGTGAATTGTCCCGGCTAATTTTACGTGTATCTTGATCCGGATAAATCGGGAAACGTTCTTAGCCCTTTGTTTCACGGAGTGCGTCTGCCCCAAACCCACCGCGTCTGATGAGGGCAATTGTCTTCACTCTTGTGAGTATGGTGCGAAAGGGGGGACTCGAACCCCCACACCTTTCGGTACCAGATCCTAAGTCTGGCGCGTCTGCCAATTCCGCCACTTTCGCAGTTTCACTGATTCCGCAAGACTTTATCACGCAGCGTTACCGTCTGTATAACGCAATGCGAATCAAAGAATCTTTAGCGCACGCGATAGTCGATCTTTGGTTTGCCGAGGAAGTCTTTGCCGGTGTGTTTGACGATCAAGCCAATTTGTTCGAGTTCGAAGTAGGCGCGTTGGATCTCGCCTTTGTCGACGGAAAGTTTTTGGCCGAGTGCGGCGGGCGAGGGGAGTGATTCGCCGGAGCGGACGGTTTGGTTGCGGATATGCGATTCGATCTGTTCGCGTACCTGGGCGTAGACGGGGTTTTGGGAGCGATCTTTTATTTCGATGTTCATCACGTATTAAAGCGTGCGCGTCACTTTAGATAAGGAGCGTGGCGCGTCGGGATCGAGGCCTTTGGCTTCGGCTAAAAGCGCGGCGAAGAGTTGACCGGGGACGATGTAGGGAATCGGCGCCAGAAACTCGTCGATCTCACGCGGCATCACGATTGAGCGGGTGCATAGAGCTGCGGCATCGAGGTCGGAAGTGATAGCTAAAGTATCAGCTTTCAACTCCCGCAACCGCTCGATCAAACTCTTCACGCCCGGCGCCATCACACCCGGCGGCGCAAACAGTATCACCGGAAAATGCCGCTCCACCATCGCCAATGGACCATGTAAAAAATCCGCCGAAGAAAAACGTTCCGCGACGACGTAACACGTCTCCATCAACTTCAACGCCAACTCATACGCATTCGCATAAGCCAATCCGCGTCCGACCACGACGCAGTTTTCCATGAACACGTAACGTTGGACCAGTTCGTGTATCGCAGGTTTCTGCTCCAGGGCGCGCGCAACAAATTCCGGAATGGTCTCAAAAGAAAACGCCGCCGGCTCCTGGGCCAACTCAGCCGCCAGCATATAAAAGAGGACCATCTGGCCCGTGAACGTCTTCGTGGCGGCCACCGATCTTTCGCGGCCGCCATGCGTCAACAACGCTTCGTCAACCAGCCGAGTCATCGCGGAATTCGGCTCGTTGGTTATACCGACCGTATACGCGCCGCCCTGTCGCGCATTCTCGAGCACGCGGTTGATATCTTCACCTTCACCCGACTGCGACACGCCCACCACCAGAGCATGGTCCAGCTTCAGACGCGCGCCATACATCGTGTGCACGGACGGCGCCGAAAGTGAGACAGGAATCCCGGTGGTGATTTCGAGAAGATAGCGACCGAAGAGTGCGGCGTTATCGGAGCTGCCACGCGCGACGAGCACGATCAGATCGATCCCGCGCGCTTTCAAAGTGTTTCCGAGTTTTGTGATCTTGCCGCGTTCCTCGGCGATGGTGCGTTCGAGTGCAGCGGGTTGCTCGGCGATCTCCGCAAGCATCAAGGACATCGGCGTGAACTTTATCACAACACACCAGAAACACGGATCTCACGCGGTCAATCCTTCAGCCTCTCCGACTTCTTGAGTGGATCGTCTTCTTAATATCGCCGCCGAGATCAGGGTCATCAACAGTCCGACCGGCAAGGGTTCGAGGAAGGCGATTGCTGAATTCAAGAAAGGATTGTCGAGCAGCGACTTCATGCTCTGCGCCTTCTCGACTATCTGCGCAATCTCTTCCGCGGAAGCCCCTGACGCGCGCTCTTTTTCGACCATGTAGCTCGTGTATCTTTCGGCAAAGTCAGGCAGAAAGTTGAAATAAAGGATTTCCCAGGTGATGACGTAGCAAACGGACGAGATGAGCACGATCAGAATGCCGACCTTGAACGCCCTGCCAAAGCTTATGACGCCGCCAGCCACGTTGTCGCGGTAAGACTTGATGCCAAAAAACACGAGTAGAAAAGCGAGCACCATCCCGGTGTAACCGACGACCATCCCGTACTCGAAGCCGATCTTGTCCATAAACGGGATGGTGGCAATCATGAATGCGGCCAACATGGCGCCCGCGATCAAACCGAATGTCAAAACAGTTTTCTTCATAGCTAAATGCCTCCTGACGGGTAGTGAATCTGCAAATCTGTGGGCGTCAACCTACCGGTGCAGGGGTCTCGTGTCGTCATACTTTCGGGTGATTTAACAGTTTTCCAAGGAAATCATACGAACGGGTTAGGGGATGAGTCCCATTTCCTTACCGATCTGCACGGCTTGGGTGCGGCGTTTCGCACTCAGTTTGTCGAACAGCCGGCTGGAGTGAGTCTTAACCGTGTTCTCACTGACAAACAATTTCTCGGCAATCTCGCGGTTGCTCATGCCCTGCGCGATCAGTTCGAGGATCTCCAGTTCGCGTTTGGTAATGCCGAGATCCTTCACGCGCCCTTCATTCAGGGCAAACGGTTGAGCGGCGACGGGCACCGGCACTTCCTTAACGACGACGACTTCTTTCTTGCGCGTCAGCTTCAATCCGAGCCAGATTCCCACCCCGGCAAACAGCACGGCGATCAGTCCGCCATAGATCTCCAGCGAGTGCTCGACGACGAGGAAGCGAAACTCAATCAACCTGAGCACGACAATCAGCACGCCACCGCTCAGCCCGTAGATCAGCGTGTGAATGAGTGTCTGCTTCTTAATCACGGCTTCATAATAACCAACTAATGTCTCCTAAAAAATTAGTTGACACGATTGATGGCCGTCTCTATACTCCTAAAAACTTAGGAGACAATCATGGCTCGCCCCAAGTCTGATAGTAAGAGCGATAGTCTGACACCGCTTGAACTGGAAATCATGCACGTCCTATGGGAGATCGGACCCGCCAACGTGCAAGCCGTCCAGCAAGGGCTCAAGCGTGAGCTTGCTTACACCACCGTGCAGACGATGCTCAATATTCTGGAACGCAAAGGCAAAGCGAAACGCACGCTAAAGAATCGCGCGTATTTCTATAAACCAGCGGTCAGCCGGAAACAAGTGATTGGCAAGCATGTAAATGACGTGGTCGACCGTCTGTTCGGTGGTTCGGCGGAGAGTTTAGTGATGAGTCTGCTGGAAACCAAACACCTGACGCCGGAAAAGCTCGCGCGTTTGCAACAATTGGTAGAGAAGTCGAACGAGGAAGCCGATGAGAATAAGTAGTCAACTGCTGCTCAACTTCTTGCTCAACGCCGTCTGGCAGATTGCACTGATCGCGTCGCTCGCCAGTCTGGGCGCGTGGCTGCTGCGATCGGCGTCGTCACGTTATCGACACTGGCTTTGGGTAAGCGCGTTGTGTCTCGCGTTTTTCGTTCCGGCTGTAACGTCGGTTCGCACGGTCCTTGAAACTATTACAGCATCGCGTCTCACGAACGTGCCGTTTCCGGGTGAGGAACCGATGCTGCCGCGATTGCCGGCTGAAAGCGTAAGCTCAACCAGCAGCTTCTCCATTCCGTCTTTCGAGTTGAACCCGAACCTGGCGCTGTTGTTGATTGGGCTTTATGGCGTGTTTGTTCTGTATCGCGTTTTCAAACTGCTTCAGGCATGGCAGACGACGCGTTCGATCAAACGGAACGCGCACGAAGTCGAACCCGACGAAAACATCTCCGCCATCATCGACAAGTGCGAAAGCGATCTCGCGACCGGTTATCGTCGCATCCGCGTCCTGCGTTCAGAGACTCTAGCCGTGCCCGTCACTCTGGGGCTTGTACAACCAGCCATCATCCTGCCCGATTCACTCTTGCGTGAAGGCAACGATGAGCTTTTGACTTCCGCCATCGGGCACGAACTCATTCATGTAACGCGAAAAGACTACCTGCTCAACATCATTTACGAACTGCTCTACATACCGATCTCGTTTCATCCTGCTGCCGCGTTGCTCAGGCGACGGATCAAACAGACCCGCGAACTTTGCTGCGATGAACTTGTGGCCGCGCGGATACTGAATGCCGAAGTTTACGCGCGTTCGCTGCTACAACTCGCCGGCTCCGCGCCGGCTCTGCGTCGACTCTCAGTCACTACAACCGTAGGCATCGCCGATGCTGACATTCTGGAGGCCCGTATCATGTCGTTGTTAAGTAAACCCAAAAACCCACGCTGGAAGAAGACGTTATTGTTTGTCGTTTTGTTGTTGTTGCTGGTGCCGTGCGCCGCGGCGGCGGCTTTCAATATGCGTTTCGACGTAGAAGCAAACGAGCAGGATCGCTTGCCACAAGAGCAAAAAGAAAAGGTGCGGCAAACGCAAACAGAACTCGAGAAACAGAAAATCGAGATGGCCACGCGCCAGGGAACCTCAGCCGACGTAATCAAGCAACGTATTGCTGCTGATCCCGCGTTGGAATCCGAGATCGAGCGACGCCGCGAATTCGAACTCGAAATGCGCGCCGTCACACAGGCTGCGCTCGTGAAGTTAGCGCGGATATCAATGGAACAGGCGATTCAAGTCGCTACCAGTCAACAACCCGGCAAGGTCCTGCTGGCAACTCTGGGTGCGAAGGGTTGGGAAGAACCCGGCAAGCTCGGCAAGGACGGAGTTGTGTTCTATCACGTTCAGATAGCGGATGAAGCCAACGGCCTTACTCACGTGTTCGTGAACGCGCTCGATGGATCAGTAATAAAGACAGAGAAGGAACTGCCGCGAAAGCAGCGCAGCGCCGACAACCCGTGATCATTAATGCCACAGATTACACGGACCGATCCGTGTAATCTGTGGCTTATGCCGCTTTTGCCTCACGCACCGGCGTCTTGCCTAACTCCTCCATCAAACCCTGGAAACCCGGAAGATCCATTGACTGTGGGCCATCGGAAAGCGCTCGTTCCGGACAAGGATGGACCTCGATTATCAAACCATCAGCACCCACAGCCGCCGCGGCCTTCGACATCGGAACGATCAAGCTGCGCAAACCCGTGCCATGTGACGGATCGGCCAACACCGGCAAGTGCGACAGCTCTTTCACGAGCGCCACCGCCGCGAGATCGAGCGTGTTGCGCGTCGCAGTTTCGAAAGTCTTGATGCCGCGTTCGCACAAGACGACGTTCGGATTGCCACCCGAAAGCAGATACTCCGCTGCCAACAGCCATTCCTTCACCGTCGCCGATGGCCCACGTTTCAACAGGATCGGTTTCGACACCGGCGCCAGTTTTCGCAGCAACGAGAAGTTCTGCATGTTGCGCGCGCCGACCTGTAACACGTCCGCATACTCGGCGACGATCTCGACGTCAGTTTCGCTCATCACCTCCGTAACGATCGGCAAGCCGGTCTCTTTCCGCGCGTTGTGCAGAAAACGCAACGCCTCGACGCCGAGTCCCTGGAAGTCGTAAGGAGAAGTGCGCGGCTTGTAAGCGCCGCCGCGCAGCATGTTCGCGCCGGCTGCTTTCACGGCGTGTGCCGTTTCCATCAGTTGCTCTTCCGATTCGACCGAACAAGGTCCGGCGATGACGACGAGATCGCCGTTGCCGATCTTTGTTCCGCGCACGTCGATCACTGTGCGCGACTGGCGCAGTTGCCGGCTGACGAGCTTGAACGGGTGCGCGATCTGAATCACTTCGGCAACACCTGGGGCCGCGCGCAGTGCTTCGATCTCCGAGCGGTTCCCACCGCTGCCGACAGCCCCGATGATGGTGCGTTCCTCGCCGTGAATCACGTGCGCCTGAAAGCCACACTCTTTGATCCGGTCGATGACGTGGTTGATTTCTGTCGGGGTTGCGGTGCTTAGCATGTTGACGATCATGATTGGTGTTCCTTTATTGAAAGTAAAACGAAACGGGTAAGATTTCGGGCCTGGTCTTGAATGCTTTCAAGAATGATCTCACCGCCATAGAGTTCCGCGGCCTGGCGACCGGCAATGGCGGCAATTTTGCGGTTACCACGAGCGACGATCTCGGCGACGCTTCCGGCCGTATCGTCGGCCTCGACTGATTTGAGCCGCGAATGTTGCTCGAAGAAGCGGGTACATTGTTCGAGGGCCTTCTTATGCGATTGCACTGTTTCGATCGTGTCGAAGTCAGTGCCAGGGCAGCCGATCAGGTGCTGATCGATTTGAAGTTCGACTTGGTTGAGAATTGTGAAGGCGCCCGTTTGGATGCGACTGTCGCATTCTTTGACGATGCCTGCGATGCTGTTTTCGACGGGCGCGACGACGTAATCTGCGACGTCGTTGTCCAGGCTGTCGAACAGCGCGTCGAATGTTGGTCGCGGCACCAGCTCGATGTCGTTGCCCAAGAGCTTGAGTGCGGCTTCTTCGCTGAACGCGCCGTGCTCGCCCTGAAAAGCAACTCTGGGTTTTTGCTTCGCAGTGTTCATCACATTACCGACTCAATGCGTTTCGATTCGGTGATGATCCGGCGGAATAGTTTGTTAACAGCGCGCTGATCGAGGGGACCGTGGTTGAGTTCCTGCAGCCGTTCCAGCACACATCGCTCCCGTTCCGGATCGGGGATCGGCAGCGCCGCGGCTTTCTTCAGCGCGCCGACTTTCAGGGCGAGTCTTGCGCGAACGTTCAGCAGTCGAAGCAATTCGACGTCTACTGCGTCAATTTCTTTGCGCCAATGTTCGATATCCATGGTTAGTGCTCCAGGCAAATAAAAAACCAGCCGCGACTTTCAGGATCGCGGCTGGCTCGTTGAAGGTGTTGTGCTTTTCGCTAGGTTGTCAGCACATCGTTTCAAACTTCGCCGGTCCGCCCTCCTTAAAAAAGAAGGAGCGGTAAGTAAAGGCGAAATAGAAGAATGCGCGAGTGCTAATCATGACCGGGAGCTACTATAGGCGCGGTCAAAAAAACCTGTCAAGATTTTTTCTGAAACGCTGAGCAGAAAACGCGGAAATCAGGGTATCACCACCTCGTCCGTTATGTAGACAGCAGTAACTTGCCGGTCGTTTTCCTTGCTTCGAGATCGCGATGAGCCTCGGCGGCCTGTTCGAGTGGATAGACTTTGTGAATCCGCAGTTTCAGATCTCCGGCGGCGATCATCTGCATCACCTCACCCGCGCGCCATTCGAGTTCTTCGCGAGTGGCAGTGTAGTGCGCGAGGGTCGGACGGGTGATGTAGAGCGATCCTTTCTGCGAGAGTTTGATCAGGTCGAATGGGGGAACCGCACCGCTCGCGCCGCCGAACAGCACCAGGTAACCGCGCGGCCGCAACACCTCGAGGTCTTTGTCGAAAGTCGCTTTACCGACGCCGTCGTAAACGACGTGCACGCCTTTACCATCAGTCAATCGTTTTGTCTCAGTTTCGAAGTCTGCCTGGGTGTAGATGATGCATTCATCAGCGCCGGCATCGCGCGCGAGTTGGGCTTTCTCTTCCGTGCCGGCCGTGGCGATCACACGAGCGCCGATTTTCTTCGCCATCTGGACCAGCAACAGGCCGACGCCTCCAGCCGCGGCATGCACGAGAGCGGTTTCGCCTTTCTGCAGTTTGTAAGTGCTGAAGACGAGATAGTGCGCAGTCATGCCTTGCAGCATTGCGGCCGCCGCCTGTTCGAACGTCAACTCATCGGGAATCTTCACCAAACGTGACGCAGGCACCGCGGCATACTCCGCGTAACTCCCGAGCGCGCTCGTGTAAGCAACGCGATCGCCGGCCTGCAACGAAGAAACATCGCTTCCGAGCTCCGTCACCACACCCGCGGCTTCCTGTCCATTAATAAAAGGAAGCGGCGACGGATAACGGCCCTCGCGGAAGTAGACGTCGATAAAATTCACGCCCGCGACTTTGATCTGGACCAACGCTTCGTTTGCTTTCGGAGTCGGGACCGGCAGATCGACCCGGGTGAGCGCCTCTGGCCCACCCACCTGGGAAACTTGTATAGCTTTCATTATGAGGCCGATATTACCATTGATTACACGAATTTCTGGATTGGAGTACGACAGTTCGTAAATGTCGTTGAAAGCTGTTGACAGCTTTCGATTGCCGCTCATAGGATACGCGCGCAAAACCCGCCATGCTGAGCCGCCCGCGGGGCATACCAAACAGCAACGCGAAAGGAGTTGTCGTGACAAATAAGCGAAGAGTTCTGCCCGTCCTCGCGCTGGCGCTAGCAATGTGCTGCGCCATCCAGCCCGTTTTCGGCCAGAAAAACAATTCAGCCGGTGCGATCAACATCCCGTTCGAGACTTACAAACTTCCGAACGGTCTAACAGTTATTCTTTCACTCGATCGAGCGACTCCGACAGTAGCTGTGGACGTCTGGTATCACGTCGGATCCAAGAACGAGATACCGGGCCGCACCGGTTTTGCTCACCTGTTCGAACACGTGATGTTTACCGGATCGGGTCACATCCCGTACGGCACTCACGATCGACTCACCGAGGGCATCGGCGGCAGCAACAACGGCTCGACGTCGAACGATCGCACCAACTATTACGAGACCATCCCGTCGAACTTCTTGGAGACTGCGCTGTGGTTGGAATCTGATCGCATGGGCTTTCTGCTCGACACGCTCGACATCGCCAAGCTGAACGCGCAGCGCGAGATCGTGAAGAACGAACGGCGCCAGAGTTACGACAATCAACCGTATGGACGCGTCCCCGAGATCATGGCTGCCGCGATGTATCCGAAGGGCCATCCATACTCCTGGCCCGTGATCGGTTCGATGGCCGATCTTAGCGCGGCGTCGGAAGAAGACGTGAAGGATTTCTTCCGTCTTTACTACGCACCCAACAACGCGACACTCGCAATCGTCGGCGACTTCGATCCGGCGCAGGCGAAGCAATGGATCCAGAAATACTTCGGCGACTTGCCACAGGGAAAAGCCGTGCAACGCCCGTCGGTAGCTCTCGGCTCACTCGAAGCAAGCAAGCGCCTCGTCTATGAGGACCGCGTGCAAGTGCCGCGACTCTATATTCAATGGCCCACGATCGGATTTAAACGTCCGGACTATCATGCGCTGGCGGTGATGGGATCGATTCTCTCGGGCACGCGCACAGCACGACTGACGAAAGCGCTTGTTTACGATTCGCAGATCGCTTCTCAAGTGGTTGCTTTTCAAAGCTCGTCAGAAGACGTCGGCATGTTTCAAGTGATGGTCGTGCCGAGACCGGAACACTCGCTGACGGAATTGGAAGCCGCGGTCGATCAAGTGATACAGAAGTTCATTGCCGAAGGGCCAACTGCCGAAGAATTACAAAAGGCAAAGAGCGGTTTGGAACTGTCGTTCCTGCGCGGCCTTGAATCCAACCTCGGCAAAGCGGAACAGTTGCTTTCAGGGTCGGTGTTTCAAGGTGACCCGGCGCAGTTTCGCACTACGTACCAGCGGACACTCGCAGTGACTGCCGCAGACGTCAAACGGCAAGCGTCGCTGTTTCTCGGACGGCCGCGCATCGTTTTGAGTGTGGTGCCGCAAGGCAAAAAGAACGAGGCTTCGAAAGCGACCGAAAGCGAAGCCGTCAGCACGCTCCTCGAGAAGCGCTAGGAGGAAGATCATGAAACAACTAAAACGACATTTCGCTTTGGCAACAGCACTGATCATCACACTCGCCAGTGTTAACTCGCTAGCGCAGGAAAAACTCGATCGCACAAAGCAGCCCAAGGCGGGACCAAACCCTGCGCTGCGCGTTCCCACCTGGACGAAGACGCAACTGGCAAATGGCGCCACGTTGATCGTCTCCGAACGGCGTGGCCTGCCGTTGGTCTCGTTCAACATCACGTTCCTCGGCGGTGCTAATCAATATGAACCGGCGTCGAAGCGTGGCGTCGCGGCGATGACCAGCGCAATGATGTACGAAGGCACGAAGACTAGGACCGGGGATCAGATTTCGGATGCGTTGCAGTTGCTCGGCACCGGTATTAGCGGAAACATCTCCGGCGAAGAAGGTTCAGTCAACTTCGTCTCGACCGCGAAGAACTTCGACGCGACGTTGGCGCTCCTGGCCGACATGATGCTCAACTCCACGTTCCCCGCGGAAGCCCTCGAACGTCTGCGCGCGCGCACCCTCGTTAACCTGACGCAAGCGAAGGATCAGCCGGCGGTGATAAGTTCGCAGGTGTTCTCGAAGATCCTCTACAGCGATGCGCATCCATACGGACAGCGCACCACGGAAACATCAGTCAAAGCGATTACGCGCGACGACGTGATTGCTTTTCAGAAAGCCTACTTCCAACCTGGACGAGCAGTCATCACCGTCGTCGGCGACATCACGGCGTTGAAAGCAAAAGCTTCCGTTGAAAAAGGACTTGCGGAGTGGGCCAAAGGTGGCGACAAACCGTCGTTCGAGTATCCGAAACTGCCCGAACTCCAAACCGCAAAGATATATCTCGTCGACAAACCCGGATCGGCACAGTCGGTATTCAGTATCGGCCTGCCGGGCCCGGCGCGAAACACCCCCGACTACTTCGCGCTCCAGGTGATGAACACGATCCTCGGCGGCATGTTTCAGTCGCGGCTCAACGCGAACATCCGCGAGCAGAAAGGCTACAGCTACGGTGTCAGTTCGGGCTTTGGTTACGGCAGAGGCCCCGGCGCGTTTCGTGCGGGCGGCGCGATCTTTTCCGGCAAGACTGACGCGGCGTTGATCGAGTTCATGAAGGAGTTGAAGGGAATCATCGGCGAAAGACCGATCACCGATGAAGAGATCAAGACTGCGAAAGACTCGTTGATCCAACGTCTGCCGCAGGCTTTTTCCTCAGGGACCGGAACCAGCAATGCGATCACGTCGCTCGTCGTGCAAGGTCTGCCTGATGATTACTATCAAACGTACGCGAAGAACGTCGCCGCAGTGACGAAGGAAGACTTGCTGCGCGTCGCGAAGCGCTACATCGATCTGAATCACATCGCGATCGTCATCGTCGGCGATCGGGCGACGATCGAAGCTCCATTGAAAGCCACCGGCGTTGCACCGATCACGATCATCGATCTCGACGGCAACCCGGCGGGCGGCGGCGCTTCGTCGTCAAGTAATCGAAACTGAACGACCAAACGTTAGCGGCTTTCATCGCGGTTGGCCCACGCCGTTATTGCTGAAACACTCAGCGACGTCAGGAAACCGGAGAAGGCGCCGATCGGAATGAAAGTCGCTAACAAGAGATCTCCGCGCAGATCTCCTGTAGTCATTTCGGGCGCGACCACAATGAGAATGATCGCCATCCCCTCACCGGCGCCCACCAGTATTCCAAAGATCCTGCCGCGACGCATCAGACTAAGAAACAGTCCTAGTAGCGCGCCGGCTAGAAAGCCGCACACCGCTCCCACTATGGCAGCAATCCACGCCCAATCCGAGTTTGGACCCAGGAACCCGCTATCCGGATCCATGTAAACGAAGGTCCACAAGTCAACTCCCGCAAGCGTGGCTGTAATCAGCCCGCCACTGAGTGACCCCAGGAAAACTGCGATTAATTTCGGTTTAGTTGTTGTCATCACCATCGAGTATGTCGTCGGCAGCTTCGCGCAGCTCGCCTATGAGTAATAAGGCCTGCTTGCGCAGCGGCCGCATGAACGGATTGCTCGCGAGATGGATCAACCGGTCGACGAGTTCGACCGTGTGATCGATCAGTCGATACGTGCGGCGATGTTTTGGCGACCGGTCGTGGATCCAGAAGAGAATGATTCCCATGTGATAGATCCACAGCAGGTAAGGTAACTCGTCAAGCAGATCTTTGGGAATACGCGCTTTTGTTCCTTCCACGACTTTTGTGAACAATTGAATACTCGCCAGGCGGACCGGGTTCGCCTCGTCCGCGAAAGGATTCAGCGGACTTTGGGGATCGCCGGCTGTCTTAAAGAGCACGCCCGCGAACTGGTGGTACGGCTTCATGACGTCAATTTTCAGTCGCACAACAGTCAGCAGGCGTGCCTTCAAGGCCTGGTCTTTTTCAAGAGCAGGCAGCGTGAGGGTGAGGTGTTCGTCGTGCATCGTCTGGTAAAACGCCTGGATCAGGTGTTCCTTGGAGCGAAAGTAGTAGTAGGCATTTCCGAGCGACACGCCTGCTTTCTCTGCAATGGCGCGCATCGTCGTTTGCTCGTAGCCCCGCTCGCGAAACATCTCCAGTGCCGTTTCCAGGATCAAGGTCCGTGTTTGGTCGCCCTTCTGGGTGTTCACCGCCTTTTTCTTGCGCATGGATCCCATTGTGTCACTTGCTGAGGCCGGCCACACGTCCGATCTGATACCGGTTTTGCGAAATCGCCGAGACCACTCGTTTCGTCGTCGGCAGTAATTCAGGCGTGGCGAGGCGATAGGACCAGTCGCGATATCGCGTTAGCGCCCAGAGCACCATCAACCATGCCTTTGGACCAAAGTACACGGCGCCAAGGTTTGACACGACCGTCAAATCGTTTTTCGTCAGATCGTGATTGAGCTGCGGAAAGCGTGTGCGAGCTTCGTCCGAAGCACAGGGAACGAAGAGCAGTTCGACAAGCTTTGCCTGCTCGGCAAGCCACTGATGCGCTCGCCGGCATAAGCCGCATTCCGGATCGTAGAGCACGGTCAGCGCGAGCATGATTACGCCTCCTGTTGCACGGACGTAAAGGCATCGGGGCCGACTGGCGGTTCGTGATAAGTCGCGGTTTTGCGGCGGCGCAAGTGTGTGAATAGAAACAGGTTGAAGAAATGTATCAGGCCCAGCACGAGGAGCACCCCGCCGACTTTCAGCGACAGGGCCTCGATAGCTTCCTGAACGTCGGCGACGACGTAACCGAGCGTGAGCGCGAGTGTGACGTAACCGAAGCTGATGAGATAGAAGCCGCAGACGAGCAGGTGATTGACAGAGTCGGCGAGGCTTTCGTTGCCGTGGAAGACGTCGACGAGGAAGACGCGTCCGTTTTTGTGGAGCGTGCGTGCCACCCAGATGGTGAACGCGCTGCTGATGACGATGTACACGAGGTAGGTGCTGATTCCGATGGTCATGATCCGCCTCCTAAGACTGAATTTGAACACGTTCAACTAGACGCAGACTACGCCTCAAGCGGACGAGTGTCAAGAACTTTTTTGAACGGGTTCAAAAGTGGCTGGTTTGGGGTGCTTTGGGTGGGTGTGTTATTGTGCCGCGTTCTCAACCGTTCCGAATTTACGTTCTGAGGAGAAACTGATTGGCAGCAGAAGATCTTATTCCGGCCGAGGGCGTTATCATCGATAAACAGCCCAACGCCTTTTTCAAAGTCCGCCTTGATAACAGCGAACACGTAGTGTTGGCAGCAATTTCCGGCAAGATGCGCAAGAACCGCATCCGGATCCTGGTTGGTGACCGCGTGAGTGTGGAAATGTCGCCGTACGACTTGTCGCGCGGGCGAATTACTTATCGGTTTAAATAGAACTTAGTTCTTGGTGCTTAGTGCTTTGTTCGCATAACAAGCGGGCCACCGAATCGCGAACAAAGCACAAAGATCAAAGCACAAAGCTCCCAAACTATTTAAACTCAAAAGACTTTAAATACCCGACAAACGCTTCGTTCCAACGCGCGACGGTCTTCTCCGGACCGACCAGCTTCACGAAGTACGATCCGTTTGGAGTATCCACGACAGCGGCGCGCAAACGCCATGCAGGCTTGTTATTGAACGTGCCGCTTCCGGGTGACGTTTCGGCAACGTAAGTCCCGCCTGCGTCCACAGTCGTAACCTTCAATCCATTTGCCTCAAAACGCTCTTCGCTGAGCTTCGCCTTCGTGCCGTCTGCCTGTTGGATCTGACTGGCCCAACGCTCGATGTTCGCGGCAGTCGATCCGCCCTGGCCTTTGCCGAAGTAATAGAGGACGAGTGAACCGTCGTCAGCGTCGCCTTCGGCGCGCGGGAGTTTGTACTGGGCCACGCGCATGCTCGAACTTCGTTCTTCCTCAACCCATCCGGCGGGAACTTTGTAACGCAACGTCGCTGGCTTCTGAGTCTCCTGCGAACGCACGCAGAAGGAAACCACGGCCACAAACCAGACGAGCAAAATGGTCTGAATTGGTTTAGTCATGGCGCTCATTTAAGCGCAGCCCATGTCAGCCTGCAAGTAGCGCGCTTATCAAGGATTTCCGTGACGATGCGGATATTGGCGTGGTAGTATGCCTTCATTATGCATGCCGATGTCGTTCTTATACGACTTATATTTACGGCAACTTTGGTAGCGGCGGGATATATCCTCAGACCTGTAGCCGGTGACTCTTGGATCTCCGCAGGGCTGGGTGCATTGATCGCGGTCTGCATCATTCTTTTTGAGTTGCGGATTCGTCGTGCGACCCTCAAAACTCTCATTGGCGCGGCTGTCGGTTCGATACTCGGAATTATTGGCGCTTACCTGATCGGTTCGTTGATCAGCCGTCAGGAATCAATGGCGGTGGCGCCCGCGGCGAAGACTTTTATCACCCTGGCCCTGACGTTTTTCATGGCATATGTCGGGTTGATGGTCGGCGCGGCTAAAGGGGATTATCTCGATCTCTCAGCACTGGGCGGGATTTTCAGCGACAAGGTTGCCAGACGCGACTTAAAGATTCTCGACACTTCCGTGATCATCGACGGGCGGATCGCCGATGTTGCGGAGACCGGGTTTCTTACGGGTTCGTTAATCATTCCTCAGTTCATTCTTCGCGAACTGCAACAGGTGGCTGACTCGCCTGACTCGTCCAAGCGGCAACGTGGACGGCGCGGGCTCGACATGCTCAATCGTTTGCAGAACAACAGCTCGCTCGACATTCAAATCGTCGAGACTGACTTTCCGTCAGTGCGCGAAGTGGACCTGAAACTGATCGAACTCGGCAAGCAACTCGACGCCGTCATCGTCACCAACGATTTCAACCTGAATAAAGTGTCCCAGTTGCGCGGCGTCAGCGTGCTCAACATCAACGAGTTGGCCAACGCGCTCAAGCCGGTCGTGTTGCCCGGCGAAGCGATGCGCGTTTTCATCCTGAAAGAAGGCAAGGAATACAACCAGGGTGTGGCTTATCTCGACGATGGCACGATGGTGGTCGTCGACAATGCGCGCAGGCTGATCGGCAAGAATGCCGACATCGCCGTCACGAGCGTGTTGCAGACGACGGCCGGCAAGATGATCTTCGGCCGTCTCTGGGAAGAAGCGGAAAGCGGCGCGCACAGCGACATTCATCGCACGAATGGCGGCTCGCGCCGTCAGATGCGGGAATCGCGCGGTCCTTCGACTGGTTCCACCGGACCCACTGGACACACAGGACCATCGCCCGTGCGGATCAACGACAGCGAACCGATCACCGAGAGCTAGCACGGGAAAGCTAGTCGCCGCTTCGACACGGTTTCCATCTCTTAATGAACATCGCGATTATTGCCGCCGCGGGAACAGGCGCCCGGATGGCGAGCGATCGGCCGAAGCAGTTTCTGCACCTTGCCGGAACTCCGATCATCTTTCACACGCTGAAGCCTTTCGAAGAGTGTGACAGCATCCACGAAGTGATTGTTGTTCTGCCTGCGGAAGAGTCTGCGGCCTTTCTTGGGTTGGCCGGAAAGCGCGGCTTGCGAAAATTGTCGCGTGTAGTGCCCGGCGGAACGACGCGCGCCGATTCGGTCAAACGTGGTTTGCTGGCGATTCGATCCGCGACCGCTGGGATTGTGGCCGTGCATGATGGTGTTCGTCCTTTTGTAACGGTTGAAGAGATCGAGAAGGTCGTGGCGGCGGCGGAGTCGGATGGAGCGGCAATACTCGTCGCGCCGGCAACTGATACCATCAAGCAGGTCAATGGAAACTCAGTAGTAAAGACACTCGATCGCACTGAATTGCGGCGCGCGCTGACGCCGCAATGTTTTCGTTACGACTTGCTGAGAAAAGCTTACGAGCAGGCTGACGTGAACGATCCGTCGTTAACCGACGAGAGCGCGCTCGTTGAAAAGCTCGGCGCCCGCGTGACGATCGTCGAAGGCAGCAGCAGGAATATCAAGATCACTAGTCCGCAGGATTTGTTGATTGCGGAGGCTTTCGTTAAGGCCAGAATAGTAGATGGTTGAGCTTTGTGCTTTGTACTTGGTATTTCGAACAAAGCACAAAGTACCAAGCACCAAGCACAATGTTACGCATCGGCATCGGCACGGACACGCATCGCTTGGTGGCAGGCCGGGCGCTTGTTCTCGGCGGCGTGCACATCGTTTCCGACCGTGGCGGCGAGGGGCATTCGGATGCGGACGCGTTGGCCCATGCGATTGCGGATGCTATTCTCGGCGCACTCTGCGAAGGCGACATCGGGGTCCACTTTCCGGACAACGATCCGCAGTGGAGCGGTGCAAACAGCATGAAACTTTTATCGCGCGTGATGTGGTTGGCGCGCGAGCGCAATTTGCACGTCGTCAACGTCGACTCGACAATCCTTTTGGAAGCGCCCAGGATTCGCACTTACGTCGATTCGATGCGGGAGAATATCGCCAACGCTTTGGGCGTGGACATCGGATGCGTGAGTGTGAAAGCGAAGACGGGCGAAGGACTCGATGCGGTCGGACAGGGGCTCGCAGTAACGGCTCAGGCCGCTGTGCTTATGGAGAGCAAATAAGGAAAGCAGCTTGAGACCTCAGGACGTTATCAGAAAAAAACGAGACGGTAAGAGCCTTTCGCGCGAGGAGATCGAATTCTTCGTCAGTGGAGTCACGAGCGGCCGCATTGCCGATTACCAGGTCAGCGCGTTGTTGATGGCCATTTACCTGAATGGCATGGACCAGTCGGAGCAGCAGGCGCTGACGGAAGCCATGCTCAACTCCGGCAACATCCTCGATTTTTCCGACGTCCCCAAACCGAAAGCAGACAAACACTCGACGGGCGGCGTCGGCGACAAGACGTCGATCATCATCGCGCCTTTGGTTGCCGCCTGTGACGTGTGCGTGCCCATGATCTCCGGTCGTGGACTTGGTCACACCGGCGGCACGCTCGACAAGCTCGAGTCGATTCCCGGTTATCGCGTCAATCTTTCGGCGACTGAGTTCAAACAGGTATTGGACCAGGTGGGCTATGCGATGGCGGGTCAAACTGCCGAACTCGCGCCGGCTGACAAGAAGATGTATGCGTTGCGCGATGCGACTGCGACTGTCGAAGCGATACCGTTGATCGTCGCGTCGATCATTTCGAAGAAGGGCGCGGCAGGTTTGGACGCGATGATCATCGACGTGAAAGTCGGTAACGGCGCATTCATGCGCGAGCAGGCGAGAGCGAAAGAGTTGGCCCACGCGCTCGTGAGCACGGGTAATTCGTGCGGCATCAAGACGCGCGCGTTGTTGACGGACATGAATCAACCGTTGGGTCGCGCGGTGGGAAACTCGCTGGAGATCGAAGAGTGCATCAACCTGTTGCGCGGCGAAGCCTCCGAAGCTGCGCAACCAGTGCTCGATCTGTCGTTGGAACTCTCGGCGCAGATGTTGTTGCTGGCAAACGTCGATAGCACTACAGAGGACGCTCACAAACGATTGCGCGACGTGCTCGAATCCGGCAAGGCGCTCGAATGTTTGCGACGCAACATCGAGGCGCAAGGCGGCGATCCGCGCGTGTGCGACGATCCGGCTGCTTTCCTGCCTTTGGTAAGCGAAACCATTAAGGTAGAATCCCCGCGCCCTGGCTTCATTACAAGTGTCGAGACCACGGAAATCGGTCATGCAATCGCAGCAATCGGCGGTGGACGTGTGCGCATCGAAGATACGATCGATCCCACGGTCGGTTTTACCTCCGAATTGAAGATTGGCGACCAGGTAAAAGCTGGTGAGGCCATCGGCATTGTTTACTGCGCCGACGCCGCGAGCGGCAGGGAAGCGGCGCAACGAATCCAGGCCGCTTATCACGTCGGAGACGAGCCGCCCGCGGAACGCGAAACGTTAGTCAAGGAAATCGTCAACGAATGAAATACACACTCCTGATCCTGGTTGCACTGATCGCCTTCGTATCGCTGTCGCTGACTGGTTGTAACGACACGACAGCGGCGCAGGACCCTTCGAAGATTCGCGTCGGAATCGTTTTCGATATCGGCGGAAAAGACGATCGTTCGTTCAACGCAGCAGCGTGGCAGGGCGTGCAACGCGCCGCGAAAGATCTGCCGATCGTTTTGCGCGACATCGAGCCAGGAACGCCGAACGCGATCGAGCCCGCGATGCGCGCCTTTGCCGAACGCAATTTCGATCTGATCATCGGTGTCGGTTTTGCCCAGGCGCCGATCATGGAACTCGTCGCCAGGGATTACCCGAACATCCAGTTTGCGATTATCGACGGCGACAGCAAATTGCCAAACGTCGCTTCGCTCGCCTTCAAGGAACATGAAGGCTCGTATCTCGTGGGGATACTCGCCGCCAAAGCGTCACACACCGGGAAGATTGGTTTTCTCGGAGGCATGGATATCGGACTCATTCGTCGTTTCGCTAAAGGCTACGAAGAAGGCGCTCGCTCGATTAATCCCAAGATCGAGGTGATCGAGAATTACGTGGGCGTCACCGATTCGGCCTGGAACAATCCCGGTAAAGGCAAGGAGCTTTCGTTGGCCCAGATCGGAAAGGGCGCAGACGTGATTTTCACGGCTGCGGGTAACTCCGGTCTCGGTGCGTTTGACGCCGTCGAGCAACAGGGGAAACAAAATGGCCGCGCTACTCACTTCGTAATCGGCGTGGATTCAAATCAGAACATGGTCAAACCCGGCTTCGTGTTGACCAGCATGGTCAAACGCGTTGACAACGTCGTCTACGACATCGTTAAGGACGTCGTGAACCGCCAGTTCAAACCAGGCCCGCACGTCTTCGGTTTAGACAAAGACGGCGTCGGTTATGTGATAGACGAATTCAACAAAGACCTTATTGCCCCCGACGCCATCGAAGCAGCCGAGGCGGCTAAGAAAAAGATCATCGCCGGCGAGATCAAGGTGACGGATGCGATTGGTGGATAGAGAGCTTGGTTCTTTGTGCTTTGTACTTTGTATGCCCACCTCACGGAGGCATTGTGGGAAAGACGAACTTTGAGCAGTTGCGCGTATATCAACTTGCGGAAAAGCTTGCTGACCGAATTTGGAGAATCGTCGTGAAGTGGGACCACTTTGCGAAGATAACCGTGGGCGAGCAAATCATAGATGCGGCTGATAGCGTTGGCGCAAATCTTGCGGAAGGGACTGGAAGAGGAAGTCTTCAAGACAACAGACGGTTTGTCAAAATTGCGCGTGGATCACTTTACGAAACGAAACATTGGTTACGAAGGGCCTATAAGCGCAACCTGTTAACTGAACAAGAGGTGTGTGATCTCAAACCCTTGATCGATGAACTCTTACCCAGCCTCAACGCGTATTTTCGCTCGCTGAACAACAGTATCGAGAAATCACGAACAAGGCACAAAGTACAAAGTACCAAGTACCAAGCTCAAAACTGATGCTCGAACTCCGACAAATAACCAAACGCTTCGGCGATGTTCTCGCTAACGACCAGATCGACATCGTCGTCAAACCAGGAACGATTCACGCTATCGTGGGCGAAAACGGCGCGGGGAAGTCGACCGCGATGCGTATCGCTTACGGCTTTTACACGGCCGACAGCGGTCAGATTTTGGTCGACGGCCAAGTGCGCGAGATCAAGTCGCCGCACGATGCGATCGCGCTCGGAATCGGCATGGTCCACCAGCATTTCATGCTGGTTGACACGATGACCGTTGCGGAGAACATCATTCTCGGCGCTGAACCCGGAAGCGCGTTCGCGCTCGACACGAAGAGTGCCGCGGCCCAAATTCGCCAACTCTCCGAAGAGTTCAAACTCGCCGTCAATCCCAACGAACCGGTCGAACACCTATCGGTGGGCCAACAACAACGCGTCGAGTTGTTGAAGGCACTGTACCGGCACGCGCGTCTTTTGATTCTCGACGAACCGACCGCGGTTTTGACGCCACTCGAAGTGGAAGAGTTCTTCACGATCCTGCGTCGCATGCGCGAGCAGGGAAAGACAGTGATCATCATCACTCACAAGCTTTCCGAAGTGCTGGCGATCTCCGATGAAGTGACGGTGATGCGCGACGGAAAAGTCGTCGGACGCGTGCAGACGAAAGACACGAATGCGGCGGAGCTGGCGCGCATGATGGTGGGCCGTGAAGTTTTGTTGCGCGTCGAGAAATCCGATCCGCATGCCGGACAAGCACAACTCGAGGTGCAAAATCTTTCAGTCGCCGGCGCCGATGGAACGAAGCGAGTGAATGGCGTGTCGTTCGAAGTGCGCAGCGGCGAGATCGTTGGTATCGCGGGCGTTGAAGGCAACGGCCAGACAGAATTGATGGAGGCACTGGCGGGCTTGGTCGAACAGGCGCGTCTCGGCGGCACGATCACCTTTGCCGGAAAGAACATCAACAATCTCGGCGCGCGCGTTCGTCGCGAACTCGGCATCGCGCACATTCCTGAAGATCGTCACCGGCGTGGACTGCTGCTGGACTTTTCGCTGGCGGAGAATTCGATCCTCGGCGTGCATTATCGCCCGCCGATCGCCGCATACGCCGGCAACATCTTTCTGGACGAGAGTGCGATCCAGCGACGAGCAAACGAGATCATCCAGGCTTTTGACGTCCGGCCACCAAACGCGGCATTGCCTGCACGAGCACTTTCCGGCGGTAATCAACAGAAACTGATCATCGGTCGCGAGTATCGCGTCGATCCGAAATTGCTGCTGGTGTCGCAACCGACTCGCGGCGTCGACATCGGCGCGATCGAGTTTATTCACCGGCAGTTGATCCGCCTGCGTGATGACGGTTGCGCCATCCTGCTGGTTTCGGCGGAGCTTGAAGAAGTGACCAGCCTTTCCGATCGCCTACTGATCATTCACGAGGGACGCATCGCCGGCGAAGTCGATCCGAAGGTTGCGACCCTGGAAGAGATTGGGTTGTTGATGACGAGGGGACATTAGAGCTTAGTACTTGGTGTTTTGTACTTTGTCAGTTGTCCCAGGCATAACTACGACTGACACGGCCAGTGACCACTGACAAAGTACTAAGCACAAAGCACAAAGAACAAACCATGCCCAAACTCGCACGTGACCTGCTTTTCCCGCTAATTGCAGTCGTTGCTGCTTTCATCGTCGGCGGCATTCTCATCCTGATCGTCGGCGATAATCCGATTGAGGCGTACCAGTTGTTGTTGGGCAGCGCGCTTTCGTGGCCCGACGGCATCGGTTACACGCTCTTTCACGCCACGCCTCTGATCTTTACCGGCCTCGCCGTGCTGGTTGGTTTTCGTTGTGGTCTGTTCAATATCGGCGCTGAAGGACAACTCTACATCGCGGCATTTGCGACGGCCTGGGCCGGCATTACTTTCGCCAATCTTTCGTCGTGGCTCCTGGTCCCGTTGTGTTTTCTCATCGCCATACTCGCGGGTGGTTTCTGGGGAGCGATTCCCGGCTTGTTGAAAGCGCGTTTTGGATCGCATGAAGTCATCAACACGATCATGTTGAACTTCATTGCCTTTTCGCTGGTCAGTTACTTCACGCAGTATCACTACAGAGATCCGCGCGATCCGATTATGGAAACCGTGGTCATCGGCGAAGGCGCGCACATTCCGCGACTCGGCAGCTTCGTTCCCGGCTTCCCCGAACGCATTCCTTTGAATGTCGCTTTCCTGTTGGCGCTGCTTTGTTGTTTGCTGGTCTACCTGTTTTTGTGGCGCACAAAGTGGGGTTACGAGATCCGCGCCACTGGCAGTAACCCTACGGCTGCCGAGTACGGCGGCATCTCGATTCGTAAACAGATCGTATTCGCGATGACTGTTTCGGGCGCACTCGCGGGCATGGTCGCGATCAACGAGGTGCTCGGTTATCGCTATCGTTATTACGACGGCTTCTCAGATAACTACGGCTTCACCGGAATCGCCGTGGCGCTGCTCGGACGCAATCATCCGGTAGGCGTGATTCTGGCAGCACTGTTATTCGCTGCGCTGCAGCATGGCGGCATCTACGTCGACGGTTTTTCAGAACACATCACCAAAGACATTGTTCAGGTATTGCAGGGCATCATCATTTTGTTTGTCGCTGCTGAAGCATTTTTCAAGTGGTCCATGGGCCGGTTTGGATTCCGGCGTATGAGGGCGTAACCAATGAGAGACGTTTTCACTTGGGCACTAGTTGCATCGACGATCAGGCTCGCCACGCCGTTGGTCCTGGCAGCGCTGGGGGGCCTGTTTTCTGAACGTTCGGGCGTAATCAACATCGCGCTCGAAGGAAAGATGCTAGCGGGTGCTTTCGCCGCGGCCGCGATGACCTATGCGGCGGATGTCAAGTTTGGAATGGGCAATGCGAGTCCCTGGATCGGACTGCTCAGCGGCATGCTCGCCGGATTGCTTGTTGCCGCGATTTACGCTGTTAGCTGTATCAAGTTCAAGGCAGACCAGGTGGTCAGCGGCGCAGCGATCAACATTCTGATGCTCGGCATACCAGGGTTTCTGAGTGGCGCTTTATTTCTTTCGTCGGGTTCGACGCCGCAGCTTCCCAAGGATCACTTGTTGCCGCAGAATCCGGCGATTATCGCGATCGCGATCGGAGTTCTGGTGTTTGTGGTCTGGTACGTTCTTTACAAGACACCGTTCGGTTTGCGCTTGCGCTCGGTGGGTGAGAAACCGGAAGCCGCAGATGCGGCCGGCGTGAGTGTGAGCAAGCTCAGGTACTCAGGCGTATTGCTGGCGGGTATACTTGCCGGCATCGGGGGCGCATATCTTTCGATCGGGCAGGTGTCGCTGTTTACCAGGAACATGACGGTGGGACGCGGCTTCATCGCGCTCGCTGCGTTGATATTTGGAAAGTGGCGGCCGGTGCAGACTATGCTTGCGTGCCTGTTGTTTGGTTTCACGGAAGCGGTTTCGATTCAGATGCAAGGCGCGGTAAAGTTCTCGGGCGAGGAAATTCCGGTGCAATTCATTAACATGGTGCCGTACTTGCTTACCATCGTGGTGCTCGCCGGCTTCATCGGATCGTCGCGGCCGCCGCGCGCTTTGGGAATACCGTATCAGAAAGAAAAGTAGGCAAGGGAAATGGTGGAGCAATTGGCAAGCACAGCACTTTACGAACGCGTCGAACATGCAGCACGCACGATTCGCGCCCGACTGACCGCCGAACCTCGAATCGCGATCGTGCTCGGCAGTGGGCTCGGTGGATTTGCCGACGACTTCGAAGATGCTGTCCGTATTCCTTACGAAGAAATACCGGGATTTTCGCGTTCGACTGCGGAAGGACACGTTGGCCGGCTCGTCGCGGGAAACGTCGACGGCGTGCCGGTGATCGCGATGCAGGGACGCGTGCATTTCTACGAAGGCTACTCGCTGGAAGAAGTCACTTTTCCGGTTCGCACTTTCAAGTTGCTCGGGATCAAGACGCTGGTTTTGACCAACGCGTCCGGTGGTATCAACGTGCAGTTGACGCAGGGCGCGTTGATGGTCCTCAGCGATCACCTCAATTTAATGGGCGACAATCCGTTGCGTGGTCCAAATGACGAGCGCTTTGGTCCACGTTTTCCGGACATGTCGACTGTTTACTCGCCCGATTTGCAGGCGTTGGTGGTTGAAGAAGCGAAAGCGATCGGAGTTGAAGTGCGGCGCGGAATTTACGGCGCGCTTCCTGGTCCAAGTTATGAAACTCCCGCCGAGATTCATCTGCTGCGAACGCTCGGCGCTGACGCTGTCGGCATGAGCACCGTGCCGGAAGCGATTGTCGCGCGTCATATGGATCTTGAAGTGCTCGGCATTTCGTGTATCACGAACATGGCCGCGGGTATTGGCGACGAACCGATCAATCACGCGGAAGTGATGGCGACGGGCGATCGTGTTCGGGGAACGTTTGCGCAGTTGCTGCGCCGGGTAGTGGGCAGGATTAACAGTCGGGTGTGACGCAGGGAAGTTTCCCGCAAAGGCGCAAAGACGCAAAGTAAAGATTGCTTAGTGCGCTTATTCGCTTGCCTTAGTACTTAACTGCCTTTCTTTGCGTCTTTGCGCCTTTGCGGGAAACTCTTCCGGCTTTCTTATGAGTATGATAATCGGCATCTGCGGCGGCACCGGATCGGGTAAGACGACAGTCGCCAATCGCATACTGGAATCGGTCAGCGCCAGCGAAGTAGTTTTCATTCAACAGGACTCCTACTACCGGAACCTGAAGGACCTTCCGCTCGACTATCGCGAACTCGCCAACTTCGATCATCCGGATGCGCTCGACAACGATCTGCTCGTCAATCACATTCGCCGGCTGCGCTCAGGCGAGCCGATCGAGTTGCCGCTCTACGACTTCAAAACACACACGCGTTTGAACGAGACGCGGTTGGTCCAACCCAAGCCGATCGTCATCGTCGAAGGCATTTTGATCTACGCCGATCCGCGTTTGCTCGAACAGATGGACATCAAAGTCTTTGTCGATACGCCTGACGATATTCGTTTCATCCGCCGTCTGCGTCGCGACATCGCCGAGCGTGGGCGCACGGCCGAGTCAGTTATCGAACAATATCTCGCGACCGTGAGGCCGATGCACATGCAGTTTGTGGAACCATCGAAACGCCACGCGGACGTAATCATTCCCGAGGGTGGACATAATTTGGTAAGCATTGATTTGCTGAGCGGAAAAATTCGCGAGAAGCTGGCCAGTGCTTTATCGATTGCTGGAGGTCAACTTTGAGCGAAGATTTGCAGCCTTTGATTGAAGAGGCTACGAAGGCGCGATTGCAGTCCGTGGCGCCGTTTTCGAATTTTCTCGTGGGAGCAGCCGTTAAGACTGAGAGCGGTAAAGTTTATACTGGTTGCAATGTCGAGAGCGCGAGTTACGGGTTAACTGTGTGCGCGGAACGTGTCGCGATCTGGAAGGCGTTGTCGGAAGGTGAGAGACAGTTTACCGAGTTGGCTGTTGTTGCCGATACGGAGACATTGACGCCGCCGTGCGGCACTTGCCGCCAGATCATCTGGGAGTTTGCGCGCGGGGCGCGGATTGTGTTCGCGAACTTGAAAGGTGATAGTGAAGAGTTTCAAATCGGCGAACTGTTGCCGCGCGCGTTTGATGCCCGATTCCTGAAGAAGAAATAGTATGCGATTGCTGATCTGCCTGCTCCTTATAACTATGTTCGTCAGTTCACCAGCGAATGTTGCCGCCGCTCAAAGCCGACGGTCAGTCGATCTTCTCGTTCTTGGCGGCACGATCGTCACGATGGACGGCACGCGGCGTGTCATCCACGATGGGGGGATCGCTGTTGCCGGCGGAAGAATCTTGGCGATTGGACCACGGGCGGAGATCGAGCGCGCGTATTCTTCGCGGCAACGGGTTCAGGCTGTTGGCAAGGTGATCACGCCGGGTCTGATCAACGGCCACACGCACATTCCGATGGTCCTGTTTCGCGGACTGGCCGACGATCTCGATCTGCAGGAGTGGCTGACGAAGTACATCTTTCCGGCTGAAGCGAAAAACGTTACCGAGGATTTTGTTCGCGTGGGGACGCGGCTCGGGCTCGCCGAGATGATTCGCGGCGGGACGACGACCTACTGCGACATGTATTACTTCGAAGACGCGATCGCCGACGAGACTGCGAAGGCTGGTGTGCGAGGCGTGCTGGGCGAAACGATCATCGATTTTCCGGTCGCCGACAACAAGACGAACGCCGAGGGAATGGCGTATGTCGAGAAGTATGTCGATCGCTGGAAGGGGCATGAGTTGATTGTTCCGGCGATCGCGCCGCATGCGCCGTACACGGTTTCCGAAGCGCATTTGAAGGCGGTGCGGGCGTTTTCCGATCGCACCGGCGCGCCGATCGTCACGCACATCTCGGAAACGAAGCGCGAGCTGGATGACAGTGTTAAAGACAAAGGCGCTTCGCCGGTTGCTTATCTCGAACGGATCGGGTTTTTGAACGATCGTGTGATCGCCGCTCACATGGTTTGGCCGCAGGGAAATGACCTCGAGATACTGAAGCGACGCGGTGTGGGCGTGGTCCATAATCCGCAGTCGAACATGAAGCTCGCTTCGGGTGTGGCGCCGGTGCCGAAGATGCTCGCCGAGGGCGTGTTTGTTGGGTTGGGAACGGATGGCGCGGCGTCAAACAACGACCTGAACATGTGGGAAGAGATGGATACGGTCGCCAAGCTTCACAAGGTTTTCAGTGGCGATCCGAAGGTGATCTCGGCGCAACAGGCGTTTGAGTTGGCGACGATTCGCGGCGCGCAGGCGTTGCACATGGAGAAAGAGATCGGATCGCTCGAGGTTGGCAAACGCGCGGATCTGCTGATCATCGATCGCGACACGCTCAATCAAATTCCGATCACGAATATCTACTCCGATCTCGTCTACGCGACCAAAGGCTCGGACGTTCTGACGGTCATCATCAACGGCCGCGTCGTGATGCGTAATCGGCGTCTACTGACGTTGAACGAACAGGTCATTAAAACCGAAGCCCGCGCCCTGCGCGACAAGATCATCAAGAGCCTCGCGACTCCGTCGCAGTAAATTATTTTACTCGTTGAAGCTTCTTGAGGAGTTCGCTCTTCTCGGGCGCGGATGTTTTCGCGGCCGCGGTGCGCAGCGAACTCAACATCTTCCGCAACGCAGTCCGTTGCTCGACAACATATTTATCCCCGCCGCTTCCATTCGCCGTATTGATCACATCATCCGTTAGCATCTCGGTAAGATTTCGCAGCGCTTCGGCGGCCTGTGCTCCGTTAGGATGTAAGCTCAGGTACTCGATCTCACCTTCGATCACGAAGAAGTGGCAAACCTCGTCGCCCTCACAATCTGATGGACGTTGATTCTGCGCCGCTTCCCAGGCGATGCGATCTGCGATCGGCAACTTGTGATACCTCGTTTCGAGGTTCCAGAGCAGGTCTGAGCGCAGATTGTAACCTCCGGCAAACTCATTGAGGACAACCTGCGAGGCGTGCGCCTTGTACCACTCGCGATAAGGCGACTTTTCTATCTCATGGGCCGGAACGGTCACCGCCGAATTAGCAAGCGCTAACAGTTTCAACAACTCGAATTCGGCGCGCGTGTTCGCGTCTTTCACTTCGGTGATTGCCGTCGCGGCAAGATTGTAGATCTCCTGCCGGTCAGAAAACTCCGTGGTCTCTGCCTTGAGACGAGCCTCGATGATACTGCGCAGAAGCTGGTGTCTTTGGGCTGCGGAGTAGTCAAGCAACAGTCCGCCAAATACCCACCCGGGCTGCCCGGTTGCCAGGTTAACGCGATACCAGTAATCGGTCTTATCGCCAATGGTATCCTCATTCGTCGAACGTGCAATCGCATTCACAATCGTTCCCAGCTTCAACCGCGAAATCTCCTCCGCGGTGACTTGCGGCGCCTTGCGCACACGCATGGCCGAGACGGTTGTGATCTTAGCCTGCGCCCGCTCCAGCTTAACTTCGTCAGTTTGGGCCATCAGTGGTGATGCGAGTGCGAGTAAGAGAAGCGTAAGAATAGAGGATCTCATCATCCGTGGATTATAGACCAGATTTTCGGTGTGACTTCAGAAAGTTATCCAGTGCTGTTTTGAAAGTGTCGGCATCAATTGCGGGATACTTGTACAGACTATCCTCGATTCGTGAATACAACTCCCGCAACCGAGATGGTTCTACCAATCCGCGCTCAATCATTTGTTGAACGTCAAGAAAGTCGGTGGTATGGCCGCGTTCGATCTTGGCGAGAGCTTGAGCATAGAAGTCATAATGAAAAAACTCGATCGATCCTTCTTTGCCGATGTAACTGCTGCGCTCCTCCCAGCCTGGCAGCGGCGGTATGAAATCATCTGGTGAGGCGAGTTCGATGTTGATTTGAAGATCTTCTTTCAAGCGGGGCAGTTGTCTTAGGATCTCATCAGTCTCGGGAACGATTTTAAGATCGATGTCGATGGTGGTGTCTCGCCAACCGAGCAGAACTGCCGTGGCGCCGCCGACCAGGTAAACGCGCACGCCCTTCTTACCAGCGCGCCCAATAGACTGCATAAACTTCTCAAGACGGGCGGCGCTTATTTTCTGACGCATGCGAGTGCTCGCTCAAAGCTGACTAATTTTCTGATTAGGGCGTTGTATCTGGAGTGGGCTGAGTCAGCGTCATCCGCGGATAACAGGTCGTAGAGACGATGTTCCGGCTGCAACGCGGATGAGGGAATGTTGGGAAGATCTATTCCGAGGCTGCGAAGTTTTGGCGCGCCAATCGACACCAGCAGGGACGCAACGGTTTCTCGTCCATCTCGAAGATCAAGTATCCCGGCAGTGATCAGGTCATTTGCTGGTAACGAAATCATCGATCTAATTCTATATCTTCACCGGCACATCAAACGTGAGCCGACGTAGTCGAAAACTCTGTCGGGAAGTTTCATTTGTTCCCAGGCGCCCATGCCGGCGGTGATGGCGAGGGGCCAGAGGATCAAGAGGCTGACGGTGCCGACTGCGGCTTTGTCGATCCATTTACCGGCGCCGATCTCGACGGTCAACGAGTCTTCGCTCGTGTGGAAGACGATGTTCAGCGAGGTCGCCATGCCGACCAGGTCGCGCCAACTGCCTCGTTTCTTGACCTGTAGCAAAATACTGTCTTCATCCGTGTTCACTTGTTGCGTGTCGAAATCCTGAGAGTTGAGCCAGCCGCGCACGTCTCCGATCACGCGCGGTATGTCGTCAGACGAACACGGGTAACGGCGGCTCGTCGATCCCGGGATCTGTCCACCACCGGGGACTGGCTGAGCCGCGGGTATTCCAATCGACAAACCCGCGAGCGACCCACCGCAACTCCAACAGAACTGCGAATCAGGCTCGATATGTTTCTGACATTGCGGACAAGCGGTTACGGTTGGCGTGAAAACCGGGGGCTGGGGACTCGGCGCCGGAAGTACCGGCGCAGGTCGCGGAACGGGCTTCTTCGGCTTCACCGGAATCTTCCGCTCAAGATCTCGCAACGCCGCGTCAACCCTCGTCCCAACCCTCGCCAGTAAATCATCACGCCGTTTCAAACTCAGCAACAAGTCGCGAATCTCATTCGGCGATCGCCCTTCGGTAATTGACTCTTCCAACTCAATAAAAAGCAGGTTCTGTTCCTGCGCACTCAACGTGCCCGGAGCGTCGATCCGTTCCTTGAGCGTGCTCAGGTAAGAGATCGGAACCGGCGGCGCTACCGGAAGCGGATCGGGCAACGGCGGCGCAGCAGGCGCCGAATTGATCGCCCTCAGCAACGCGAAAGCAGCGCCTTTGTCTCGCGAACGATAATCAGTGACCTGAATTTCGCTAAGCGGCGCAGAAAGCAGATTCAGATGCACGCCTTCGGCAACCAGCACTGGCAGAATCGGCTTGCCAAGTCCCACCACGTACGTCAACTCATTCCGGCACGCCTCCGACTGCCACGACTCCGGCGAGAGCGCGAAGATGAAGATGTCGCAATCTCGAATACTGGCGAGAATATTGTCCCACCAACGCTGGCCGCCGGTGAGCGTCTGATCGTGCCATGTGTTGATACCAACCGCCTGTAAGTCCTCGACAAGTTGTGCAACAGCGTCCAGATTGGTTCGGCTGTAGCTGACAAAGACTTTTCGCATGTGTGCTCCGTCTCTCCTCTGTCCTGGTGAGGTGGTGGCATCCTAACTCATGGCCAAACTCAGGGCCAAGGGCAAAAAGGACACGATTTAAAGGGTGATAAGCAGGTTGGGCGTTCCGCTTGCCTCATTCGACCCATTGCGGCCATAATACCCTCGACAAATTGATACCAACTCTAAGCGAGCATTAGCTCGCTTCCGTATTTCAGGAGTCAACAATTTGAGATCTTTTTCGTATTTCCGCCCCCATTACTATGCCATTCTCCCGACACTTCTGATTCTTATCGCATCCGGTTTCGCGGCCGGCCAGACGACTGGCGCCAGCGAAGAAGTCCCGTCTGTTAATCCAGTCTTACAACGCCTCGAGCGCGCCCGGGCACTGGCGGCAGTCCATCAACTGCAAGCCGCTGCCACGGAACTGGAAAACGTGCGGGCTTCGGTGAAAGACGTCGCGCTGCGCAACGTCACGACCCTGATGCTGCTCGGGATTTACCTGGAGGACGGAAACTACGGCCGCTCACAAGCACTCCTGGAAGAGACTTTCCAGAATCGCGCCGCCCAGAAAGACGAATCGATTCGCACGTATTACGCCGCCGCGGGCCAAACGCTGAACGGCATCCGCACGCATCTCGCTCGTTATCGCAGTTACGGCATCAACCCGACTGACGCGAACCTGCCCGTCGAGGCAAACACCGATCTGGAACGCGTGCGCAGCCTGCTGGAACGGATAAACGCGCAGGCAAAAGAGATCTCGACCGAAGCAGGTCGTTCTTACGACGCACTCGCGCTCCAGGAAGACGTGCTCAACATTCGACTCACGCTCGCTCGCAATACCGAGGATCACGCGCGTTGGCAAACTGAATACCTACTGGCGCGGGAAAAGATGGCCTCGACGCAAGTGCAAGTGGCGACGCTCGGACGTTCGCCGGCACTCGAATCGGTCACTTCCAAGATCCCGAACCCGTTCGCAAATCAAAAGTCCGCTGCTGCTCAACCAGATCCGCCAACTAACAACCCACCCGCCGCAACGCAGGTCCCTGCGACGACGACGGGTCCCGAACCGCAGCTCGTTACCACCGGTTCACTGAGCGGCCGTGAAAGCAAGCGTGTCACGCCTGTTTATCCGCAGGTCGCCAAGAACACCGGCATAGCGGGCACTGTCCGCGTCTTTGCCATAGTCGACGAGAACGGAAAGATCTGGATTACCAACTCTGAAGGCCCAACACTGCTGCGACGGGCAGCAGAGGATGCCGCCCGCAATTGGCTCTTCCCGCCATCTACATTCGCGGGCAAACCCGTACGCCTCGCCGGTTACATAGATTTCGACTTCAAACTTTAAACACGGTCACCTCTGCGGCTCTCTGCGTTCTCTGCGGTTACCTGTCTGTATCACATAATTGATCGCAGAGAACGCGGAGGACCGCTGAGTTACGCAGAGAGGATCACGCTCCTCTAAAGTTGACTTAAAAGTAAGGTTTCGCTTAAGATGCGTCAGGTTAATAAGTTAGATGAAGATTTCAGCCCAAGAAGAATACGGACTTCGCTGTCTTCTCCAGCTCGCCCGCGCCGGCACGATTGGTGAGTCGCTGACCCTCGCGCAGATGGCCCAGCTTGAAGGAATCTCGCAAGCGAATGCCGGAAAGTTGCTTTGGATCTTAAGCAAAGCCGGACTGGTACAGTCCACGCGCGGCATCAAAGGCGGCTACTCGCTCGCGCGGCCTGCGTCTGAGATCAGGTTGAACCAGGTGATTCGCGTGCTCGAAGGCGAGCCCGCGGAATCGCACTGCAAAAGCTACGCGGGCGTACTCGACGCGTGCGTTCACACTGGCGACTGCGGCATTCGACCCGTAATCGTCGAGTTGCACCAGATCGTCGACAACGCGCTTGCCGACATCACGCTTTCACAGTTGTTGGGATCGGAAGCGAATGTCGACGCGGCGTTGCACCAGATCCAGGGGATCAAACAAAGGGACAACAGAGTTTAGAGGTTGGGTTAACCGATGAGCACAGCAGAACTGTTAAGCAAGCAAGAATACAAGTACGGCTTCGTCACAGACATCGAATCGGATGTGATCCCGCGCGGTTTGACGGAGGACACCATTCGCCTGATCGTCGAGAAGAAGCAAGAGCCGGAATGGATGCTGGAGTTTCGTCTCAAGGCGTTTCGTCACTGGTTGACGATGACGGAGCCGAAGCATTGGCCCAATCTGAACTACCCGGCGATCGATTACCAGGACATCATTTATTACAGCGCGCCAAAGCAGAAACCGACGAAGGCGAGCCTGGACGAAGTCGATCCCGAGTTGCTGCGCACGTTTGAAAAACTCGGCATCCCGTTACAGGAGCAGAAGCAGTTGGCCGGCGTCGC
>DATELZ010000137.1:0-5023 GCA_035276045.1 Pyrinomonadaceae bacterium | reverse complement strand
CGGATCTTCAACCGTCTCTTCGCTCGCGAAGAAAGCCGTCGTCGAGATCTACGACGAAGCTGTTCGCCGCGATCCGCTGGCCCATGCGGCCACACTTCCGGCACGTAAGCTGACATTAACGTCTCCGCAACACTCTGTGCTCGAAAAGATCGAAGAACAGATCGCGCGTGGAACTTACGGTGCATTCCTGCTTCACGGTGTCACTGGGAGCGGCAAGACTGAGGTTTATATTCGCGCGATGCGCAGTGCGCTCAATCTCGGACGTTCGGCGATGATGCTCGTCCCCGAAATTGCCCTGACGCCGGTCTTCTCACGAAGGCTGCGCGCGGAGTTTGGGGACCAGGTCGCGATCTTTCACTCGTCTCTGCAAAAAGGCGAAAGATTCGACGAGTGGACACGCGTGAAGAACGGCCTGGCGCGTATCGTGATCGGAACGCGATCCGCCGTCTTTGCTCCCGCGCGAAACCTCGGCCTGATCGTCGTCGACGAAGAGCACGAATCGAGCTACCGGCAACAGGAATCGCCCTACTACAACGCGCGTGACACGGCGATCGTGAGGGCTCAGAAAGAATCCGCCGCCGTCGTGCTCGGCTCGGCCACGCCTTCACTCGAATCGTTCTACAACGCACGCAACGGCAAATACGCGTTGCTGACGATGCCCGAACGGATCGGCGCGCGCCCGATGGCCTCGGCGACGATGATCGATATGCGCACCGTCTTCGAGCGACACGGCAAGCCACGTGTTTTCTCAGACGAATTACTGGAAGCGATTCGCGAAACACACGAACGCAGGGAACAGTCGATCATCCTGCTCAATCGCCGCGGTTATTCGCGTTTCATTCTCTGCCGCTCGTGTGGCGAGACTGTCCAGTGTCCCAACTGCGACGTGACGCTGACGTATCACCGTAGCGAGCGCGTCATCGTTTGTCATTACTGCAACCACCGGCAGGCAGTGCCGCATGTCTGTCCGGCCTGCGGGAAGAAGTACATCTATTACGTCGGCGAAGGAACGGAACAACTCGAAGAGATGCTGACGCAGTTTTTCCCGGCGCTGCGTGTGGCGCGCATCGATCGCGACACGACGGCGCGGCGGAAGGTTTTCGAGAAATCGCTCTCGGATTTCAGCGCGGGCGAGCTCGATACCCTCGTCGGCACGCAAATGCTGGCAAAGGGGCACGATTTTCCAAACGTGACGCTCGTCGGCGTGGTTTCAGTCGACACGGGCCTCGCGTTGCCGGATTTCCGGTCGGCGGAACGTACGTTTCAATTGATCACGCAGGTGGCGGGACGCGCCGGCCGCGGCGATCGTCCGGGCAAGGTGCTGATCCAGACGTATCATCCTTATCACTACGCTTTGCGACACGCCTGCGCACAGGATTACGAAGGGTTCTACGATGAAGAGATCAACTACCGGAAAAACCATTCGTACCCGCCGTTTGTTGCGTTAGCGAGTCTGCTCGTTCATGGACCAGACCTCACGCGTGTTCGCACCGACAGTCTCGAACTTCGCAAGCAACTCGATCTCGCAAACGAGGAACGCAAGTGCCGGATACTCGGCCCGGCGCCTGCGCCGCTCGCGCGGTTGAAAGGGGAGCATCGCTATCAACTCCTGATCAAATCGCGAAGCCGTAAACAGGTGCGCGAGCTTGCGGATGCGGCCCTGAGATCCGTCACCAACCTGCGTTCGATCAACCTCGAGATCGATCCCGTTTCGATCATGTAGCTCTCCCGCAAAGACGCAAAGAAAAGGGGTAGTGTCTTAATTTCACTCGGCGTTCTCTGCGTTCCTCGGTGAACTCTGCGTTAAATATTTTGGAAGTCAGTGTTTACGCAGAGATCTCAGAGCTACGCAGAGAACGCCGAGTGAAATTAAGACACTACCCCCTTTCTTTGCGTCTTTGCGCCTTTGCGGGAAACATATAAACTGCCGCGCATGAAACTTTCTGAACTCGCTACGCTGACGGGCGCCCGCCTCGAAGGCTCGACTGACGACATCGAAATCACCGGCGCCGCCGGACTCGACGAGGCCGCCGAGGGTCAGGTGACCTTTCTGGCAAACCCGCGTTACACGCCACGCGTGAACACGACTCGCGCCTCGGCTGTCTACCTGAGTGAAGAGGCGACGACAGACCGGCAGATCTCGATCCTCCGTGTGAAAGATCCATACCTCGCCTACACGCGCGCGTTGCGAATCTTCTATCCCGAGCCCGAGTTTCAGGCGTCAATCCATCCGTCAGCCGTGATCGATCCTTCAGCGCAACTGGCGCCGAATCGCGTCGCCGTCGGCGCGCACGCGGTGATCGGACGCAACGTCAAGATCGGCGCAGACGTCACCATCCATCCCAACGTGACGATCTACGACGACGTGACGATCGGCAGCGGCTCGGTGATTCACTCCGGCGTCGCCATACGCGAGCGCACCGCGATCGGCGAGCGAGTTGTCATTCACAACAACTCCGTGATCGGCTGCGACGGATTCGGTTATGCGAAGGATGAAGAACGACGATGGCTCAAGATTCCGCAAGCGGGACGCGTTGTTATTGACGACGACGTAGAGATCGGGGCAGGCACGACGATCGATCGGGCGTCAGTCGGCGAAAGCCGCATCGGGCGCGGTTCGAAGATCGACAACCTGGTCCAGATCGGACATTCATGCACTGTTGGCGAGGATTCGTTGCTCTGCGCGCAGGTCGGACTAGCCGGCAGTTCGCACATCGGCAGCCGCGTGATCCTGGCGGGCCAGGCCGGCGTCGCGGGCCATTTAACAATCGGCGACGACGTCGTGTTGACTGCCAAGAGCGCGACAAGTCACGACATTCCGGCAGGTAAAGTGATCTCGGGAATTCCGGCGTTTGATAACCGGGATTGGCTGCGATCGACCGCAGCCTATCGCAGGTTAGGAGATATTCAACGAACAGTGCGTGAACTCGAACGTCGAATGAAAGACACGGAGCCTAAGTAATCGCGCCGCCGTCGACGATCACGACTTCACCGTTCATAAAACTGTTCCGTTCGCTCACCATGAACGACGCGTACTCGGCAAGCTCTTCGGGCCGGCCGAGACGACCGGCGGAAGTCCAGAAATCATGCATCTGCAACAGTCGATCGGGCAGCGCCTGCGCCAGATCGGTATCGAATATGCCAGCCGCAATCGCGTTCACGCGAACACCAAACGTTCCCGCCTCACGCGAGAGACACTTCGTAAATCCGATCATCGCCGCTTTCGAAGTTGCGTAGTGAACGGAAGTCGGCAATGCACGCATCGCGCCGATCGAAGTGATATTGAGAATGGTCCCTTTTCGCTGCCGGATCATCTGCTTGTAGATTGGCTTCGTGACGGCGAAGAGGCTGTCGACGTTCGTATGGATCACTTCATCCCACGCGCGATCGGTCGTCGTAGCGAAGTTGTCGCCACGATTGATGGCCGCGTTGTTGACGAGGATATCGATCCCGCCCCACTTCTCGACCAGTTCCCGCGTCATCTTTTTCATGCCGACGCGATCTACGACCGACACCTTGGCATTAAACGCGCGGCGGCCATGAGCCTCGATCTTCCGATCCATTTCCAGCGCCAGGTCGTCGCGTGAGTTGTAGCTAAAAGCCACATCCGCGCCTTCGCGCGCGAAGACCTCGCAAATTGCCGCACCAATGCCACGCGTTCCCCCGGTGATGAACGCTCTCTTCCCCTCAAGCAAAAGACTCACTTAGCTATTTTTCTCCTTTTGTGCAGTCCGCTCAACTGTTTTTCTGTGATTACGGTGGGGCAGTCTCACGCGGAGGCAACTTCACTCAAAACTGCATTTTCAGTCTGTGGAATCAGTGCCGCTATCTCTTCGACAATGTGCCGCGTCGCGTTCGGAATCGCAAGTCCGACGGTGGCTGCACGCAGTCGCGAATAATGAATTTCATCCTCGACCATGCGGCGGACGACGGGCACGATGTCGCTCGGCCGCTTGAGCATTACACCCGCGCCGCGCTGCTCGATCAAGTCTGCCGTGCCCGCTTCCTGCGGCATCGGCTCGGTGATCATGTCGGCGATAATCGGCACGCGGCAAGCGAGCGCTTCAAAAGTCGTCAGGCCGCCGAGTTTCGAGATCATCACATTCGCGGCGCTCATCAGCTTTTCGATCTCGTCGGAATAACCGATGACTTTGATCGGAAACGGCGCGTCGAGCGCGATCGTCTCCGCGACCGCGCGCAAGTCTTCATTCTTGCCGGCGAGAAAGATCGCCTGCACGTCCAACTCGCCGCGCGTCAACTCGCGGAAGATCTGCGGAATGTTGCCGCCGCCAACCCAACCGGCGTTTACGAAAACAGTAAACTTCTCGGGGTCGAGTCCCAATGCGCGTCGTGCCGCCTGCGCCGCTTCTTCACCCGGATAAGCAAACTTCGGATGGACCGGCATGCCGGAGACCTTGATTCGTTCGGGCGCGACGCCGTAGTCGATCAACTGCCGCCGCGCTTCTTCACTCGCGACGAGGTACAGCGTCACCGCATCGCACGCCCAGCCGCGCCAGAAGCCGTAACACGGATCGGTAACCACCGAAACGAGCGGCACGCGGTCCGCAAGATTCAACTCCTTCAACACTCGACCAAAAATGTGTTGCGTCAGCGGATGAACGCTGACGACGATATGCGGACACCAGCGTTCAAACAACTCCCGCACGTAACCGACACATCGTTTATGAAAAAACTCGCGCGTATCCGGACGAATCAGGTTGATGAACCAGTAGTAATACTTCATCCAGTGCTGGCGGTTGCGCAGTATCCAGTTGTACAGGCGCACTAACTTCGCGCTGAGATGATGCGACTCTTCGACCGCGCGCACGACCCTGATCGCATACGACTCACCTTCGAAAAACTTCTGCACACCCGCGACCATCGCAGCCGCGGCTGAACGATGTCCGCCGCCCGTGTCAGACGAGATGATCAGGATTTTCGGTATGCGCGCGTCCGAGGACATCTATTTATACGTGGTCTAAAACGCCTTCCGGTTCAGGATCGATGCGATCGATCGCTTTGC
>DATELZ010000136.1:0-24090 GCA_035276045.1 Pyrinomonadaceae bacterium | reverse complement strand
GGACTCAACCCGGTGAACCTCGTGTTCACGCTTCCCGGCGTTGCCGACGTCGGCGGCGCGAACGGCGTCGCCGCAGGCTTCGTGCAAGGAACAGAATTCTCGATCAACGGTTTGCGCCCACGCGGCAACAACCAATTGATCGACGGTTTAGACAACAACGACAACTCGATCACGGGCCAGGTTTATCAACCAACTGTGCGCGACGCGTATTCGCAAGTGACCGTCCTCGGCGGCGACTACTCCGCTGAGTTCGGACGCGCCGGCGGCGCGGTTGTAAACGTCATCACTCGCAGTGGTTCGAACGAGTTTCACGGTTCGGCCTACGACATCATTCAAAACTCGGCGTTCGATGCTTTGACTCCCGGACAGAAGTCCCAGTCAGGGTTGACGGAAGTGCCGCAGTTCTCGCAGAACACGTTTGGCGGTTCGTTGGGTGGACCGGTAATCAAGAACAAGTTGTTCTTCTTCGGCACGTACCAGGCGGATCTCGTCCGCGCCGGCGGCGTGACCGGTCTTGCCGTGGTCCCGACGCAGCAGGGCATCAACCAGTTGCGTTCATTATTCCCGGTGGGCGCGAGTCCGAACCTCGATCAGTATCTCGCGATCGTCGGCGATCTGCGCGGCGCGACTAACATTATCGACGTGCCGATTGGCGGCGGCCGCGATCCGATCGAATTCGGCACGGCGACAAGATTCAGCGCGCAACCGGTAAACACTTACGACTACCTCGCGCGCGTCGACTGGTCGTCGTCCGCGAAGAACAGTCTCTCGGTCCGTTATCTCGCGAACAAGCAATTGTTCAGCAACCAGTTTCCGGATCCGTCGACCGGCGTAACCGGCAGCCAGTTTCCGGGTTTCGAGATCGACGTGCCGTCGCTGACGCAAAACATCTTCATCAGCGACACGTACGTTTTCTCTCCCCGCACAGTCAACGAAGCGCGTTTCGGTTACGGCCGCTTCAACCTGTTCTTTGGACCACGCGATACCGACCTGGTAAGCAGTGGACCACAGTTTCTTTTCTCCGGCACCACGATCTCGACAGTCGGACTGTCGCAGAGTTTTCCGCAGGGCCGGATCTTCAACAACTTCCAGTTTCAGGATACGTTGACGCACACCGTTGGCAATCACACGCTGCGCGTCGGCACTGACATCCTGATGCAAAGAGCGAAACAGTTCGTGCCCATCAACACGCGCGGCACGTTGACGTTTGCCGCCGGTGGTGATTTCCCCGCCTTCGGCAACTTCCTCGACTCGTTCTCGGGCGTGGGCACGGGCGCGGCGGCGAAGGTGTTTGGCGCGGGACTCGATTATCCCAACGTCACCACCTACGCGTTCTTCATCAACGACAGTTGGAAAGTCAGGCCAAACCTGACACTCAACTTCGGTCTGCGTTACGAGCGTTTCGGCGCAGTGGCAAACAACGCGGAGTTCCCGGCATTCACCGGTTTCGACGCGCCCTTGCAGACTCGCGTCGAACAAGAGAACGACAACAATAACTTTGGACCACGGTTCAGCTTTGCCTGGTCGCCAAGCTACACCGAAGGCTGGCTCAAAAATATATTGGGCACGGAGAAGACCGTCATTCGCGGTGGCTTCGCCATCAACTACGACGTGTTCTTCAACAACATCCTGAGCAACATCATGGCTACCTCGCCGAACGCGCTCGGCACGACCGTGCTGGGTTCGACGATCGGTGGACGTGGTATTGCAAACTTCACCGAAGCTGCCTTGCCGGCGACGCTCGTTGCGAATCCGCAAGCAGGTCAGAACGTGATTCCGGCGGATCTCAAGAACCCGCAGACTTACGTTTGGAACTTCGGCATTCAACGCGAACTTCCGGGCCGCAATGTGCTCGACGTTGCTTACGTCGGCACGCGTGGAACGCGGCTGTTCATCAACGAACAGTTGAATCCGGGAATCGCAGGCACTTTGAACGCGAATGGCCGCGCATTTGCTTCGCGAGGATCGGTTATCTCGCGCACCAACGGCGGCGACTCGCAGTACCACGGTTTGCAAATGCGCGTGGAGCGTAGTTTCAGAAACAACTTCCTGTATCGCGCGACCTACACCTACCAAAAGACGATCGACAACACGAACAGCGAGATCTTCGCGACGACCGGCGGCAACAGCGTCGGTTCGGATCCTTTCAACCGCAGAGCGGATCGCGGCGTCGCCGACTTCGACGTGCCGCACATCTTTACGCTGTCAGGTTTGTGGGACGTTCCTGGCGTCGGAAACGGTTTTTGGAAGGAAGTGACTGGTGGATTTCAGTTCGCGACGATCTGGCGTTACCAGTCAGGAAACGTGTCGTCGCCGTTTGTCACCGGCGTCGACTTGAATGGCGATTTGAGTGGCACGAACGATCGTCCGTCGATCGCGAATCCGTTAGCTCCGGCGACGTCGGTTGGTTTTGCCAACGCGCTGGCCGGCGGACAGGGTTGCGATCCTTCGGCGACCGGGTTCTTCGACATCAACTGCAATCCGGTGACGCTCAACAACGTTCGTTACCTGGTCGATCCGGCGATTCGCACCGGTATCGGGGGCCGCAACACTTTGCGCGCTCCGGGTTACAACACGTTCGATATGAGCTTGCAACGCTCGTTCAAACTCCCGTTCACGCCATGGGAACAGGATCGGTTTGAACTGCGGTTTGATTACTTCAACGTATTCAATACGCCGATCTTCCGATTCGAAGTGGGCGGATTGTCTGACGGCGACGTGACGAACCCGAACTTCAACCGTCCGGAATTGAATTCCGGCGTGTCGGTTGGCGCAACTGGCGCTCGTTCAGGCCGGTTGCAGTTGCGGTATGTGTTTTAGTTAGTGAGCGGTGAAACTTCCCTGGCTCGTTTAACGAGCACGGGGTAAAGAGGGCGTCCCGACCGCCCTCTTTTTTATTGTAGACGGTTTGTTGTTCGGGTAGAGCGCCGTAGGCGCGGGTAGAGGGTAGCCAGGGGCAAGCGCGCAGCGCTTAGCCCCTGGTCCATAGGAGAATCGATTGGAGCTCCGAAGGAGCGACAGAAGAAGCTGTTCTGTCGCACTTTCAGTGCTCAATACATCTTCTCGTTAACCAGGGGCGTCGTGCTCGCTTCGCTCGCACGCGCCCCTGGCTAACTTCTGCTGCGCCTGCGGCGCATTACAATGTAGCCAGTTTCTTCGCTCGCACTCGCCGCTGGCTAACTTCTGCCGCGCCTGCGGCGCATCACAAATGTAGCGGGGCCCGGCTTGATGCGATAGCTGCGAACTTCGACGATCATCCGTCCCTCCTGTAATCTAGCGAGACCATGCCGATCTCAATAGTAGAAGTGCCACCTGATTCGGAAGATGCCGTGAAGCTCACCGGCGAGCTCGATGCTCACCTGTGGACTCATCCGTATCCGCCGCAGAGCCGGCACGCGTTCAGCGTCGAAAAGATGTTGCGCGAGGGCGTGATCTTTTTTGTCACGCATTACGAGGAACGGCTTGCCGGATGTGGGGGAATAAAGATCTTCGATGGGGATTACGGCGAGGTGAAGCGGATGTTTGTGCGGCCGGAGTTTCGCGGTAAAGGACTGGGAAAGGCGATGCTGGCCCACCTGGCGGACTATGCGCACAGCAAAGATCTCGACCTTTTACGACTCGAAACAGGTATTTACGAAGTCGAGGCGATCGGGCTTTATCAGGGGTTCGGATTCGAGCGCCGCGCGCCGTTTGGCGAATATGTCGAAGACCCGCTGAGCGTTTATCTCGAAAAGAATATTTAGGAGAAATGGTGATGCAAAAAGCCGGCGCTCCGGAAAACATCGACGCGTACATCGAACGCTTCCCGGATAAGGTTCAGAAGCTGTTGCAAAGGATCCGGAAGACGATCCAGAAAGCTGCGCCTGACGCGACGGAAGCGATCAGTTATCAAATGCCGGCGTTCAAGCAGAAACGTGTGCTGGTCTACTTCGCTGCTTATACGAATCATATTGCGATCTATCCCGCTCCTCGCGGCGCGAAGGAGTTCAAGCAGGAACTGGCCCAGTACGAAGGAGGCAAAGGCACGGTGCAGTTTCCGTTGGACCAGCCTGTTCCGTACGATCTGATAACGAGGATCGTGAAATACAGAATCAGGGAAAATGCGGAACTGGATAGCAAACGTGTCGCTGCGGCGAAGAAGAAGAGGTGAAAAACTGTTGCCTATCGAAGGATTACAAATACGCCGCGCGGAAATAGATGATTGCGCGGCGATCTGCGAGATGGTTAGTTCGCCCGTGGTTTACTCGGGGACGCTGCAGTTGCCGTATCCGTCGCGTGAGTATTGGCGGAAGCGTCTGACGGAGAATGAGGGTTGTTATAACCTCGTCGCCGTGAGTGGCGAGCATTTGATTGGAATGCTGAGTGTCGACACGTATCCGAATAGGCCGCGCAGACGGCATGCCGGCTTGATCGGGATCAGCGTTAGCGAAGCGTGGCAGGGGAAAGGCGTGGGGAACGCGTTGATGCAGGCTGGCATTGATTTAGCGGATAACTGGCTCAACCTTACGCGTCTCGAGTTGGAAGTTTATGCTGATAATGAAGCGGCGATTCGGCTGTACGAGCGTTTCGGTTTCGAGCGTGAAGGATTGCTGCGGCAACATGCGTTTCGCAATGGTAAGTATGTGGATTCGCTCGTGATGGCGCGGTTGCGGTGAGGTTAGCAGGATGAAGTTGTTGATTATTGGTGGGACGCGATTTGTCGGTCGTCATCTTGTGACGGCGGCGCTTGCGCGTGGTCACGAGGTCACGCTGTTTAATCGCGGACGGCAATCGGCGCCGCTGGAGGGTGTTGAAACGATTCAGGGTGATCGATTCAAGGATCCGGCGAAACTTCAGGGCCGGAGTTGGGATGCAGTTGTCGATATGCCGGGACTGCTGCCGCGGGCGGTTCGCGCGTCGGCGGAAGTGTTGCGCGATGCAGTCGAACTTTATGTTTTTGTTTCAAGCGTGTCGGTGTATGCGGACGTGAGTGCGCCTGGTATTGACGAAAGCGCTCCAATGGAGACGCTGTCACAAGAGCAACTCGACAGGGCGAATGCGATCGATCCGTCGCAGGCGACTGCGGCGGCGTATGGCGACCTGTATGGCGGGTTGAAAACGTTGTGCGAGCAGGCGGTTGAAGAAGTTATGCCGCAGCAAGTGCTGATATTGCGTCCAGGATTGATCGCCGGATCGCACGACTATACGGACCGGTTTACTTACTGGGTTGCGCGTGTTGCCCGCGGTGGTGAAGTGTTGGCGCCGGGCCGGCGAGAACGTCACGTGCAGTTTATCGATGCGCGCGATCTCGCCGAATGGACCATCAGCATGATCGAGCGTAAACAGACAGGTGTTTATAACTGCACCAACGCGCCTGGATCGGTGACGATGGGGCAGTTGCTCGGCGAGTGCAAGACGGTCAGCGGCAGCGATGCGTCGTTTACGTGGGTCGACGAAGATTTTCTGGCGCGCGAACAGGTTCGGGCGTGGAGTGAAGTGCCGCTTTGGCTGCCGGAAAGCGAGCCGGGTTTGAAGGGGTTCATGTACATCAATTGCGACAAGGCGATTGAAGCTGGCCTGACGTTTCGTCCTGTCGCCGAGACGGTTAGCGATACGCTCGCGTGGCAGAAGACGCGTGCTGGTGAAGCGCTAAAAGCCGGTCTCGATCCTGAGAAGGAGCAACGGTTGTTAGCGCAATGGCATGCGGTAAGGGGGAGTTGATGACGCTTGAAGGGAAAGTGGCTTTGGTGACAGGCGCGACGCGTGGCGCTGGACGTGGTATCGCGATTGAACTCGCCGCTGCGGGCGCTTTTGTTTACTGCACGGGGCGTAGCACGCGCGCGCATCGGTCGGAGATGGACCGTCCCGAAACGATCGAAGAAACGGTTGAACTGATCGAGCGTGAAGGTGGACGTGGCGTGGCGGTTCAGGTGGACCACTTGGAATCGCCGCAGGTCGAGGCGCTGGTGGCGCGGATTGAGCGCGAACAGGGGCGGCTGGATGTGTTGGTCAACGATATTTGGGGCGGTGATAAGTTCATCGAATGGAGCACGCCTGTTTGGCAGCACTCACTTGAACGCGGTCTGCGCATGGTGCGGCTTGCGATCGACACGCATATCATCACAAATCATTTCGCGTTGCCCTTGTTGATCAAGAATCCTGGCGGGCTCGTGGTTGAGATGACGGATGGAACGGCGGAATACAACAGCGAAAATTATCGCGTGTCGCTGTTCTACGATCTCGCTAAAACGTCGGTTGTGCGGATGGCGTGGGCGTTGGCGCAGGAGATTGGGCCGCATCGATGTACTGCGGTGGCGTTGAGTCCTGGTTGGCTGCGTTCGGAGCAGATGCTGGATAACTACGGGGTCGCCGAGTCGAATTGGCGTGATGCGACTGCGAAGCAACCGCATTTTGTGATCACTGAGACGCCGCGTTATGTTGGACGCGCTGTGGCGCATCTCGCGGGCGATCCGGAAGTCGCTCGTTGGAATGGCCAGTCACTTTCGAGCGGACAGCTTGCAAAGATCTACAGCTTCACTGACCTCGACGGCTCGCAGCCCGACGCATGGCGTTACCTCGTCGAGGTTCAGGATGCAGGCAAACCCGCCGATGCGACGGGCTATAGATAATCCGTGGTTTCAGCTTACCTCGGGCGTCCAGTACCACTCCCAGTCTTGCGAATCTTTGCTCGTCGACTGGCCGTGAAGATCCTGTTTCAGGCTCACGCCCCAGATCATCTGCAACCCGTTGTTTTGCCCAGCCGCGGTTATCTCGTAGCCGAGTAACGATTCCTTGTAATCACCCGGCGACCACGGCCACCACTCCGGACCACCCGGCGCCGATTGAACGCTTTTATAAAATTTGTAGTCGTGAGTGATGATCCAGACGCAGCCGCCCTTCTGTCCGCCCAACTCGACAGCGGCCAAATTGCGCACTCTCGGCGCGTTATTCCAGTTGGGTCCTTGCCACGGTCCCCACTCACCGCCTTCCACTTTCTGAAACATGCACCAGAGTTGTAGCTCTTCGTCGATGCCCCATAGCACTCCGAACCCGTTTCCCTGTTTACATCCGCTCACTTCGATCCAGCGAGAGTGCTGCGGCGTCCCGGTCCACTCCTGCCACGGGGTATAGTCTCCGGCCGGCGCGATCTGGGTGCATCCGATCAGCACGCCGTCATCGGTAATGCCCCAAAACTGCGCGCCATGACTGCCGGCGAGTTGGGTCGCGGAGATCTTCTTGAGCTTGAGATGGATCGGCACGTCGTTCCAGCCTGGTCCTTGCCACGGGTGCCAGTGACCGCCGGGCGAGGCTTGCCACGTCGTCCAGATTTGGTGCTGTGTGTCGAGCACCCACAGTTGGGTGGAATCGTCATATCGTTGCGCGGAGGCGAGTTCAAAAACCTGCCTGGGATAATTTTTTTCGGCCCAACCGGAACTCATCCAGTGGGTCCAGGCGCCCCCCGGAGTTTTTTGATAAGTAGTGTAGAGAGTGCCCTTGAGATCGACGCCCCAGAGTTGCGCACCGTGCTTACCGCCCTGCTGAGAGGCTGTGAGCTTTGTTAGCACAGGTGCGTTATGCCATGAATACACAGGTTCTCCTTTTCGCACGTAAGGTAGAAGACAGTGTTAGTTATCAGCGAGGCTTAGCTTGCGTGAAAACGTCCAACAGTTTGAATGTGGACAGAACTACAGGAGATCGCGTGGTGCGTGCCAAATCTGGGTTTTGATGCGACCGGGCCGCATCATACATTTGCACCTCACAGACGGTCAAACTAAATTCTGCCTTTCATCCGTGTTAGACTGAGACCCTATCACATACAAAAAGTTCGCTGATTAAATGACAATCGAGGAAAAGAAACCAACCTTTTACCCGGGGCCGAGCAGGATTCATTTGGCGGCGTTTCCGCCGAAGGAACGTTGGGATGATTGGACGGAGTTGGACTCGAGGGCGTGGCCGAAGAAGGTTGAGAGGCACTATTCGCTCGTTCCGACGACGTGCTTCAACTGTGAGTCGGCTTGCGGGTTGCTCGCGTATATCGACAAGGTTACCGGTGAGGTGCAGAAGTTCGAGGGCAATCCCGAACACCCCGGCTCGCGCGGACGAAACTGCGCCAAAGGGCCGGCGACACTCAACCAGGTAACCGATCCCGATCGCATTCTCTATCCACTAAAACGCAAAGGCAATCGCGGCGCGGGACAGTGGGAACGCACCACGTGGGACGAAGCGCTCGATACGATCGCCGCGCGCATTCGTAAGGCCATCGTGGAGAACCGCCGCCAGGAGGTCATGTATCACGTGGGCCGTCCGGGCGAAGATGGTTTCACCGAACGCATTCTCGCCGCGTGGGGAATCGACGGTCACAACTCGCATACAAACATCTGCTCGTCAGGCAGCCGCGAAGGCTATCAACTGTGGATGGGCCTCGATCGCCCCAGCCCGGATCACGCAAACGCGAAAGTCATATTGCTGATAAGCGCGCATCTAGAGTCGGGCCACTACTTTAATCCACACGCGCAACGCGTGATCGACGGTAAGGCAAGCGGCGCGAAACTGATCGTCTTCGATACGCGGCTTTCACACACCGCGACGCATGCCGATTATTGGGTCTCGCCATATCCCGGTTCGGAAGCGGCAATGCTGCTTGCAATTGCGAACTATCTGATCCAGAACGACCTGTATAACCGTGAATTCGTCGAACAGTGGTGGAACTGGAAAGAGTTTTTGGAGGCGGAGGGAAGTGGCACGGATTTTACGGATTTTGAAAGCCGGATAAAGCAGATCTACCAGGAATACAGTTTCGAATTCGCAGCGGCGGAGTCGGGTGTTGACGCGAAGACGATCGAAGAAATTGCGAAGCTCGTCGCAACGGCAGGGACGCGCTTTTCTAGTCACAATTGGCGCAGCGTCGCTTCAGGCGTGAGCGGCGGATGGGCAGTTGCCCGTAGCCTTTTCATGTTGAACGCACTGCTCGGCGCGATCGCGACCGAAGGCGGCGTTTATCCGAATGCGTGGAACAAGTTTGTTCCGCGCCCGATCTACACGCCGCCTCATCCAAAGATGTGGAACGAAACGACGTGGCCGCGCGAGTATCCACTCTCGATGAACGAGATGTCGTTCCTGCTGCCCCACCTGCTCAAAGACGGCCGCGCGAAACTCGACACTTACTTCACCCGCGTCTACAACCCGGTTTGGACCAACCCGGACGGCTTCTCGTGGATCGAGATGTTGACCGATCCGGATCTCGTCGGCTGTTACATCGCACTCACGCCGACGTGGAACGAGACGGCTTACTACGCCGACTACATCCTGCCAATGGGCGTCGGCTCCGAACGTCACGATCTGCACTCGTACGAAACACACGATTCACAGTGGCTCGGCTTCAGACAACCCGTCATGAAAGCCCTGCGCCAACGTGAAGGCGAAAAAGTAGACGACACCCGCGACGTCAATCCCGGTGAAGTTTGGGAAGAGAACGAATTCTGGCTCGAACTCACGTGGCGTATCGATCCGGACGGCAGCCTCGGAATCAGGCAATACGCGGAGTCAAAAAAGAACCCCGGCACACGCCTCGGCATCGACGAATACTACGAATGGATCTTCGAAAACTCCGTTCCCGGTCTGCCCGAACGCGCCGCGCAGGAAAACCTGACGCCGCTCGAATTCATGCGTCGCTACGGCGCGTTTGAAGTCAAAGAAAAGATCGGAAAGGTTTACGATCAAACAGTCGGCGCTGAAGAGTTGGACGACGTGCAGGAGGATCGACTCGGCCGCATCTTCAGCCGCGCGCCAAAACCCGCCGGACCAAATATCGTCCCGCTGCCGTTGCCCGACGGCGATGCAGACGGACGCCGGCTCGCCGGCATCAACGTCAACGGCGAGATCAAACGCGGCTTCCCAACGCCGAGCGGCCGGCTCGAATTCTATTCGTCGACGATGAACAGTTGGGGCTGGCCTGAGTACGCCATCCCTGTTTATTTCAAAAGCCACGTTCACAAAGACAATCTCGCGCCGGATCAGACGATCCTGATCTCGACCTTCCGTCTCGCCGTGCAGATTCACACGCGCAGCGCGAACGCGAAATGGCTCGACGAGATCGCCCATACAAACCCGCTCTGGATACACACCAGCCACGCGAAGAAACTCGGCGTGCGCACCGGCGATCTGATGCGCGTCGAAACAGAGATCGGTTATTACGTCGTGCCGGCGTGGGTCACCGAAGGAATTCGACCGGGCATCGTCGCGTGCAGTCATCACATGGGCCGTTGGAAACTGACTGACGAGGGCCAACGACAGTTGATGGCCACGGTAAAGCTGGACCGCAACGGCACGACTTGGGGGCTCAAACGGCAAAAGGGCATCGAGCCTTACGAGTCAGGCGACCCGGACACGCTGCGAATCTGGTGGAAAGACGCGGGCGTTCATCAGAACATGACGTTTCCGGTTCATCCCGATCCGATCTCGGGCATGCACTGCTGGCACCAGGCAGTGCGCGTGCGCGTGGCCGAACCGCAGGATCAACCGGGCGATATTTTTGTGGATACTGAGAAGTCTCGGGACGTATACCGTAAGTGGTTGGCGATGACGCGGCCGGCAGACACGCATTCGCCCGACGGCACGCGGCGGCCGTATTGGATGCTGCGACCGTTGAAACCGGGTCGGGAATATTACAAACTCCCTGGGAGGGAGTAGGGGTTTTGATCTTTGATCTTTGATCTTTGATCTTTGATCTTGGGTCTTTGGACTTTGGTCTTTGGTCTTGGGACTTTGGCCTTGGGACTTTTCGATATGAGTACAAGTACAAAGACCAAAGACCCAAGATCAAAGATCAAAGATCAAAAGCCCAAGGCACACATATGTACTTCAAGCAATTCTACCTCGCCTGCCTAGCCCATGCTTCGTACCTGATCGGGTCGGAAGGCGAAGCTGCGGTTGTCGATCCGCAACGTGACGTCGACGAGTACATTGCGGAAGCTGAAGCTCAGGGGCTTGCGATCAAGTACGTGATCGAAACCCATCTTCATGCCGACTTCGTCAGCGGTCACCAGGAACTTGCCGCGCGCACTGGGGCGCAGATCGTCTTCGGCGAACGCGCCGGCGCCAGTTTCGAACATCGCCCTGTTCGCGATGGCGAAGAAATCCAACTAGGACAAGTGATCCTTCGTTTTATCGAAACACCGGGACACACGCCCGAAGGCATCTCCGTGTTGATAACCGACACGGACGTTTCGAACCAACCGCAAAAAGTTCTAACCGGCGACACGCTATTCATCGGCGACGTAGGCCGTCCCGATCTCGCAGGCGGAAAAGGCTACACGCCGCAGATGATGGCCGGGATGATGTACGACAGCCTGCACGAAAAACTGCTGAAGCTTCCGGATGAAGTCGAGGTCTATCCGGCCCACGGCGCGGGCTCGATGTGCGGCCGAAACATGTCGAAGGAAACTTCGTCGACGATTGGGGAACAACGCAAGTTCAACTACGCGCTCAAGCCGATGACGAAAGAGGAGTTTGTGAAGTTGATGACGGCAGATCTTCCCGATCAGCCGGTCTACTTCTCAAAAGACGCCGAGATCAACCGCGCGGGCGCGCGCGAACTTTCAGAGCTGGCCGCGCCGGTCGCTTTGTCTCCGCATGAAGTGCTCTCGCTGAAAACAAGCGGCCACGTATTGCTCGACGTTCGTTCAGCTTCTGACTTCGGCGCTGGTCACGTGCCCGGCTCGATAAACATCGGACTCGGCGGACAGTTTGCGATCTGGGCCGGCAGTCTGATTTCTTTGAACGCGGCGATCGTGATCGTGGCCGATACCGATTCGCAAGTCGACGAATCGGTCGTACGACTCGCGCGCGTAGGCATCGAGAACGTCAAAGGCTTTTTGAGCGGCGGCGTTGGGAGTTGGCGTGAAGCGGGACTTCCGGTCGAGGCGATCGAACAGGTCAGCGTAGACGTGTTGAAGGATCAAATTGACAATCGAGATTTGCAAATCGTAGACGTGCGTCGTCCGGCAGAGTACGGCAACGGTCATGTCCCGCGCGCGATGAATGCGCCGCTGGCTGCACTCGACACGACCATCGAACAACTCCCCCTCCGAAAAGACAAACCAACGGCGGTGATTTGTGCCGGCGGCTATCGTTCGAGTGCGGCCGCGAGTTTATTGCAACAACAAGGCTTCACGAATCTAATCAACGTCTCGGGCGGCACCGGGGCGTGGATCAATGCCGGCTATCCGGTGGAAACACCTCCCAAGTAAACGAATTAGTGGGCTTCAAACTTTTTATCGCGATCAGCATTGTCGTAGTTGCGACCATTCACGGCTTTGGCGCGGCGTGGCTCGCCATCTGGATGCTCTTTCATCCTTATAAACCGGTGAAACTGTTCGGCATCACGATCTGGCCGCAGGGAATGATTCCGCGTCATCGTGAGAAGCTGGCCCAGTCGATCGGCAATGCGGTGGGCAACGAACTTGTTTCGCAACAGACAGTCTTCGACGCGATGTTCGAAACCAGCTTCTTTCAACGGAAGGTGGAAGACTTCGTCGGCGGCTATACGAACGAGCTTCTCGGGCGCGTTTATCCATCGTTCATCGACGCGTTGCCGTCGCAGGCGCGCGCGCCGATTCTCGACACGATCTCCGCGCTTCAGTATCGACTCGCCGAATACATCGCCGAGATGTTGAGGAGCGAAGAGACTGCCGAGGCAATCGAGCGTTTTATCGACAAACAGATCGACGAATTGCTGGAGCGAAACTTCGGCGACCTGATTGACAATCGATCGGTCGATCAATTGCTCGACTTCGTTCAGCAACGTCTGCAGGGATTCATCGGCAACGAGGGTTTCGAAGAGCGCGTCAGGGAGTTTGTCTCGGGGCGTTTGGATGATTTGTCGCAGAGCAACGCGACGTTGGCGGAAACTGTTACGCCTGACACGATCGCCTTTATCAAGCGACGGATCGATCAGGAAGTGCCGCCCATCGTGCACCACCTGGCGGACATCGCCTCCAGCCAAACGACGCGCAAACAGATCGGCGCGTTGATCAAGCTGGAAGTCGATCAGTATTACGAACAGCTTTCGTTGTTCAAGAAGATCTTCGTTTCGCGAGAGCGCATTCATCACGAGGTTGACGATCTCGTGAACAAAACGCTGCCGAAGCGAATTGAAGAGTATTTGCGTGGTGAGGCGTTCGAACAGGAAGCGGAGACGTTTCTCAACAACACGATCGATAAAGTGATGAACCGGCCGCTGAGTCAATTGATCGGCCAGTTTGACGCTGCGAAATACGATGAGCTGAAGGGGCAAGTAACGGCGCGGCTGGTGGAGATCCTGCGCAGCGAGACTTTATCTACTTCACTTTCGTCTCATTTCTCGGAAGCGATCGATCGCTTGCGTCCGCAGTCGCTCGGAGCGGTGTTGCAGCAGGTGAATCCGGAGTCGGCGGAACAAGTGAAACAATTGCTCTCGAAGAGTTTGTTGAGCTTGTTGTCGCGCGATGACACGGCGCGCACGATCAATGCGATCTTGAGTGCGCAGATAGAGCGGCTGCTGATAGCGCCGATTGGCCGTTTGGGCGATCATGTTTCCACTGGGGCGATGGAGCGTGCGAGTGGGGCGTTGGTTGAGAGAATCACGCTGGCTGCGCGCGAACGGTTGCCGGTGGCGATTGCCGAGTTTGACGTCGGTGGTTTGGTGCGCAAGAAAGTTTCTGATTATCCGATCGAAAAACTCGAAGCGCTCGTGTTGTCAGTGGCGCAGCAACATTTGAAGACGATCGAACTGTTTGGCGCGATCATCGGGTTCTTTATTGGTGTTGGACAGGCGATCTATTTTTGGATCACTTATTAGCCAAAAAGGCACAAGAGAAGAGTCACAAAAGGCACAAAAAGAAAAATCGTGACTAAAGTTTTCTGTTGACATTCCGCTCGCGAGTGAATAACTATTTGCGTTATCTCGAAAAGGAGCTTATTTCCCCAATGACCTACGTAGTTGTTGAATTATGCGTCGATTGCAAGTACACCGACTGCGCAGCTGTTTGTCCTGTTGAAGCGTTTCATGAACTGCCTGATCGTCTTTATATAAACGCCGACACCTGCATCGATTGCGATGCGTGCGTGCCTGAATGCCCGGTCGAAGCCATTTTCGCCGATACCAACGTACCTGAAAACTATGCACACTGGACTCAGATCAACATAGACGAAGCTCCAAATTATCCGATCATCAGCCAAAAGATTCCCGCCCTTCACGGTCCAAGCTGCACTGGTCCAGAAGAATAGATCTCGCGCGATCCGTGTTCAGTTTGACGTAGGGCCTGCATTATGAAGCGTTTTGTTTTACCTCTTGCAGCAGCCCTCTGCTTTCTGACCATAGCTGCTCAACACGCAACGGTGTCAGCCAAAGACACCTGGGTCAGCGTGCGCACCAAAAACTTTTTCATGGTCGGAAACGCGAATGAAAAAGAGATCCGCAATGTCGCCCTCAAGCTGGAGCAGTTTCGCGCGGTTTTCATCCGGGTCTTTCCCGACATCAATTTCAACACGCCAGTGCCGACCACGGTGATCGTGTTCAAAAGCCACGACTCTTACGGTCCGTTCAAACCAGGCGCAAACGTTGCAGGCCATTTTCAAGCGGGACAAGACGTCAACTACATTGCCTTGAGCACGGAAGAGCGTGGCCGTCTCGACGCCTTTACCGTGATCTTTCACGAGTACACACACCTGCTCGTGAACAACACTTTCGAGAACGCCCCGGCCTGGTTCGACGAAGGACTCGCCGAGTATTACAGCACCTTCAGCATCACCGACGATCAGAAAGTCATCATCGGCAGAAACGTCGGCAATCACGTCCTGCTGCTGCGCGAAAAGAAGATGCTGCCGCTGCGCACGTTGTTCGACGTCGATCACAAATCGCCGCACTACAACGAAGCAAACAAGAAGAGCATCTTCTACGCCCAGTCGTGGGCCTTGATGCATTACCTGATCGTCGGCAAACAAGGCCGCGACAAACAGCTCGGAAAGTTTTTGACGCTGCTCGACAAGATGCCGCGGGAACAGGCGTTCCAGCAGGCTTTCGAAATGTCTTACGAGGAGATGGAGAAAGAGCTGCGCCAGTACGTCCAACAGTATCGGTTCAACGAACTAATCGGACACTTCGAACGCAAGCTGCAACTCGACGCGTCAGCGCAGGCGACGACGCTGACCGAAGCAGAGGCGCAGGCTTATCTTGGCGACTTGTTACTGCATAGCCGTCGCGCTGATGCGGAAAAATATTTGAAAAAGGCGTTGGAGTTGGATCCGAACCTCGGCATGGCCCACGCGTCGATGGGCATGCTTCGTTTTTATGAGGGCAAGGCTGACGAAGCGCGCGCGAGTTTGGAACGCGCCGTTGCCGGCAATTCGCAAAACTATCTCGCGCATTATTACTACGCCTTTACGCTCAGCCGGCAACGTCCCGGCGAGAAGGCCGAGAGCTATACGCCGGAACAGTTGGCAAAGATCCGAGAGCACTTGCAACGCGCGATTGCGTTGCGGCCTGATTATCCTGAGTCGTACAGCTTGCTTGCGTTTGTCAGTCTCGTTTCGCGGCAGGGAATCGACGAAGCGATCGAGTCGATGAAACTCGTCCTCGCTGCTTTGCCGGGCCGGCAGGATTTTGCCTTGATGCTCGCGCAGCTTTACCTCAACAAGCAGGATTACAAGGCGGCCCGTCGTTTCCTGGAGCAGGTGGCAAAGTCAAACGCCGAGGATGAAGTCATTCAGGGAGCGGAGCAGTTGTTGGGCCAGCTCGACACGTACGAGAAGCAACTCGCGGAATACGAAGCGGCTAAGAAGGCCGCGGAGTCGAGGCGCAGTTCGAGCGAGCCCGATACTTCCGAGCTCTCTATCGTTCAAACAACGCCGGCAACGCCATCCGATCCATCGTCGCATTTGCGTGAAGTGCTGCGCACTCCCGCTGCGGGTGAAACACAGTTGCAGACGAAGCTGATCGGGATCGAATGCGACGCGAAGGGAATGATCTTTGTCGTGCAGGCTCCGAGCGGCGAGTTGCGCCTCAAAGCCAGGAGCTTCGAAGACATCGAACTCACAACTTACAGTCCCGATGTCAAGGGTGAGATTGGTTGCGGTCCTCGCAAACCTGAGAATGTCGTAATCGTCTGTTACCTGCCCAACTCCGACAAGCGCGTGAAAGTCGACGGTGTTTTAAAATCGATCGAGTTCGTTCCCACAAATTTCAAACTCAAACCTTAAATCCAGTCCTCGTGCGCCTTCCGTATATCCACTGAAGTTCGAAACAATTCAGTTCCAACAAGGAAGGTATATCGATGAAAAAGTTATTCGCCATGGTGCTGCTTGCCGTCGCAACGATCGCGCTTGCCGATGGGCATGCTCAAGCACAGATGAATTCAATGGACGACAATCCGATGGTTGGCGGCGCCGCGATGTTCAAGTCGAAAGACATCGTCGACAATGCCGTTAACTCCGCGGATCACACGACGCTCGTCGCGGCGGTGAAAGCTGCCGGCCTCGTCGAAACACTCAAAAGCAAAGGCCCGTTCACCGTTTTCGCGCCGACAAACGCGGCCTTCAGCAAACTGCCGGCCGGCACTGTCGACACACTGCTGCAACCCGAGAACAAAGGGATGCTGACTAACGTCCTCACGTATCACGTGTTGGCAGGAAGATTTGACTCGAATGCGATCGCGAAGAAGATCAAGGCGGGCAATGGCAAGGCGTGGTTCAAAGCAGTCAACGGCGGAACGCTGACCGCGTGGATGGATGGAAACGTTCTCGTTCTGACGGATGAGAAGGGTGGACAGTCGCGCGTGACGATCTCGAACGTGTATCAATCAAACGGTGTGATTCACGTTGTCGATTCGGTTCTTTTACCAAAGTAAGCCACAGATCAAACGGATGACACAGATCGTTTAAGATCTGTGTCATCCGTGTTCAAATTACTTCTGTCCGTCCGTCGCGAGGTTGCGGCGCGTGCCGTTCAACTGCTTCATCAGATCGTCAACTGCTGCTTCCAGTTGCCGATCGCGTCCCGCCAGCGTGTCTTCCGGCCGGTTGTCGACGAGCATGTCAGGCTGCACGCCGTAGTTTTCCATGTTGGTACGTTTGGAATCGGCGAGGTAAACACCAACGCCAGGCGTGCGCACGGTCGAGCCGTCGATCAAACTGTAACTGCCCGTTCCGATCACCGCGCCCATCGTCGGCGTGCCTACCACTTTTCCGAGACCTAACGCACGGAAGCCCGCGGGAAACATCTCGGCATTCGAAGCAGAGCGCCAGTTTTGCAGCACGATCTTTGGTCCAAAGAACCCGGCAAACGGACGCCCGTTCGCTTCCGTGCCACGCGGTTGCCACACCTGGTACTGACGTTGGACCAGGATCGCCAGCAACTCCTGTTCGATGTTGCCGCCGCCATTCCAACGCTGATCGATAACCATCGCTTCCTTGTTGCGAAACTCGCGAATCTCCTTCTCAAACTTGCGCAGAGACGGTTGATTCATCGCCTGGATGTGGATGTAGCCGATGCGTCCGCCGGAAAGTTCGTCGACTTTCTGACGCCGCTCTTTCACCCAACGCTCGTAACGCAACTGGCTGTAAGCGCCGCCTGAGATCGCTTCAATCCGCGTGGTCCACGCGCCGTCTTCGGCTGGTTTGTTGTTGAACGTGACCACCACTTTGCGATTGAGGCGATTGTTCAGCGCTTCCCAGTATTCGTCGCCGGCTTTGATCGGTTTGCCGTTGATGGCGAGCAGGTAGTCGCCAACTTTCACGCGCACCCAGTCTTTGTCGGCTGGTCCATCTTCATAGACGTAAGCGACGCGATAACGTCCGGCCGCGGTGTCAGGTTCGAGCTCGACGCCGAGGTGGGCAGTTGCAACTCCGCCAGCGCCCGGACCACGTGGCGGCGGCGCAGCGCCGGTGTGCGAAGCGTTCAACTCGCCGATCATCTCGTTGAGTATGTTGAGCAGTTCCTGGCGATCGCCGACGTAGTCGACGAGCGGACGATACTTCGCGCGCATCGCGTCCCAATCCATGCCGTGCATCTTCGGATCGTAGAAGCGATATTTCATCGTGCGCCAGCCATCGTCGAACATCTCGGTCCACTCCGCTGGCCGATCGACACGGACGCGAACGTTGAAATTGATCCGGCGTCGTCCGGCTTCACGAGCGGGACCCGCTGCCGCTGCTGCGGGTGCTGCCGAGAGTGGCACTGAATAAACACCATCACGCTCGCGGAAGAACAGCGTGCGTCCATCGCGTGAGATGTTCAGGCCGCTAAGGCCGCCGCCGAAACCACCACCGCCACCGCCTGGACCATCGCCGCCTTCATTTGGCGGTTGACCCGCTGCGATCCTCGTAAGCCGGCGACCGTCTTCCTGAATCGAGTAGATAACCGGAAGCGATGCCTGCGCGGTTGGTTCGGTAGTTACGAAAACGATCGTGCGACTGTCGGGTGCGAGCGTGTAACCGAGCACCGGAAACGGCATGCGCGTGACCTGGCGCGTGCGACGTTTCATGCCGTCCCAATCCATCTTGATGTCGCGTGGCGGACGGTTTGCCGGTGGACGGCGGGCCGGTGGTGTCGCGCCTTCACCGCCTTCTGCGGCCGGTTCGCGGGCCGGCGCTTCTGTTTCAGCGCGCTCTTCCGCGTCGTCGGGATCTTTGTCCTGACGCTCGAGCAAAACTGAATAGACCTGAACTGAATTCGGTGTGTTGCCGCCCGTAGCTTCCTGGCGTTGGAAATAGAGTTTGCGACCGTCGGCGGCAAACTGCGGATTGCCGTCGTTGTTCGAATCAAACGTTACCTTGTGCGGTGTCTTGTCGTCGCCTGCGGCGGCGACAAGGAAAATGTCAGCCGTGCGCGAAGCGTCAGGCTTCGAGTAGGCAATCCATTTTCCGTCAGGTGACCACACGGGAACGCCGAAGCCGCCGTAGCGCGAAGTATCAAGCTCAACGATTTGTTTCGTCGCGACTGTGAGTTTGCGCAGTTTGTCGTCAGACGAGGCGAACGCGATCTCCCTGGAATCCGGCGACCAGTTGTAACCTTGTTTCAACGAGTCGATATCGGTCAGCTTCTGGGCGGCCGCTGAGCCGTCGATGGGCACGGTCCAGAGTTCTTCGCGTCCGCTTTGATCCGACACGTATGCGAGCCATTTTCCGTCAGGCGAGTATTGAACGAGCCGGTCGCGAGCAGCGCCGTCGGTGAGCTGTTTCAGATCGCCTTCGTCGACGGGCGCGCTGAAGATCTCGCCGTGAATAGAAAAGGCGATACGGCGCGACGAGGGCGCAAGATCGTAGTCGTCCGCTTGCGAGCTGAACGACAGCATCTCGGTCATGTTGTCCTGGGTTTCGGCGTCGATGTTCAACGAGATCGGCGTCGTTCGTTTTGTGTTGACGTCGAGTTTCCAGATGCCGAAGTCGTGCTCGAAGACGATCACGCGGCCGTCGGAGCTGATCGCGGGCCAGCGCACGTCGCCTGCTTTGAACGTCGTGACGCGATCGGCTTTGCCGCCGCTGTCAGAAACGCGCCAGATGTTCGTGAGCCCGTTGCCGTCGCGATCGCTGACGAAGTAGATGAACCCGTCGCGGCCCCACATGGGCCATGAATCGAGACCGTCGAAATCGGTAAGTTGGGTGAACTTCTTCGCGGCCACGTCCATCACCATGATGTCGCTTTGAAAAGAGCCGCGGTAAAACTTGCGCCAGTAAGCCTGCGCCTTTTGGTTGTAGGCGAGTCGCTTTCCATCCGGCGAATACGAAGCCTCGACGCCCATGTCAGTGCCGGCTTTCCACGGCATGCCGCCTTCCGTGCTGACGAGATAGAGTTGCGCCGTGAAGTCTTCACCACGGTTTGCGCTGAAGACGATTGCTTTCGAATCAGCGGACCAGCCGAGGACCGTGTCGTTACCCGAATGGTTGGTCAGTTGTTTCGCGGCGCCGCCGGTGGCAGGCATCAGGTAGACGTCGAGATTGCCTTCGCGATCGCTCGAAAAGGCGATCCATTTGCCGTCGGGCGAGAAGCGGCCGTAAACGTCGCGCGCGCGGTTGACGGTCAAGCGCTGGATGTTCTGGCCGTTTTCGTCGGCGGTCCAGATGTCGCCAAGATAAGTGAAAACGATGCGGCCATTGTGGAAGTGCGGATAGCGAACGAGCCGCGCTTCGCGACCAAACGCCGAGATTGCTGCGAACAGGAAGATCGCTGTTGCGAGTAATGTGGTTATCTTTTTCATGGCTCCTGACCTGCGAAAGTTGGGATGGAAATTACCGGTTAGCGGAGGCTGGATTATATATCCGTGTAACCGGGTTGGAAAGGTTGAAAGCGACGAATCTCGCGTTTTCACAATTTGTTATGGCATCATTAGCGCGTGCCGATTACCTGCCGAAAGATGCATGCTGCTGATGTTCACGACGCATTTCACATGCTGACGGATTTTCTCAGCGCGGACGAACACTATCTCGCCAGCAGCCAGGCTTACGGAGATCTCGGATTGAAGGGACTGAACGACGCGCTCGATCTGTTTCTGGAGCGGCCCGAGTTGGGATTTGTTTGGATGGCTTACGACGAAAATGGTGTCGCAGGCGTCTGCGTCGTCTGCTACGCGATCTCGACCTCGATGGGAGCAGTGGTGGCAAAGCTCGACGACGTTTCCGTCAAAGAAGATCGTCGCGGCCACGGTGTCGGTTCCGAGCTGCTGAACCAGTTGAAGGAGCAGTTACGAAAAGAGGCGGTGACGCGCATCGACGTCTCCGTGCACCTGGAGAATCCTCAAGCGCGCCGCTTTTACGAGAGACTCGGTTTTCTCGCTCTCAACGAAGAGCGTCTGTCGTGTGTGATCTGATCATTTTCCATTCGTCATTTGTCATTTCCCATTTTTCATTGCCAGCACTTTGTCTGAAATGAAAAATGAAAAACGACAGATGGTAAACGGAAAATGCTCACCGGCCCAGGTTCGCGATCTCTTCGAAGTACTTCGCAAACGCCACCATTCCACCTGACGCCTGTTGCCAATCAAAGTTCTCATTCGGCGCGTGATATCCATGCTCCGGAAGGGACAGACCAAGGAACAGCACCGGGCACTTCATCACTTTCTCGATACTCGACATCGCGCCAATCGTTCCGCCGTCGCGAACGAAAACAGCGTCCTTACCAAATGCAAATTTGACCGCGCGCTTTAACGCCTGTGGCAACGGTCCTTCAAGCACAGTGCGAAACGCCGGCGCTGCATGTTCGAAACGAATCTGCACGTCGGGGTTCTTTTCTTTAACTGCGGCGGCAAGCAGTTTCTGGATCTTCTTCGGATCCTGCACCGGCACCAAACGGCACGACCCCTTCACTTCCGCGCGCGGCGGAACGATCGATTTCAATCCCGGTCCCTGGTAACCGCCGACAACGCCGTGGATCTCGAGTGTCGGCATGCCCCAGATTCGTTTCATCAGTTCGAGCGGATCGTCGCTGCGCATCTTCTTCAAGTGATGCGCTTTTTTGAATGCTTTAGTCGTGAAACCGGAATTGGCCCAGTCCTGCAATTCTTTCTTCGACGGCGGAATCACGTCGTCGTAAAAACCTTTGATTTTGACTTTGCCGGTTCGTGGATCGTAGATGTCGCAGACGAGCTGCATCAACTCGGCGATGGGGTTACGCGAAGCGCCGCCCGTTTCGCCGGAGTGGGTGTCCACCGTGCCCGTTTCGAGCGTGAGAATGAATCCCATCAAGCCGCGCAAACCGGCGGAACTCGCGGGCCGGTTGCGCGAGACCCAAACCGTGTCCGAAACGACTACAGAATTCGTGCGCAACGACGGCGCGGCTTTGGAAATGATCTTCTCGAAATTGGGCGACCCGATCTCTTCTTCAAACTCCCAAAGGAAACGAATGTTCACCGGCACGTCTGCTTCGATCGCCGCCCGTGCGCCAAAGAGTGCGGCTAGCGCGGGTCCTTTGTCGTCGGTTGTGCCGCGGCCGTAGTAAGTGTCGCCTTTTTGAGTGAATACAAATGGTTCGGTTTCCCACGGTTCGGTTTCTTTCGAGGCCGGCTGAACGTCGATGTGGTTGTAGACGGTGACGGTCGGCAGTTTCGGATCGTTGCCAAACACGCCGTGAATAACGGGATTTCCTTTATCAGCGCGGTAAACCTCGGCTTTTCCACCGTAGCCTTCGATAGTTTCGACGGTGAGTTCTACGCCCTTTCGGATGTCGTCCAGGTGGTTTGGATCCACGGAAACCGTCGGCGTTTCGACAAAACGACGCAGGAGTGCTTCGTATTCCGCGCGGTGTTCTTTGGCAAACGACACAAGACTATCCCGTTTCAATGTAGTGGGCATTCAGTTCCTCCGTCGATATTGTTGGTGTGTGAAAAGCTTAGGCGGCAATAATATGCCACAAAAAGGCACAAACCTAATAAATCGTTTCTGCTGCCTTTTGTGGCTCGGTTTTGTGCCTCTTGTGCCTGGCTTGGGCGACCAAACAGGGCTTCCAGGCATCTACAACAAAACTCGTTTCACCGTTGCTGCGTACATTCAAAAGCTACGGCGCTTCGTGTTATTCTGGCGTCCCCGTTTCCGCTCCGGATCCGGCCCCTTGTTACTTGCGATGTTTTTGTTTTAGGAGGGTTGCGTGAGAAAAAGCTCTTTTGCCCTGGGAATCCTGTTTTTAGTTGTCGCCCTGACACTTCCAACGTTAATTATCGCCCAGCAAACCCGTTCGGCCCGCCGGACGACCACTCCGCCAGAACGTTCCGCCGGAACGAATCAGCCGGGCGGTAAAGCGAACCTGACTGCTCCGGCAATCAAGAGCGATCTCTCCGAAGCTTTGGCCGTGATCCAAACGAACCACATCGACGGCCGCAAACTCGATTACAACGAGATTTTCAAGTCTTCCATCAGCGGCATGTTGAGTGTGCTCGATCCGCATTCGACCTACTTCGATCCGAAGGAATATGCCTCGTTCCGCACCGAGCAACGGTCCGAATACCTGGGTATCGGGGCCACGATTGAAGATCTCCGCGAAGGCGCCAACGTCAACACTTTCATTCGCGCCACCTTCCCGGATTCGCCAGCCTGGCGCGCCGGACTGCGCTACGGCGATCGCATTCTCGCGGTCGACGGCAATTCGATGGCGGGAAAGACTTATCCGGAAGTCCGAAAGTTCCTGATCGGACCGCGCGGCACGACCGTCAAAGTGACAGTCGAGCATCCCGCGTCCAAACAAACTGAAACGGTCAGCATCGTTCGTGACGCCGTTTCGCTTCCGTCAATTGCGCAGGCTTACATGCTGCGTCCGGGCGTTGGTTACGTTGCCATGACCGGCGGGTTCAACCTGACGACCGACGACGAATTTGGCGAAGCGCTTCAGGATCTTCACAGCAGAGGGATGAACATGCTCGTCCTGGATCTCCGCAGCAACCGCGGCGGTCTGTTGATCCAGGCGGTGCGAGTGGCGAACCGGTTCCTGCAACGCGGACAGATGATTGTTACGCAGAAGGGCAGGTTTAAAGACAGTTCGCAGCAATACGCCGCGGTCAACGACAAGCCCGATGGTGTTCCGGTGGTAGTGCTCGTCAACGGCGAAACCGCCTCGGCGGCTGAGATCGTTGCGGGCGCGCTTCAGGATCACGATCGCGCGTTGATCGTCGGCGAAACGACCTTCGGCAAGGGACTGGTTCAGTTCCCGTTCCAGTTGGATTACGACTCGGCGCTGTTATTGACGATCGCGAAGTATTTCACGCCGTCGGGACGTCTGATTCAGCGTGACTACTCAAACGGCGGAAACTACGACTACTACTTCCCCGGTGGCCTGGCAGCCGACAAGAACAACCAGCAGAAGCAGCAAAACGGTCCGGAAAGTCATACGGACATGGGCCGTGCGGTTTACGGTGGCGGTGGTATCTCGCCGGATGAAACTGTGAAGCCGGGAATGATCACCGTGGCTGAGCGACACCTGAACGACGTGCTGTTTGCATTCTCGCTGGAGTTGGTGACTGGACGCGTCCCGGGATTTGAATCGTACACGGTTCAACGCGCAATTGAGTTTGACCACGATCTGGTTGCCGAGGATTATGCGATCACCGAGCCGCTCTTTAAGGAATTGAAGAAGTTTGCGGGGAATAAGACGGC
>DATELZ010000135.1:0-60440 GCA_035276045.1 Pyrinomonadaceae bacterium | reverse complement strand
CACAAACTCTACTCGTTGATCCATGACACTCTCAGTTCTCCAAGGCATCCGCAGCTCCTCCTGCCGCTGCAGCCTACCCCATCAACTGTAAAGGATGTCATGATAACGATCTGTAAAGCATGTCATGATAATGAACAGCGCGAAGCGCGTACCCCTGGTCCATAGGAGATCGATTGGAGCTCCGAAGGAGCGACAGAAGAAATGCAGTTCTGCCGCACTTTCAGTGCTCAACGCTTGCTTCTTGTTATCCAGGGGCTCGTGCTCGCTTCGCTCCCACCGCCCCTGGCTACCTTCTCGGCGCCTTGCGGCGCTCCGGCAACCTACAAACTCGCCCACCGAAACACGTAGCCACGCCCACCGAAACACGTTCCCACGCGCACCCGAAAACACGCACCCGCGCGCACCTACCAACGCGCACCCCGAAAAACTATCGCCGCGAGTACGCCGGCGCTCTTCTGCGCGGTTCGCCGTAGATATCTTCAATCTTGCGCCACCCTTTGATCGTCGTCAACGAACGTGGTGGAGCGTAGCCGAGGCGTTCGGCCTTGATCGCAAGGCCGGCGTAACTGAGCGTCGTGCGCGTGTTCTGTTTAACCAGCACGAGGGTTTTGGGCAGACACTCATCACTTCCGATTCTCAGCAGCCGCATCTGCGCCATGAAATCTTTATCGGGAAACAGCAGCTCGGCGGCAAAGATCTCGGCCCCGATTTCGAGTGTCTTCCCGAGATTCGACTGATCGCAATAAGAAATGCCCAGATGCCGATCGCGATAGAAGTGTTTCAGCTCGTGGGCCATCGTGAAAACTTTCGGATCCTGCGGCAGACCACTGGCGAGCATAACAGTCGCGCCAAGATGATCGCAGATAAACGCGCCGCGCAGGTTTCGCAAACGATACGGCCAATCGTCGATCGTGATGCCGTTCTTTTCGTAGATCCTTCTGAGATCGCTTTCGGCGACGCGTGGTGATGTCAAACCGAACTCAGCGCGCACCTGGCGAGCGAGTTGTTTCATATCTTCGTAATAGGCTTGTTGGTTCACCTCTGTTTTCCCCCTTTCCGGCCAGGCTTTGGTCGAGTCTTACCCTGATAGATCCCCCGCGCGCGGCGAAACTCCGCGTACTTCCTCAGTTCTTCGAGATCGGCAGGATGCAATTGCCTGGCGGTGCGCAGCAGGGCCTTGAGGTTTTCATCTTCTTCCTCGTCGACCATCTCCTGCGGAAGGAAAGACAACATCGATACCCCGAAGAAGCGTGAGATCCTTTCGAGGTCTTTGAGACTGGGCCGATACGTTCCGGTCTCCCATCTGGAGATCGTATTCGGCGCTACTTTCAAGTGCGCGGCTAGTGCGTCCTGAGAGAGCCCTTCACCGCTGTTGTAGCTGACGCGCAGATCTCTGATTTTTGCTGCGACATGGTCGAGCAGGTCCATTTGCTATTCCTCTTTTCTCATCCTGAATGAGGACGACATTCAACTAATATCGTTGACAAGGAGAGAGGGCCTGCGTATTATACGCGAGCGGCAAATTAATTCAACGGCATTTGAATCAACGGTTTTAGCCCAGAACGCCCAGAGCGTTTGGTACCTCACGATGAAAAATTCTTTCTACCGAAAACGAACCTTTCTCGCATCATTATCGACCGGCCATACGTCTTACATACTCACCGAAGTCGAATCGAGTCGTGGTGGTGAGTACAAGTGGGGCCATTGCATGGTGACGATCGCGGATTGTCGCCGCCGGATCCAACTCGAATTTTTTCTTGGCACCGTGCGTGCCCGGCGCGAGAGTTTGCGGAAACTCGATCTGCTGCTCAAGGTGCTCGGCGCGTTTCGTAAAGTGCTGCTCGCCGAAGCTCAATCGATCACCGATTACGAACGCGCCGAGAAACGATCACGGCCTACAAAGAAAACAAACACGGATCAAAATTGATTTTATCGATCAGCGTGTAACCGCGCGCCGTTCTCCGGTGTCTTAAAGAATAGGTCGGGCTCTCTCCAATAAAATGCGAGGGATGCCCGACCAACTTTTTTTGGACAAAAGGGGAAGAAAAATGAAGAAAGTACTGGGAATGGTAATGGCGCTGGTTTCAATGGGTTTTGTCGTAGCGGCTGAGGCAAAGGCGGCGGACGTTTCGCAGCAAAACACTGTGACTGCGAACGCGGCGCCCGCACCTCAGTGGCAGCGAGATCGTTACGGCAGGCGCTATGACCGCCGGTATGACCGGCGCTATGGCCGCAGCCGAACAGTCACACGTTCGCGCGTGGTTCGCTATGGCCGGCGCGTCTATCGTGAAACCTATGCAATCACATATCTCCCCGGCGGCCGAACCAGCACGCGTCTGATCAGCCGCTATCGAGTCAGTTAATGCAGATCAAGGAGGTTAAATGAAAGGAAAATACTTGCGAAGGATTGGCGGCATTGCTCTCGCCGGGCTCATGTTGTTTGGCGTCGCGTTCGTTTCGGCGGCCGAGGCCCAGGCGCAGAATAAACGGCGCAGAGTGGTGATTGTTCGTCCCATCCCCCATCGCATTTATCGTCCGTGGGGTTGGGGTTACCGCAGTTGGTGGGATCCGTATTGGGGCTACGATCCGTGGTCGCCGTATGGGACCCGCTATCGACAGTATGTCTTTGATAACAGCGACGAAGCTGTAGAAAAAGGCTACGAGCGCGGTTTCAAAACCGGAAAGGACGATGGTAAGAAAGCGAAGAGCTTCAGTCCGGAACGCTCGCACTACTTCAAGGAAGCAGGATTCGGAAACTTTGCTGAAGTTTATCGATCCGGTTTCTCGAGAGGTTACGGCGAGGGCTACCGAGCTGGAACTGATGAACGAGCCCGCAAGAATGCCGGCTAAGTAAAAAATGCCGCGGCGCAAAAAAACGCCGCGGCATTTTTGTTATCAACCACAGACGATCTACATCTTCGGCAGTCCTTCTACAACACGAACCGGCCGAACTTCCACCGTGCCGATACGCGCGCTCGGTATGCGGCCAGCGATCTCGATCGCTTCCTCCAAATCCTTCGCGTCGACCATGAAATAGCCACCGATCTGTTCGCGTGTTTCCGCAAACGGCCCATCGGTCACGAGCCTTTTGCCGTCGCGCACCTTCACGCTGATGGTTTCAGTGCTCGGATGCAGCGGCGACGCGTCGATGTACTGCTGGTTATGGTGCAGGTCATGACAAAGTTGCACCGATTCCGCCAGCAACTGCGCGCGTTCTCCTTCCTCTATCTCGTCGACGTGATGAATCAACAACATATATTTCATTGAGCGTTCCTATTCGAGTAGTTTTGCAACTTCCAGGATCTGCTCGGGCCGCACCCGAACCCAATAGTTATGCGTTAAGTTCACCCAACGTACTGTTCCTGACGAATCGACCAGAAACTCCGCGGGCCGCGCGATATCGTGTCCGCCTCCAGCGCCAACGTGGACCACGTCATAACGCCGGATAACTTCAACCTTCGTATCCGCCAGAAACGGAAACGTATAACCCTGTTGCTGCACGAGATCTCGCGAAGTCTCCGGAGGATCGATGCTGATCGCCACCGGAAGAATTCCCTCCGCTTTGAGACTCTCCAAATTCTGTTGAATACCCCGAAACTCGGAGTTGCATGAAGGTCACCAGTAACCGCGATAAAAGATCAGCAGCACGCCTTTCGGCGGCTTGTTGCCATCGAGCGGCGTCGACAACAACTCCGCGAGGGAAACAGGTTTGTTATTCGTATCGGGCAGCGTAAACTCCGGCGCCTTTTGGCCCACCTGCGGCGCCCCTGTTGAAGCGGGCAGCCAGCGCGCGGCGACAAAGAACGCGAAGAGAAAGAAGCCGATAATCACCACGCTCAGCGTAGTGAGAACTACAGCGCCAATCTTCGCGCGCCAGGGATGCGGCCGATCAGCCGCAAATCCCCGGCGCAGACCGAAGAACAACAACACTGCGGCCAGCAAGAACAGCAACAGATTGGCCCACGGAAAATCGCGCGTCGCCGGAAACCAGACAAACACCGCGAAGTAACTGAAGGAAGCCAGAAGGCTCAACAGAAACCCGCTCCAGAGAGGCCAGTTGATTCGTCGCAGAGTCATATTTTTATAGATCGACCAGTGATTTGAACCCGCCATAAGACATGCGTTTGACGTCAAAAGGCATTGGCCCTTTTCCCATGATCTTGTTCATACGCGGATCGCTCATGACCTTTTTATTGACCTTGTCGCGATCCGCGCGTGATTTGTAGACGATAAAAGAGAAGACCACCGTCTCGCCAGGCTTCAGTTTCACGGTTTTCAGGAACGACTTGCCAAACTTCACATCGAGGTCATCGCCGACGGCCTCGATGTATTGAAGCGCGCCATGTTCTTTCCAGATCTTTCCCGCTTTCTGCGAGATGCTCCGATATACCTTCAGGTTATCTTCGGGAACTGCCACCAGGAATCCATCTACGTAGCTCATGTACTCTCCTCTTTTAAGTTGGTTTTATGATCCGGAACCGGTTGCCCCGGCTTGTTCGACGTTGACCATCCACGGAATGCCGAACCGATCGATGCACATGCCGAAACCGGCCGCCCAGAAAGTCGGCTGATATGGCATTTGGACCGTTCCGTTTTCTGCAAGCGCATTGAAGATCTGCTCGCCTTTCGCGGCGTCGTTGAGACCGAGCGCCACTGAAAGTCCCTGCGGTTGCGAGTATTGTCCCGGAGGTGCGTCAGAGGCCATGAGTCTCGTATCACCCACCGTCATGCTTGCGTGCATAACTTTATCGGCAAAATCCGGAGGAGCATGTTCTGCCGCGGGAGTGCCGCCAAACGTCGAGATCATTTCGATCTTGCCGCCGAGCACTTCCTCGTAGAACTTGAAAGCTTCGGCGCAGTTGCCGTTGAAAAGAAGGTACGGGGTTACATTCATTTGTTTCTCTCCTTTGAATTCAAACAATTAACGATTGCCTTGACCATGCGGTAGTAAACGCGATCTGCCGTACGCGACAAACGCGAGCAGCAACGCAAACAGAAGTGGTATCAACGCCATCAAGCCGCCTCCGCTCATGACGGTGGTTACGGCGGCGCCGATCATGATTATCAGTAACCCTACGGCCGCGAGCGGCACCAGGTTCTGACTTCTCTTGAACACAGCCGGAAGCACGAGGCCGAGACCGCCCAGGAGCTCGCACACGCCGATGAAGCGCAGGAACAAAATGGGAAACTCAATCGCCCCGGGCGACTGCGGCTGCAACATACTCGCCGGCAGTATCAACTTGGGTACGCCTGCGATGACAAACAAAATCGCTAACAGAATTTGCAGGATCCAGAGTATGACGTTCATGTTAATGGTCCTTTACAGAAATTAATTGCTTAATGGAATCAATGCGCGCAGCCGTTGATCGCGCAGGTAGAGTCCGAGCCAAAGCAACACTCCGAACGCGACCGCGAAGATGACCCCGAACGCCCCATCGCCTACACGCACGTGCGTCGCGACAGCACCGCCGAGATAACCCGTCAGCAGGATTGCGCCCAGCACCGCGGTCCGCGGAATCAGATACAGCACGGTACAAACGATCAGAACGATACCGAGCGGAACGATCACGCTTTCCGAGTAACCAAGCTTAACTGTACCTTCGACAACCGGCGCTGGTTTGAAAAGCTTCGCCACTCCGTCGACTAAAAGAAACAGCGCGATGAGCCAACTCACGATCCTTCCGGCCCATAGGGCGCCGGTCCCGGGCAGAGCGCCTGCATGAACATTCGATACCATGACTATCTTCTCCCATTCCTCGCGTCTCTGTGTTCTCTGCGTTCTCGGCGTTAGTATTGCTTTAGAGATAATAGTTACGCAGAGAACGCAGAGAAACGCAGAGGTAATAAGCCTTGACCAACGTCAGGGCTTCAGATCAATTGCCGCTCTGAAACTGCCGTCCATGTAAAAAGGCACTGAGACATGTTCGTGCGTCACGAGCCACTTGCCATCGGTCTTGCGCAAACAGATTGTGACGCGCACCCAGTGATCGTTAGGCTGGCCGTTGGTGTTAGTGCCTGAGATATGGTTGAAAGTGTAAGCGAAAGCCGTGTCGGCGCCCGCCGCAATCGTCAGTCCCTTCATCTCCAGCCCGATTGGACCAGCAAAGGTCTTGAACCATTCGCTCAGGTTCTTTCGCGCTGTTTCTTTGCCACGATGTTCAAGTGGCGGCGCCAGATCGAAATGCACGACATCGTCGGCGTAATGGGCCACGCACCGATCGGCGTCGCGGTCTCTCAAACCTTCACCATAGTCTTCGATAATTTCGCGAATCCGGGCCTCGTCGCCTGTTGCTTTGCTTTGAGCTGCTTTCATATTTCCTTCCCTTGTAACTGCCGCGCGCGCTTTTATTGCGCCGGCAAGCCGGTGATCTCGAGCACCGGACGAATTTCGATGGTGCCGTGTTTGGCTATCGGAATTCGTTCGGCGATGCTCATCGCCTCGTCGAGATTGGGGGCTTCGATTATGTAATAACCGCCAAGCTGTTCGCGCGTCTCCGCAAACGGACCATCGGTTATCAGACGTTTGCCTTTGCGAACTCGCAGACTAGTTGCCGTTTCCGTCGGGTGAAGCGGACTGGCCGAAACATAGTTTCCCTTTGCACTGAGATCGCGCGCGAGTTCGGCTGACTCCACGTAACAATGTTCTCGTTCGCTATCGCTCAGCGCGTGTTCGTCAAGATAAACCAGCAGCATGTATCTCATTGAATATGTGCCTCCACCATTAAATCGAACGAACCGGTGCAGAATCGACACTTCAACATAGTTTTTTTATTATCAAACATGCTTCCAAACGCTAATGTTGCTGTCGACGCGGTTTACCGTTCCGATTGGGGACGGATTGTTGCCACATTGATCCGTCAATTTGGCGACTTCGAACTCGCCGAAGACGTCGCCCAGGAAGCGTTCACCGCCGCCGTGGATCAGTGGCGCACCGAGGGCGTTCCCGACTCACCGCGCGCCTGGATCATTCAAACAGCAAAACACAAAGCCATCGATCGGCTCCGGCGCCAGACTCGTTTGCAGGAGAAGCTCGAAACTTTTCCCGAACTCACCGCCGAACCGATTGTCGACGCGCCGGATCTCGACTTCGCGGAGATCCCCGACGATCGACTGCGACTGATATTCACTTGTTGCCATCCGGCACTGTCATTGGAAGCTCAAGTCGCGCTCACGTTGCGCACTTTAGGCGGACTTCAGACCGACGAAATAGCGCGCGCGTTTCTCGTGCCGCCTACGACCATGGCCCAACGCCTGGTGCGCGCCAAACGAAAGATCCGCGACGCCGGCATTCCCTTCTCAATACCCGACACGAGCGACATGCCGGAGCGCCTCGACGCCGTGTTGACCGCCATCTATCTCATCTTCAACGAAGGTTACGCGCCGACCAGCGGTAAGCCGCTCGTTCGCGCCGACCTGTGTGCCGAAGCAATTCGTCTCGGACGTTTAGTCACGGCTTTGTTGGAACCGGACCTGGCGTCCGAAGCAATTGCGCTGCTGGCGTTGATGTTGCTGCATGACTCACGACGCGAGGCACGACTCGACGAAGATGGCGATCTTGTCGTGCTTGAAGAACAGGATCGCAGCCGCTGGAACCGGGCTCAGATCGATGAAGCATTGCCGCTGATCGACAAAGCCATGAACGGAACGCCGGGTCCGTATGCACTCGAAGCCGCGATTGCCGCCGAGCACTGTAAGGCTGCTCGGGCTGAGGACACCAATTGGCCCAGGATCGTAAGGTGCTACGATCTGTTACAACAACTAATGCCGTCTCCGATCGTCGCCCTGAATCGCGCGGTCGCGATCGGAATGGCTGATGGTCCACAAGCCGCGATTGTGTTGATTGACGAGCTCGCCGATTCCAGAGAACTCGACGGTTACCACCTGTTGCACGCCGCGCGCGCCGATATGCTGCGAAGAATCGGCTCGAACCGCGAAGCAGCCGAGAGCTATGAACTCGCCCTCGGCCTCGTCAGTAACGACAGCGAGCGCCGTTTCCTCGAGCGCCGTCTGCGCGAAGTCACCGCAAGTACGCACTAACGATCTGCGTAATCCGTGTTCACCCCTGTTTTCCGCCGGCCGCCATTGCAGCCATCCGCTTGTCCATCTCTTCCGGAGAAACGTCTTCCTTGTGCGTCGCCACGGTCCAGATGTGTCCGAACGGATCGGTCAGCGTTCCCGATCGATCGCCATAGAACTGATCCTGCAGCGCTTTCATTTCCGTGCCGCCGGCTGCGATTGCCTGGTTGAAAACAGCGTCGCAGTCGTCGACGTAGATCATGAGTCCCACCGCTGAGCCGCCCAGCGACTTCGGACCGCTATATCCCATTTCCGGATGCTCGTCAGAGAGCATGAACGGTGAATCGCCAATCTTCATCTCGGCATGTCCGATCTTTCCCTCGTGCTCCATGCGAAATAGTTCGGTCGCGCCAAACGCGGTTTTGTAGTATTCGAGCGCCTTCGCAGCTCCATCGACGACCAGGTACGGGGTTAACGAATGATATCCCTCAGGAATCGGTTTTACGTCCGCCATTGATCTTTCCCTTTCGTTTGATTGTGTGCGTCTATTTCAACAGATTTTTCTTATTAACAAAAGCGACGACAGCGTCGTTAAACTCTTTGCGCTTTTCGAGGTGCAGGAAATGGTCCACGCCTTCCCACATGTGGTACTCCAGATCCGGCGCCAGCGAGCGTAGAAACTGTTCGGTGTCCGGCGGCCAGAAAGGCGACTTCGCGAGGATCGCAAGCACGGGCACGTTGATCTTGTCAGGCCCGTAGAGCGCGTCGTTGTTCATGCTTTCCATCGCGGTAACCATCACGTTTTGCGGTGTGTTCGACATTGACGACTTGACAGCTTTCTTGTCTTCGGCAGAAAGCGCGGGGGTCATAGAATCGAACATCTGCAAGCCGACCTCTCTATAGTTCGCGGCCTTAAACATGTTCACGTATTGATCTCTCATCGCTTTGTCGCCGAACGGCCGTAAGCCGCCGTCGACGATCACGATCGCCAGCGTCTTCTGCGGATACTTGCGATAAAACTGCCGCGCGATGGGCGTGCCCATGCTGTGGCCCAGCACGACGGCCTTGTCGACTTTTGCATCGCGCAATACCGCGTCGATAGCGATCGCGAAGTGATCCATCGTGTAAGCGATCTCCGGTTTGTCGCTTTGACCGTGGCCGGGAAGATCGAGCGCAATCACTCGGGCGCGCTTGGCAAGATCGGGAATCTGATAGCGCCAGTGATTCAGTTCGCCGGTCCAGCCATGCACGAGGACAAACGCCTGATTCCCACTGCCCCAACTCTGATAGTGGATCTTCGCTCCATTGAGTGTCGCAAACTTCGATTCACCATCTTTCGCCGCCACTGCCAACGGCGCCGCTGCGAACACGAGCAGCGCGAAGATGGTCCAACGCATTCCAAACAATCTATTGCTCATCACTTATTCCTCGCTTCTTTATCCAACAAATTTGTAACCACTGCCGTGAACGGTAAGAATGAACCGCGGCTCTTCCGGGTTTGGTTCCAGCTTCTGTCGTAAGTGAACGATGTGGGTATCGACCGTGCGCGTATTCGGATAGTTTTCATATCCCCACACTGCATCGAGCAATCGATCGCGACTCAGCGTTTCCACCGGATGTGCAATAAAGTAAGCCAGCAACGCAAACTCCTTCGCCGAAAGATCAACCAGATCGCCGTTGCGCCTGACTTCATTACTGCGAACGTTCACCTCTACGTCGCTGAACTTATAGATCTCCGGCGCTGGCGCCGGCGCTGAAACACGACGCAACACGGCTTTGACACGCGCCATCAACTCACGCACCGAAAACGGCTTCGTCACGTAATCGTCCGCGCCCAGCTCAAGACCGACAACCTTATCGATCTCCTGTCCCCGCGCGGTCAGCATGATGATCGGTATACCCGGGCGTTTCGCCTTCAACTGTTTACAAACGTCGAGCCCGCTCATGCGCGGCATCATCACGTCGAGCACTATCAGATCCGGATTGTCGGAAAGCGCGCGCTCGAGTCCGCTGACGCCATCCTCGGCGCTGATCACGTCATAACCTTCATATTCAAAGTTGTCGCGCAGTCCGGCAACCATCGCTGGTTCATCTTCGACGATCAGAATCTTGCTTTTCATGATACCCCTTTATGCAACGCTGGTTCCCGGCTGCGGTCCCGCCAGCGGCAAGGTCAAGGTGAACTTGCTGCCGCGTCCCGGCGCGCTTTCAACCTCGACCTCGCCGCCATGAGCCTGCGTGATGTGTTGGACCAGCGATAAACCAAGCCCGCTTCCCTTTGTGTTGTGAACGAGCGGATCGCAAGTGCGATAAAACTTGTCGAAGATCCGCGCCTGATCGTTGCGATCGATGCCGATTCCGCGATCGACGACTTCGAGTTTCAGCACGCTATTGGCGCGATAAAGTCTCACGCCCAGGAATTTGTCACGGTCTGAATATTTCAACGCGTTGTTGACGAGATTGACAAGCGCTCGCGCAATCGCCTCGCGATCGACGCGCACCGGCGGAATGCCCGGATCGATCTGTTCGTCGAGAGCGAACCCTTGTTGCTCGATCTGGTAGCGATACGAGTCGATCGTGTTGCGCACCAGTTCGGCGATGTCGGTTTCGCGAAAGTCGTATTCTTTGCGGCCTGCTTCGATACGCGAGAAGTCGAGGATGTTGTTGATCAGCGCGGTGAGCCGTTCGCTCTCTTTGCGAATGATGCTGTAGTACTCGAGCTTCTTGTCCTGCGTGTTGATGCGGCCGAGTTCCAACGTCTCCGCGTACAAACGAATCAACGCGAGCGGCGTGCGCAACTCATGCGACACGTTGGAAACAAAGTCAGACTTCAAACGCGCGAGCGCCACCTGTTTGTTGACGCTGCGATACGTCAAAACGAGCCCGCCAATCATCAGCACCGAGAGCGCTCCGAGAATCAACATGCTCTCGCGCACGAAACGATTGCCGATCGCTTCCGCCGTCGTCCCCTGGAACTTGATGCCCATCCCGAGACCGCGAAAAGGATCGTCGAGCATCTGCGAAACTTCCGGTTTGCCGCTGCCCCAACCCGGCGACGTTACGAGTGGCCGATCGGGTTCTGATTTTTGCGCGTCCGCGGGATAGATCTTCACGGCCAGCCGCTTGTCCTGGGTCTCGTTCACTTCGTAAGGAGTCAATTCATGAAACGTCATCGACGCCTGGCCGGGTGTCTCGCTGCCAAACTTCTGCGAGGTAAACTCCTCCAGAAACTTCGGAAAGAAAGTGTTCTTCAGGTAAACGGCATCGAAGCTTGCGCCACCCAACACCAACCGATCTTTGGACGTCAGCTTCGGCACGGTGAAAAGCGCTGTTGTCGTGTAACGCGGCGTGCCGGAGTGGTCCGATTCGCCGCTGAACCAGATGATGGGCTTCGGCTTCTTCGTCATCTGCTCGATGAGGTAAGGGCCTTCGAGACCCAACCAGCCGCTGTACATATCCGTCATCCGTTTGATGTCTGCATCGTTCATCTGCCCCGGTTGCGATTGCACAATCGTTCCCTTCCTCGCTTCGAAAAGGAAAACGTGCGCGAACCATGGACGCTGCTCCAGTATGAGCCCAAGCTTTCTTCGCTTCTCGTCGTCTGAATCGCCGTCGACTGGGAAGAGGTTTCTCGCCTCGTCAGTCAATTCGTAGGTTTCGCTGTTGAGCTTTTTGATGCCGGAGTAGAGCAGATACTGAAAGTCGCGATGCACCAGGCCTTCGACTTTCTTATCGCGCTGGATGGATTTGACGTGTTGAAAACTGATGTAAATGAGAGTCAACGCGGGAAGGACGACGGCCACTCCCAACGTCAGGACAAGTCGGAACCGGGTGTTTCCACCCAAAAGCGCTCGTCGATTTGACTTCATTTCAGCCTCCGTGAGTTCTAACAAGGCGGGCTGAGCATACGCGCCCGCGTTTGTGGCTGTGTCAAGCTCACGTAAAAAGTTGTTAAGAGTTGTGAATTCGGGCGACGCCTGATTCTATGCCGCCTCGTAAGCCGCTGCAATCAATGCACCCCTTGGCCAGTCTCCGCGATCCTCCGCGGTTCTCTGTGTCCTCTACATTTGAATAGGCGTGGAAGCAGGTTTAACGCAGAGGACACAGAGAACCGCGGAGGAACGCATTTAGAAATCGCAAATATCTCTTTGTTTATGGGCCAGTCTGGTCTATAAACAAAGAGATGGCGATTCAGAGCAGCAATGTCCGCTGGTGGTTGCTGTTGGTTGTGACGGCGCTCGCCCTTTACCTCTGCTGGCGGATGGTCCAGCCGTTTCTCGGCGTGATCGCGTGGGCCACTGTCCTGGTCATCATCTTTTATCCGGTACACAAACGCCTCGCTCAACGAATCAAGCGCCCGTCGCTGGCGGCGCTCGTCTCGTGCGCCCTCGTGATCCTAATCATTCTCGTTCCGATTGCCCTCATCACGCTCGCTGTTTTCAAAGAGCTGGCGAACGCAGTGCAGTCAATGCAGGCGGCCGTTGATTACATACTCAATCCAAGCTCACCAGTCACCGGACCGATCCTGAATTTTCTCAGCCATTACGTCGACATCTCGCAACTCTCCACGGAAGAGTTTCTGGTGGAGCGGCTCAGAGGCGTCAGCGGCCAACTGGCCGGACGCACGCTCGGCTTTCTCGGCGGCCTCGCCGGCGTCGTCGTGCAGATGTTCTTCGTGATCTTCACGATGTATTACTTCTTCAAAGACGGCGAAAACATCTCCCGCAAAGTCCGCGATTCACTGCCGCTCGATCACGAACAAGCCACCAGCATCATGACGCGCACGCGCGAAGTGATCGACGCAAGCGTCTACGGCGTGCTCACGATCGCCATCATCCAGGGAACACTTGGCGGCCTCGCTTTCTGGGCGCTCGGCCTGCGGTCGGCGCTGATCTGGGGCGTCGCGATGACGTTTCTCTCGATGATCCCGATGCTCGGCGCGTTTCTCGTCTGGGTGCCCGCGGCAATTTATCTCGCACTCAGCGGGCATTACGTCAAAGCGGTGTTGCTCGTGCTCTGGGGCACGCTCGTCATCGGAATGATAGACAATTTTCTCCGTCCCACGCTCGTCGGCAGCCGCACAAAACTCCACGAATTGCTCATCTTTTTCTCCGTTTTAGGCGGCCTCAACGTGTTCGGCGTGTTGGGCGTCGTCCTCGGTCCGGTCGTGCTCGCCATCACTCTCGCATTGATCGACGTTTACAAAGCAGCGGGCAGATCTTCGAGCGTAAACTCGGCGTTGTGAGCCGCGCGCAGGAGTGATATAACGGTCTCGCCCATTCCCCTACAACAGTAAGCCTCCACTGTGAAGTATTAATTCGAGGAGGACACTCATGTTGAGTTTCATCTGGTGGTTGATTATCGGCTTGATCGCCGGTGCTTTGGCGCGCCTTATCATGCCCGGCAGAGACGCGATGGGGCTTTTGGCGACGATACTTCTGGGTATTGTCGGCTCCATTCTCGGCGGCCTGGTAAGCTGGGCGATCTGGGGCGCTGACGAGACGGGTCGCGGCTTTCGTCCCGCGGGACTGATACTGTCGATAATCGGCGCGATCGTAGTGCTCTGGATTTGGCGGATGATGAGGAGTCGCAGTACAGTCACTTAAAAACTTTAGCGCATAGTGCCTGAACTGCCGGACATCGTCGTCTATATCGAGGCTCTCGAGAAACGAATCCAAGACGCCGTTCTCAAACGCGTCCGGGTGGCCAGTCCGTTTCTATTGCGGACGGCAGTGCCGCCGCTGTCCAGCATTGAAGGACGCAAAGTCGTCGAACTGCGCCGGCTGGGCAAACGGATCTGCTTCGGTTTGGAAGACGACCTGTGGCTGGTTCTGCACCTGATGATCGCCGGCCGGTTGCACTGGTACACCGATCCTGCGAAAGCCGCAAAAGCGCGCGGGCTCGCGGCATTCGAGTTCAGCACTGGAACACTGACGCTGACCGAAGCGGGAACGCAGAAACGCGCGTCGCTGCACCTCGTCCAGGGCGAGGCGGGACTCCAGACGTTAAATCCCGGTGGGTTGGAAGTCTTCGAGGCGACCGAAGAACAATTCGCGGCGGCGCTTCAGGCGAAGAACCATACTCTGAAACGCGCGCTCACCGATCCGCGCATCCTGAGTGGCATCGGCAACGCTTACTCTGACGAGATACTCTTCGCCGCTCAACTCTCGCCGTTCACGCTCACGCAAAAATTAACGGCGGCTGAAATCACGCGGCTTTTTACCGCAGTCAAAACTACCTTGACCGATTGGGCCGATCGACTGCGTGCGGATTCGGTCGAGAAATTCCCGGAAAAAGTCACGGCCTTTCGTCCCGACATGGCGACTCACGGACGCTATGGACAAGCGTGTCCTCGTTGCGGCAGCAAGATTCAGCGAATCCGTTACGGCTCAAACGAAACGAACTACTGTCCAACCTGCCAAACCGGCGGCAAACTTCTCGCCGATCGCGCCCTCTCACGTCTTCTCAAAGACGACTGGCCGCGCACCCCCGAAGAACTGGAAAACCTCGTCAAGTCATAACCTGCGTCCTCTGCGTATCTCGGTGAACTCTGCGTTAAATATTTTGGCCGTCAGGTTTACGCAGAGATCTCAGAGATACGCAGAGATCGCGGAGCAGCCGTCAGAGTAGTACCGCGTATTACTGCTTCGGTTCTCTTTCCGCGTTCACGAGGTGACGTGTGGTTTGATCGGTGACGCTGAAGGGAGTGGGAATGAATTCGTTCGTTTCGGCAGAGCGCAGCGAGCGCGGAGGCGGGCTGGCGTTCAATTCCGGCGCTTTGACATCAAGACCCTGAAACCGTCTCATCTCGCGCTCCATGATCTCGGCTTGTTTCTTGCTCACAACCAAACCGTTGATTATCAACGCCAGGCCGACGAAGAACGGAATGAATCCCGCCACCCAGATGCGCGTGAGGATCTCGGCTTCATTCGGATCGACATTGGCGGCGATTCCCTTCATGAAGATGTGCAGGAAGATCCCAATCGCGACGCCGATGCTGCTCACGATCACGCCCGCTTTGATCTCGTTATACCGTTTGACCTCCGGCGTGATACCAAACCGCCGCTCCATTTCAAGCTTCCGCGCTTCGATCCGGTCAGACTGGAACATCTCGGCCCACCACTCGGCCCAGTCAGACTTCTTGTCGTCCTTGACCCCTATAACTTCGCGCACAGCCTGCAAATTCGCGCCGCAAAATGTGCAGTACTTCACATCATCGCTCTGGTTCGAGGCACAACGTGGACACAACATAGCTGACTCCTAAATCGAAACGGTGCTTGAACGTCGCCAATTGTACGATCCGAAGAGACAAATCGCTCCAAATAATCCACCCGGCGCGTATCGTTTGTATAATGCGTCTCGTTCATGAAACCCATTCCCGCGCAAACCATCGCTCATTACCGGATTGTCGAACCCATCGGCGCTGGCGGCATGGGCGCTGTTTACAAGGCTTTCGACAACAAGCTCCAGCGCGTCGTCGCCTTGAAACTGTTGCCCGCGGAGTACGTTTCGCAACAGGATCGCCGCCGCCGTTTTTTCCAGGAAGCACGCGCGGCGTCGGCGTTGAGCCATCCGCACATCCTCACGATCTATGAAGTCGGCGAAGACAACGGCACGCCTTACATCGCGATGGAGTTGGTGGAAGGCGAAACCCTCCGCCAGAAGATCAGGGCCAAGACTCTGCAACTCCGCGAGACAATCGACATCGCGATCCAGATCGGCGCCGGGCTGGCCCGCGCTCACGACCTCGGCATCATCCATCGCGATCTCAAACCCGAAAACTTAATGCTCAATCGCGACGGCTACGCCAAAATTCTCGACTTCGGCCTCGCCAAACTCGTCGCCGAACGCGAGCGCGCACTCGTCGGCGACAGCGATCAAAAGACGCTCATTCGCGGCGTGCAAACTGAATCAGGCACGCTGATGGGCACCGTCAACTACATGGCGCCCGAACAGTTGCTGGGCCAACGCGTCGATCGTCGTTGTGACGTCTTTTCATTTGGCGTCGTGTTGTGCGAGATGCTGACCGGCGCCGCGCCGTTTGTTCACGACAATCACATCGACACGATGCACGCGATCCTGCATCGCGAGGCGCGGCTGTCCGGCGCAAACGGCACCGAGCTGCCACTCGATCTGCAACGAATCTTGTCGAAGGCGCTCGCGAAGTCGCCCAAGGATCGTTATCAAACGATTGGCGATCTCGTCGCGGAGCTAAAAGAGATCAAACGCGATCTCGATCTCGGTAAAACCCTCCTGGTCACTTCGCCGGTCGCTGTAAAGACCCGGCTGGTGTTGAAGCGCATGGGCGCCGGCTCGCCGGCGATCGACTACGAAAAGGAACTAAACGAAGCACAGTTCAAAGCCGTAACGACGACTGAAGGCCCGTTGCTGATCGTCGCCGGCGCAGGCACGGGCAAGACTCGCACGCTCGTCTATCGCGTCGCGCGACTCGTCGAGATCGGAGCGAAACCCGAATCGATCCTGTTGTTGACTTTCACACGCCGCGCAGCCGCAAGCATGCTCGCGCGCGCCGCGACACTGGCAGACGCGCGTTGCCAGCGTGTTTCCGGCGGCACGTTTCACTCGTTGGGCCATTCAGTGTTGCGCAAGTACGCCGAGCAATCGGGCGTCGCGCGAAACTTCACGGTGATGGACCAGGGCGACACTGAAGACCTGCTCGATCTCCTTCGCCGCCAGGTCAAACTCACAAGCGCGCGACATTTCCCGCGCAAGCGAACGATCGCCGCGATCTTCAGCATGATGGTCAACAAGGTCCAGTCGTTGAAACAGGTGCTCAACAACGAATACCCGCAGTTTCTCGACGAGCGCCGCAGTCTCGACACGCTCTTCAAGTCTTTCGAAGAGTTCAAACGCACGCGGCATATGCTGACGTACGACGATCTGCTCGTCCGTTTGCGTGAAGCACTGGAATCAAGCGTCGAACTGCGCGAAAGACTGTCGGACCAGTATCGCTACATCATGGTCGACGAGTACCAGGACACAAACAAGCTTCAGGCGCAGATCGTGAAACTGATGACCGCGCGGCATGATAACGTCGCGGTTGTCGGCGACGAGTTTCAGTCGATCTACTCATTTCGTGGCGCGAGTCATCGAAACATGCTCGAGTTTCCGAAACTGTTTCCGAAGTCGAAAATCATCAAGCTGGAAGAAAACTTTCGCAGCACGCAACCGATCCTCGACGTCGCCAACTCGATCATCGCCGACGTAAAAGAGAGCTACAAAAAGCGGCTTTATTCACGCATCGAAGGTGGACAACCGCCGGTCGTCGTGAGCGCGCGCGACGAGAACGAACAGTCGCGCTTCGTGGCGGAACGGATCGACGAACTGCGCGAACAAGGCGTGTCGCTGCGCGAGATCGCGGTGTTGTTTCGTTCGAGTTCGCATTCGTTCGATCTGGAGATCGAACTCGGCAAACACAACGTTCCGTTTCGCAAATTTGGCGGGATGCGCTTCGCCGAGTCGGCGCACATCAAAGACGCGCTCGCATTTCTGCGCGTCGTCAACAAACCGTCAGACACGCTTTCCTGGTTTCGTTCGCTGAAGCTGATCGATCATATCGGCGACGCCACCGTCTACCAGATCCTGGAATATCTCGGCGTCGAGCAACGGGAGTTCCGCTCCGCCCGCACGCGGGCCGCGCTTTTCAAGAAACTGCATCGCTTTCCCGGACGCGCCGGTTACCAGGCGCAATTGACCCGGCTGGCGCACGTTTTCACGACCGTTTGCGAAGGCAAAACTCCGAGCGAACAACTGAGCGCCGTCTTACGTTTTTATAGACCGTTGCTGAAGAATAAATACGACGATGCACAGCGGCGCGGCCGCGATCTGGAACACTTGCAATCGATCGCAAAGCGCTACAAAACCACGGCGAAGTTGCTCGACGACGTGGCGCTCGATCCGACTGAAGCCCTGCAGGGCAACACGTCGCGCAACGGCGGCGGCTTCGTCACGCTCTCAACCGTGCACTCGGCGAAAGGACTCGAATGGGATCACCTGTTTGTGATCTGGATGACTGACGGCTGGTTTCCAGCGAATCGTTTCCAGGACGAGTTTGACGATCTCGAAGAAGAACGGCGGCTGCTTTACGTCGCCACGACGCGCGCGAAAAAGGATTTGCACTTCATTTATCCGGCAGTAAACGTCTACCTGGGGCCGGAGACGGACGGCTCGCCGACGCTGTCTCGTTTCCTGGAAACGATTCCCCCGTCGATACTGCCACACGCTTCCCTGATGGGTAGTGATGTAGTTTGAAGTGGTCACGTGTCTCATTCACACCGGGCTTCAGCCCGGTGACTTGCGAGGCGCACCACGTGAAACCGTTTAAACGGCAATAACATACTTGACTCATATTGCCCTATGAACGGATAATCTGACAAGTCGGTTATTGCCTCTGATTAGGAGAGGCAATGTTAACAAGGTTAGGGGCGCGCCCGGTATTGGCGAGCGCTTCAAAGGCGGTCGGATATGTCCGCCACTTATCACGCGTTCTATTCTCTCTTAAGGCTAGTGCGAGGGTAATGGCCTACTTTTCTGCTTACTTTGACGAGAGCTATCAGGATAACTCTCCCCTAATGGCCGTATCTGGCTACCTCGCCGCCGATGAGATGTGGCTTGAATTTGCCGAACGATGGGAGGCAGTTGTAAAGAGAGAAGCAGTCCCGGCCTTTCACTGGTCGGATCTGGAAACCTTCAACGATGATTTTACGAGAGACAAAGGGTGGGACGAGGCGCGCCGACTAAGAGTCCAAAAAGAGCTTATTCCCATCATCAAGGATACCGTTAGCTGTGGCATCTGCATCGGGATTAACATTTCTGAGTACAATGACTATCTCCGCGAAGTAGGCAATCCGGGCTACGAAACTCCCTATACCTACGCTGTGAGAATGGCGGTTGCGTTAACCAGAATGGAATCAAGGCGCAATGGGTGGCACGAACCAATAGCCTACTTGATCGAAAGAAGCATTAAGAAACACAAAAGCGAATTAAAACGCGCATTCAACCAAGTCTTTGACGATCAGGAATGGGCCAAGGATCAGCAGATAGCGAACCTCACAACCGACGCAAACCGAATCGAGAATGTTCCCCTACAGGCCGCCGATGTGGTTGCCTACGAAACATGGAAAGACACTCACAACCAACTGGTTGAAAATCGAAAAAGGAAAAGGCGTGGATCATTTCAGAACTTGATAGGAGTACCGCATCTTTACGGTTACGTCGATCGTGAATCTTTGAGGCGACTCGCTGATGAGAGGGAATACGCGGTTAGGTGGTTACGGTCTGACGACTATTAGTTTTTTTTGGTTTTCTTTTTCCGTGCGTCTTCTTTTGCCATCTCCCTGTCCAGTTCCTTTTTCGGTACTGCCATTAACGCTCTAGCAAACTTCTCAAACCGTTGTTGTTCCTCACTCGTCGCGGGTTCTTTTGGCTTCGTCGGTTTCATAGTCACGAGTCTACCACAAGCTCATTTCTTGCTTGTTTTCGCAGCCTCACATTCAAGAGTCTTTAGCGCAAGGTTGAGGAAACCAGGGATCGCCATTTCTTCACGTTCCCAACGTGCGACCGTATTGCGGCTTACATCAAGTTTGTCTGCTAGTGCCTGTTGAGTTAATCCCAACGCCAGCCGTCGCTCTCGAAGTTTAGCGCCCTTCATGGTCCATTATTCTACCACGCAGCTTGATACATTGCGTATCGCGGGATTGAAGTGATACGATGCGTATCAGACGGAGCGGGCCGGTCCTCGCGCGAACGAAGACCAGCCCTTACACAGCCGAATCCTGACTGGTTTAGGGAAAGGAATCGACCATGCCTGACCATCCTAGCACGGACAACCGCGAGAATCCGCTTGATGCAGACGATTGGGACGTTGCGTTTGAGCCGTTTGCCGATCATCCTTACGCGGCACTCAATCTTGCCTACCATCTAGCGACTCTAAAGCAACTACTCAGTGGCAAAATCGCTGATATACCGGAAGCGATCGCAGCAATCGACCGCGCCATTGATCGTCTTTACGAGCACAGCGAGTTTCGTAACGCAGGCCATAGTCTGTTTCGCCAAACCGTTGAGGGAGCATTAACGGCTAAGGCAGAAAAGGTAGTCCACAAACTCGGAATAAGGACATGAGCCATGCGTGAAAAACCAAAACACCTTGCAGCGAAACTGAAAACGATCCGGCAACGCCTCGCGTTGAGCCAAACCGAGATGAAAGAACGGCTCGGATTCAAGGGCCAATACGGGCGAATCAGCGAATACGAACTTGGGAGGCGAACGCCAAGCGTCTCAACGCTATTGTTGTATGCACGAGCGGCGGGAATTTTGTTGGAAGAACTTGTTGACGATGAACTGACATTGAGTGTTTGAATTCTTGCCTCGGAAATGCGTGACGGAACCAAAAGGCCGGATATTATCGTCCGGCCTTTTGGTTTCGTGATAATGTCTAAAGTGATGTACGGGAACAACCCTATCTTCGAGATCGTTTTGCTGGACCATCGAATCAGTATTTATGCGAACGGGGTTGTTGAAGGCGCGGAATTCTTAGGCCAAGGCCGAATAATCAACCGATGCAGCAGAGCGGTAAGACCGGAACTGCTTGATTATTTCAGCAAATCCCATGAGGTAGTTCCTAGCAAGTCACCATATGCGATTCTAAGCCCCTCAGGGTCTGGTTTATCGCAGAGTTCAGGCAAGAACGACGCTAACATACCCGCACAAGCAGACGCCGCCACAGGCGAGAAATAATACTCAAAAACCTCTCCGTCACTATCCGGTAGTCGTCGATCGAAAACGGCAAATCCAGACGGGTTACCTAGCTCCTTATCGCGCCTCTCGGCAAGCGCAAGAAGAAGAACGTCTACATCACAGTCTTGAGGATGTCGATAGATTACTTTGATCCACGGCACGGTATCAGCCTTTTTCGTTTTCCGCGCCGTGGCGCTTTGTGCTTCGTCTTAGTGGGTCGTTTCATACCCCGTAGGCTCTTTACCAGTGAGTTGTGAGTAGGTCACGCGCTTGCCGGTGATGTTCTGCGCGGCCTTGATGAAGCGATCCGCATCGTTGCCTTTGCGGTTATTGAAACGGAATGATTGTTCGTCGAGGTAGCGAAACAGGTGGAACGGCTCAACCGAAACGTAAGTGCCTTTCAAACTTCTCTTTAGCAAACTCCAGAAGTTCTCAATGCCGTTTGTGTGGATCTTGCCGTCAACGTAGCGCTCTGCGTGGTTGATGACGTTGTGAATGTAATCATAGTTGAGATCCCTGTATGAGCGCAGCGCATCGGTATAGACCATCGAACCTTGTTCGACGTGAGTGTTAATTTCACGGCGAAGCGCCTTGCGCTTGACGTTCTCCACAACCATCGTTCTGACTTCGCCGTGCCTTTCGAGTAGCCCTATAACAGCAACCTTGCCGATGTTCTGATTCCTGCCAGTGTGCGGAGTTGCGAACTGCTTCACGCGCTTTTTCAAAACCGATTTGTGCATGTTGCGGGCCTTGCCACCGATGAAGGTCTCGTCTACTTCGACATGTCCCGAGAGTTTCTGAAAAGTTCCGGTCTGCATCGCTTTGCGAATGCGGTGCAAGAGAAACCACGCGGACTTTTGAGTGATGCCAAGTGAGCGGTGAATCTCATACGAGCTAATCCCGTTCTTCGCGTTCACGATCAGCCAGATCGCAGACAGCCACTTATCAAGACCAATAGGCGAGTCTTCCATGATCGTTCCGATCTTCACTGAGAAATGCTTTTTGCAACCCGAGCAGATCCAAATGCGGCGTGTCTTCACAAAGGAATGTTTCTCAGAAGCACAACGCGGGCATGTGATACCATCCGGCCAACGAATAGCAACCATGCAGCCTAACGCTGTATCAGGATCGGAAAAGTATTTGACAGCCTGAATAAGTGTTTTAGGGAATGCTTCGTTTTTCATGACGGGAGCATTTTCTCAAACTACCCAATATGAGTCAAGTATATTATTACCGTTTAAACGGTTTCAGTCCCTCGGCTTAACAGTCACTGCGCTAAAGCGCGGTGTGAATGGGAGTCTTTTAGAGTAAACTGCTGGGCGGCCGTCATACAGACTCAAGATGAACTTAGGCACAGAATGGCTCATCGACGCGAGCGGATGCGACCCTGCGGCGCTCGCGGACGTCAACCGGTTACAAGAAATCTTCAGACGTGTCATTCACGATCTCGAACTCAACGTCCTGGGCGAGATCGCCTGGCATAAATTTGCTTCGCCGGAAGGCGTGACCGGACTCGCCATGCTCTCGGAATCGCATCTCGCCTGTCACACCTATCCTGAGTTTCGCGCTGCGACTTTCAACCTCTATTGCTGTCGTGAGCGCACGACGTGGCCCTGGGAGCAAATGTTGAAAGAGACGCTCGGCGCCAGCGAGGTTAACGTGCGCACGTTCGAACGGATCGCCCTGCAAGCCGGAGGCGCTGCTCGATGAGTGCGCTCGTCGCAAACTGCCCGTCGTGCGGCGGGCCGGTTCAATTCAAAAGCGGCCAATCGATCGTCGTCATCTGCGAATACTGCCATTCGGCAGTCGCCCGCACCGATCGCGATCTTAAAGACCTCGGCAAGGTCGCGGAACTGGTCGAAACCGGATCGCCACTCGACATCGGCCTGCGCGGCACCTGGAAAGACATTCCGTTCGAGCTGACCGGACGCGCGCAACTCGGTCACGAAATGGGCGGTCAGTGGGACGAGTGGTACGCCACGTTTTCCAACGGCTGGCTCGGCTGGCTCGCCGAAGCGCAAGGCCGTTTCTATCTCACCTTTCAATATCCGATTCCCGAAGGCGTCCAGCTTCCCAGCTTCGATCAGCTTCAACTCGGACAACCGGTCGCCGGTCTGCCGTGGCCCACGCCGTTGATCGTCGCCGAAACCGGACGCGCCACCGCACGCGGCGCGAAAGGCGAGATTCCATACTTGCTCACGCCGGGCGAGACTTATTACTACGCCGATCTTTCAGGCACGAACAACGCCTTCGGCACGCTCGACTACAACGAATCGCCGCCACTCGTCTTCCTGGGCCAACAAGTCACGCTTGCCGAGCTCGGGATCACAACCACGCGCGCGCCTGAGCGTGAAGAACGCCGCGTCGGCGCGGCGCAAGTGAGTTGTCCCAACTGTGCCGGGCCGCTCGAACTGCGCGCGCCTGACAAAACCGAACGCGTCACCTGTCCAAACTGCAATTCGCTGCTCGACGTCAACCAGGGCCAGCTCACGTTTCTGAAATCACTCGAGAAGCAGTGGTTTCAACCGGTCATTCCGCTTGGAACGATCGGCGAAGTGCCCGAAGGAAAGATGACGGTGATCGGCGCGATGGCGCGCAGCGTCACGATCGAAGGCGTGCAGTATTTCTGGAGCGAGTACCTGCTGTACAACCCGCAGATCGGGTTCCGTTGGCTGGTCAGCAGCGACGACCATTGGAATTACGTTCGGGCAGTGCCGCCGGGCGAGGTGTTGGACGAAGCGAAGTCGGTCACGTTCCGCAACAAGCGGTACAAGATCTTTCAGGACGCGCAGGCGAAGGTTGAAGCAGTGGCCGGCGAGTTTTACTGGAAGGTCGAAGCCGGTGAGCAGGTGCGCGGCCTGGATTACGTCGCCGCGCCGTACATGCTTTCGAAGGAAGTCTCGACTGTCTACGTCACCGATTCGAACATGACGAAGAAGCGAGTAACGACAGGAGAGATCAACTGGTCGCTCGGAACATACATCACGGTGCCGCAGATCGAGAAGGCGTTCGGAGTTTCAGGACTGCCGCGTCCGTCCGGTGTTGCGCCGAATCAACCTTACAAACACTGGTGGGTTTACAAGTACTGGCTGCTGTTTATCGGCATTCTGCTGGTGCTCGGTTTCCTGATGGTGATGGTTTCCGGTTCGGAGAAAGAAGTATTCCGGCAGCAGATAACACTCGCGCCGCTTGCGAACGCAGATGGCACGCAGGTCTTCTTCAGCGATCCTTTTGAACTGGCCGGACGGCGAAACATCAAGATCATCGGCGATTCACCGGTGCAGAATACGTGGGTCTATCTCGAAGGCGATCTGATCAACGACGAGACCGGCGTGGTCCAATCGTTTCCGATCGACATCTCTTATTACTCGGGTGTCGAGGGTGGAGAGTCGTGGAGCGAGGGCGAACAGTCTGATTCTGCGTACACGTCGGCGATGCCGGGTGGAAGATATATTCTTCGTTTGGAAGGGCAGTGGGAGAAGTGGCAACAGCCCGCGGTCGTTTCAATCAGGATCGAACAGAACGTCACGCACGGCTTCAATTGGCTGCTGGCGCTGATCGCATTGTCGATTGGACCAATCGTGATGATCATCTACCACATCAGTTTCGAGCATAAGCGCTGGTCTGAGAGTATGTTCAGCAGTAGCGGCGGCGGCGGTGATGACGATGAATAGACGCGGGGACGCGGGGATGGGGAGACGGGGAGACGGGGGGAGACGGGGACACGGCGAATCTGCGCTTCTCCCTGTCACCGCGTCTCCGCGTCTCCCCGTCTCCCCGTCTCCCCGTCTTCTTAAGGGGGGACTAACGAATGCTTAAAACACTCTATTTAATTTTCGGCGGCGGCATTGTGACTCTGTACACCGCCGCCGCGTTGCTGGGTTGGGAGATCGGCGGCGGATCGCGTCGCCAGTTGCCGCCTGACGCCCGGCAAAACGGTTATCGCTCTTTTCATTTCTGGCACTACGGCTTACACGGAGGAAAATAGATGCTGCTTGAATCAGTTCCGTCTTTTGTGCCTTTTAGCGGCGGCTTAGTCGTGCCGATCGAATCGCTCCTGCCGATCGTCATCACGACCGTGGTCTTCGTCATTATCGGTTTGATCGTCTTTGCGCTCGCGTTTCTGGTCATCGCGAAGGCGACGCCGTTTTCAGTCCGCAAAGAGATAGAAGAGGACCACAACGTCGCGCTCGCGATCGTGATCGCATCCGTCATCCTCGGCAGCGCCCTGATCATCGCGGCAGCCATCCACGGATGAAGTCGTTTTCCATTCTTCATTTTCCGTTTGTCATTTTTCATTTGGAAATGACAAATGAGAAATGCCAAATGAGAAATGGAAAATGAAACGACCACCGCTACTCTTTCTCAACGTTCTCATCGTCGCAACCTGCGGATTGATTTATGAGCTGCTGGCGGGAACACTCGCCAGCTACGTCCTCGGCGACTCCGTCACTCAGTTTTCCCTTATCATCGGCATTTATCTCTTCGCCATGGGCGTCGGCTCGTGGCTCTCCGGTTTCATCGATAAAGGCCTCGCCAAACGTTTCGTCGATATCGAACTGGCGGTCGCGATACTCGGCGGGTTTTCCGCGCCGCTGCTTTTCATCTCGTTCTCACGCGTGAGTTATTTCTACGCCGTGCTTTACTTCGTCGTGTTCGCGATCGGCGTGTTCGTCGGTCTCGAGATCCCATTGCTGTTGCGCATCCTGAAAGACAAGGTCGAGTTCAAACAGCTCGTGTCGCGCGTGCTTGCGATGGACTATGTCGGAGCGTTGCTGGCATCGATCCTGTTTCCGATTCTGTTCGTGCCGCGCCTCGGATTGATTCGCACGTCGTTGATCTTCGGCATGTTGAACGCGGCCGTCGCGTTGTGGGGCACGTGGCTGCTGCGGCCGTTGATCAAAAACGGCCTCACCGCGTTGCGGGTGAAAGCCGTGATCGTAATGGCGCTGCTGCTGATCGGTTTGATCAAAGCAAACACGCTTACTTCGCTCGCCGAAGATGAGATGTTTGCGGACGACATCGTTTACACGAAAGACACGCCATATCAACGCATCGTGATCACGCGCGGGCGGGCCGGGTTTCAGTTGTTTCTGAATGGCAATTTGCAGTTTAGTTCGACGGACGAGTATCGCTATCACGAGGCGTTGGTCCATCCGGCGATGCTGCTGGCGAACAATCCGAAGCGCGTGGTGGTGCTGGGCGGTGGCGACGGTCTCGCGTTGCGCGAAGTGTTGAAGTATCCGTCGGTGGAAAAGGTGACGCTGGTGGATCTCGATCCGGACATGACGAACCTTTCGAGCCGCTTTCCGTTGCTTGCCAACTTGAACAAACGCGCGTTTGAGGACCCGCGGGTGCAGGTGATCAACGACGATGCGTTCGTCTGGATCGAAGAGACGACCGAACCGCCTTACGACGCGGCGATCGTCGATTTTCCGGACCCGAATAGTTATTCACTTGGGAAGCTGTACACGACGCGTTTCTATCGGCTGTTGCGTGCGAAGCTGGCGGAGAATGCGGCGGTGACTGTGCAGTCGACGTCGCCGATGTTCGCGCGCAATTCGTACTGGTGCATCATTCGCACGCTCGAAGCCGCGGGGTTTGTCGTCAGGCCGTACTACACGGCGGTGCCGAGCTTTGGTCTTTGGGGATACGCGCTCGCGCGCACGTCGCCGTTCGACATTCCGCGTCATCCACCGGCGGGGTTGAGGTTTCTTGACGACCAGACGTTGACGGCGATGTTTACGCTGTCGAGTGATATTGGACCAGTGCCGGTCGAGATCAATCGACTCGATAACCAGGCGTTGGTTCGATATTACGAAGGCGAGTGGAGACGCTTCGAATAGCTTGAAATTGAAACTCCTTTGCGCCTTTTGTGTCTCCCTTTTTGTGCCTCTTCGTGGCAAATAAGTGATGACCACCTTTACGCGACGTGAAATTCTTGCGGCGTTCCTCGGCGCGCCGATAGCACTGGCGGCATGTCGTCGCAATGCAACGCCTCCGTTGCCGGAAGGCGAGATCGTCGGCACATCAGACGTGTTCGGGCATCGATTGCGCGACGGGCTTCGCGTTGAAATCCCAGGCGACGCATGGACCAACGTTCCGATTGTCATCGTCGGCGGTGGCATCGCCGGCCTGACAGCCGCGTGGCAGTTACAAAAATCCGGCTTCAACGATTTTGTCTTGCTTGAACTCGAAAACGCACCCGGCGGCACCTCGCGCTCGGGCTCCAATCGCGTCATCTCTTATCCCTGGGGCGCACACTACATTCCCGCGCCGATGAAAGAGAACGTAGCGCTCGTGGCTTTGCTCGACGAGTTAGGCGTTCTCGAAGGCAAGGACGCCGATGGCGAACCTGTGGTGCGCGAACAGTTTCTGTGTCGCGATCCGGAAGAGCGCGTTTTCTTTAAAGGCCGCTGGTACGAAGGACTGTATCTCCATCCGGGCGCGACCGAGGAAGACAAGCAGCAACTCGATAAGTTCAACGCCGAGTTGGCCCACTGGATCACGTGGCGCGACGCTCGCGGGCGGCGGGCGTTTACACTCCCGGTGTCAGCATGTTCCGACGATGCAGAAGTCACCGCGCTCGATCGCATCTCGATCAGGGAGTGGCTGGACCAGCGCGGCTTGAATAGTCCGCGGTTAACGTGGTGGGTTGACTACGCGTGCCGCGACGACTATGGCCTCACGCTCGATCAAACAAGCGCCTGGGCCGGACTGTTTTACTTCTGTTCGCGAGTGCCGAAACCGGGCGTGGAGTCGCAGTCGCTGATCACGTGGCCCGAAGGCAACGGGCGCTTAGTGAATCACTTGTTTGAGAAGACGAAAGCACGAGTGCAACTCGATCGCGCCGCAGTCGAGTTGATTCCAACGGAGCGCGGAGTTGAAGTGATCACGCTCGATCGCGAGGGTCGCAATCCGCGTGGGTTTCGCGCTCGGCGAGTGATCTTTGCGGCGCCACAGTTTATGGCGCGTTATGTCGTCCGGCCGTATCGCGAAAACCCGCCGCCGCATGTAGCCGAGTTTCAGTTTGGATCGTGGATGGTGGCGAACCTCACGCTGCGCGACCGGCCGAAGCACTCGCCACGCGATTTTCCGCTCGCGTGGGATAACGTGCTTTACGAAAGCCCGTCGCTGGGTTACGTCGTGGCGACGCATCAACGCGGCCGCGATCATGGTCCAACAGTGCTTACCTATTACTATCCACTTTGCGATGCGAACCCGCGTAATGCTCGCACGCGTTTGCTCGAAGCCGGCTGGCGCGAATGGGCGGACGTCACGCTCACGGATCTCGAACGCGCGCACCCGGACATTCGCGGGCTCGTCGAACGGCTCGACGTGATGCGTTGGGGCCATGCGATGATTCGTCCGCGCACGGGATTCATGTGGGGAACGGCGCGGCGCGAAGGCGCGAAACCGTTTCGAGCAATCCATTTCGCGCACTCGGAGTTGAGCGGCGTCGCGTTATTTGAAGAAGCGTTTGACGTCGGGCTGCGCGTCGCGGATGAAGTGCGAATCAGCCTCGCTTGATCTCGCCGTCGATCATACGCCAGAGGTTCAGCGGGTTTTCGTCCTGTAGTTCGGGAAGCAGCGTTGAGCCGGGAAAATCCTGGAAGCAGACCTGGCGCGCGAAGCGATGGATCGCGCGAGTGCCGACGGAGGTGTAACGGCTGTCGGATGTGGCCGGATACGGACCGCCATGGACCATCGCGTGGCCGACTTCCACGCCGGTTGGGAAACCGTTGAAAACCAATCGACCCACCTTCGTTTCCAACAAACGGATCAGGTCCTGGTGAGTCTGTAAATCTTCTTCTGTTCCGTGAATCGTGGCGGTTAGTTGACCTTCCAGCGCCTTCACCAGGTTGAAGAGCTGATCCGTGTAAATGACGACGAGCGTGGATGGACCAAAAAGCTCTTCGGCGAGTTCCGGATTGGCTAAAAAATCCGTGGCTGTCGTTTTGAAGAGCGCGCTGGGACCGACAGTTTGGAGCGCGGTATGGGCCATTCGCGACGAGACACCTTTTTGATAGCTGGCCTTGATTGCCGGCGTGAGCATTGTTTGCTCGTTGGTGTAGACCATTAACTCGCCGAGTCTTTTCACGAAAGCATCAGAGTCTTCGTTGTCAGCCAACATTATCAAGCCGGGATTGGTACAGAATTGTCCCGCACCCAACGTCACCGACGCGTGAAGCCCTGCCGCAAGCTGATCGGATCGTTCACGCAATGCACCGGCCAAAATAAAAACCGGATTGATGCTGCTCATCTCCGCGTAGAACGGAATCGGTTCGGGTCGCGACGACGCAACATCGAATAACGCCCGACCACCGGCACGCGATCCGGTAAAGCCACCTGCTTTAATCAGCGGATGTTTTACTAAGGCTGTTCCCACCTCATTGCCTGCGTCATAGAGCAACGAGAAAACACCTTCGGGTAGATCACAATCACGAACCGCCTGCTGAAGCGCAAGTCCGACGAGTTCAGACGTCCCCGGATGTGCCGGATGCGCTTTCACTATCACCGGATTTCCTGCTGCGAGTGCGGACGCCGTGTCACCGCCCGCAACCGAAAACGCCAGCGGGAAATTGCTTGCGCCAAAAACCACTACCGGTCCCAACGGACGCCACATCGATCTCACATCCGGCTTCGGCAACGGCTTCCGTTCCGGATCGCCACGATCGATCCGCGCATCAACCCACGATCCTTCTTCAACCACGCCAGCAAACAAGCGCAACTGACTACACGTGCGCCCCGTTTCCGCTCGTAGACGCGGTTCCGGTAACGCAGACTCCGCATTCGCCCGCGCGATCAGCTCGTCGCCGAGTGCTTCGATGTTTTCCGCAATCCGCCGCAGGAAGCGGCCCTTCTCGACGCCACTTGTTTGCGAATAACTCGCAAATGCAGCCTGCGCGAGTTCCGCGGCCTGGTCCACCTCGGCACGGCTCGCCGCGTGATAGAGCGGCAACAGGTTCTCAGTCGTCGCCGGATTGAAACCCTGCAACGTTGCGGCGCCCACAGCGCCACGGCCAAAACCGATAATCGATGTGCCTTTTAAATCCGTCATGAGATCCGTGTCTTCAACGCCACCGCGATAACGCGCTTCGCTTCCTCAAGTTCCTCGCCCACAACTTCCAATCGCGGCGGACGCACGCGCGCATTGCCCATGCCAACTTCCTCCTGGACCAGCTTGATCAGTTGCACAAACTTCGGCACCGTATCCAGGCGCAAGAGCGGCAGAAACCAGTAGTACAACTTCAGCGCCTTCTCCCGTTCCCCATTCATCGCATAGTTGAACAGGTCCACCGACTCTTTCGGAAACGCGTTCACCAGCCCCGCAATCCACCCCACCGCGCCAACCGCAATCGCCTCCACGATCGCATCGTCAACGCCGACAAAGATCGCAAGCCTGTCGCCCACCAACTCCTGAATCCACGTCACGCGACGCACGTCAGTGCTCGACTCTTTCACCGCCGCGAAATTCGCATGCTCCGCCGCCAGCTCACGAATCTGCTCCGGCAGAAAATCCGTTCCGTACGCAACGGGATTGTTGTAGAGCATGCACGACAAATCCGTAGCGCGAAAGACAGCTTCAACATACGCCTTCATCTCACGCCAGTCGCCCTTGTAGACATACGGCGGCAAAACCATCAAACCGCTGCAACCAAGCTCCGCCGCGCTTTTCGACAATTCAACTGCCTCGACCGTGCTCAACGATGCAATCGCCGCAACCACCGGCACTCGCTTCCCTACCGCATCGACAACCGTGGACCATAGCGCCAGCTTCTCATCAAGCGTCAGCGTCGCGCTCTCGCCGAGTGAACCCGGCGTCACAATGCCGGTGCATCCATTATCGACCAGCCAATTGCAATGCTTCGCCACAAAGGCATGATCGATGCTCAAGTCTTCATTAAAAGGCGTCGTAATCGCGGGCATCACGCCACGCCACGTCATCTTCAAACTAGTTCTCCTTCTTTCTTTGTGCCTCTTCGTGTCTCACTTTTGTGCCTCTTCGTGGCTCAAACTGTCAACACGCACCGGCAAAATCGGCGGCCGCACCGACTCCACTTTCCAATCAAACAGAAACTCAACCGCGCTGCCGCAAATTCTTCCCTGACATGGACCCATGCCACAACGCGTCTGCAACTTCGCCGCGCGCCACGAATCGTGCGCCCGCAAGCGATCGAACACGATGTCTTCGCAGCGACACACGATCGTCTCCGCTTCAGCCAGCGTTTTCAATTCATCTCGCAACGCGAACGTTCGATTCAAAAGATCGCTGAACCGCTGTTGCTTCGCTCGCAATGGAAACAACCTTCGCGCCTCGTCATGCCGGCCAGCAATCGCGAAGCCCGCGATCTCACCTTCGGCTAGCGACAACTCCAGTCCGCCAATACCGGTCGATTCACCTGCGCTGTAAACGTGCGACACGGATGTCTGTTGAAACTCGTCGACTTTCACCGCGCCACCTTCGATCTCACATCCCAACAACTCCGCGAGTTCGAGATTCGGCACGAGATGAAAACCACAAGCAAGATAATCGCAGGATACACTCCAACGCTTCCCACCGCGACGCAACACCACGGATTTGAGGCTGTCATCACCATGCGCGGCCACGACCCAACAGTCCGTCAAATACTTGCCGCCCTTCAAAAACGCGAGCGCCTGCGACAACTTACTGCGGTCGTTGATCAACCCCAAACCGAACCGCGCCAGTCGACGTTGTGGCGCTTGCTCCGCAACGAGCAAAACCTCCGCGCCGTGCCCACGCAAATAATCGGCAACCGCCAGCAGCAGTGGTCCAGTTCCGGCAACGACGATCCTCCTTCGCTCAACCGGCAGACCGTTTTTCGCGAGCGCCTGTAACCCACCCGCGCCCATCACGTTCGGCAACGTCCATCCGGGAAACGGCAGAAACCGCTCACGCGCGCCCGTCGCGAGCACCAGGCTTTCAAACCGCAACTCACGCACGCCACGCGCTTCTTCAACCAACAACTTGCCCGGCTCGATCTGTTGAAACACACGCGCGCCGGCAAGCAACTGAATCTCGACACTGCGAATTCGTTCAAACCAAACTTGCGCTTCACGCGATCGCGGCTCGCGTTGTTCACCGCGCCAGATCTGTCCGCCGGCATCGGGATTGTCGTCGACAACCGTGACGCGCCGGCGTCCACCTTGCGCCGCACGATAAGCAGCAGCGAGCCCAGTCGGCCCGGCGCCAACAACCAACACTTCGCACTCCACGTGCGATCTAACCATCGGTGCGCACGTCCATCCCGTTCTGACAGATCGTTTGACAACTGCGACAGTGCGCTTCGCCGTCGATCGTCACCCGGCACTCGAAACAGATCCCCATGCCGCACAACGGACCACGCCGCTCGCCAATCACCGACCGGCGAAGCGAACTTTCACCTGACTTGAGAATCGCAGCCGCAACCATGCTGCCCGCGGGCATCGTTACCGCAACTCCGTCGACAAACAACCTCACCGTATCAGGCCGCACTCTATCAGACATGGCCCAACTCCATTCGCGACGGCAAATAGGGCGCGATCGGAATCGCCGGCGTGCGATTCATGATTTGATCGACGAGCAGTTTCGCAGTGCCGAGTGAAGTCGTGATCCCGAGCCCTTCGTGTCCGGTTGCGAGGTATAACCGCTGGTGTTCGACGTCCGGTCCAATCAGCGGCAACTTGTCAGGCGTGGCGGCGCGAAAGCCGGTCCACGCGCGCAACGAAGATAGTTTTCCTACATCCGGCAAATACTCGATCGCCCGCGACAGCATGCGCGACAGCAGCGATGCATCCACCGCCGATTCGTCGACGTTGTACTGCCGTGACGAACCAATCAGCAACTGCCCTGTCTTTCGCGGTTGAATGTTGAACGCCACCGAGTCAGCCGTGAGCGAGTGCGCGCTCTTCAGGTAACCAAGTTCCACCAGTTGATGACGCAGAAACTGCGGATAGCGATCGGTGATAACGAGATGCCCTTTGCGTTTCTTTATGTTGAGCTGGCGAGTCAAGCCAGGCGCCCAACTGCCCGCCGCATTCACCACCACACCCGCCGAGATCGTCTGACCATCACGCAATCGAACACCATCCGGCCTAATCTCCTGCACCGCTTTCCCGAGAACTAGACGCGCGCCACCCGCCCTCGCGCGATCGACAAGAAACTGCGCCGCACACGGCGGATAGATCACGCTGTCGCCAGGCACCCGCAACCCGCCCACCAATCCCGGACGCAGCATCGGCTCCGCTTCCCGCAGCGACTGCTGGTCCAACACCTCGACGGCCACGCCACGCTCCGAGTAAAACTCCTGCTTCCGCAAAACCTCGCGCATCTCTTCCTCGTCGGCCGCGACCCAGATCGTGCCGCAAGCGTCATACTCCACCGTGCGTGGCAGTTCGTCCTGGATCTCTTTCCACAACTGTTGCGAGTAACGAGTGAGGGCAAACTGCGCTTCAGAATCATCCATCACCACGAGATGGCCCATGCCTGCCGCCGTCGCGCCGCCGCCGATCAATCGCGCTTCGACGATCGCCACGCGCATCCCCACGCGCGCACACTCCGCGGCACATGCAGCGCCGACGATACCGCCGCCCACGATCACGACGTCGTAAACAGGAGAACTCATCCGCGAATGCCCATGCAGAACGGATCGCGCACGTCGAGGATCAACTCTGACTCCGCAGTGATGAAAGCGGAGCCTTTGATGCGCGGATAGATGGCGTCGTCGATCACCGACACAGTGCCTTCAAAAACGCTGCCGACGATACTCTCCTGCCGCCACACCTGTCCTTCCGCCAGCTTGCCATCGGCGTAAAGACACGCGAGCTTCGCACTCGTCCCGGTGCCACACGGCGAGCGGTCGTAAGCCTTGCCCGGACAAAGCACAAAATTCTTGCTGTCGACTCCGTTCAGTTCGGAAGGTCCAAAAAGCTCGACGTGATCGATCTCCTGTCCGCCTTCTCCCGTGATGCCGTCACGCACGAGCGATTCGCGAATGGCCCAGGTGAAATCAGTCAGGGATTCAAGATTATCGAGCGACAGGACAAACGAATGATCTTTGACGAGGTAGAACCAGTTGCCGCCCCAGGCAATGTCGCCAGTCACCGGTCCGAAGCCCGGCACGTCGACAGTCACATTCGCAGCAAAACGGTAACTCGGAACGTTTGCGATCTCGACCGATCCGTCCTCGTCGAGTTCGGCGACGACAACGCCGACGGGTGTCTCAATGCGATGCGCGCCTGGTCCAATCTGGCCCAGGTAAGCGAGCGTGGCGATTACGCCAATCGTTCCGTGACCGCACATGCCCAGGTAACCGACGTTGTTGAAATAAATCACGCCCGTAATACATGAGTTATCAAGAGGCGGGCATAACAAAGCGCCTACGACCGCGTCGGAGCCACGCGGTTCGTTCACGACCGCGGAGCGAAAATCGTCGTATTCATTGCGAAAACGTTCGAGTCGAATGGCGAGCGTATCGTCCCCGAGATCGGGGCCGCCGTCGACGACCACACGCGTCGGTTCACCACCGGTGTGCGAATCGACGACTTTGACACGTTTGGTAAAGGGATCCGGCATCAGGTCGCTTGCAGCAGCGTGATTGTATCTCGTATTGCCACAGTACAAAAACACGTATATAAAAGTAACCGCCCAGCTCCGAAAGAAGTTCCAAAGGAAACCGCTACTCAGCGACGACGGTCGACAACGACGGAAATCCTCGAAAGGTCACGAAATGCGAAAACTGCTCCTCCTCCTTGTCTGCCTTTTGTGCAGCAGTGCGAATTTCTCACTGAAAGCCCAGGTTACTCGCCAGCAAGCTCGCGAGGCTGAATGGAAAAGCTATTCACTCCCGGCGACGAAGTTCAGCCGCTACGTAACTCCCGACAAAAAGCTCGTCTTCCGCGTGCCCGCCGACTGGAAACAGGAAGGGCCAGACCTTCTCTTCAACGGACCTAATGGAGCGGTGATGAGTGTGAGAGTGGACCAGGTGGCGGATGGCTATCCGTTGACGGATTTCGTAGCGTCGGTTTTGAAGGGTGTTCGAGAATCAGGTGGTTTGATGGAGAACCCGCTCATCCGCCGAACTCAATTTCAGGATCTCGAAGCTCGCGAGATCTTTCACGAAAGCACAAACTCGGAAGGGCGCACGTTTCGTAACGTCACCTGGTTCACTATTTCAGGACCGCTGGTGATCGGGGTTAATTTCAGAACGCCTGTCGAACAGGCCACTGCCGTCGAACCTTTCTTCAAAGCAACTGTCCAGTCGCTGACGTTGACGCCGGACAACTACGCCGAGTTCGACTCATTGCGCACTGCGTCACTCAAGACGCCCGCGCCGGGTCCGCTCGACGAGATCCAGGACATCGTCGCCACTCTCGTCGAACTTAATTCAGATCGCGAAGCAGCAGTCAATCGTTTGACGCCGCTTTTCGTGTCGCAGCCTGATGCGGTGATCGATCTGTTACTGGATCGCCGTGTCGCAGTGCGCTCGGCAGCGTCTGAAGCGCTCGTGCGCAGTAAAAACGCAACGCTCAACTCGCTTCTGTGGCATGCGTTGGAAGATCCGGATCCGTTTGTAGCGGAACCTGCCGCACGGCGTCTGGCCTCGGAATCAGACACCGTCATGCGAGATTTGCTAAATCCAATAGTGAAAGGAAAAACGGAGACGATCGCCCGACTCTGGCCTTTCCTGACTAAAGAAAACCGCATCACGGTTATGCAAGCTGTCTTCAACCCCACCGTCAAGAGAGATCCGAAGTTTCTGATGGCTACGCTCATGTTGCTGGAGACGATGCCGGCGCAGGATTTCAAAACTCCCCTCACGCGCGTGATGGCCGTCAAGAACGATCCACTCACGATCGTCGCGCTCAGAATGGCAATCGAACGCGGAGAATCGCTTCCGGTGGACCAGTTGTTGAAACTGGCCGGCTCCCAAAACAAACAAATCAAGGAACTCGCGATCGAAAGCATGGGCCAATCCGCTGCCGTCGCCGACATTCCTCGACTCACAAGTTCGCTTGGAAAAGATAGCGACGAACTCCAGCTCGTCAGCAGGAAGATCCAGTTCCGGCATGACTTCAGCCTTTCAAAGAGCGCGCAACAAACGCGTGAGCTCATTCAAAAGGCCGACGCGTCGATTGCCGATTTTGCGTGGCGTCATGACTGCGAGTCGACGATCGCCGGCTGCACCACACAACGCAACGTCCCTTCCGATTTCAAAGTGCAGCCCTTTGGCGAAAACCTCTTTCCGCAAAAGGTCCTGCATTACGCGGCCATTCCCAATCCGGCGCAGGCGGTTGAACGTTTCTATCAAACACTCCACGGACTCCAGCTCGATTCACCGCGCGCGCAAGCTAGTCTCGTACTCATGATGGGCAAAATCAGGCAAGACTTCGCCGAGGATCTGGGTGCTCCGCCAGAAGCAATGGCACTGATCGATTACACCGGGATCAAACCCGACTCGCCGGTCGTCCTCGGCTCGTGGACCGCGCCCGGCGCACGCGATACAACTTCCGCCGCGCACCGCAAAGCCATCGTCATGCGCGTGAAGGATCGCGAACGGTTTGAACGTTCCGTAGAGGCCTTTCAACAAAAAACCGGAGACCTCATGGCGTTAGTCGATTACGCCGGCGGTAGCGCCCGCGCAATCGCCGCTTTTCCGGCACTTCTTCCACTCGCGGCCCAGATGGCGCTCGACGACGAGCAGGATAAGCCCGAAGTCGATCCAGATGTGAATTACTCATTCATCGGACAAACGGAGTGGAACGGAATACCGATCAAAACGATCTCGTACCGATCGATCGACGCGAAGGGAAACGTCGACGGCGACACCGTTTGTCTCGCCTTCGTGGGCGACGTGGCAATTCTGACCGCCGACGTGCCTGCGCTGCGCGAACTGCTCACAACCGCGACTGCTTCCGACGCGCAGTTACTCGCCGCGAACGAAGAGTTTCGCCGCTCGAAAGAGAGTGACGGAGACTTTGTCTACTTCAGCGATCTCCTGGCGCTTTTCCCGGAGCCTCCGGACACGAGTAAAGAGCCGTCCAAAAAAGCAAACGAAAGCGGAGCGCTCAAGTTTGCCAATTCCTTGTGGGAAAACTCGCACCGCATAGTCTTCGACGAAAGCGAGTGGTCCAAGCCGCTATTGTCTTTTCATCCGAAAGAGTTGTCGGCGCCGCGCGACTTGTTGCCCGCTTCGACCATTGCTTACTACCTGATGAAACTGAACGTGGCCGATGCATTTGAGAAGTGGCCCAAGTCACTGAACCTGCGCGACAGGTTCGAGAAGGAACAAGCTCTCTTTGCGCTGGATTTCAAGCAGGAAGTAGCCACCGAGCTTGGACCGGAGTGTGGCGCGGCGCTGCTGGAGTTGCCCGGACTCGAGTCGATCGACGACGCAACCTGGGCCGTGTTCTGCAAACTCAAGAGCGCCAAACTTACCGAGGCCCTGACTAACGGCAAACTCCTGCGCGGCGTTGGTCCAACGACGAGCTTTGCCGAAGTAAAGAGCGACGATGCTTCTTATTTCGTCACGATCAAGCACGGATTTATCGTCGTTTCCAACAAGAGCAAAGGGCTGACGGCTTTCGACGATAAAAGGCAACTCGCCGATACGCGCGATTACTCGCGAGCCGCAGAGAAAGCTCCCACCGGCATCGTCGCCTTCGGCGGTTACAACCTCGAAGCGGCCGTAAATGCAGCCAGCGCCAACAATGTCGAAGGTCTGCGAGGACAAGTTGCGGGCATTATTTTCTCGGTGGCGAGTGCTTTCCACAGCCAAAGCTTCTACGCGACGGCGAGTGCCGGCGCAATCGAGGGTCGCTCGTCAGTGGCGATGGATCGCGAGGGACGTTACGCAGTCGCCGATTTTACTTATCTGCCTCGTGGCGCAAACATCACCTTCGCGACAATCGAACCCAGTGGTGCGCCGATCAACGATCAGAACCGGATCAGCAACCTCGTGCTGAAAGTCCGCGCCAAAGCTCCTGGTCCAATCGACAGCATCAGGGACGATATCAAAACGCCTGCGCAATCGGTCGAGCAGAAATCGGCTAACGAGTTGGTGGTCACGATCGCGGCGCGTCGCAGTTCCGGCGATAAGAAGATCCAACTGCCGGTCACGGAGCCGTCCCTTTCTGCTTTCCTGAAAGCAACCGGTGAATTCGCCGCTAACGATAAGTCGGTGATCGATCAAGCAAAACAGATCGCCGGCGACGATCGTGACGCCTGGAGTGTCGCGCGCAAACTCGCGGACTGGACCTACAACAACCTCGAATGGAAAAGCGTCTCGCGAGCAGGCGCCGCGGAAACACTGGCGACACGCGAGGCAGACTGTTCCGAGTTCAGCCAGCTATACGTCGCGATGGCGCGCTCGCTGGGATTACCGGCGCGCCTCGTTTCCGGCCTGGCTCACAGCGGCACCTCTTTTGGCGGACACGCGTGGGTTGAAGTGTGGGCCGGCGAGTGGGTTGAACTCGATCCGACGTGGGGCACTCATTTCGTCGATGCGACTCATATTCGCAACACCAACGGCTCACTCGTGACCGCAGCCTCGCTGAATATGATCGATCTCGAAGTGCTCGAAACGCGGCGCAGCGTGAGCGAGTTTCAAAAGAGCGCGAAGGCCCTGACCGATCATCTCGTAAAAGCGATCACACTCGCGGAGAAGTCGGACGTCGAAGCTTCACTCGACGTAGCAACGTTGACTGACGAGTTCATGGGCCAGGGCTCGTGGGACGGTCTCAACGAAGACGAACGCGATCAGATATTCTCGGCCTATCGCCGTTTCTTACGCGAGATACTGATCGGCTTTGGCAAGGCCGATTCACCTGGCAACCTGCGCTTGTTGCACCTGGATGAGAAGGGAGACCGCGCGGAAGCCTTGTGCCTGACGGTGTCGGACGACATGCTGTTGAAGTTGCAACTGGTGCGGCGGGAAGGCGTGTGGCGCCTCGTCGACGTCGTGCAAACCGATAGCGGGCTCGCGCTTGCTGTTGAAACTCTTGGTCCAGTTATCAATTCGATCCGGGACGTTCGGGCCGGCAAAAAACCAACCCCTGCCACTTCCTCTGAATTCGTGAAAACGATGGAGCTTATTAACCGCGATCCGGCGAAAGGCGTCGAAGCCGCCGATCGCGTCCTGCAGACGAAACCGGGTGACAAGAGTTTCCGCCTGGCCAAAGCCTTCGGCCTTTTCGGCCAGAATAAGGATGACGAGGGAATGAAGTTGCTGACCGAACTCAGCGACGAACAGCCTGCTTATCCGCCGGCAGTGTACCTGCTGGCGCGGCGTGAAACTGAACCGGCGAAGGCAGTCGAGCTTTACAAGCGTTACTCATTACTCGAGCCTTACGATCCGCGCGCATATCGCAACGTGGCCGGGCTTCACGAGACTCACAAACAGATACCGCTGGCGGAAGCTGCATATCGAAAGGCTCTGGAAGTCGATCCTCGCGACGACACTGCTTACGCTGATTTGATAAGCATGCTGGTAACGAATGATCGGTTGGGAGAAACCGGGGCGTTGTTTGTCGCGGCTGACAAACATCTGAGCGCTGACGTCGATCTGCTGGCTGACACGCTGAACCTGCTTTACGAAATGGAACTGGAAGACGCCGAGCAGCTTGTTGCCACCCAGCCGCAAAGAATGAAGACGAGTGCACGCGCCAATGTCGCACTGGGCAATATATATCTGTACAACGAACGGTACGTGTTGGGTCTGAAGTTTATGAATCAGGCTGCGCAAATCGATCCGAAACTCGTCGATGCGCGCATTGGCATGTCAGACGCTTACATCAGGCTGTCACAGCTTAGTCAGGCGCTCGCAGCGGCGGACCACGCCGTCAAGCTGGATCCGGAGAGTGGCAACGCAGTGTATCGGCGGGCTTGCGCGCTCGCGCGACTCGGACGCCGGAAAGAGGCGCTGGCGGCATTGGAAAAGGCGCTGGAACTCGACGCGACTGTGAGGTTCATGATTGCTGACGACCCCGATCTGAATACGCTCAGATCGTTGCCTGCTTTCAAGAAGCTGATGGACCAGTAAGCTACGATCCGAACTGAATCGCAGCGCCGTTTGTGCCGCTAAACGGCTGCATGCGTCTGAAATTCTCTGCGTCTCACGGGTAACTGCTGTAGCAATTTTCTGATGATTGCAGCAGGAACGTGGCTTGCACGTGTTCTCCGTTGAAGTCCTTCATCCCTACTTCAAAGGAGAACAATCGTGAAACACAAAACCCTGCCGTTACTGCTCGCCGTCTTCCTTCTCTCCGGTCAAACGTCGTGGACCATTGCGCAACAGCCCACGCAACAGCCCACGCAACAGATCGCGACTACGAACAGTTGGACCAGTGTCCAACAAGTCGGAACCGATGAGCGGATCGTGGTCAAGAGAAAAGACGGGAAGGAACTTAAAGGCCGCATGATCGAAGCGTCGGAGACGACGTTGACAATCGATCGTGATGGTAAGCCTTTTGCAATCACGCGTGATGACGTGCGGCGCGTGCATGTGATCACGGGAAAAGCGGAGAAAGGTAAGTGGGCGCTGATTGGAGCGGCTATTGGCGGTGGAGCAGGAACGGGTATCGGCGCGATCAAGTATTCGCCGCTTGTCGACGATAGTGAGCTCTTTATTCCGCTCGGTCTGATGGTGGGAGCGGGCGTCGGTGCGGTCACCGGGATGTTGATTGGACGCGGTAAACGCAAACGCGAGCTGGTCTATGCGGTGGATTGATCGTCGCTTTTCAACAGTGCCTGCCTGGCGGCTTTGAGTTTGTTTAGCTCGTCTTTGCCTAGTTGTGGGTAAGAGAGATCGAGAGTCGAGAGGCGTTGGACGATTGCCGAAGCCACGACGAGGCGCGTGAACCATTTTTTGTTGGCCGGCACGACGTACCACGGCGCGTGTTCGGAGGCTGTGTTTCGCACTGTTTCCTCGTAAGCGTGCATGTACTCGTCCCAGTGCTGGCGCTCATTGACGTCTTTCATTGAGAACTTCCAGTTTTTGGCGGGTTCGTCGATGCGGGCGAGGAAGCGTTCTTTCTGTTCTTCCTTTGAGACGTGGAGGAAGAATTTCAGCAGGATGATGCCATTGTTTGTCAGGTAGCGTTCGAAGTTGCTGATGTCTTGAAAGCGCTGCTGCCAGAAGTTTTTTGTTGGGTTTGCTGGCAGTCGTTGTGCTTGCAGGTATTCGGGATGGACGCGGACGACGAGCGTCTCTTCGTAGTAGCTGCGGTTGAAGACGCCGATGCGGCCGCGCTCGGGAACGCGTTTGGCGCAACGCCAGAGAAAATCGTGGTCCAACTCTTCGCCTGATGGCGCTTTGAATGAAGTCACCTCACAACCCTGGGGATTGACGCCGGACAGCACGTGTTTTATCGCGCCATCCTTGCCGGCGGCGTCCATCGCCTGGAAGATCAGCAACACGGCCCAGCGATCGTGCGCGTAGAGTTTGTCCTGTAACTCGGCCAGCATCTCCACACCGTAACCGAGCGCCTTCTTCGCCTCCGGCTTATCATCCGCCTCGAGCCCCAGCGTCTCCCCCGGATCGATCTTGCTGAGCTTGAACTTCCGGCCATCGGTGACGCGGAACGGTTCGGAGTACTTTTTTGCTTGTTTGAGGAATTCTTTATCAGTCATTGTCGTCTCCGGGCTATTAAAATTGTTGCCGGCGCTTATGAATGACAGCTATAACAGATACAGTCCCGCCCTTCAAAGTGAAGTAGATCAAATACGGAAAACCCTTCATTAACGCACGTCTGACACCACGCTTAACGAGCGGAAATGCATGTGGGTATTGCGCAATTAGACGCAATGTAAATTCCACTTCGGCTGCAAATTGCAAGGAAAGTGACGCCCCGTTGCGGTAGTACCAACGTTTGATAGCGTGAATATCTGTTTTAGCATCCGGTGAGAGGATGATACGACGACTCATTGTGTGTAGTGAGGATCGAGGTTTTGCTTAGTGTTTGGTTAATTCTTCTTTAATCTCTTCCCACGTCTGCCATCCATCCGTCTTCAATCCACCTTTTCCATCGCTGTATTTTGCGAGGCGCTCTTCAAGGATTTCGTGGTGCCAATCAGGAACCGGCACTTTGTCAGTATCCGCTGTGATGTGATCCCACAGGGCTCCTGTGCAATCAACCTTTTCCTCGATTGATAACTCCTCATGCTCCGGCGGCGGAAATGGTACTTTGTGAGACATTTCAAACTCCTTGCGGCGAAGTATAACACGCACAGTTGTATACGCAAGCGGCCTAATCCCGGCATGCTAATCGTCGTCAGGATCTTTGCTCCGACCTTCGGCAATCTCCTCTCTTTCCTCCTGCAAACCGATCCGCATCGCATCAAACAGCGGCAAACGCGCGATGGGAGGCATCGGGACGTCGCCCTTCACCGAGAACCAGATGATGCGATTGAGCACTTCGGGATCGGCCATGTCCGCGCGAGCGAGGTCTTGCTCTTCAGTGCGCCGCATCCAGTAGGCGGTAGCGGCGTCGCGTGCCGGCGGAGTTACCAGATTGTCGAGAGCAACATCCGGCAGCACCGCCTTGTACGGACGCAGATCCGGCTCGCTGCGGAAGATGTTGATCGGCGTCGCCGTGGCATCAAGCTGGTTCATCGGCTCGAGCCCCAGCAACAACTCCATCGTCCTGATCAAACTGACGGTATTGTGAAACTCGTGCACCAACACGCCCGGTCGATTGTAGGCACTGATCACAAGCGCCACCGACCGATGCGCATCAACATGATCCGGTCCATCCTGTGCATCGTCCTCAACCACGACGATACAAGTGTCTTTCCAATATTCACTATTCGAAACTGCTTCAACCAACAACCCCAGCGCGTAATCGTTGTCAGCCACATAAAACTGCGGCGTAGGCTTCCCAGCGCCAATCCCATCCGTGTGATCGTTTGACAAACGGACCATCGACAAATTGGGCAACCGATCCGCAGTTCCCGCAGCACGCTCGGCAGCATAGGCACGAAACTCATCCAGCCACACACCCAACCGCGAATTGCCACGGAATCGCTGATCGCCATGCGCGTTGCTAATCAACGGATTCGCATTAGTCTCCCTCGCCGCGCGATACGAATCGACGGTCATCGCATCAGGCGTGCTCATGTCGTAATTGCGATACTCCGCGTTGAACCGTCCCTCCAGCGACTTCTTCGTCGGAAACGCCGAAACCGTCTTCGAAACGTCCGGATACACCTTCTCCCGATTGTCTTTGATCGCCTTCACATCCGCTTCCGAAAGCGTGGCTATAAACTCACCATAGCTGCGATAAGTCAGGCCCGCGCGCGCCGCAGCATCCCAAAGGTAGAGCGTCTGCGGTTCGGAAACATCTCGCGAGCCTTGCAAATAAGGAATGTACTTCCGCATGTAATTAGCGACATCCTCGGCCTCCACTTCGGGACCAAACAGCGAAGGCGCGCCGCGAACGGGCTCGTAATTCGGCAACCGGTTGAAGCCTTCATAGTCGTAAGTGCGTCCACGCCGGCTATAGTTCCAACGAAACGCCTTGTCGACATAATCAGTGGAAAAAGCGGCAGTGGACCAATTATGTCCGTCAGGGCTCGCCTCGGAATTCACAAAGAACCGATCCATGAGACCAAAACGAAGCGCAAGCGCGCGATGATTCGGCGTGATGTTCTGCTTTCTGCCATCAGGTCTCGCAGCAGCTTCGCCGGCGCCGAAGATCGCGAGCGAAGGATCTCCGTCAGCCTTTGTGCCATCACCTGACGCCTCGGCGTCGCCAAACACCTGATCGTAAGTGCGGTTCTCTTTGATGATGTAGATGACGTGCTTGATCGGCGAGCGGCCCGCGAAGAGCCTGGGCCTGGCGGGACCAAGCAAGCCATTGTTTCTCATCACTTGTTGCGTGTAGCGCGCTAAAGCCGGCTCGTCAGGCTCGCCGATCGCGCTTATATTTCCGATCACAATCGACCCGCTGTATTGCCCGCCTTGTCTTCGCCCGCTGCCTTCCGGAAAGCGTTCGTTCGGCGCATTCGGAACACGCCCTGAATTGTTAACAATCAACGACGAGTTCTCGACGCCGGCGCCTTTGCCGTTGCCCACGAAAAGAGTTTGTCCGACGAGGGCGACCGCCGAAGGATATTGGCCCGTGGGAATGAACCCCCGCACCATGCTGCGCTCGGATTCCTCACCACGCGCCCCACGAGATCGCTCCGAAAGCTCTACGACAGCCACCGAATTACTATGAGCATTCGCGACGTAAAGATCGTCTCCATCCAGCGCCAAACCTTCGGGACTGTTGCCCGGCGGCACACTCTCAGACAAACGCGTGCTGATCCGTTCGATCTCCTTGTCAGTCGCCGTATCGATTACGGAAACACTGTCGTCGTTCGAATTAGCAACAAAGAGCCTGCTGCCTTCCGGATTGAGTAGCATCACAGTCGGATGCCGGCCGACGCTCACTCGCGTCACCGGTTGGTCCAACTTGTCAGGCTGGACCACTGCGACACTGCTGTCATTCCACAAAGACACATAGACCTTCGTCCTCGCGCCTGGCGCGACAACCACCCCATACGGATAGACAAGCTGATTTCGTTCATGACGCAGATCAACGCGGACAAGCTTGCGAGCGCCTCGGAGATCGTCGACGATTCCGAGACTGTCGCCGAGATTATTAGCCACAAACAAAGTGTTGCCATCGCGGCTGAGCGCAATTCCGGTCGGATAAACCGGTTCCTGATCGTCGTTGTAGCGCGGTGAGTTTGCCGCAGATGCAAAACCGCTCACGTCGATGAACGGCGCGGCAACGGTCGTGTTTGGTCCAGGTGATGCCGGCGCGATCGGATGCCGGTTCCCCGGCTGAAACCGGAAGATCCAGATCTTGTTTTCAAACCCGCCAGAGACGTACAGCAAGTACGAACCATCAGCTTCAGGCCGCGGCGCAAACACCACTCCAACATTCACGCTTTGCGGCGAGGGAAAATAGACGTTCTGAATCACCGCTGCCGGTTTCAGATTCAGATCGATCACGGCAAGCGATTGTTGACCACGATTGCCGGTGGAGTTGAACTGAACGCCATAGCCGCTATTTACCGAGATCAAGTAACGTCCCTGGCCCGTGGGCCCGAGCTTATCCGGACTGCGCACCAGATCGACCGGCAAAGAGCCGACGGCCGCTTGTCTCGTAGTCACGTCCAGGACCAGCGTGCCTGCCGGCGTTATCGGTCTGCCCTGACTGGCCGGTTCGTCAACAGAGCCGCGCCGGGCCGAAAACGAAATGCCGCCCGAAAAAGCCACGATTAGAAAAGCTGTGAACAAAAGGATGGCGAGCGTAAGCTTGAGAGTCCGCAAATGTTTGACCTCACGTTTGTGATCACTGCTGCTGCCGATTCTAAGGGGGTAAAGCTCCGGCAGACCAGGCTTTCCACCGGAGCTTTTCGCAGTTTCGCAGTCCTTCAGCGCCGGCTCAAACATTAGCGCCTAGGATGTTGCTGGCGGGAATGTTCGCCCCGCGGCGAACATCTGGCGAGACTTTAGACACGAGATGCTACTCGAACGTTAACGACTCATGAATTACTCGTTACGGCTTCAAACGCACAGAATTTCGCACGCCTCACCATTTATTCCGACAACACACCACTGATTTCTCACAGCTCATCCCACAATTCAACATGGGAAACAACCCAACCGGCAGGTGGCGGCTACTAAAAGCCCAAGGTACTTAAGCTCGTCGCCCGGGCTGCCGCAGCTCGCCGCGAACTAGAAGCCCCCACGCGGGGCCGCGTGTATAATGACGAGCACCAAAAAATGAACCAACTTGTACGGTTTCTGTTCGGTCATGAGCAGGCCGTTTTTACTAACGGCCGGTTTGGTTTTGACGTGCGTCCCGGTCCCCTGCTGTTGGTTCTCATCGTTTTACTCATCGCCGCCTTCATCTATTTCGTTTACCTGCGCTCGCGTGTCCGCTTATCAAAAGGAACGACGGCGACGCTGATCGTCCTTCGTGTCGCATTGCTGACACTCCTCGTCACGCTGCTGCTGCGTCCGGTTGTAGTCGTCTCTTCCGTGATTCCGCGCAGCAGCTATGTCGCGATCGTCGTCGACGATTCAGTCAGCATGAAACTCGGCGACACGCAAAATGGCGCAACCCGCATCGACGCAGTTAAACAAACACTGCTCAGCGCGGATCAGAACTCCTTTCTCAATCGTCTCGACGCAAAATTCAAAACAAACATCTATGGCTTCGCCGGCGGACTCTCGCGTCTGAAAGGCGCTGAAGATCTCTTCGCCGAAGGACGCACCAGCGATCTCGCCGGCGCGCTCGACGAAACAGTCAAACGCTCGTCAGGCATGCCGCTCTCCGCGATCGTGCTCGCCACCGACGGCGCTTCAAACGTCCCACGCGATCTCGCAGCCACGCTGAGAGAATTGCGCGCGCGCGATATTCCAGTGTTCACCGTCGGCGTCGGCAACACCGCGCGGCCAATGGATGCCGAACTGACGCGCATCAACATGCCACGCCGCGTCCTTGTCGGCTCGCGCGTGAACATCGAAACGTACGTCGGCTTGAGCGGTTACCAGGCGACCAAAGTCCTGATCGGCGTGCGCGAAGACGGCCGCGCGATCAAGACCGAAGAGTTCAACCTGCGCGGCAACGATACGCAAGCTGTCAATCTCGAAATCACACCCACCACTCCCGGCATTCATCGTTACACCGTCGAGATCACGCCGCTCGACGGCGAGTTGACGATCGAAAACAACAAACAAGACTCGCTCGTGGAAGTGATCTCCGGCCCGCTGCGACTATTGCACGTCGAAGGCGAACCGCGTTGGGAGCTGGGCAAGATTCGCGAATCGCTCGCGCTCAACGAAAAGAACATCATTCTCGTCTCGCTCCAACGCACGGGGGAAAACAAGTTCTACCGCCAGGGCATCGGCAATCAAGGCGAATTGGCCACCGGTTTCCCGGTTACTGAGGAAGAACTCTTCTCGTACGACGGTTTAGTTCTCGGCAGTGTCGAAGCTGGTTTCTTTACCGCCGATCAGTTGCGCGCGATCGAAGCTTTCGTCGCCCGCCGCGGCGCTGGACTGCTCGCCATCGGCGGCCGTCTCGCGTTTGACGGCGGCAGGTACAAAGGCACCACGATCGACGACCTGCTCCCGGTTTCGCTGACCGGTGGTCCAATCGACGACGCCGCTTCATTCTCACCGGTTTACAAAGCGATTCTGACGGGCGCGGGCCAGGCACATCCGATCACGCGCTTAACCGACGATCGCGGCGCAAATCAAAAAGCGTGGAACGAACTGCCTCCGATCTCCGTGTCACAAGTGCTGACAAACATCAAGCCCGGCGCGTCAGTCCTGCTGGAAGCGCGACGAGCTGACGGCGGGCAAACAGTGCCGCTGCTGGTCCAACAACGGTACGGTCGCGGACAAACGCTCGCACTGACGACAAGCGACACGTGGCGCTGGCGCATGCGCATGGATTCAAAAAACAATGCGCACGAGACTTTTTGGCGACAGATGTTGCGCTATGTTGTTAGCAGCACACCCCGTCAGATCGAAATCGGAGCCGAAAAAGACGTCTACTCGATGGACGACACGATCAACATCGTCGCCGACATTCGCGATAAGCTTTTCAATCCGGTCAACGACGCAAACGCGACCGCGCGCGTGACGAAACCATCGGGAACGGTCGTCGACGTGCCGCTGAAGTTCACGACGCTCAACGCGGTGAATACTTACGCCGGCGAATTCAAGGCCGACGAACTCGGCGAACACAAGATCGAGTTGACCGGCACGAGCGCGGGACTCGGAACGTTGAATGCGAAGTCGAGCATCCTCGTAAGCGACCTCAATCGCGAATACTACAGCGCGGCGCAGAACAGCGACCTGCTGAAACGAATCTCGGCGGAAACGGGCGGAAAATACTACACGCCCGCCGAAGCACAGTTGCTGCTCGACGACCTGGTCTACCGGCAAACACCGTACTCGGAACGCGTGACAAAAGATCTGTGGGACATGCCGATCAACTTCATGCTGATCGTCGGCTTGCTGACTGGTGAGTGGTTCCTGCGAAAACGCGAAGGCCTGGCTTAATGAAATACATCGCTTCGTTCGTTCTGCTGCTGTTGCTTTCGGCCTCATCTGTGGCCCAGAAAATCGATCCGAATAAGTTTGCCGTGATCGTCAATGGTCCCGGGGGCGAGCCTGCGTACGCGAAACAGTTTGCCGAATGGACCGCCGATTTGAATTCAGTGCTCTCGCAACGTTACGGTTTCGCTCCGAAGCAAATCACAGTGCTGTCCGAGAAAACGGCAACTGCCGAAGAAGTAAAACGAACCTTCGCGACGCTGAAGTCGCAACTCGACGCCAACAACGTCATCTACTTATTTCTCATCGGTCACGGTTCGTTTGACGGCAAGGAAGCGAAGTTCAATCTCGTCGGACCGGATCTCTCCGCGTCTGATTACAACCAGTTGCTCACGGCGCTGCCAACGCGCCGGATCCTCGTCTTCAACATGGCGAGCGCGAGTGGCGAGTTTGTAAAACCCCTCTCCGCGAAAGGCCGCATCGTCGTCACCGCCACACGCAGCGGGCAGGAAACCAACGCAACACGCTTCGCCGGCTTCTTCATCAACGCGCTCAACGCGACCGATGGCGACACGGACCAGGACGGTCACACGTCCATCCTCGAAGCTTTTGTCTACGCCACTCGTCTAACCGAAGAGTTCTACAAACGCGCCGGCCGCCTCGCGACCGAGCACGCGTTAATCGACGACAACGGCGATGGCGTGGGACGTGAAAAACCGGAAGCGGGCGAGGGCTTGCTCGCGCGCTCGACTTATCTCGATTCGCTCAGCGTCGACGAAGCCGCCGCTAACGCCGCCACCGGCAAACTGATCAAAGAACGCACGCGTCTCGAAGGCGAGATCGAACAACTGATCGCGCGCAAGACAAACATGCCGGAAACTGAATACGAAGCCACCCTCGAACGTCTCTTCATCGAGCTGGCGAAGATTAATCGCTCAATCAAGCAAGCGGGTTCGTAGCATAGACACAACTTTGAATTGAAGGTGTACAGGGTGAACAGAATTTTTCCCGCAAAGGCGCAAAGGCGCAAAGAAAGACGCAAAGAGAGAACCTCAGTGAGACAAATACTGCCTTTGCGCGTTTGCGCCTTTGCGGGAATCCTTCTTTTCGCGGCGTGCACTTCTCTCGTCTTCTCGGACCGTGCCTCTCTCGCACAATCGCAGGACGAGTCGCGTGGCCTCGCCGAGCTTCGCAAAGGCGACTACGAGAACGCTCTCAAACTGCTCACCGCCCGGCTCACGGCAAATCCAAACGACACCGTCGCGCAAAAAGCACAACTGCGCGTTTACATTGAAACCGGCCGCTATACCGAAGCCGAAACCACGGCCAAACGTTTTCTCACGAAGACGCCGGACGCCGGACCTGTTCGTCACGAGTTAGGCGAAGTGCTGGCAATCACCGGCAAGTACACGGAAGCAATTGCGGAGTTTGAACAGGCCGGCGCCGATGCACAAAAATCCGGCGCTGCTTACGAGCGGCTGACTAGCGATCTGCGCCGCGCCGAAGTGCTCGACCTGATCAGCCAATCAGATCGCGCGAAACCGATCTACGAATCGTTCGTCAAGCACTACACCGACAACGATCCGGAATCCGTCGCCGAACTGACGCTGATCGCGCGCGCCCTGGTCCATCTCGGACGCTTCCAGGACGCCAACGACATCTATCGCTCCGCTATCGAAGAAGATTCCGACTATCTCGACGCGCAACTCAACGCGGGCGAGTTGTTTACCGATAAGTACCAGTATGGCGACGCCGCCCAGTTCTACGCCGACGCCCTCAAGATCAATCCCAACAGCGCACGCGCGCACCTCGACGTCGCTCTCAACAAACGGATGGAAGGCGGCGAAGAATTGTCCGCCGCGCTCACACGCGCGCTCACAATCAATCCGAACTTTGTCGACGCCCTCGCGCTCAAGGCCGCACTCGCCCTGGAAATGGGCCAATACGACGCTGCGTCAACCGAGATCGAAAAGGCATTGAAGATCAATCCCCGCTCACTCGACGCGCATTCGTTGAAAGCGGCGATGTTCTACCTCCAAGACAAAGACTTCGAACCGGAAGTCACAGCCACGCTCGCGATCAGCCCGCGCTATGGCGGTATCTTCAACACTCTCTCGCGTTACGCCACCATCACGCGCCGCACGGAACAAGCCGCGGCATTTGCCCGGCGTGCGATCGATACCGCGCCGCAGTTGTGGGACGCTCATCTGAACCTGGGCATGGCGCTCTTGCGCATGGGCCAGATGGAACCCGGACGCGCCGCGGTCGAGAAAGCATTCAAAGGAGATCCTTTTAACTTCTGGGCCAAGAACACACTCGACCTGCTCGACACGATGGCCGATTACCGCGAAACGAAAAGCGGAGCATTTGTCATCAAAGCCTCCGCGCAGGAAAGCGACGTCCTCGCGCCATACGCGGCAAGCTTGCTCGAAGAGGCCGCGGCCAAACTGACTTCCAAGTACAAGTTCACACCCAAGGGTCCGATCATCGTCGAGATCTTTCAGAACCATGAAGACTTCGCGGTGCGCACGCTCGGGATTCCCGGTCTCGGCGCGCTCGGAGTCTGCTTCGGCGTCGTGATCGCGCAGGATTCGCCGTCAGCACGGCAAGCGGGCGAGTTCAACTGGGGCAGCACGTTGTGGCATGAGTACGTGCACGTCATCACCCTGCAGATGACTGACTATCGCGTGCCGCGCTGGTTCTCGGAAGGTCTCTCGGTTTACGAAGAGCGCCGCGCCCGTCCCGGTTGGGGTGACGATTGGAACCCGCTGTTCGTTCGTTCCTTTACCGATGGCCGCTGGTTCAAGATCGCAGATCTTGACGCCGGCTTCCAGCGTCCACGCAGCCCGCAGGACGTGCCGATCGCTTACTTCCAGGCGTCGCAGATCTGCGAGTTCATCGTCGAGCGTTTCGGCTTCGACGCGATCCTGCGCATGCTCGCGATGTATCGCGACAAGGCCCACACGCCCGATGTTCTTAAACAGACTTTGAAGCTCACTGAAGCGGAGTTTGATAAAGAATTCTTCGCGTACGTGGAAACGAAAGCGCGTCCGTTGCAACAAGCGTTGAGCACGCAAAGCAACGTCGTCGCCTCGATGACGAAAGAAGAAGTGCTGAAGCAGCTTCAGACCACGGACACTTTCGCCCTTCGTATTCGCGCGGCCGAACTGCTCGCCGCCGATGGCGACACGGCCGGAGCAACAACACATTACATTCGCGCGCTGGAACTCTTTCCTTATGTGAGTGGGAAAGGCAATCCGTTCGATTCTTTCGTCAAACTGCTCGAACAAAAAGGCGATCAGGCGCAAGCCGTGACGATACTCGAAGGACTGGTGAAGACCGATGAAAACAACCTCGAAGCGTTGAAAACCATCGCGCGTATTCGCGCCGCACTCGGCGAGAAACAAAAAGCGCTCGACGCGTTGCGCGCTAGTTTCTACATCAGCCCATTCGATTACAAACTGCACACGCAAGCGGGCGAGCTAAGTGTCGATCTAAAAGACAATGCGGGGGCGTTGACGGAGTTTCAGGTAGCGCTCGCGCTGGAGCCGCCGAACATCGCCGAGGCAAACTACAACGTCGCGACGGCGTATCACGCCCTCGGCCGTCAGCTTGAAGCGAAACGTTCGGTGTTGCGCGCCCTCGAAGCCGCGCCGCGTTATGAGAAAGCACAGGATTTGTTGTTGAGAATCGTGGGACAGTGAAATTTCTACTTTGTGCTTGGTACTTTGTTCTTTGTTAAGACAACATCGAATAAAAGCGCAAAATACAAAGCACAAAGGACAAAGTACAAAGGACCAATATGGCGGTTGACCAATTAACGATCAGCGACGAGCAAATGCTCGACAAACTAGGCTCAGCGCGCGAGCGGCTGCTGCGAGAAATCAGAAAAGCAATCATCGGGCAAGACGAGGTCGTCGAGCAGGTGCTGCTGGCGTTGTTTGTCGGCGGCCACTCGATCATCACCGGCGTCCCGGGCCTTGCCAAGACGCTGCTGGTTCGGACTATCGCGAGCGTGCTCGATCTCTCGTTCAAACGGATCCAGTTCACCCCCGACCTGATGCCAGCCGACATCACCGGCACGGAGATCATCGAAGAAGATCGCGCCACCGGCCGCCGCGCGCTGCAATTTATTCCTGGTCCAATCTTCGCCAACATCGTGCTCGCCGACGAGATCAACCGCACGCCGCCAAAGACGCAAGCGGCGTTGCTCGAAGCGATGCAGGAAGGACGCGTCACGGTCCAGGGTGTCAGCTACGATCTGCCACGGCCGTTTCACGTACTCGCCACGCAGAATCCCATCGAAATGGAAGGCACGTATCCGTTGCCAGAAGCGCAACTCGATCGTTTTATGTTCAACGTAAAGATCGGTTACCTGCCGGAAGAAGAAGAGGTCGCAGTCGTAAAGCAAACGACCTCGCCGCAGGATTACGATTTTGAACGGCTGATGTCGGCTGACGAGATCATCGCGTTTCAGCGGCTGGTGCGGCAGGTCCCCGTGTCTGACACGGTCGCGCGTTACGCGGTGCGGCTCGTCAACGCCAGCCGTCCGGGAACACCTGCCGCGCCGGAGTTTGTGAACAAGTGGGTGACGTGGGGCGCCTCGCTGCGCGCTTCGCAGTTCCTGATCTTCGGCGGCAAAGCGCGCGCGATTTTGCGTGGCCGTTACAACGTTTCGTGTGAAGACATCCGCGCGGTTGCGCCCGCAGTGTTGCGGCATCGCGTGCTGTTGAACTTCCAGGCCGAAGCAGAAAAGGTCGACTCCGATCGCGTCATCAAACAGTTGATCGAAACAGTGCCCGAACCAAAGAGCGGACTTTAGCCACAAAAAGGCACAAAAGGAGCCACAAAATGCACAGAGTTCGGTACTGTCCTGAAAACATTATTTTGTGCTTCTTGTGCCTTTTGTGCTTCTTTGTGGTTAAACAGATATGAGTACTTCAGCAACACCAGCGCGGTTTCTCGATCCGGAATTGCTCGCGCGTGTCGGGTCGCTGGAACTGCTTGCGCGCGCGGTGGTCGAGGGATTTATGTCCGGGCTGCATCGTTCGCCATACACCGGATTCTCGACCGAGTTTACCGAGTATCGTCAATACAACGCCGGCGACGATCTGCGTTATCTCGACTGGCGGCTGCTCGGACGCACCGATCGTTACTTCATCAAGAAATATCGCGCGGACACGAACACGCAGTGTCACATTCTGATCGACACCAGCGCTTCGATGAACTACTCGCACTCGACTTCGGTGACGAAGTTGCAATACGCGCAGTTCCTCGCCGCGTCTCTCTCTTATTTACTGAACCGGCAACAGGACGCCGTCGGCCTGCTCGCGTTCGCGGACAAAGTGCATACGCACGTGCCCGCGCGTAACCGCACCGGTCACATGCGCACGATCTTCGGCACGCTCTCGATGATCGAAGCCGGCGGTGAAACAAAGCTCGCCGAATCGCTGCATCAACTCGCCGAGATCCTGACGCGCCGCGGCATCGTCGTGCTCATCTCCGACTTTTACGATCAACCCGATCGTCTGAAAGAAGCATTTCAGCATCTGCGCTTCAAAGGCCACGACATGATCGCGTTTCATGTGCTCGATCAAAACGAGCTGGACTTCGAGTTCACCGATGCGGTGTTGCTGCTCGAAGACGCCGAGACGCAGGAACAGATGCCCGTCCTTCCCGACGTCGTGATGAGCGGTTATCGTGAACGGATGCGGCGGCACATCGAAGAGATGCGCGAGTGCGCGGCAGCCAATCATGTCGATTACGAAATGCTGACGACGAAACAGCCGTTGGATTTTGCTTTGTTCTCGTTTCTTTCCCGACGCGCAGGCAAGTAGAAGATGTCATTCTTAACGCCATTGTTTTTTCTTGGTGTGGCTGCACTCGCAGCGCCGATACTCGTGCACCTCGTACGGCGCACGCGCGCCCGCAAAGTGCAGTTCCCTGCTCTCGTCTTCGTGCGCCAGGTGCCGCAACGGACCATCCGCCGCCGCACGTTGCAAAACGTGCTGTTGCTGCTGCTTCGCTGTCTGGCAATTCTGCTGATCGTGATCGCGTTTACGCGCCCGTTCTTCAGCGGAGGCAGCTCGGCGAAACAGACCGCCGCCGCGGGCGCGACAGTGATCCTCGTCGACAATTCGTTGAGCATGCGGCGCGAACCAATGTTCGCCGAAGCGCAAAAACGCGCCGAAGCGGCAATTGACGAAGCACGCAACGACGAACAGATCGCGCTCGTCAGCTTCGACAAACGCTACGCCGTTATCAATCGCTTCACGAACGACAAGAACCGACTGCGAATGGCAGTTGGCACTCTGAACGCCGGTTGGGATGGAACAGATTACGAACAGGCGTTGCGTGGCGCGGAGTCGTTGCTGGGCGAGATCGAGACCAGCGGCGCGAAACAGATCGTGATGATCTCCGATTTTCAAGCGCCCGGCTGGAACCAGAACACCGCCACGTTCAAACTCGCGAACAGCACGAAGCTGCAAACGATCGACGTCGGCGGAAACGATCCCGTTCCGAATATCGCGATCACGAACGTCGAAGCGCGCGGCGTGGTTTTCGGCCAGAAGTATCTCGACAATCTCGCGGTCCATGTCAGCAACTTCGGCGACACGCCGCGCGATCGCATCACGGTCGATTTTCAGATCAACGAGCAGACCGTCGAGAAACGCGACATCAGTCTCAACAGCCGCGATTCGCGAGTCATCGAGTTCACCGGCTTCAACCTGAACGAAGGCGCTAATCGCTGCACGATCGACATCGTCTCCAACGATTTCCCTTCCGACAATCGTTTCTATTTCACCCTCCGGCGCGAGACCCCGGCGAAGGCGTTGATCGTCGAGAGCGCTTCACGCGGGCGCAGTGACAGTCTTCATCTCCAGAGCGCGTTGACGACGAACGACGATCTGCCGTTCACGTTCACGCTCAAGAGCACGGGCTCGGTCGACCCGTCGAGTATTCAGGAATACGCCCTCGTCGTGCTCAACGATGCCGATCCGATCAACGGCGCGCTGGCAGAGGCGCTGATGAAGTTTGTCGAAGCCGGCGGCCAGATGATCGTCTCGACTGGACCACGCACCACGGCCGACAGGTTCAACAGCTCGCTGCAACGCATCGCTCCCGCTGTGCTTCGTGAAGCAGTGCAAACGAAGGCGGGCGAGAGCGTGGCAATGACAAACATCAAGTTCGATCATCCGATCTTCGAAGTGTTTCAGGAGAGCGGGCGATTGGCCGCGACGCACGTCATCGGTTACTTCCGCTCAGAACCGACGACAACCGCCGCCGTGCTCTCGCGCTTTGAAGACGGCAGCCCGGCGTTGCTCGAATCGCGCACCGGCAAAGGACGCGTGATGATGTTCACGTCGTCGCTTGGTCCAAGTTGGAACGATCTGCCGCTGACGCCGCTTTATCTGCCGTTTATTCATCAGATGGTGCGTTACGTGGGCGCGCGTGAAGAAAACTCATGGTACGGCCTCGGTCAAACTTTCACGGTTCGCAAAGAAGCTAACGGGCAACCGCCTGCGATCGACACGCCCGCCGGCGCTCGTCTATCAGAAACGCGCAACACGCCGGAAGGCGATCTGCTCATAACGGGCCGTGAGCCTGGATTTTATCGCCTTCGTTACAGCTCGCAGCCCGGCTTTGCTGCTGTAGACACAGACGGAGCGGAAGGTGATTTCACTAAGTTGAACTTTGGCGAGTTTATGGCGGGCGTGACCGGTGGCGCAGGCGCGGCTGAAGGAAGTGACGCAAATCGAAACCTGAATGGTGAAGAAGTCGAAGGACGGCAGCGAGTGTGGTGGTCGTTGTTGCTTGTGGCGCTCTTGTTGTTATTGGCAGAATCCGTATTGGCGCGCCGCACAAAAATGGTGAAAATGGTCGGGTAAGATGGGTGGCCTGATTTAGAGGTTTCTCTGCGTAGTCTCTGCGTCCTCTGCGTCTCTGCGGTAAACATGGCGCAAAGAATAGTTAAACCGCAGAGAACGCAGAGACTACGCGGAGTCAGACCGGTAAAAACGCACTGGGGAGAGAAGTGATGAGCCCTGAAACGAACCTATTGCAGGATCTACTTCGTCGAGCGAGATCGCGACGGCAGCTTTTGCTTTCATTGCGAGGAGTGGCGATCAGCGTTGGCGTCGTGGCAGTTGTTCTGCTGCTCACGGGCTGGGCCGCTCATCGTTATCGTTACAACGGCGCGGCGCTGATCGTGCTGCGTATCGGCGCGCTGCTCACCTGTCTGGCCGCGATTTACTTCGCGCTCGTTCGGCCCCTGCTCAAACGCATCAGCGACGTGCGTCTTGCCCGGCTAATAGAAGAGCGGTCTGTTGGCGCCGAAGAGCGGCTCGTGACTGCGGTCGAATATGCTAATGGCAACGCCAAGGGAATCTCGCCCGCAATCGTCAACCGTCTTTATCGTGACGCCAACGACGTTTCCGCCACGCTCGACGTAGGCAATGTGATCCGCCGTTCGCGTCTGTTGCTGTATGGCGGCGCGGCGCTCGCGAGTTTGTTGCTGTTTGCCGGCGTGCTCAAGTGGGGACCGCGGGAGATCTCGCAGGGCGTGGCCCAACTCGTCACGCCGACCACGCTCGCCGCGACGACAAACGCGATGAGCATCAAGGTCAAACCCGGCACCGCGCGCGTTCCGAAAGGCTCCGACCAGGACATCCTCGCCACGCTCGTCAATTTTGATTCGCAAACGGTAACTGTCTTCGCGCGGCCAATCGGTTCCAACGGCGACTTCCAGGGCCAGACAATGGAACCCGCGAAAGCGCGCAGCGATTTCCGTTTCTCGATCTTCAACATCCAGGACTCGATGGAATATTTCGTCGAGTCGAACAGTATTCGATCCGAAGTCTACAAACTCAACGTCGTCGATCTGCCCTACGTCAAACAGCTCGACCTTGTCTTGAACTTCCCGGCGTTTACGAACCTGCCGTCTAAAACACTCGAAGACGGCGGCGACATCGCGGCGCTCAAAGGAACGACCGCCACTATCACGGCGAAACTCACCGGCAAAGTGCGCGCGGCGCGCATCGTCTATGCCGACGGCAAGAAAGTCGAGATGAAACAGCAGGGCGGTGAGCCAAGTAACTTCCTCGGCGAGATCACCGTCGCCGGCGACACCAGTTACTACATCGAACTGGTCAGCACTGACGGCGAAGCTTATCGCGGTTCGAACGAGTACGACGTCTCGGTGCTCGTCGATCAACCGCCGACGATCTCGTTTGATAAACCCGGGCGTGACAAGAAGGCCACGAACCTCGAAGAAGTATTCACGCAAGCTCGCGCCGAAGACGACTACGGCGTCGTCTCGATGGACCTGCACTTCTCCGTCAACGGCGGCGACGAAAAGAAAGTCAACCTGCAACAACTGACGCGCGATTCAGCTCGCTCGCTGAGCGGCGCGTACACGTTCTTTCTCGAAGAGTACGGTCTCAAACCCGGCGACTTCATCTCGTATTTCGCCAAGGCGCGCGACGCAAGCAACGAATCGACCAGCGACATCTACTTCATCGAAGTGAAGCCGTTTGAGATGGAGTACAAACAGGCGCAGCAGCAAGGCGGCGGTGGCGGCGGGGGTGGTGAAGAGCAGGATCAAAACGCACTCTCGCGCCGGCAAAAAGATCTGATCGCAGCGACGCACCGGCTCATTCGCGAAGGCGAAAAATACACCGAACAGGAACGCCGCGATGGTTACGAAGCCGTGGCGTCGGGCCAGGAAAAACTGCGCACTGACACGCTCGAGTTTCTCGATCGCATGGGCCGTCGACTCGGCGGCACTGACGGCCAGAAAGAAGTCGCCGAAATGGCCGATCATCTGCGCCAGGCCGCGAAAGAGATGGAAGGCGCGCCGCCGCCGTTGAGAAAAGAGGCGGGCAAAGACGCACTGCCGTCAGAACAACGCGCCTTGCAACGGCTGCTCGCCGCCGACGCGATCTTCCGCGAAGTGCAGGTTGCTTTCGGCAATCAGAGCCAGGGCGGTGGTGGCGGTGGCGGCCAACGCGAACAGCAGGAACTCGCCGGTCTCTTCGATCTCGAACTGGACAAGATGAAGAACCAGTACGAGACGCTCCAACGTGCGCAACAGCAACAGGCCGAACAGCAGAAGAGTGAAGCCGAACGGCGACTGGAAGAACTCGCCCGCCGCCAGCAAGCGGCACTCGAAGAACAGCGTCGCCGCCAACAGATGCAAGGCGGCGGTTCGGGCGGCGGCAGTCAAAGACAACAGCAGGAGATGATCGAAGAGACGCGCAAGGCCGCGCGCGAGTTGGAACGTCTCTCACGCGAACGCCGCGATCCGCAGATGCAGCAGTTGGCCCAGCAGCTCAACCAAACGGCCGACGAGATGCAGAAGGCGCAGGCGAATGCGCGAGGAAATTCCGGCGAGTCGATCGCACAGAATGAACGCGCTCTCGAACGTCTGCAACAGGCGCAACAACGGCTGCAGCAGATGAGCGGTTCGAACGGTCAACGAGGCAGTCAAACAGGGGGGGCATCGGGACGGCAACAACAGATCTCCGATCTGCGCCAACGGGCCGCACAGGCTGCGTCGCGCCAACGCGAGATCGCGAAGGACATGGAAAATCTCTCGCGCCGTGGTGGACAGAACGCGCAGGATGAAAACTCGCGCAAAGCACGCGAGCAGCTCGCCGAACGAAAGGACACGCTCGCCGACTCCGTTTCAAACCTGCAACAGGACATCGAACAGTCAGCCCGCGCGATGGGCCAGGGAGGGCAAGGCAGTCAGGGCCAGCAGCGCACGGCGCGGCAATTGAAAGACGCGGCGGATTCGCTGGCGCGCGATCGCGTGGCCGATCGCATTCGTGAAAGCAAACAGTCGCTCAATAGCGGTCAACAGGGCGGGCAACAAGGCCAGCAAGGTGGCCAACAAGGCGGCCGTGGAGATGAACGAGCGATTGAGCGCAGTCTCAACAACCTTTCCGAACGGCTGCAAGCAGCAGAGCAAAGCGCGCGCGGCGCGAACGCCTCGAGCGCTGAAGAGAACCTGGACCGCACGCGTCAACTGGCAGACAACCTCGACTCGATGCGCCGTCGCATGGATGAAAACGCATCACGTCGAAACGGCCAGCAACAAGGCAATCAACAAGGACAACAAGGTCAACAGGGACAGCAGGGCCAGGAAGGACAACAACGTCAATCCGGTCAACAAGGTCAATCCGGTCAACAAGGCCAATCGGGTCAACAAGGACAACAGGGACAAGAAGGCAGTCAACAAGCCGGCGGATCGCAGAACGGCGGTGACGGCCGCAGCGGCCGCCAACGTCCTGGACCAGCATGGGGACCGATGGGCGGCGACTGGGGCGACAATCGCCAGATCTCATCCGAAGTCCGCGAACGCCTCCGCGAAGCCCAGGATCTGCGACGTGAATGGGGCGCAACCGGCATGGGCGTCGGCCGTCTCGACGAAGTGATCGAGGAACTCAAGCGCCTCGCCGATGGCCGCATGGAAGGCGACGCAGCCACCGCCGCTCATCTCAAGGCCGGCGTCGTCGAACCGCTTCGTCAACTCGAACTCGAACTGAGCAGACACTTGCAGCAACAAAGCGGACGCACCAATCTGAGACTCAGAGACGAAGGCGCGGCCCCTGAGAAGTATCGCCGCGCAGTCGAGGAGTATTACCGAAGACTATCCGGCGCACGACCGAGACAGTGATCATTTTCCATTTGTCGTTTGACATTGGTCATTTCTCATTTCAGGAATTCGACCAGCAATTGACAAATAAGAAATGACAAACGGTAAACGGAAAATGGCAAATTTTTTCAAACGCCTGGTATTACCCATTCTCGTACTTGCCGCTCTGCTGATGCCAACAGTGGCCCAGGATCAGTTCGGCCAATTCCGCCAACGTCGCCGTCCATCGTCAACACCCGCCGACGCTGGCCCATCATTCGGCGAGTTCACCTTCGTCCGCACGATCTACGAATCGCCCTTCCGCGGCGGCCGTCGCGGCTACGGCGGCGGCACATGGACCACCGATTATCCCGAGGCCGACAACAACTTCATCGTCGGCCTGCGCGAGTGGGCGGGCACAAACCTGAAGATCGCGCCGCGCCCCGAAGCGCTCGAGATCCTCGACGATCGCATCTTCGATTACCCGTTCATCTACATCGTCGAACCCGGTTTCATGGATTTAACAAACGAACAGGCCGCCCGCTTGCGCGAGTACATCATGCGCGGCGGTTTCATCTTCCTCGACGATTTCTGGGGCGAATACGAGTGGCAGAACGTGCAGGAACAGTTTCAGAAGATCGTGCCTGAATACGAGATCAAAGATCTGCCGCTGACCCATCCGATCTTCCATGCCTATCTCGACGTCGAAGAGGTGGTCCAGGTGCCCAACGTCTACAACGCGCAGCGCGGGATCACATCAGAGAAAGGCGGCGTCGTTCCGCACTACATGGGAATCGAGAACAAGAACGGACGCCTCGTCGCGTTTCTCGCGCGCAACTGCGACCTCGGCGACGCCTGGGAATGGATCAACGAGCCTTCATATCCGGTGAAGTATGGCCTGCCTGCTTACAAGGTGGGAATCAACGTGGTGATCTACGCGATGAGTCACTGAGATCAAGAGAGCGCCG
>DATELZ010000134.1:0-31372 GCA_035276045.1 Pyrinomonadaceae bacterium | reverse complement strand
AAGCTTGTGGCACGCGGGGTGCACTTTATCAGCAGTGGTTTGGTGGTTCAGGCTGGCGGCAATCTCAACAGCCTGGTCGCGAATTCAAAAAGAAAGGCCGAAATGCTGAATAAATTGCTTTGCAGGTTTTTTTGAAGAGCCATTGAAAAAGGATTAGCTCCTCAGCCTCGCCAGTCATTCTGACTAAGCAAAATGCCCGCTTCGGTCAGTATGCACGAGTTGTATTGCCGCTATCCGTCAAAGCCTTCAATGACACCTGCCCAAAATTGAGCTCTTCGTAAACGGAGATGAATAGTTTCGTGCGCCAACTAGAATCGCCACCCGCCAAGTGTGCCTTAAGACACGAGTCCGGTTTCACCATCATGCAACTAGTGATCACCGCCGCGGTGATCGCCATAGTTTCGTGCTTCGCTGTCTTAGGAATCACCAGGGCTCGCGGCTCCATGCGGCTCTCGAACTCGAGCCGTCAGTTCGCGGCTTATGTCGAGCGTGCACGCGCCGACGCCGTGCGCCGTCATGGCGAGGCGAGCGTGCAGATGCTGACCACCTCAACCTACAGCGTCACGATGGATTTCGAGGGCAGCGGCCTGGTCTCCACCCAGATCTTCCCGCTCGAAAACAGCGTCACTTTCATCACCACACTCCAAACCATAAACTTCGACTGGCGCGGACGTCTGCCCTCGGAGATCTCAGTCGGCTTCAGTAACGAAACCGGCACCGCCAACGTAAACATCACCGGCTCAGGCGATGTAACCATCGACTCAGAAATCTTTCACGACGCTTCCGTTCCAGGCACGACCTACAACACAAATGTTTCCGGAGACGTAGTACCCGATCCAGACGCCACCCCATCGGAAATACTTCCCCCGACGCCGACTCCATCGCCAACGGTAAGCCCGACACCAACACCGTCTCCAAGCGTAACCCCAACTCCGACTCCCACTCCGACGCCAACACCGACGCCGACGCCTACTCCCACGCCAACGCCGACGCCGACCCCCACCCCAACGCCAACACCGACGCCGTCACCGTCGCCAGGGCCGTGTTCGATCACTGCGACGCCAAGTCCGCTGACCGTTAGTCAAAACGGATCGGGCTCGATCTCAGTCGCCGCTTCGAACCTCACCGGTTCGGCAACGATCACAGCAACTTCGAGCAACAACGGCCAGATACAAGTCTCGCCCTCATCGAAGACCGTGAGTGGCTCTACGCCCGCCGTCTTCACCGTTACCGTCAAGAAACAGAGTGGCAGCGTCACCTTCAACACGTCGACCTGCGGTTCCAGGACAGTAACCATCACCGTCAATTAGGAAAACCGATGCAGGATAAAAAACACAGTTCAGAAGCCGGATTCACACTGCTGGAAACGACGGTCTCGATGGTGCTGATGGCCATCATCGGCCTCGGCATCGCGAGTTTGTTTGCCTACGCGGCCACCAACACCTCCAACACCGCCGATCGCGAAATGGCGTCGGCAGTGGCCCAACAACGCATGGAACAACTGAAGAGCGTCGTGTTCACCGATAGTTCGCTTAATGCCACGTCGTCAAGCGGCACTTCGTCGACGGTGACGCGATTGGGCCGTCAGTACACGGTCGTGACGATCATCACGAACTCGGCCGGCGGCACCATCAAGACGATCACGGTGAAAGTCACGCCCGTGTCGTCCACTGCTCCAAACGTGAACACCATCTTCGCTTCCGTCACGCTGGTTACAAAACGCAGCGCCATGCAAATGGGATCGAACCGCGCCCTCTAAGGAACGACAATGTCACAACGGACTAAATCGAACGCCGGCTTCTCGCTGATCGAACTCTTGATTGCCATGACCTTGACGATCACCGTCATGGGGATCGCCAGCACGCTCCTGGCGCGCGCGCTCAACATTCGCTCTCGCACAAACTCCAACGGCGACGCTCTCGCCGATGCGCAACGCGCGCTCAACATCATGTCGCGCGAGCTTTCAAATTCCGGTTTCAACCTGACCGGCAACGGCATCGTCGACGGCGACACCGGCGCCGACGCCAACGGCAACAGCATGATTCGTTTCCGCTCGAATGCGAACAAGTTTGACGAGACGGTGAGCCTCACCGCGCGCAACGGCATCAGCGTCAACGGCGCAGACGCGGGAGAAGACGTCAAGTACTTCATTCACCAGGCGTCGAACACGAACCTGCTGGCACGATTCGACCAGTACTCGGCGTCTGGTGGATCTGTCACCGTGTTATCGAATCGTCTCGACAGCCTTTATCTCCACTACTACGACCAAAAAGTTTCTTACAACACGTCAGGTTGCAACATCACTGGAGCATCAGCCTCAGAAGTCACTCCCAGTGCCGCGAAGTACGTCGTCATTGCTGTTTGCGTGCAACTGGACGCGGTGGGTGCGCCGGGAAGCGATGGTTATCAACCGGCGAAGAACGTATTGCTCGTGTCTGACGTCGCCCTGCGCAACTCGAACCTGACTGCTTACTGAGGAAAGAACAATGAGAACCACTAAGAACCATCGCGAACGCGGCGCGGCTTTGTTGACGGTGTTGCTGCTCTCGAGTTTGTTGCTGGCCGCCGGTAGCACGCTGCTGCTCGTGACCTCGTTGTCCTCGCGAACGGCGATCGATTCGACGGCCGAGATGCAGGCTTACTACGCCGCCGAAGGCGGTCTGCAAGCCACGCTCGACGTGCTGCGCGGCAACGTTAGTGCAAACGCGTCAATGCCCAACGGTTCGAAGATCAGTTTTCGCAATGCGCTCACGCTGAGTGCGTCAAACCTTCCGTCAGACACAAGCACGAGTCCCCGGCTGTCCGGCTGGCTGAGCTACGACTACACGCCGAGTGGCGCGCCACGGCCGGATCGCGTCAGCCTGACCTCCAGTTATTCACCGCAGAACGGCATGGCTTTCAGTGTCGAACTCGCCGATCCTGACAACACGCCGGCGGCCAGCGAACCGACGCGTTTGCGTCTGCGTGTGACTGGCTATGGTCCAAAAGGTTCGCTCAAGAAACTCGAACTGGTCGTCAGCCGCAGCAATTTTGATTTCGAGCCGGTGGCCACGATCATGATGCGCTCTTCTGAAGACGGCACGCCGGTAACTTTCTCCACCGGTAATAGCGCGGCCAAGGATTACTCGGGTCACGATCACGGCGGCAGCGCCACCGTCCTGCCCACGTTTGGCTCTAACAGCGGCGCCGATATGGCAATTCAGATCGATGCGTCCAACAAGAACACGGTCGCGAATCCGATTGCCGAAAACATAAACATCACGAGGCTGCCGAGCTGGTTGCAAAACGCGAATAAGGCGCGTGCCTTTCTGACTGCGCAGAAGGCGAATGCTGCCAGTCAGGGGCGGTATTTCACTTCTTTCAGTGGGAATTCCGGAAGCTCCGCGTCGCCACAGTTTACGTATGTCGACGGCGATTGCAGTCTGGGTGGCGGCGCCGGGCTTTTGATCGTCACCGGCAACCTGACGATGTCAGGAAATCCGAGTTTCGAAGGCTTGATCCTCGTGTTGGGTGAAGGGGAAGTTCATCGAAACGGTGGCGGTAACGGCAACATTTACGGGTCGATCACGGTCGCCAAGTTTAGCAAGAATGGTAACGGCGGTTTCCTTGCGCCAAGCTTTACAACCAACGGTGGCGGCAACTCGACAATTCAATACGACTCGACAGCCGTCCGCAAAGCGTTGAACGTGAGTGGACCGCTGGTGATGGGCGTCCGGGAGTTCTAGCCGGGCTGATCTGGAAGGATTCTCTGCGTATCTCAGCGTCCTCTGCGTTTCGAATATGGGTGAAAACGCAAAGGTCACAGAGAATCGCAAGGACGCAGAGGTCAGCTTAGAAGCTACCGTTTGTCTCTCCGGTCTTGTGTAAGCGGGCGGAATGAGTTGTAATCTGCCGCTGAGGAGATCTGGTATGAGAAAGCCCCTTATTTTCGGGATCGGTCTTGCTGCTCTTTTAACATTTGCGGTTAAGGCGCAGGATATAACCGGCGGCGGCAGCCTGGTGCGTGACATCACGGGTGGCGCCGCCTTGATCTTTCGCGCCCCCCAGAATCCGACAGTCAACACGACTGGCGGCCAGGGCACACTCGGCGGCGGAACGGTTAAACGCACCCGGGGGCCCAAGCCTCCAGTGCGGCAACAAGATACGATCATCGCGCGCGCCAACGCCGCTCGCAGCGCTCCTAAACCACGCTACGAGGAAGCTGAACAACAATATAAACTCGCAGCGAAGATCGCTCCCGACGACGCGCGTGCGTATGCCGGTCTGGGTAACATCTACGTCGATCAAGGCCGCTTCGCGGACGCCGTGACTGCCTACCAACAGGCACTCAAGATCAAACCTGATTACAACGGCGCGTTTTTGCCCCTCGCGTTTTCACTCGCACGCTTGAATCGCTATCCGGAGTCGATCGAGGTCTACCAGCAAACCTTGAAGATCGATGCGACGAGCCCCGAGGTCCATAACAATCTCAGCTTTGCCTTCAATCACACCGGGCGTTACCAGGAAGCAGTTGACGCCAGCGAGCAGGCCATCAAACTCCTCGGCGAGGCCGGTGGCGCTTACAAGATGGGTTTCCAGGAACGAAACGAGATTCGTTCGTACGCCTACAAGAACCTCGGCAACGCTTACAACGGCATGAAGCGTTACGAGGAAGCTGCCAACGCACTCAAGAAAGCGGCCGAGATCGAGCCGAAGAACGCTTCCGCTCATTTCAATCTCGGGCTCACGTTCTACAACGCGGGCCGCTATTCGGAAGCAATCGAGTCGTACAAAGAAGTCATCAAGCTCCGACCAAACCTGGCCCAGGCCTATTTCAATCTCGGCCTCGCTTACTACGCCGTAAGCGACAGGAAATCTGCCCTCGCCCAGTACGAAACGTTGAGAGGCATCGACGCGGAAATGGCCAAGGCGCTTCTCGACTCGATTAAATGATCCACTGATTCTGTGTTTCCGGTAAACAGACGTGTCCGTTCGTCAAAAATGGACCCTTACCCAGGAAGCATTCGATAAGTTACTAATCGCTCTCGGAGACAACCGGGATAGCGGGGGCGAGAAGTACCTCGAGATCCGCTGTCACCTCATCCGGTTCTTCGAGTGGCGTGGCTGTCCTTTCCCCGAAGATCACGCCGACGAGACCTTCAATCGCATCGCCAAGCGAGTCGCCGAAGGCGAGCAACTCCAGAATCCTTCCGGCTACGCAATGGGCGTGGCGCGTCTGTTAGTCCTCGAAATCATAAAGAGCCGGCAACGCGAACAGGAGGCGATGAATGAAATGACGCCGCCGTCCGAGGCCGCCGCCGCTGCTGAGCCTGACGACGATCAGGCCCGGATCGAGTGTCTGCGCGAGTGTCTTCAGGGCCTGCCTGATGAGAACCGCCAGTTGATTCTCGACTACTACCAGGGCGAGAAGGGCGACAAGATCCGCAACCGTAAAAAGTTGATGGAGAGTCTCGGAGTTCCAGTGAACACGTTGAGAATGCGAGCTTTGCGTCTCCGGGAAAGGCTTCAAGTGTGCGTTGAGGAATGCGTCAGCCGTGCGTGATCAAAAGCCGGTGATGAAAACGATTTTTCAGCCACTTATACACGGATAGCGGAAATTACGAATGCCTGCAGATCTGAATAACGACAAATTGATAGCCCAATATTTACTGGGCGAACTGCCCGAGGAGCAGCAGATCGAGATCGAAGATCGCGCCTTTAGCGACGGGGAATTCCTCGCCAATATCACCGCCGTCGAGAACGATCTGATCGACGAGTACGTGCGCCGGGAGATGCCGGAAAGTCAGCGGCGGCAGTTTGAGACGCGCTTTCTGGCGTCGGAGTCGCGCAGAAAACGAGTGGAATTTGCCCGCGCCATGGCCCATGTGACGGCCGAAACACGCGTTACTGAAAGAGAAACTCGGACCGTCGCCACTGCGGCAGTTTCCTGGCGATCAGCACTGGCGGCGCTTATTCACGGATTGAACCCGGCAAGCAAAATCGCGCTGGCGGTTGCCAGCCTGCTATTGGTGATCGGAGGCGCCTGGTTGATCACTCATACACTCAAATTGCGCAGGCAACTGACGCAACTCCAGGCGCAGCAGCACGATCGCCAGACGCTTGAGCAACAAATACAGATGGAGCGCAAGCGCAGTGAAGAGTTGGCCGCGCAGCTCGATCGCGAAAAGCAGCAGCGCGCGCAGACTGACGAATCGCTTCGCAAGTTGAGTGAAAGTGTCAATCGTCCAGCAGAAACACCACGGTCAATCATCGCCTCGTTGCTGTTGTTACCGGGAATCTCACGTGGCGCGAGCACCCATCCGATACTACGGCTGCCCGCCAACGCCACCGTGGTCCAACTCCAAATCGGAATCGATCCGGCAGATGACTTCAAGAGCTTCGGCATGGAACTGCGCACGGCCAGCGGTCGTTCAGTGTGGACGCGCGATAACTTAACCGCGCGAAATACACGTGGCGGCCGGGTTGTGCGATTGACGTTGCCCGCAAGCGCCTTGAGTTCCGGTGAGTACGAGTTGAGGTTGAAAGGCGTCACTGCATCTGGCGGAACTGAAGACGTCGGGTTCTACTATTTCGCCGTCAACAAATAGTCAACCTCTCGGTTTTTGACATAGCGGAGGTCCTCATCATGAACAGAATTCTGTTCGCATTCCTATTCGTTCTCTTTTCGTTAATCCCTACCCAGGCACAAACCGACACGCTCGAACCGGGAAAGCTGATTGAGCGCGAGATCTCCGGCCTCGAAAAGCATGTTTACAACCTGAAACTGCCTGCCGGCGGCTACGCGAATCTCGAGGTCGATCAGCGTGGCATCAGTGTGGGGTTAGCGATCTTTGTTGGCGAGCAGCGAATCAGGTTGATAGACATCGTCAACGTTGGCGATCCGGAGCGAGTCTCGTTAGTCGCCCCTGTTGAGACGACTTATCGAATCGAAGTAGGCGCGTCTGACAAACTCGCGCGGCGTGCCACGTACGCAATCACGATCAGAGATGCGCATCCCGCCACCGAGCAGGACCGGGCGCGTGTCGACGGTGAAAAGCTGATCGAAGAGGGGATGCTGCTTTTCTACAAGCAGACGAAAGAAGCGAGACGCGAAGCGCTGGAGAAGTTTCAACAGTCGCGTGCTTTCTGGCAAACGGCCAACGACAAGTCGCAGGAAGCAAACGCCATTCGCCTGATGGGCCATACGCTCAACGAACTCGGCGAGTATCCGAAAGCCGAGGCCACGGCGACACAAGGCTTGTCCATCGCCAAAGCAGCCGCCGATCCAATCACCGAAGCCTACCTGCTCGACACGATCGGTTTGAGTTACAACGAACGCGGCGATCGCGTTAAGGCTTTAGAGTTTTTCAGGCAGGCGCTGCCATTGAGACCGGCCACCGATTTCGCCGGCCGCGTAAATACGCTGAACAACATCGGTATGGCGCACGCGTGGATTGGCGACAAGATCACAGGGCTCCAATATTTGAATCAAGCCGCCGCCATTCTCACCGAAATGGGCGATCGTTCGCGGCGCGCGTCGGTGCTCACCAGCATCTGCGTGGTCCATAACGATCTCAGCGAATACAAAAAGGCGTTGGACTTCTGCAATCAGTCGCTGCAACTCAAACGTGAAGTCGGCGATAAGGCGGGCGAAGCCACTTCGTTGAACAATCTCGGCGCTGTGTATTCCTCGTCCGGTCAGTACCAGCAGGCGCTTGATGTGTACCTGCAATCGCGCGACATCCATAAGAGTCTCGGCGAGTTGATGGGCGAGGGAATCACGCTCAACAACATCGGCTGGGTCTACGCGATGATCGGCGACTACGAAAAGGCGATCGACTTTTACAACCAGGCGCTTGTGCCGTTGCGGGCCGTGAAGTACCAGTACGGCATCGCGATGACGCTTAGCAACATCGGCGTGACTTATGCCGACATGAAAGACTTCCGCAAGGCGCTCGACATTCACCTGCAAGTGTTGCCGCTGCGAGTGGTCAACAACGATCGCGACGGTCACGCAAGCACACTCAACAATATCGCCGGTTGCTATCAAAACCTGGGCGACAAAGCGAAAGCGCTCGATTACTACACTCAATCGGTGACGTTGCAGCGCACGATCGGCAACCGCCGCCAGCTTGCCAACGTGTTGCGCAACTTCGGAACGTTTCATCGTGATAACGGCGACACTGCAAAGGCGCTCGAATACTTTTCGGAAGCACTCGCATTGAGCCGAGCCATCGGCGATCGCCACGGCGAGGCGTCGACGTTGTCTCATCTCGCGAAGCTCGAACGCGATCGTGGCAACTTGGTCGAGTCGCACAAGTTGATCGAATCGGCGATCGCAGCGACGGAGTCGTTGCGAGTTAATCTGAAAGGTCAGCATCTTCGGGCCGCGTTTCTGGCAACCGCGCGTAAATATTATGAGCTGGATATCGACGTCTTGATGCGTTTGCACGCGGCGCGGCCGTCGGAAGGATTCGACGCCGCGGCGCTGCAAGTCAGCGAAAGAGGACGCGCGAGATCGTTGCTTGAGTTGCTGCGCGAAGCGCGCGCCGAGATTCGACAGGGTGTCGATCCGTCGCTGATCGAACGCGAGAAAGAGTTGCGCAACGCGATTGCCGCTCGCGCCGAGCGACAGCAACGCATGTTGAACGGCAAGCACACGCCAGAGCAGGCAACCGCGGTTGCGCAGGAGATCGACGCGTTGACTACGGAGTACGAACAGCTTCAGGCGCGAATCCGCGAGACGAGTCCGCGGTATTCCGCGTTGACTCAACCAGCGCCGTTGAGTGTCAGTGAGATACAAAAACAGGTGCTCGACGAAGACACGTTGCTGCTCGAGTATGCGCTCGGAGACGAGAAGAGTTTTGTGTGGGCCGTGACGCGCGGGACGGTGAAGAGTTTCGAGTTGCCGGCGCGAGCAAAGGTGGAACAGGCCGCGCGCCGTTTCTACGAACTGCTGACTGAGCGTGGACGGTCCGTTGCGGGTGAAACTCTCGACCAGCGCAAGCAGCGGTTGGACCACGCCGAAGTGGAATACTCGATAGCGGCGACTGAGTTGAGCCGGATGTTATTGACGCCTATCGCGGCTGAGTTGCAGCAGAAGCGACTGGTGATTGTTGGCGAAGGCGTCTTGCAGTATGTGCCGTTTGCCGCGTTGCCGGCCGCTGATGGCGCGCCGTTGGTCGTGCGTCATGAGATCGTCAACTTGCCGTCGGCGTCGGTGCTGGCAGTGTTGAGAAATGAAACCGCACAGCGAAAACCGGCGAGCCGGAATGTCGCTGTGTTGGCCGATCCGGTGTTTTCGGCGAGTGATCCGCGGCTGAATTTAGCGAACAAAGCGCACGGGACGGATGATCCTGTCCTGGTTGAGGCGCAGAGATCGGCGTCGGAGTCGGGCGTGACTGACCTTGTCAGGTTGCGTTTCAGTCGTCAGGAAGCTGATGAGATCTCGCGGTTGGCCGGAGAGAAGCAGAATTTGAAGGCGCTGGATTTTGCGGCGAGCCGCAGTGTGGCGATGAGCGAACAGTTGCGGGATTACCGCATCGTGCATTTTGCGACGCACGGATTGATTAACAATCAACATCCGGACTTGTCAGGCATCGTGCTCTCGCTGGTGGACCAGCAGGGACGGACGCAGAATGGGTTTCTCCGGTTGTACGACGTGTACAACTTGAAGCTCGATGCGGATCTCGTCGTGTTGAGTGCGTGCCAGACTGCGCTTGGCAAAGAGATCAAGGGCGAGGGTTTGGTCGGTTTGACGCGTGGGTTCATGTATGCCGGCGCGCCGCGTGTCGTGGCGAGTTACTGGCGAATCGACGATCGCGCGACTGCTGAAATGATGAAGCGGTTTTACACGGCGATGTTGAAGGATGGATTGCGGCCGGCGGCTGCGTTGCGCGCGGCGCAGGTGTCGATGTCGCAAGACAAACGCTGGCAGTCGCCGCACTATTGGGCGGCGTTTACGATCCAGGGTGAGTGGCGGTAGATCAAGTTTCGATTTCGTCGAGCGTGTGGATGATCTGAAAGCGATCGGGATCGGTTTGTGGTTGATTGCCGGGACGAAGGGAGAGCCTGGTTTGCATGCCGGCTTCGCGTGCTGCTTCAAGTTCGGTAACCACGTCCGAGATGAAAAGTATCTCTTCGGCGGACAGGTTTAGGTTGCTGGCGATGCGGCGATAGCTTTCCGCGTCGCCTTTTGCGCCGACAGTCGTGTCGAAGTAAGCGCCGATAAAGCTCGTGAGATCGCCGGTTTCGGTGTGGGCGAAGAGCAGTTGTTGGGCCAATACGCTGCCGGATGAAAAGATGCTGATTCGCAGACCTTTGCTGTGCCAACGCTCGAATGCCGGGCGCACGTCGTCGAATACTTGAGACTTCAGCGTTCCTGCCTTGTAACCCGCGCGCCAGATCTTCCCCTGAAGTGATTTCAATCCCGTTGACTTGCGATCGCGATCGATTAGCCAGTTTACGTAAGTCGTAATGGACTCGATGTCGTTTGTGAGCGGCGGTGGATCTTCGGTATCTCGCGCGTGTTCTTCGCGCAGTTGTGTGATGTCACTGTCGATCTCGTTGGCATGTTGGACCAAGTAATCGCGCACGTGCTCGCGCGCGTAGGTGAAGAGCACGTCGTGAACGAAGGCGATCGGCGTGGTTGTGCCTTCGATGTCGAGCAGAATCGCTTTTGTGGTCGTCACTGTTGTGCGTGGGGAAGGTGAGTGACGCCGAAGCAGACTGGCAGGATTCCTTCGTCGACACGGCTCTCAGTGTAATTTGGCGTCCAACCGGCCGTGTCCTGGAACAGGCGTATCGCGCGGATGCGGCGGTCGCCGCAGAGATTGAACCAGTGCAGCGTGCCGCGCGGAACGCGAATCAGATCGCCGGCTTCGACTTCGATTGCCAATACAGGCCCGCGTTTGGAGTGAATGTGGAACAGGCCGTGTCCGGCGATGATGAAACGCACTTCGTCTTCGTCGTGCCAGTGTTCGCGATTGAACTTCGCGAGCATGTCGTCAAGGCCGGGTGTTGCAGGTGATACGTCGATCACGTCGGCGGTCACGTAGCCGCCGCGGGTTTTTAATTGTTCGATCTCGTTGCCGTAGGCGCGCAGGATCTCTTCTGGCGGGGCGTCGTCGGCGACTGGGTGAGCCGGTTGCCAGCGTTCGTAGTCGATGCCGTGCTCGGCGAGTCCTGCGGTTATTTCTTCTGCTGTACGCAGCGTTTTATCTTCGTCGAGGATTGTCACTAAAGCCATCGGTCAACCTCTTTTTCTTGTTTCAATTGTCCGGCCCATTGCTTCCAACAGGAATTCGAAAATCTCGACGTGGCGTTTTGCTTGAGCCAGGTTATCGCCCCATGCATAGAGACCATGACGTTTGATCAGCAACCCGTGGGCTGATTTGTGCTCGTTTAGGGTTCGGCTGACGGTCTCCGCGAGTGCCGGCATGTCTTGCGAGTTGTCTACGATCGGTAACCATTCGGAATGCTCGTGAGTGCGCACGCCGGCCAGTCCTTTCAACATCTCGTAACCTTCGATTCGCACGCCACCTTCGTCGCCATGAAGGTCTGACAAAATCGTATTCCAGATCGAGTGCGTATGAAGCACCGCTCCCGCACCCCGCTCCTTCGCTATACAAACATGCAACAAACTCTCATCCGAAGGCTTACCCGGATACTCATTCACCAACCTCGCATCCTCATCGATCAAAATCACCTGCTCGGCCTTCAACTCTCCCTTGTCGAGACCACTCGCCGTAATCGCGAGTCGCAGCGGCTCCCTCTGGACCACTGCACTAAGATTCCCACTCGTCCCCATCAACCACCCGCGCGCATAAAATCCCCTCGCTATCTCGGCAATCGCCCTCTGCGCTTCTTCCATCCGCTCAGCCATAAACTAAAGATGCTTCAAACCCTTCCCCTTGCGCAAGTCAGGTGCTTAAAAACGTCGACCACCTCGTGTATATTCGTGTCCGCCCAAATAAGCTATGGCTACTGACGCTGAAAGTTGATAGCTCAGATTCGCTCCTTATCGAAGGAAGAAAAGCTTCGTGTGCTCGACGCACTCCTCACAGATCTCGATCTCACTGCTTCCAAAATTGAAGCCGTATGGATCGAGGAAGCGCGTGAGCGATGGCATGCGTATAAGGCAGGCCGGCTGGCAACTGTTTCGTATGAAGAGTTGATGAGTAAGTATAAGCACTAATTGAATTTCAGATTCCTCACGCTCGCTCAACAAGAAGTTGACGAAGCTGTTCTTTGGTTTGAAGAACGACAGCCAGGGACAGGTCTCGACTTCCTGGAGGCCTTGGACGAAGCCGTTCGATTCGGCACATACTCACCGCCACCCCAGCTATTGGCTCGAGCGAATACACTGAGATCGGAAACTCTAACTACTTGCGGCGAGACGGTTTGTGGCGCAGGCCCTGGTAGTTGACGTTGCCGGGTAGTTTGGCTGGGAGGTCGAGGTCGTCGCTGACGATGTCTTCGAGATGGACGCCCGCGACGTGGGAATAGGCGAGTAGCGTCATCAAAGTGGGCTCGCGCTCGTCGTTCTCGTACTGAGAGATACGACCATAGTGCATCGTCTCTTCGAGACCGAGTTTGGCGAGCATCTGGCTTTGCGAAAGACCGAGCCCTTGCCGGATCTGCCGCAGTTTGCTTCCTAATCGCATGGGCCGTGGCCGCGGGTTTCCCATCAGGAATCACCTCCCGAAACCCAGCAACCAACATAACCCAAATATTTTCGCTTGCGTAAACTCCCAGATGGGAGTAGGATTCGTTCGCTTACGATATCCGCCGTGAACATGATCTTAAAATGTTCGCCGGCGATGCTCATCACTCGTTGATGTGGGAGCTTGAGCTGCGCATAGCTTGGGCTTGATTTATCAAAGACGAGTGCATCGTAAAGCGTTATTGCAAAATCGTAAATAGAAAAATTTCGACTCGGATACCTGGCGGGGGGCCAGGTAGGTCCGCGGAAGCCAAGCCGAGGTGCTTCTGCGGACTGGGGGGAACTCTGCCCTCTTGAACCTTTCATGAAGCTCTCATGAACGTTCACGAGCTTATCGAATGCGATTCGAAAACCGGCAACGGCCTCGCAGTGTTTGCTGGAACGAGCGTTCCGGTCGAGTTTCTCTTCCAATTTCTCGGTGACGATCAGACGATTCAGACTTTTTTGGACCAGTTTCCGGCGGTCACGCGCGAACAGGCGCGTGGTGTGCTCGGCGCTTCGCGCGATCTTTTATTGACTGCCGGAAGCTGACCATCTGACGTGGCCTTGGGTGAGGGGGCCACAAGAGTCCGCGGGAGCAGGCGGGCGCCCAGGGACGCTCCCGCGGACTCATCTCCCGCAATTTGTATAGCAACCAACAAAACTGTTAGCTTGCCTTCGAAATGCAACCCCCAACTTTCGAAGACGTCGTCGCCGCGCGCCAGTTTATCTCGCCTTACTTACCAAAAACACCACTCGTCCGCAGCGAAAAGATCTCGCAACAGCTCGGCTGCGACTACTACGCGAAACTAGAAAACCTACAGCCTGTCGGTGCGTTCAAAGTTCGCGGCGGCGTGAACCTTGTAGGCACGTTGGACCACAAGGCCGGCACTCTCGTCACTGCTTCAACCGGAAACCACGGCCAGTCGATCGCCTACGCTGGCCGCCTCTTCGACAAGCGCGTCATCATCTACGCGCCTGCTGAAAACGTAAACGAGCTGAAGATGCAGGCCATGCGGGATCTCGGCGCGGCAGTTCGGCTGCACGGCCGCGATTTCGACGAAGCGCGTTTGGAGACTGAACGCGTCGCCAAAGAAGAAGGATTTCGTTACGTCCACTCGGCAAACGAACCGCAGATGCTCGCCGGCGTCGGCACGATGGGACTCGAGATCTTCGAAGATCTCGCGGACGTCGACGTCATCATCGCACCGGCAGGTGGTGGAAGCTGTGCGACCGGCAACTGCATCGTCGCGAAGCATCTGAACCCGCAAGCGCGTGTGATTGCAGTTCAATCGGACTTCGCGCCCGCAATGTGGCATGCGTGGCGCAATCACAATCTCGATCCTCATCCGCTGATGAAGACCGTGCACGAAGGTCTGGCCACTCGCACTCCATTCGAACTCACAAACCAGATCCTCTGGTCGCTGCTCGACGACTTCATCCTCGTCAGCGACGAAGAGATCGACGAAGCGGTTCGGCTACTCGCCCGCGACCTGAAACAGATCGTCGAAGGCGCAGGCGCGGCATCGCTTGCCGCAGCATGGAAGATGCGTGAAGAATTACGCGGCAAGCGAGTCGTTGGCATTGTGAGTGGCGGAAACATTCCTCTCGAACGCTTCGCGAAGTTATACGTCTGAGACGCTTTAACACAACAGCGGATCCGAATAAGATTACCGTCATGCAGCTTCCCGTAAATCCGCCGATACTGCCGATGCTGGCGAAACGCGTCAGCGAACTGCCTACTGCCGGAGATTGGATTTTCGAACCAAAGTGGGATGGTTTTCGCACGCTGATCTTTCGCGATGGTGAGGAGATTTTTATTCAGAGTCGCGACAGCAAGCCGTTGAATCGATATTTTCCGGAACTGATCGCGCCGCTCCAGAAACAACTGCCGAAACGTTGCGTGCTCGACGGCGAGCTTGTGATCGCGCAGCACGGCGCGCTCACTTTCGACTCGCTTCAGCTTCGTCTTCATCCAGCGGCTTCGCGAGTCAAACTGTTGTCGGAACAGATACCCGCGTCGATCGTCTTCTTCGATCTGCTCGCGCATGGAGAAAAAGATCTTCGCAGTTTGCCCTTCGAAAAACGGCGTGAGAAGTTGGAATCACTGTTGGCAAAGGCGAAGACGCCACTTCATCTGACCCCGGCGACAAGAGATTTTGCGACAGCGTCCGATTGGTTTCGGCGCTTCGAAGGCGCGGGGCTTGATGGAGTTATCGCCAAGCCGATCGACGGGACGTACGAGCCAAACAAGCGTGTGATGTTAAAGGTAAAGCACGAGCGCGATTGCGATTGCGTGGTGGCGGGCTTTCGTTGGCACAAGAAAGGCGAACGCGATTCGGTCGGATCGCTGCTGCTTGGATTGTTCGACGATGCGGGCCGGCTGCAACACGTGGGCGCGTGCGCGAGTTTTACAAATGAGAAGCGGAAAGAACTGGTCGACTTTCTCGCGCCCTATCGCAAGAACGCCTTGGCTGATCATCCGTGGAAAGAATGGGCCTCACCTGAAATCGCCGGCGGGGCTGAAATTGATCGTCGTATGCCCGGCGGGCAGAGTCGTTGGACCGGGGGTAAAGACCTTTCATGGGAACCCCTCCGCCCGGAGTTGGTCATCGAAGTCGCCTACGATCACATGCAAGGCGATCGTTTCCGCCACACGGCCCAATTCCGCCGCTGGCGCACCGACAAACCCCCGTCAGACTGTACCTACGCCCAACTCGAAGTCGTCCCACCTCACGAGCTGGAAACGATCTTCTCGTCGCGCTAAACCTGCTCTCAGCTTAAGACCTTGATATCTGGAAGAGGAAGACTCGCCGCTGCGGGGAATCCTTATCGCCGCAGGACGCTTGTTCCGCAACCGCGCTAGCTCTGCAACGGCTATGCCGACGGATGTGAGGCGGGGCTCGCCCCGCCGCCGCCGCCCTACCCGTTGGGGCTATGCCCCTGGTTCGGGCTTGCCCTTTACATCAATTTTGAAACTGAGTAGTTTCTTTCCAAGTTTTACAACCTCACTCAAAAAAGGAGAGCAGCCTCATGGCTCACCGGTTCCTAATCTCACAGGACTCCCCATCTTTGTACATCACAATTGTCACCAAAAACCGCCTTCCTGTTTTTCAAACAGATCGAATGAGAGAACTCCTCTGCACGGCCATTGATGAGGCGCGCAGATCAGGCGGATTTCTGCTCTTCGCCTACGTCATCATGTTGGACCACCTGCATCTTCTTACTAGTCGACCATCGACTACTTCAGATCTACTTCGATTCTTGAAAGGAATTACTGCGCGTCGAGTAATCGACTACTTGAAAGCGAATGGCTATTCCAGCTCACTTGCCAAGCTTCAGCATCAAGAGCGCGAGCGAAGGTACAAGTATTCCTTGTGGCAGACCGAAAAGAATGTGTTGCCGGTGTTTAGTGAGGGTATGTTTATTGAAAAGATGAACTATGTTCATCGTAACCCGGTGCGTGCAGGATTGGTCGAATGTGCGAGTGAGTATCGTTGGTCGAGCGCGAGAATTTGGCAGGGACGGCCGTTAGAGGATGAACCTTTGCTGGTTGATAACGAGGTAATTCACTGGCGACGACGTTAGGGCGAAGCCCGGACCAGGGGCTCAGCCCCATTGTGTAGATTAGGGCTACGGCGAGGCAGAGCCTCGCCTCACATCAGTCGGCATAGCCGTCGCGAACAACGCCGCACGCCATTCGAGTTTCCCCGAGAAGTGAATCACCTTTTGGCATGAATTATCCTTAGACGAATAATCCTTGGGAGGAACCATCTTTGGCATGAATCGTCTTTGGAGGGCGCCATCTTGGGAAATGAATTATCGGATTAACTCGGCTCGGCCACCCGGTCGCTTGCTGCGGGCTTGGTCGACAGAGACCTCGCTTGCCACGGCTATGCCGACTGGGCTTGCCCCGCCGGTGGCAGTCACTTTTCTTTGGGCTCCGCCCTTTTTAGCGAGCGCCATTCGCGCGTCGGGTCGTCGTCGGGGTCGGGGGCCTCGGGGGGGCGGAGCGGTTCGGGGACGTTGCGCAGGTTGATGCGGATGCGGGTCCAGGTGGAGGAGCGGCCGCGCATTGAGTCGACGAGAACGTCTTCCACGGCAATAAGCTTCGCCACTTTCGGGTGTTTCTTTTTCCAGCGTTCCAGTCCGGCCAGTGCGGCTTCCTTGTCCGGTGAGTTTGCAACCACGATCAGCGGCATCTTGACGCGCGGTTTTTTCGCCGCGGGCTTCTTTGCACGTGACGGGGCGACGCGCGCCGCCTCGCCTTCCATCTTCTGAAAATGCGGCGGCCAGGGTGCATCGCCAAGCCCAGAGGCCTCATCACGATCAGCCAGTTCGAACAGTTTCTCCAGTGAACCCGCCGCCTTATCCATCTCCGCGTGCGGATCGCCAATCTCAACAAAACGCTTCGGCGCAGTCAGAATCGTAAACTCCGCCGGATCGCACTCCGTCACCTCATCCCAACGCAACGGCATCGACACGCGCGCATCAGGCAGCGGCCGCACTGAATACGCCGAACACGTCGTTCGATCCTTCGCGTTCTGGTTGTAGTCGAGAAACACGCCATGTCGTTCCTCTTTCCACCACTTCGAACTTGCCAACGACGGCACGCGCCGCTCAACTTCACGCGACAACGCCACTGCCGCACGTCGCACTTCACTAAACGTCCACCGTGGCTCAATTCGAACATTGACATGCATCCCGCGCGAACCACTCGTCTTGGGCCAACCCTGCAAACCCAACTCTTCGAGCAGCGCTTTCACCTCCATCGCCACACGCCGCACGTCGTCCCAACCAACCCCTGGTCCAGGATCGAGATCGACGCGCAACTCATCAGGGTGGTCCAGATCACCGGATCGAACAGGATGCGGATGAAGCTCGATACAACCGAGATTGACGATCCACGCGAGACCCGCAGCGTCGTCGACTACGACCTCCTCAGCCGTGCGTCCCGAAGGAAACGAAAGCGTGACCGTACGCAGCCATTCGGGCCGGTTCTCCGGCGCGCGTTTCTGATAAAACGCCTGGCCGTCCGCGCCGTTGACGAACCGCTTCAAAACAACCGGCCGATCGCGAATCCCCGCCAAAGCGCCCGGCGCGACCGATAGGTAGTAACGAACCAGATCGATCTTCAGCACTTTCGTTTGTTTGGTGAAATACGGTTTGTCTGGATGCGTGACGCGGACCTCACGCCCGTCTATCGACAAAGTCTCGACTGTGTCATGCTTAGGACTCACGGATTTATAAAGCCTTCGCCATCGTGATGAAATGACATGGTAACTTAGTCGGGGTTTCTGGTGGGAACGGATGCGTTCCCGTTTCCACGTAGCCGCGTTTTCGATAGAAGGGAAACAACTCGGTCCGGAGATTTACGAGGTAAATATCCATGAAACCCGAGCCCCGCTCGCGGCAGTGCTGTTCACCGGCGTTCATCAGCAACGAACCGAGCCCGCCTTGCTGTTGTGACGGATCTACGGAAAGCAGTCCCAGGTACGATCGATCGCCGCGAAGCTCGACGTAAACGCAGCCGCCGAGTAATCTGTCAAATTCGGCTAGCAGAAACGTGCCGGTAGTGAAGAGTCGTTCGACCTCTTCCAGCGTGATCCGGTCCTCACCGCAAAAGAATTCCTCCGCAATGCTAAACGCGGAGTTAATGACTGCCATTATCTGTCTTGCATCCGATGGCTCGGCGATCCTGATTCGAACAGGTTGGTCCATAAGTTTATCGACACAAACAGAGACGAATCATATATGACGACACCCCTGCTAGTCGAAACAACCACACGACAAGCTCCCGAAGCACGCACCGGTCTCAATCCCTGGCGCGTCGACGAGTTACCACCAGCACCAACTCCACGAGGACTCGGCTGGTTCAGCGCGGTTGGACCAGGCGTGATCGCGCTCGGCGTCTCGATCGGCAGCGGCGAATTTCTGCTTGGTCCAGCGGCGTTCGTGAAGTATGGACTCTCGCTGTTGTGGGTCGTCGGCGTTGCCGCGCTGCTGCAAACACTGCTGAACGTCGAACTGATGCGTTACACGATGGCGACCGGCGAGCCGATCTTCACCGGCTTCATGCGCACGCGCCCGCACTCGACGTTCTGGGCCTGGTTCTATTCGGTGCTCTATTTCCTGCAAATGGGCTGGCCCGGCTGGGCAGGCGCCGCGGCGGGCGCTGTCTTCTTTCTGTGGGCCAAACGTTTGCCGGGCGCGGCAGAATCGGGAGTTGTTTACGCGATCGGCGTCGGACTCTTCCTGTTGTGCGCCCTCATCCTGATGGTCGGTCGGCGTATCGAGCGCACGCTCGAATTACTGAACTGGATCATGGTGGCTGCGATCATCGCCGGACTCGGTTTCCTGGCCATCCTCTTCGTGCCCGCAGGCACGTGGGCTGCCGGAGTCACGGGCTTCGCCGGCTTCGACTTAAGAACCGGCGCGTTTCAATTCGTTCCCGTTGGCGCGGACTTTTTCCTGCTCGGCGCATTCGCTGCGTACGCGGGCGGTGGCGGCGTGGCGAACCTCACGTTGAGCAACTGGGCCCGCGACAAGGGTTACGGCATGAGCAGCAAGATTGGTTTCATTCCTGCGGCAGTCGGCGGGAAGAAAGTCGCCCTGGCCCACTCCGGCGCGACGTTCAAGCCCGACGCCGAAGCACTGAAGCGCTGGAAAGGTTGGTGGCGCATCGTGCGCGTGGACCAGTGGGGCGTTTACTTCACGGGCGCGGTGCTCGGCATGGCCTTGCCGGCGCTGCTCTACGTTACGTTTGTCCCGGCCGGCAGCGAAATTCGCGGACTCGGAATCGCGGCTGCGTTGGCCCAATCGGTGGGAACGCAGAAGGGTGCGATCTTTGGCGGGGCCATCGCGGTTCTCGGCGTCTGGATCCTGTTCAAAGCACAACTCGACATTCTCGAGGGCATGACCCGCGGCATCACCGATATTCTCTGGGCCGGCAGCGCGCGCATTCGTGCGTGGCGCGGCGGCGACGTGCGGGTTGTTTACTACACGGTGCTAGCGTTGATCTCGCTCTGGGGCATCCTCGCGATGCGATTGACGCAGCCGATCATATTGTTGACCGTCAGCGCGAACATGGCGGGCATCGTCTTCATAATCAGCTCGCTTCATTTGCTTTACGTCAACACGCGTCTGCTTCCGGTGGAACTGCGGCCGCCGATGTGGCGACGGGTCGCACTCGTCGCACTCGCGCTCTTCTATGGATTTTTTGTGACGATGTGGCTCTGGAGTGTTGCGGCCAGTGCATTATGATCGCTGATGAGGTTCACAGCCGTCGCTTATGTCGCGCATAGGTGTTGCATTTGTCAGCAATGCTCGCTATAGTGCTCACCAATTAGGGTGGTTGGTGAATCCTTCCACTCCAGTGGTTGTCGGGGTGAGGACGATGACCACATTAGATTAGGCGCGGCAGCCCAAAACTGTCGCGCCTTTTCGCAACTCACCCAGTTTCGTAATCTTTCAAACACATATGTTAATGAGATTCTTTGTTTCCTTACTACTGACAATTGCGTTTGCTGGTCTTTGTACTGCGCAACAGAAACCGGCAACTCCGCAAACGTTCACTGCCGAAGGTGTCTCGATTGAATTCAGTGTTGATCCCGGGCCGTCAGGACAACTGATCGCGGGCGAAGACGCGACAGTAAAATTCAAGATCGCGGGGACCAACGGCTCTGTGCCGCTCAGCAATCTTCGCCCGGTGGCTTGGATCGATCAACGCACCGGCGAAGCGCTTCCAACAGCACGCGAGTGCCGCGAAAAAGTGCAATCGTTTTTGCAGTCGTCTTTCACTAAGCGCCCGACGCTCGATCTGAACGCCTATTTCATCCTCGCGCTCAACAACGAAGCGAATATCTCCGTGATCGATCCGTTGTCCGGATTTGGCGGCAGCAAGCTCTACACGCTCATTCCGCTCAAGAGTCCCGGCGAAGACTGGGTGATGAGCCGCGACAGCAAACGGTTGTACGTTTCGATGCCGCAGGTAAATCAAGTTGCAGTGATCGACGTGCGCGCCTTCAAGGTGATCGCCAATGTCGACGCGGGCGTAAAACCGAGTAGCGTCGCCTTACAACATGACGAGCGTTACCTCTGGATCGGTAACAATGGCGCGAATGCTGACGAAAGCGGCATCACTGTGATCGACACAGCCGGCAATAAAGTCGTCGCTCAACTGAAAACCGGCGCCGGTCATCACGAGATCGTTTTGAACGACGACGACACCGTCGCCTTCGTCACCAACAAAGACGCCGGAACGCTCACCGTCGTCGACGTTCGCAAACTCGCCGTTTTAAAAGAACTTAAAGTCGGCGCGCAGCCAACCGCGATGGCTTATTCATCGTTAGGCAAGACTGTTTACGTCGCGAATGAAGGCGACGGCAACATTGTCGCTGTTGGCGGCGCAGGTCATAACATCCTGGCGCGCATCGAAGGCGATCCGGGGATGCGCACGGTTCGCATTTCACCAGACGGCCGGTTCGGTTTCGCCGTCAACACCGCGAAGGGGCTCGTTCACGTATTCGATCTCGCTTCAAATCGCGTGATTCACACGGTGGCCGGCGGTCCGGGAGCGGATCAGATCAGTTTTAGCCGGCAGTTTGCTTACATTCGAGCGGCGGGCAGTGAATCGGTCTCGATGATCCGCATCGCGGATCTCGGCAAAGACGCCTCGCTCACGAAGGTCCCTGCCGGTCAAAAAGCTCCTGCCGAGTCGCGTTTCACCTCGCTTGCGGACGCGATTGTTCCCGCGCCTGAAGACGGCGCTGTGCTGATCGCAAATCCGGCCGACAAGATGATCTATTACTACACCGAAGGCATGGCCGCGCCGATGGGGAGTTTTCAGAACTACAAACGCGATCCGCGCGCGCTGCTCGTCGTCGACAACAGTCTGCGTGAAACGCAGCATGGCGTTTACACAACCACCGCGCGACTCAACGGCGGCGGCAATTACGACGTCGTCTTTTTACTCGACGCGCCTCGGGTCATTAACTGTTTCAACCTGACAGTTGCAGGGAACCCGGCGCTGCCGCAGAAAACTGAAGCGGTAAAGATCGATCCGCTTGCAAAAGAAGCGCTCGCGCGCGTCGGCGAGAAGTTCACGTTGCGTTTTCGTTTACTGGATTTGAAAACGGGAAATCCAAAACTGAATCTCGAAGATGTGCGGGTGCTCGTGTTTCTCGCGCCGGGAATCTGGCAACAACGCGAACTGGCGAAGTCGACCGGCGAAGGTGTTTATGAAGCAAGTTTTGTCCCGCCGAATCCCGGCGTGTACTATGTTTTTGTCCAAAGCGCGACGCTCGGACTCGAGTTCAACCAGACGACACCGCTAACGCTCTCGGCTATACAGTAGGCTTCAAATGAATAAATTCATTCTGTCCCTCTCATTGCTGCTCACTTTTGGTTTCGTCAGTGCGCGCGCACAGGAACCAGCAGCCGCAGAACAATCAGCCGCGCAGAAATACTTCAGCGACATTCAGCTCGTGAATCAGAATGGCGAGAAGATGCGCTTCTACAGCGACCTGCTGCAAGGCAAAACAGTCATCATCAATTCTTTCTTCGCGACCTGCCAGGGTAGTTGTCTGCCGCTCAGCCGCAACCTGCAAAAGGTGCAGGAAGCGCTCGGCGATCGACTCGGCAAAGATGCGCGCATCATTTCGATCAGCGTCGATCCGGCGGTCGACACACCGGGAGCGTTGAAGGCGTACGCGAATAAGCTCCAGGCGAAACCAGGTTGGTACTTCCTGACCGGCGACAAAGCGAGTGTCGACTTTGCGTTGAAGAAGCTGGGCCAGTTCGTTGAGAACAAAGAGGGGCACACCAACCTTTTCATCATCGGCAACGAAAGCACCGGTTTGTGGAAGAAAGCCTTCGGGCTTGCGAAGAGTGAGGACATCGTCAAAGTTGTCGACAGCGTGATCAACGATAAACTGCCGGCCGCTGCCGCTAAGCCGTAACGCTTCACTATTCATGAAAATCGTTCTGAGCCTGCTCGTTCTGGCGTTGCTCATCTCGAGTGGGCAAGGGCAACAGCCGCTAACCGCGCAGGAGAGTCGCGGCAAGCAGATCTACCTGCAAGGCACGAGTCCGTCAGGCAAAGACATACTGGCGTACGTTGGCGATTCGTCGCTCGAAGTTCCGGGCAGCGTGATGGCGTGCGCGAATTGTCACGGACTGGCAGGGCAGGGAAAAGCTGAAGGCGGTATCAATCCTTCGAACGTAACCTGGGAAGCACTCACCAAACCTTACGGCGTCACGCACATCAACGGACGAAAGCATCCGGCTTACACAGGCCGCGGCCTGGAGTTGGCGATCACTCGTGGTCTCGATCCGGGTGGCAATAAGTTGCTGGCCGCGATGCCACGCTACCAGATGTCGAAAGAAGATCTCGACGATCTGGTTGTTTACCTGAAACGGTTGGGAACCGACGTCGATCCGGGAATCAGCGAGACGAAGATCGTGATCGGCACGGCGTTTCCGACTGCCGGTCCGCTTGGCGAGCTAGCGCAGACGGTGCGAGACGTGATCGCGGCCGTGTTTGCAGAAACGAACGCGCAGGGCGGCATTTACAACCGTCAGCTCGAACTCAAGCCGGTAGCAGCGGCTGATACGAAAGCGGTTTCGCGTGCTGATATCGAGAAGTTGATCGACGACGAGAAGGTTTTTGCGTTGACTGGGGTGATGTTGGCGGGAGTAGAAGACGAACTCGTGCCGTTGCTGGCCCGGCAGGAAGTGCCGTTGATTGGACCGCTGACACTCGATCCGAAGGTCGGCACTCCACTTAATCGCCAGATTTTTTATCTACTGGCCGGCAGTGCCGGACAAGCGCGAGCGGTGATCAGTTTTGCGGCGAAGAATCCGGAGTTTAAGCCGTTGACGATCGCCGTGGTCCATGCGCCAAACGAGTTGTCGCTAAGTGTCGTCGCGGCAGTCAAGGAGCAGACTCAGAAAGAGCAGTTGCCGGTGCCGCGCGTTCTCGAATACGCGGCGGGAAGTTTCGCGGCGGCGGAGATGGTCAGGCGCTTGAAACAAGCGGATGTGACGGCGGTGTTATTTCAAGGCGCGTCGCCGGATCTAATGGCGTTGATGAACGAAGCCGCAAACGTCAACTGGTTTCCGTATATTTTCGTGCAAAGCGGAATAGCGAGCCCGACGCTTTACGACGCGCCGAGTGGTTTCGAAGGAAAGATCTTCTGCACGTTTCCGACCGCGCCGAGCGATCAGACGCAAGAGGCGTTGAAAGAGTTTCGCGCGCTTGGTGAGAAGTATAAGTTGCCGCAGAAGCACTACGCCGCGCAGATCTCTGCTTTCAGCGGGACGAAAGTTTTGCTGGAAGCTTTGAAGCGAACAGGAAAAGATCTGAGCCGTGAAAAACTGATCCAAACGCTCGAAGGTTTCTACAACTACCAGACCGGTCTCACCCCGCCGTTGAGTTATGGTCCAAACCGCCGTGTAGGCGCCATGGGCGCCTACATCGTGACGGTGAATCTGAAAGAGAAGAAGTTCGTTCCGATCGGTGGTTGGATAGCGATCAACTGATCACGGAAGTCCTCTGCGTATCTCTGAGCTCTCTGCGTAAACCTGACTGCCAGAATATTTAACGCAGAGTTCACCTAGATACGCAGAGAACGCAGAGCCAAAAGCCTCACTGAAGCACTTGCCGGAAGCCAGTCGCTTCGATGTACTGAAACATCGGCGTGCCTGGCGGTAAACGGTTTATATCGCGGAACGTTGTATCGAAGGCCCAGTTACGAGACGGCGCGCCATAGATTTGCTGGGTTAAATAAATCCACGGGCCGAGTGCCTGCGTTGAGTGATAGAGCGGGCAGAACGAACCTACGAAGTTCCAACGGCGTTGCGGGGTGAGCCAGTTTTCGAGAAAGCGCGGGAAGTTGTGCATGCCTCCGCTCAGGCGCGAATCATCGTCGTTATCAGCATCAGGGGTGCCCGAGAGTGCCGACATGTTAGTGCCGGCGATGATTGCGGCACGCACGGAAGTCTCCTCCGAAGGGCCGGAAACACTCACATCAGCCGTCCTCATCGTGCTGCCGGAATTGCCACCTTCGGGATACATCGCGCTCATGGCGTCGGACCAGGTCTTCGATAACGGGAAGAAGGCGTCGGCAACAATTGAAGCCGGAACCTGATTGCCCTGATAGCCGCCGTCGTTAAGAGTCGCCGAACCTGAACCAGGAGCACTGGAGATTCCCGAAGTGTTATAGCTGCCCCAGATGTAGACCATGTTCTCGGTCGCAACGGAGATGCCTTTGGTTGCGGAGAGTTTGTTAGCCGCGCCGCTTACCTGCAGGTTCTGGCCGTTGAACAGCCGTACGGCACGCCGGAAGTAGTTGTTTGGATTGGTCCAACTCGAAATCGTTTGTGCGCGCGTAGTCCTGAAAGTTGTCGTATTGGTTGTCAGGGCCCAGATGGTTCCACCATTCGGATCGGGCAGCTCCGTAGTGTCTTTTTGCAGGGTCCCTTTTTTCAGCAGTGAGGTGGCAACGTTGAGACCTGCGTCAATCACATCTTCGCCCGGATCGAGAGAACCGTTGGGACCGTAGATGTCCTCATTGTCTACCGTGCCGTTGGTCATCTGTACGCTGTTATTCCCGCGGTCTAATTCAGACTTGATCTTGTCACCGCGTCTGTCTGAAACATAAACGATGTAGCCCTCACGGCCATCGATATTGGCACTCACCGCGCCGGTCCCGGACAGCAGGTTGCCATCGTAAACACCGTCCGCCCAGCGCACCACGTTCCTCATGTTCAGCTCGATGACGCTGGTTAGTCCGCGCTCGAAGATGCTGCTTTCATTAAGAGAGGCATCGATCCAGCCTTCTCTCGGATTGTAAACATTGATGGGAACGATCCTGTTTATGCTCGTCGCATCGAAACGGTCGTTGCGGATGAGCACTGTGGGCATGAAAGGCGCAAGCGCCGTATGAGTATCATCGTCCACACTATTGGAGGAGGTGTTGTAGTAGCCTCCAGAGGCGACGGAGAAGTTACCGTGGTGTAGTTCTCCATCCGCGATGCATCTTGAAGTCGAATCAGAGGTGAGGAATTCCAGGTTCCGTTTTCCGCCATCGCGATCACGATTGCCCTGCATGAACGCGGCCCACAACGGACGCTGCAAGTAAACGATCCCGTTCGGCTCTCCTTCGGTCATCCCCATGCTGAGGATTTCCCTGGTGACATCTCTGGCCACGCCGTTCGTGTCTACAATCTGAATCAGAATGCGGCCCTGTATGCCGGAGCCTGGCGGTATCACGCCACCATTCGCACTCTTCGGAACTGAGGCGTAGCCGGCGCCATTCGGGTCGGCGTAGTTAGCATTGCTTGAGAGCGCCGGGACGCTGTAGCTGCGGATTCCCCGAACCGTTTCCGCAGTCTTGAGCAACAACGGATTACCCTGGCCCCAGTTAATTATGCTCGCGTAATTGCCGCTATCATTAACGGGAATCAGCGCTTTTCCACCGCCGAGGCTCATCGGGTCAAACGAAGAGAGGTTTACGCCCTGGCCTGAAGGGATGCCCGCGGCATTAGTTGCGCCGCCTTCGTCATCGATCAGAATACGTATCTGCGCTTTGGTATGGTAACGGGACTGATTCAGAATCGGATCCTGAGTTGCCTCGTTAGCTACGCTTCGCTTAATCAACTCACGCGTCGGGTTGCCTCCCAGTTGAAGCGGCAGCAAGAGTGGAGAAGATCCGGTCGAGCGGGTTAATAATTGGCCGCCGAACTGATTATTCCGCCCGGACCTGGCGGCGGCTACGGAAGTGGATTTCCAACTGCCGTTGTCAGTGCCATTCGGCGAACCCGGATGGAACCCACGCATGCCGGCTGATGTTCCGGGAAGGTTCGGGCCGGTTTTGACGCTGCCCATTGTCAGGGGCACGTTAATCGAATTTACAACCATGCGGACATCTGCGCCGGTGCGTGTGCTGTTATTGCGCAGCACGTCATAAACCAGTTCGTTTGCGACGGTGACCTTATCGCGGATCGTAACGTCGCCGTTGAGATAAAGATTACCGTTGGTGTGTATGCGCCCGTTGAAGACAAATGGCGGTCCAGGGTGCAGTTCGATGTCCTTGTCGCTGAACATGCCGAACTGGAAGAGCGGGATCAGATAGTTATTCATCTCCCGTTCGAGACCTACCTGGATGCTGGAGTTTGTTTGCGTTGCCGTAGCCGTCATCTTGTAAGGAGTGATGGAGGCGCGCAGGCCGGCGAATGGCCCGCTCGGAATCTGCACGAAGGGATTCGACCCGTCTGTGATGTCTTGAGAATCCTGCATTTTTGCGAGGGCTGCATTATCAAGCGCCATAGTTTGGGAGAAGGTGAAGCCTTCTGCGGTGAGTTCAGTGGGATAGGAGGCGGCAATGACGTTAAGTTGGGTTTGGGTGGGTTTTGAAGTTCTGGTGAACAGCGCGCTGAAGTCGCTGGTCATTTTTTCCATGCCTGCCGCGGCCGCGTAAAAGGTTCTCGTGCGCTGCGTGTCGCTGTGCGCGATGCGGACTTCGTTGGTAACGGCTGCCAGGACGGCCACCGAGATGCCGGCGAGCAGCATGGTGACGATGAGAGCTGTGAGCAAAGCTCCGCCGCGCTCGCCGCGCCTCTTCGCGTAAGATTCAGGCACAGTCGAAAAATGTAGTTGGCTACCCATGATGAACTTCCCTCCCATCAAATCAGAAACATCTTTCTCACATATCGCTTACAAGGCTTCGCGGAATTGCAGATTCCGTACGCTGGTGGTGGTCGTCGAACTTATTGTCTGTGTTCTGCCGTTAGAAACCGGACGGATAGTTTCGGTCGTCACCGTAACCTCTACCTGACGAACAGCAGCCTGTTGCTCTTCTGTAGTCAGTTGAGCGACGGGCTGAGCGACGAAGCCAGTATCGTCGAGCAGATTTAGAAAGTAGCGAAATTGCAGGTTGACGACGCGCTCGGCGATAACGCTGTCGAGGTATCCGCTCCCGCCGCCCACGCCTAAGACTCGTCTGACGAGCAAGCCGTTCTCGTTCACGAAGTAATGAATCATGCGCATCCGCATGATGGTGGTCGGCAGCGTTCCTTTGTCCGACACGATATTGATCGGCCCGCCATTGCCCGGTTGATTTAGGCCATAGGTGTCGCTGGATGCAAAGATCAGATTTCGGCTGTTGACGTTCCTGCTGGTGATGGTCCCGAAAGTGGCGCCGGCTGAGGACGTGATGAAATAGATTTCGCCTTCAGTGAACTTATTGATGTCCGCGGCGGAAACGCTGATGTTTGAACCCGACGCGTTAATTGCGTTTGGCGGTAGCGTGATGGGCGTAAAGCTCGGGTCAATCTGGAGAATCGAGATCCTGTCTGTCGCCGTAGGATTGGAACGAACCTTTAGCACGGGGTTCGTCCCGGTCACGGTGGTAGAGCCGGGCAGATCGTTATCAGATTGGATCAAGGGCAGGTTGACAAGGCCACTTCCGCACGTGCTGCCCGTATTATTTTTCGTCAGGTAGTTGCTGACGAAATTCGAGCTGAGACAGATGTTATTGATGTTTCTCAAGCCGTCGCCCGCCGTAATCAGGTCCCTGTTGATGAACTCCTGCGCGGTTCGAAGACTCTCCTGCGCTTCCGTCAACTCAAATGTCGTGGCGCTCAATTTAATGCTGTCTTTTAACAGTAAGAGGACTGCCCCCAGGATGACTATCAAGAGGCAGACAACGATCATCAGCTCCATTAATGAAAAGCCCGCTTGATTACTTGAATCATCCGGCCAGCGCATCATCGTTTTCTTGTTCTTCATGATTAACAATGCCCGCCTCCACCGTCAGGGAAGAAAGTTGCTGTGCGCGTCGTTGTTTAAGTAGCTGATGCCCACCATCGAATCGACTCCACCGCCCGGCCGCGGAAACTGTAAAGTCACCTGGATCTTTTTCAGGTTGTCGCTTAACGGCGTGACGAGAATCTGCCGCGAATATCCAGCACGGGCCAGAGTTGGATTAACCCAGTCATCGTTCGTACCGTAGGTTAGGTCAGGACCGGCATCCATCAGATCGTCCGAGGTGCCGAAGATCCCATCAGGGCCGGGGTTAACGGAGACCTCTCGGAAGTCATTAGGAAAGCCGCCAAAGCTCCGGGTCGCGCCGGTATCGTCAACCTGGCCCGTATTACTGATCTGTCCGTAGGTCAACTGCTTTGTATTTCTTAATGTCTCCATCTGCTCGAGCATTGAAACGACGAGCAGCTTAGTGTTCGTCACACTGCGACCTTTATTGCTCACTGAAAGCGCGAAGGCTATGGTTGCGGCCAGGGCCAAAAGGCCGATCAGCATGATTAGCATGGCCACTACCATCTCGATCAGGGTGAACCCGGCTTGCGAGTGACCAGCTTTACAATGACCAGCTTTACAGTGACCAGCAGCCTGGCAGGCTATGCGGGAGTTGTCATTCGACATATTTGTTTGCATTGCCGTTATACTTCCAGGTTTTGATTCTTCCGGCGCTGCCGAGAACCGAAACGGCGCTGGCGGTCAGATTTGAGGCTTTCGAGTTGTAGAAGAAGAGCGCGAAGTTAACAGGGTTTCCGTTCGTGTCTATGACGGAGCCATCGGGCTGGAAAGTGATATTGATCTTTTTATTGCCGGGCAAGGCCGTGAGCGACGTGCCATCGCTGAGAGTGCTCGCTATTGAAGCGGGCGGGCCATAGACCAGATCAGAACGATCTACGCCGTTGCCGGTCAACGCCGTACTGCTCACTTGAACGCTGCCTGTGGGGGTTGGGAAATTAGGTAAGCTGAGGACTGCTTTGCCAGCCGCAGGTTGTCTGATTATTGCGACTTGTTTTGCCTGGTCGTCATACTGCAAGGTCACAGCACGGCGCTGTGACATCGCCTGCTGCCTGGCAAGTCGTAACTGAATCTTGAGTTGTAGAGGAATGGCGGCTGAGCTGTTCAGCCTGCGCATCGAGGCGAATTGAAGTATCCCAAAAGTAACGACTGTCGCCACTATCGCAACGACAAGAAGTAATTCTAGTAGGGAGACTCCGGCCGCACAGCTCCGCCTGGAGTTTAGGGTTTTCATTATTCCCTCGCGTATAAGAGGCGCTGCGGTTTGCAGCACGCGTGGCATTCAGTGAATGCCCGGAATGTTATTACAACCTCCGGCGAAATCTCGTCGCACGACATGTTTCGCTCTTGAGGCAACGCTCTACGCACGTGAGCGTCGGCTAGCAAGTAGCACCTTTCGTGCCATCGCTGAAGAGAGGTTAGTGAAGTGATTGATTTAAGTGAATTAAGGTCTCTTGATGGTGGCAAGTAGAAACGAGGTTCAATAGGAGTAACGTCAACTTGAGATATGATTCATTCAAATTGACGGCGTTTTGAATTGTGAGTCCTTTTGACTTAAAAAAGAGTTGGCGGAACTAAGACCACTCTGTTTACAATCAGGCCACGACGCAGTGAACCATGCAGTGAACCATCGCTTCCTCGAAACAAGGACAAAGATCAAGAAATGAAAGTTGGAATAATTACCTTTGCGCTCGTTCTCTCATTGATCTGTATGCTCGCTTCCGACGCAGTCGTGGCGCAGAAAAGCAAGACTTCGAACACTGCGACAACGCAAGCGAAGATCGTTTACGCGTGTCCGATGCATCCCGAAGTGACTTCGGCAAAGAAGGGACGCTGTCCGAAGTGTGGGATGGACTTAAGGCGTACGAAGGTCGAAGCGGCAGCTCCGGCAAACACAACTACAACGCCGCCAGTCGAGCGAAAAACAGAAACTTACTCTTTCAACTCTTCGAAGATCCCGCACGCTCGTGTGCTCGATCAAAACGGCAAGCAACTCAACTTCTACACCGATCTGATCAAAGGTAAGAGCGTTGCTATCAACTTCGTTTTCACTACCTGCACGGCGATCTGTCCCTCATTAACCGCCACCTTTCGCAGAGTCCAACAGGAGGCGAAGACAAGAGGAATCGACGTGCAACTGATCTCGATCAGCGTCGATCCCGGCGTCGACACACCCGAACGTCTCGACGACTTCGCGAAGAAATTCAAAGCCGAACCCGGTTGGACATTCGTCACTGGCGATAAGGCTGAGATCGATTCAGTGCTCCAGGCACTTGGCGCTGGTGTCTCAAACAAGAACGATCACACGCCGATGGTTTTGATTGGCAACGACGTCGCCGATCATTGGACCAGAACCTATGGTTTGTCTTCGCCGTCGACCATCGTCAACCTGATCGAAGCTGCAGCAAAGAACTAAAACGCCTTGGCGAAAAAGTACACTAAGTCCCGAAAACGTAAACGATTACACAGATCTCTCGTTACAGAATTTCCGAAAATCAGCTTGCAAGAATTTTGCTTGACATGGAAGAGTAATGAAACTACGCTTCGGTTTGGTCAGTCACTAGTCTTAAGGCGTTCTGGTCTTCTCACTCGCTGGTAACCGCACAACTAACTCCAGCAGGTTTTAAACGTTCCCTCCCTCGCGAGCCCGTGCGCAGTTGACTCCTCAGTCTGCTTATGTTCGGTATTCAGGAGAGTTGCTAAAGGAGACTTACAAATGCTCGGTATGAGATCCCCCATGTCCGTTGTTACCTCATTGACAATGCTCGGTCTTAGTTTGTTCGCTGTGAATACGGCCCGCGCGCAGACGCCCGCGGTCACAGTCGACAAACCAGTTGTCGAGGCAAGCACGCCCGTAG
>DATELZ010000133.1:0-7827 GCA_035276045.1 Pyrinomonadaceae bacterium | reverse complement strand
GAGAGAAACAATCGCTATGAGTTCCTCGGCGTTACCGCCCAAATGGAACGCAAGGACGACCAGTTTTCGATGACCTTCGTTTATCCGAACGGCCGTTCGCAAACTCTGAACATCGATCGCACAGTCGGTTCACGCCGGATCGAACAGTATCTAACCCGTCAGGAAAATCAATACACGCGTCTGCCAATCGCTTACGACCTCGTCAACAAACGTTGGATGAGCCTTAACGGATCGTTCTTCCATCCGGACAGCGACAACTACTTTCAGCACTTGACGCAATGGGACTCAAACTGTGTTTTCTGTCACAACGTCAAGGCACAACCGCGCCTCGACTTCCGCACTCGAGCGTTCAAAACTGAAGTCAGCGAACTCGGCATTGCCTGCGGCGCTTGTCATGGTGAAGGCGCCGAACATGCTCAAGCAGCTCTCTCGCCACTGACCAGATCAATCTGGCATCTCGATCAAAATCGTTCCAAGAACATTATTAACCCGGCAAAGTTGCAGGCCGAACGTTCGATGATGATCTGCGGACACTGTCACGGTCAGCGTGTGCCCGAACCAATGGAGCGGATACAAACAATTCTTACCTCGGGCGATCCGTTCAATGCCGGCGACGATCTGGCGCAGTTTTACCGTCCCGTATCCCACACGACTCAAATCGGAAACGTCTCATTCGCAAATCGCTTTTGGCAAAACGGGAGCCCGCGTCTGACGGCGTATGAGTACCAGGGAGTGCTTCGTTCGAAATGCTTCATCGACGGCGAGCCAGGCAAACAGATCCAATGTCTGACGTGTCACTCGATGCATGAAGGCGATCCGAAGGGACAAATCACTGCCGAGAACCGCACAAACAAACCGTGTCTTGACTGTCATCCCAAGTATTCAACCGCGTCGGAGCTGACAACCCATACAAAGCACAAACAGGATTCGACTGGGAGCAGTTGTTACAACTGTCATATGCCGCGAGTTGTTTACGGGGTGATGAGTTTTCATCCCACGCACGACATCACGGTGCCGGAACCGCAGTTAACCGCCACTCAATCGGTTCCCAATGCGTGTAACCAGTGTCATCTTGATAAGAGTGTTAACTGGTCGATTACTGAAGCAAAGCGATTGTGGCCGGCGCGTTTTAGCACGATCCAAACGAGCCCTGACACTCAATTCGATCAACCTGAAGGACCGCGCAGCTTATTCGCTGGAGACGCTTTGGCGCGGGCAATGGCGGCCGATGCACTCTCCGGCAATGGACCTCAGGCGCCGGATCTGAATTGGGCCACACCATTCTTGATCGAGGCTTTGGAAGACAACTATCCGATCGTGCGCTTCTTTGCCGGACAGGGATTGTCGAAGCAACCGTGGATCACTGTCAGGCCCGACTATCTTGCGAGTCGCGACCAGCGAGCGGCGACAATCAAGCAACTGCGAGAATTATGCTTGGGCAACTATCGTGATCGATGCTCGGAGGCTGCTGCGGTGCATCAGGAATTGCGAGCGAAACGACGTGATGTCGATTTGGAGGTAGGTGAGTAGCTAATAAGATGTCTGAGAATCGCGCCGCACAATCGTGGATTCGACCGGCTGTATTTCAAGCGCTCGTTGGAATCGCCGTCTGGATGACCTTTGGTCTGTTACTCGAAGGACTGATCGGCTATAAAACCCCGGCTTACCTCCAGGACCCAGTTAGACGTGAACTGTTCAGGCTGGCCCATGCGCATGGCACGTTACTGAGTCTGCTGCTGCTTGGCGTGGCCTTAGTGTGTGACCGGTTTGAAGTGAAGCTTTCAGATCTGGTCACCATGATCCTGCGTGGTGGCGTTGTTCTGATGCCGATTGGTTTTTTGTTGGGCGGCCTTTGGCACTACGAGAGCGATCCGGGCATCGGCATCTGGCTCGTACCAGCGGCAGCGGTGATGGTTGTATTTGGAGTTGTTAGTGTGAGTATCGCTTTCTTCGCCAGGAAGTAGAGTTCGTGGCAGTGCTACAAAGATCGCGCTTCAATTCATCTTGCTCTTCAAAAACCGAACCCATTGCCATCCATATATGGCAAGCGGAAAGAGAATTATCCAGGAAGCCACTGTTACGATTGCCCAGTATTGAGCCCGAGTAAGAGCAGCTTGATTAAGCAATAAAGTTGCACCAAGATTCACCACCGAGCCCAAAACAATCCCGCCATATATGAAACTCCAACCGGGTTTCGTAACGCATTCCGAGATAGCCTTTCTAATACTGGGTCTCACTACGCTTTCTAATATCCTCCGAATGGATGTGAGCACGTCTGCGCTCACATTGGATTGGACCAGAACGCCCAAACACCCTTCACAAAGTGAAAAGTTGATCAACTTCCCGATTTTTTGAGATTTGACTCCAACGAAATCAAATATGCATCCCCTGGGATCCTGGTGGAATAAGTCATACCACTGCTTTCCGGAGACACGCTGGAATTCAAAGGAGAGTAATTCTTGACAGATGGTTAAGGCCGCATATTCTTCAATTGTTCTTCCAGATTTCTCCAACAATTCTTCTAATTGATGAAGCGTTGCAATAATGATTTTCCGATCAATAGTTTTCGCATAAAAGTTCCCCTCGATAGGCACCGAAGTAAACAGTGCGGCGATAGAGTGGTCTTGTAGATGTGGTTTGGCTGAATTGTGAAGCGCCGTAACGCTATACCCGTAATCTGCTAAGTCCGGAGGGCCAATGTTAGTTATCTTGGTCGCTGGAATGAATTTGTGATAACGCTGCGCGGAGTTTAAGAGTTTACATAGTTTGGGGATGTTCAAATAGGTGTACCCAAGGCTATGAATACTCACTTCCTGCATACGTCACACGAGGCAGCGCGAGGCACTATCCCCCGCCATTGCTCCAATCGGATGTTGAAATAATCAAAACCAAAGTGAGTAGAACAGAGGCGCAGATCTCATTCAGCACTCAGCGCGGGCAAGAATGGTAAGGCACGCGAATTCTAGCACCTGTGAAGGGTTATTAGTAAAGTCACGATCTCCCCGGCGAAGTCTACGACAAATTTCTTTGCGAAAAATCTTTTGGCGTAAGTGATAGTTTTCCGACTTCACTTACGCCTTACTAATCAGCATGGATAACTCAGGCATCATTTCCTTACCACAAGGCGGAGGCGCCATTCAGAGCATCGGCGAAACTTTTTCACCGGATCTCTTCACTGGCACTGGCAATTTTACGGTCCCGATCGCACTGCCACCGGGTCGCAACGGCTTTCAGCCACAGCTAAACCTGCAATACAGCACCGGCAATGGGAACGACGTTTTTGGACTTGGCTGGCTGCTAAGTGTCCCCAGCATTACCCGAAAAACGTCTGATGGAATTCCGCGTTATCACGACACAAACGACGTATTTGTGCTCTCAGGCGCGGAAGATCTCGTGCCGGTAAGCGGAGACTTTCCCGGTATCGTTCGCTATCGGCCAAGGACCGAGGGCCTGTTTGCACGGATCGAATTTCATCGAGACGCGCAAAACAGTTTCTGGGTGGTCCGAACCAAAGACGGCGTCGTCCACACTTACGGTAACCCGGGTGCTCTGGGAAATGATCCGGCAGCCGTCTGCGATCCAAGTGCGTTGGAACACGTCTTCGCCTGGAGGCTAACCGAAACACGCGATCCATTCGGCAATCGCATCCGTTACCAGTACGAACGCGATGATGATGCGATTGCGGGTCAGGTGTATTTGAGTCGAATTGAGTATGTCGACGTGCCCGGTCCTGACCCGAACCGGTTCCTGATCTCGGTTGATTTCATTTACGAAAACCGTCCGGATCCGTTTTCAACACATCGCAGCGGTTTCCCGGTTCGCACTACGCGAAGGTGTAGCCGGATTGAAGTCCGGACACACGCGGAGGTTTCGCAACGCGTTCGCACTTACCAGTTTGTCTATGAATCTGAGTTACCGCTCAATGGCGTTTCCCAACTGCGCCAGGTACATGTAATCGGCCACAATGACTCCGCGCCGGATGTGGCCGAACGCACGCAGCAGTTACCCCCATTGGAGTTCAGCTACTCGCGCTTTCGGCCGGACCGCGGCGATCTCATTCCTTTGACCGGTCGCGATCTGCCGGCGCAGGCATTGTCAGCTTCGTCGTTGGAACTCGTAGATCTCTTTGGCACTGGTCTCCCGGATCTCATCGAGATGAACGGGACCGTGCGCTATTGGCGCAATCTCGGTGGCGGCCGTTTCGATCTGCCACGAATGATGAGCGAGGCGCCCGCGGGAGTCTCACTCGCCGATCCCGGCGTGCAGCTCATCGACGCCGACGGTGATGGACGTACGGATCTTCTCGTGACCACGCCCGACATCGCCGGTTATTACCCGCTGCGCTTCGGAGGCTATTGGGACCAGCATTCATTTCAGCGGTACAACGTTGCGCCGAGTTTCGGGCTGAAAGACGAGAACGTAAGGCTTGTCGATCTGAATGGCGACGGCGTCACGGATGCTATTCGCGCCGACAATCGTCTCGAACTCTATTTCAACGATCCGCACGAAGGCTGGGGCGAGACGAGGCGCGTCGAGCGTCGGCCATTAGCTGAGTTTCCCGACGTCAATTTCACCGATCCGCGCGTCCATTGGGCCGACATGTGCGGCGACGGTTTGTCTGACATCGTCATGGTCCACGACGGCAATATCGAATACTGGCCCAACCTTGGACACGGCAACTGGGGCGCGCGCGTTCACATGCAGAACAGTCCGCGGCTGCCGTTTGGCTACTCGCCGCGACAGGTATTGATCGGCGACGTCGACGGCGATGGAGTTGCCGATCTCATCTTCATCGATCGCGACAGGATTCTCCTGTGGATCAATCAGAGCGGAAATGGTTGGAGCGATCCGATCGAGATCGACGGCACGCCTGCCTTTACGAATGAAGACGATGTGCGCCTGGTGGACCTGCTGGGCACTGGCGTGTCCGGCGTTCTATGGAGCACCAGCCCTCTAGGCGGCCGGCGCGAGCGTGGCTTCTTCCTCGATCTCACCGGAGGTGTGAAGCCTTATCTACTCAATCGGACGGACAACCACCGCGGCGCGATCACGGAAGTCAGCTATCGTTCGTCGACTGAAGAATACCTGCGCGATCACGCCCGTCGTGAGACGCGGTGGAAGACGACGCTGCCGTTTCCAGTGCAAGTCGTGTCGAAGGTTGTATCGATTGACGAGTTTTCGCGTGGCCGGATGACCACCGAGTATCGCTACCATCATGGTTACTGGGACGGCGGCGAGCGCGAGTATCGAGGTTTTGGTTGTGTTGAGTCTTTGAATTCGGAGACGTTCGAGGACTACTACGACCCAAACACGACCAGCGATGCTTTCGATCGAGTTGACGCAACCCACTTCTCGCCGCCGACATTGTCGCGCTCGTGGTTCCATTTAGGACCGGTCGGCGACGAGTTTGGCGACTGGCAGGCCGTAGACTTTGAAGACGAGTATTGGCCGGAAGACGCGCCATTCTTTACCCACGAACACAACGCGCTGCTCGAATTTCTTGCGGGACTAGAACGGCGAAACCGCCGCGACGCGCTGCGAACTTTGCGTGGGACCACGATCAGGACCGAACTCTACGCTATCGACGACACGCCTCGCGCGAACCGGCCTTACACAGTCAAGGAATCGGTTTATGGTCTCAGGGAGATCGAGCCGCTGATCTTTTTTCCTCATCAGCTCGCCGAACGGACTACACAGTGGGAACGAGGAGACGATCCGCTAACACAAATCGTCTTCAAGGATGGCTATGACGAATACGGACAGCCGCGGCAGTCACTTAACATCGCATGCCCGCGCGGCTGGCAACACAATGCGCGTCCGGGCACGGATTACCTGACGACTTTCGCGGAGTCGAGTTTTTCCCAACGCGACGACGAAGTCTACCTGGTTAATCGCCAGGCAAGCTCCGCCAGCTTCCAGATCTATCCGCCACAAGTCGAACCAGCACCCTCTGTGACTGTTCGCGAACTGCGCGAGCAAGCCCTTGACGGGTCAGCGCCGCGTCAACTTATCACTCAGGCATTCAACTACTTCGACGGCGAAGCATTTACCGGCCTGCCATTGGGCCAACTGGGCCAGTTCGGCGCGCTGGTGCGCAGTGAAACGCTGGTAACAACCGAAGAGATCTTAGCGTCAGCGTATCAAAGCGATGACGAAGAACAACCGCCAATTCCGCCGTACCTCGATCCAAACGGCGAGGTGAACTGGACCAACGAATACCCGCAACGGTTTCGGGACGAGATGCCCGCGTTGGCCGGCTATCGATTCAATCCGGGTGACGCCGATCGCGCACGCGGATACTTCGTTGACTCTGCTGCCAACCGCTATGACTTCCAAACACCGGAATCGGTTGATGCCCGGGGAATGGTGACGGCGAAGCGCGATGCGCTCGAACACGAAACGACGATTGAGCACGATGAATTTGCTGTGTTGCCGATTCGCGCGACTAACCCGACCGGTTTAGTAACGACGGCACAGATCGACTACCGCGTGTTGCAACCGAATCTCGTCACCGAACCCAACGGTAACCGCACCACGATCAGCTTCACCGCGCTGGGACTGCCGCAAGCAATTGCCATCATGGGTAAGGAGGACGAGCCAGCCGTTGGCGATACCTCTGAAGTGCCGGGCAGCCGTTTCGAGTATGAGCTGCTGGCTTACGACAACAGTCCTCAAGATAATCGCCAACCTCTGCATGTGCGTACCATCCGGCGCGCGCATCATGTGAATGATGCTGCTGTCGACATCGACGAACGGGATAACACGATCGAAACAGTCGAGTATTCGGATGGCTTTGGCCGGTTACTGCAAACCCGAGCGCAAGCCGAGGACGTCCTGTTCGGCGACGAAATTCTCGGTAATGACGTTCTCCCGGCAGATCAAAGTGAGGCAACAGCGACGGCGGCGTTGATACAGGGCCGGCGCGAAACCGATACTGATCGGCCTCATGTCGTCGTCAGCGGCTGGCAGACCTACGACAACAAAGGCAACGTCGTCGAGAAGTATGAATCGTTTTTCGACGCTGGTTGGGACTATTTATCACGCACTGAAGCGGAGGTGTTACGAGAGGAAGGGGTTCGCGATCTCTTTGGTCAACGTTTACAACAGTTCTACGATCCACGAGGACAACTGATCCGCACGCTTAATCCGGATGGTTCGGAGCGGCGTTTGATCTATGGAGCGCCAGCCGATTTAAGTGAACCTGACAACTTCGATCCTACGCCGTGGGAAGTCTACACGTATGACGCCAACGATCTAGCGCCAATCAGCCAGGCGCCGTTAATTGATCGAGCCCCGGCAAGTCATCACTTCACGCCTTCAAGCACGGAGATGGACGCGCTCGGCCGAACCATTCGCAGCATCGAGCGTAACGGCGCCGGCCTCGAGAACCAGATCGAAACAGTTTCAACCTACGACATTCGCGGCAACCTGCTGACTGTTACCGATCCATTTGGCAGAACCGCCTTTAGCTATCTCTTCGATCTCGCCAACAACCCGGTACGAGTTGTTTCGATTGATGCAGGAATCAAACGCACCGTGCACAACGCCCTCGGCCTTGTCGTCGAGCAACGCGACAGCAAAGGCGCGACTGTCTTCAGCACCTACGACTCACTCAAGCGGATCGTCAACGTCTGGTCGCGTGATGACGCTGCGCAGCCCGTTTCACGCCGGCAACATCTGGTCTACGGCGACAACGCCGGCGAGATTGGCATCGATCGTGACACCGCCCGCTCGCGCAATGCTTTGGAAAAGCTCGTTGCGCAATACGACACCGCCGGACGCCAACAGATCCTCAGCTACGACTTCAAAGGCAATGTGCTGGAGAAA
>DATELZ010000132.1:0-31385 GCA_035276045.1 Pyrinomonadaceae bacterium | reverse complement strand
CCGAGCCAGCGTTACGATTGACGATCGCGTCGTTGGCGAGATCGGAAGTGGTTTGGTCGTGCTCCTCGGCGTCGGTCACGAAGACACTAAGGCAGACGCCGACTATCTCGCGTCGAAGATCGTTGCGCTCAGGATCTTCGACGACGACGCGGGAAAGATGAACCTGTCGGTGAAAGACATCGGCGGCGCCCTGCTGGTCGTTTCTCAGTTCACGTTGTACGGCGATGTTCGACGCGGGTTACGTCCATCGTGGAGCGATGCCGCGCCGCCGGAGCTTGCCGCACCTCTTTACGATTATTTTGTCGAGAGCAGTCGCAAGCTGATCCAGCCGGTGGAGACTGGAAGCTTCCGCGCGATGATGCAGGTGGAATTTGTTAACGATGGACCAGTGACGCTGATTCTCGAATCAGATCATGTCACCCGTCGCCTTTGAGCTTTCCTCGAGTTCGAAACGATCGCGATCGCGCTTCTCAATCTTGTCGATAAACTCCAGCTCTTCGTTGTCTTCGTAATTCACGCCCATAGCCGCGGCATTCTCTTCGACAAGCGACTGATCCGGGGTCGGATTATCGCCGGCCACAGTTTCGGAACCGCTGGCGTTCACGTCTTCCCAATCCGCGTCGAGATCGCCGCCGGTATCGCGCGGCGAGGCAGCCGTGTTGTTGCGCAGCCGCTGGGCGAGCAGCTCCGGATCCTTGGGCGCATGAGAGATTTCGAGCTCCATGAATTCCTCGATCTCCGGATCGGGCACGTAGTTTGGATCGTTGGCTAAATACTCGAAGTCGGTTGGTTGTTTCTTAGGCATGCCAGCCCCCTCACGTCAGTTTCTACAAACACACTGTTGGGGGAACCTGCCGCAAACTATAACACAGATTCTGTGCGCAAAGCGTTTCAAAACACCTTGCTTGACGATTACTAGCGTGGACTTTACACTTCAACTTGAACCAAAAAACACTGCACATTTCATTTTGCGAGCGGCCGTGTCGTCTCGCGTTTCAGGAAAGAGTTTGAGCACTACTATGCCAGACAGTCCTTTTGATTCTTTGCAAACTTTCTCAACTCCCGCCGGTCCTGTTGGACGTTTCTATTCGCTGCCACAACTTGAAAAGAACGGCGTTGGTCCGATCTCCAGGTTGCCGCACAGCATCCGCGTCGTTCTCGAATCGGTGCTGCGCAACTGCGACGGGGAGAAGATCACCGAAGACGACGTTCGCGAGCTGGCGAACTGGCAACCAAACGGGAAACGCATCGAGGAGATTCCGTTTGTCGTCGCGCGCGTGTTGCTCCAGGATTTCACCGGGGTGCCGTTGCTTGTCGACCTGGCCGCAATGCGTTCGGCGGTAGCTCGTTTGAACAAGAACACCGGCATCATCGAGCCGCTCGTTCCCGTCGATCTGGTGATCGATCACTCCGTGCAAGTCGACCTGTCGAGCACGCGCGATGCGTTTGATAAGAACATGGAGATGGAGTTCAAACGCAATCGTTCGCGTTACCAGTTTTTGAAGTGGGGCACGCAGGCGTTTGACGGATTTCGCGTGATCCCGCCGGGCATCGGCATCTGTCACCAGGTCAATCTCGAATATCTCGCGAAGAACGTTTGGGAGAAGACGGTCTATTTCCCTGACACGCTCGTCGGCACCGATTCGCACACGACGATGATCAACGGTCTCGGCATTGTCGGTTGGGGCGTGGGCGGTATCGAAGCAGAGGCGGCGATGTTGGGCCAGCCGGTCTACTTCCTGACTCCCGACGTCGTCGGCGTTCATTTAAGCGGCGCCCTGGGTGAAGGCGTGACCGCAACCGATCTCGTGTTGAAAGTCACGGAGATGATGCGCCGCGCGAAAGTGGTCGGTAAGTTTGTCGAGTTTCATGGGGAAGGCGCGGCGAGTTTGTCGGTGACAGACCGCGCGACGATTGCCAACATGGCGCCGGAGTACGGCGCGACGATGGGCTTCTTCCCGGTTGACGAAGAGACTTGTTCTTATCTCCTCGCCACCGGCCGCTCCGAGGAACATGTCGATCTCGTGCGGCAGTATTACAAGGCGCAGGGAATGTTCGGCATGCCGCGCAGTGGCGAGTGTGATTACAGCGTGCTGTTTGATTTGGATATCGGATCGATCGGACCGAGTGTCGCTGGTCCAAAACGTCCGCAGGATCGGATCGATCTGTCGAATTTGAAAGAACAGTTCACCGAGTTGATGCTCAAGCCGTCGAGTGACGGCGGTTATGGCAAGACCGAGGATGAACTCTGGACTCGTTTTCACGTCAGGATTGGCGCTGACAAACAGCGGCTCGTCGCAGGCGGTGGCGAACAACGGGCTGAGACGATTCCGTCGGCGGTGACCGATCAGGTGAGCGAGAAAGAAACCAGTGTGTGGACGGAAACTGAAATGATCAACAACCGTCCCACGCCAGACATCGTCGCGGAGATCCCTGCCGATGAATTTCAAACCGGTGACGAACTCATCGGACACGGCGACGTCCTGATCGCCGCCATCACCTCCTGCACGAACACTTCTAACCCGAGCGTGATGCTGGCGGCCGGCTTGCTCGCCAAGAAAGCGGTTGAAGCGGGACTGTCGGTCAGTCCGAAAGTTAAGAACTCGCTCGCGCCAGGATCGCGCGTCGTTACCGAGTATCTCGAAAAGACTGGTCTGCAACCTTATTTGAACGATCTCGGCTTCAACCTCGTCGGCTATGGCTGCACCACCTGCATCGGAAACTCCGGACCACTCGATCCGGCTATCGAGCAGATCGTCAACGAGCGCGACGTGATCGGTGTCTCAGTGCTTTCCGGCAATCGAAACTTCGAAGCGCGCGTGCACCAAAGCATCAAGGCAAACTTCTTGATGAGCCCGCCGCTCGTCGTCGCTTTCGCGCTCGCCGGACGAATCGATGTGGACATGGCTAACGAGCCATTGGGCACCGGCAAAGACGGTCAGGACATCTACCTGCGCGACGTGTGGCCCACCATGCAGGAGATCAACGACCTGATGCGCGCGGCGTTCGATCCTGCGACTTATCAACGTCTCTACAGCAGCTTCGCCGAACAGAACCCGCTCTGGAATGACATTCCGACGACCACCGGCGACGTTTACGAGTGGGAATCAGAGTCGACATACATTCGCGAGCCTCCGTACTTCGACGGTTTCAGCAGCGCGCTTGAATCATTGTGTGACGTCAAGGGCGCGCGCGCCCTCGCGATCTTCGGCGACTCGGTGACGACCGATCACATCAGCCCGGCCGGCGCGATCAAGCCTTCGTCACCTGCGGGCTTGTACCTGCAAGACCGCGGGGTCGACATCAAGGACTTCAACAGTTACGGCGCGCGTCGTGGCAATCACGAGGTGATGGTCCGCGGCACGTTCGCCAACGTCCGCATCAAGAACCTGATGGTGCCTGGCGTCGAAGGCGGCGTGACGATCTATCAACCCGACGGCGAGCGCATGAGCATCTACGATGCGTCGATGCGTTACCAGGAAGAAAAAGTGCCGCTTGTGATTCTCGCCGGACAGGAATACGGCACGGGAAGCTCACGCGACTGGGCCGCGAAAGGCACGCGGTTGCTCGGCGTGAAAGCTGTGATCGCGCAGAGTTTTGAACGCATCCATCGCAGCAATCTCGTCGGCATGGGCGTGCTGCCGTGTCAGTTCAAAGACGACGTCAGCGCCGCTTCGTTGAAACTCGACGGGACGGAGACGTTCGATCTGCACGGTATTGAAGACGGGATCGAGCCGCTTGAAACCGTTACGCTCGTGATTCATCGCGCGAACGGAGAGACCGAAGAAGTTCCCGTCACGTTGCGCATCGACACGCCGATCGAGGTCGACTACTACCATCACGGTGGCATTCTGCCATTCGTGTTACGACAATTACTTGCAGGAACCACGGACTTTTAAATGAGAAAATATCAATTGTTTATCGACGGCCAGTTCGTCGACTCCGAATCAGGAAAAACTTTCACGACGCCAAACCCCGCGACCGGCGAGACACTTGCCGAAGTAGCGGAAGCCGACAAGGCCGACGTCGACAAAGCAGTGCAGGCTGCGCGACGTGCGTACGAAGGCAAGTGGTCCAAGCTCAGCGCCCGCGATCGCGGCCGGTTGCTCTACAAACTCTCGCAACTGATCGAACAGCACTCCGCTGAACTTGCCGAAGTCGAAACCGCCGACAACGGCAAACCGATCAAAGAATCGCTCTACGTCGATCTGCCGCAGGTAGTCGAGAACTTCGAATACTTCGCCGGTTGGACCACGAAGATCGAAGGCGAGACGATTCCCGTTCCGGGCAAAATGTTCAACTACACGTTGCGCGAGCCGATCGGAGTCTGCGGCCAGATCATCCCGTGGAACTTTCCGCTCCTGATGGCGGCGTGGAAACTCGCTCCTGCGCTCGCGGCCGGCAACACGGTCGTGCTCAAGCCGGCCGAACAAACACCGGTCGGCGCGATGGAGCTCGCGAAGTTGATCCAGGAAGCAGGTTTTCCCGAAGGCGTGGTGAATATCGTTCCCGGTTTTGGTGAAACTGCCGGCGCCGCGCTCGCTTCACATCCCGGCATCGACAAGATCGCGTTCACCGGATCGACCGAAGTCGGAAAACTTATCGCGAAGACTGCCGCAGAAAATCTGACGAAAGTGTCTTTGGAACTTGGTGGCAAAGCGCCAAACATCGTCTTCGCCGATTCGGATCTCGAACAGGCCGTCGCGGGCGCGATGATGGGAATTTTCTACAACCAGGGACAGGTTTGTTGTGCTGGTTCGCGCTTGTTTGTCGAGGAGTCGGTGAAAGATGCGTTTGTGAGCAAGCTCAGCGAACGCGCGGGCAAGATCGCGGTTGGCGATCCGATGAACAAAGCGACGCAGATGGGGCCGCAGGTTTCCGCCGAGCAACTCAACCGGATCAAAGGTTACGTCGACATCGCGCGCAGCGAGGGCGCGGCGGTTGTAGCCGGCGGCGCTTCGCCGAATCTCGATGGTCCATTCGAGAAAGGATACTTCTTCACGCCGACGATCTTTGCCGATGTGAAGAATGAAATGCGCGTGGCCCAGGAAGAGATCTTTGGTCCAGTCGTCTCGGTGATCACTTTCAAAGACGAAGACGACCTGATCAGGCAGGCCAACGACACGATTTACGGTCTCTCGGCCGGCATCTGGACGCGCGACATCACGCGCGCGCATCGTTTCGCGCGCGAGATCAAGGCGGGCGTCGTCTGGATCAATACTTTCAACATGTTCAATGCAGCGTCTCCCTTTGGTGGTTACAAACAGTCGGGCTACGGCCGCGAGATGGGCCGTCATGCGCTCGACCTTTACACGCAGGTGAAAAGCGTCTGGGTCGATCTTTCCGGACGGCCAATCGGCTGGTTTGGGAAGTGATGTTTGGGAAGCTCAGCCTTCTCTGCGCAACTCGGTGAACTCTGCGTTAAATATCTGACAGTCAGGTTTACGCAGAGATCTCAGAGATACGCTGAGAACGCGGAGTTGATTTAAGTGATGTTTGGTAAGGGATGTTATTATTGCAACCTCTCTCCCGAAATGAACGCAACATTGAAGGAGACGGCTATGCAACGCTTGAAAAAGACTGCGGTTTTCCTGGCGCTTCTCAGTGGGACTTTACTGCTGACCGCTTGTCCCAGTCAGACCAATATCTCGAAGATCAACGCCGACCCGGATCGTTATCGCGACAAAGAGATCGGTATCGCCGGCACTGTCACCAATAGTTATGGCGCGATGGGCGCCGGCGCTTACGAGATCGACGACGGCACGGGCCGGATGTGGGTTGCCACCAGGCGCGGTGTTCCTTCGCGCGGTGCGCGAGTCGGCGCGAAGGGTTACGTGCACAACGGTTTCAACTTCGCCGGCCGCAGTTTTGGCACCGTGATGGAAGAGACCGATCGCCGAACAAAAGGAAGATAGCCTTCGTTCAAGCCGTGATTGTTGAGAGCCTTGATAAGCAATTCGCGGTTTTAATCAACAGTCTGAAAGAGCTGGTCGGGAAAGTTGACGCCGAGCAGCTCCTTCGCAGCGCTGCCGTGATCGAGCAGACGTTTGGCGGGTTGACGTCGAACCTGTGGGACGATCCGTTCGAGTGGACTTTGCCGGAGACACTGTCGACGCCTGAGCTTGTGATCGAACATCTATCGGAAGTCGACGCGCTGCGGCAACGTTTGTTCAGCTCGATCGACGGCGACGCTGCGTTGAGTAAGTTAGTTTCAGTGCCTTCCGGCGAACCGTGCGCGCTCGTGGAACTCCTGCTCGAGACGCTCGTACGAGCCAGTGATTATCGTGGCCGGGCATTAGCTGCACAGTAAGCGGGCGCAAAATTCGGTGGTGTCTTAGTTCAACTCTGCGTTCTCTGCGTTCCTTTTGGGCCTTTGCGTAAACTTCACTTTAGGGATGTTTAAACGCAGAGCACACAGAGACACGCGGAGAACGCCGAGCAAATTAAGATACTACCCCAAAATTCTGTCTTGACGATTTGTCTTGAATCCGTGTTCACTATGCGTGGCCGTCCGCAAGATACTTTCCGTTGAGGGGAACAATCTCCATGTTTTGTCCGCAATGCGGTCAGCAACAAGCTACTGGAGTTATCAGGTTCTGTTCGCGGTGTGGTTTCCCGCTTGATGGCGTAATCCAACTGTTGGGCGCCGGCGGAATGATCCCGGTGTATCGAAACCCCGACGAACCTGTTCCGGTCTCGCCGCGACGCAAGGGCGTGAAGCAGGGCGGAGTATTGTTGCTGTCCGGCGCGGTGATTGTTCCACTGCTCGGAGTGATGGCGAGTTTTGGCCACTCCGCTTTCCTGGAAGTTCTCACTGCCTTTGCCGCGATCATCTGTTTTATCGGCGGACCACTGCGCATGCTCTACGCCGGAGTGTTTGAAGAGGGCGCTCCTTCGCCGATGGTGCGTTATGCGTCGCTGCCGCCGCAGAAGCCGCAGTTTGGACCACAAACGCCACACAATGCGTTGCCAATGCCACCGCCTCGCGCCGCCAACAGTTGGCGGCAGCGGCCGAATACGGCTGAACTGGCAAACCCGCCAAGCGTAACCGAGAACACCACGCGACTACTGGAGAAGGAAGATCGCAACGATCGATAAGCCGTCACTGGCCGAACGATTAAGGGAACAGATTCGCCGTGCAGGTCCCATTACGTTCCGCGACTGGATGAAAGCGGCGCTTTACGATCCTGACGGCGGTTACTACAAGCGATCGGATCTGAAACGTTGGGGCAGGGAAGGCGACTACCGCACCAGTCCTGAACGAAGCGCGCTCTTCGCCGCCACCTTCGCCCGCTACTTCGCCAAGCTTTACGACGAACTGCAACGGCCTTCGCATTGGACCATTGTCGAAGCCGGCCCCGGAGCGGGCGCGTTTGCGGCGGGCGTGCTCGGCAATTTGCGCGATCACTATCCGCGGATTTTTGAAATCACGAGTTATGTGCTGGTTGAGACGAGCGAGGAACTGGAAAAACTAGCGCCAATCGAAACCGGAATTTTCTTTTCCAATGAGTTGCTCGATGCGTTTCCCGTTCATCGTCTGATCCAGACTGAGGATGGAATAGCGGAACTCTACGTTGCGGTCGATGTAAGCGAGAAATTCGTCTGGTCGAGTGGACCATTGTCGACCCCGCGCTTGTTGGAGTTTTGCCGCGAGTACTCCGTCGAGCTAAAGCGCAGACAGATTGTCGAAGTGAATCTCGAACTCGATCGGTGGGTTGAAACCGTCGCCGGGAAGCTGGAAGCCGGTTACCTGATAACGGTCGATTACGGCGCTGAGAGTGGCGATCTTTATGACGTGATGTTGCGGCCACAGGGAACGTTGCGCGCGTTCTCGCGACATGATTTTGTCGACGACGTTTTGGCCCAACCCGGCGATTACGACATCACTGCCAGCGTTAACTGGTCTCAAGTGCAGTCTGTAGGCGCGCATTTTGGGTTTACGGCCGTCGAATTTGCTCCGCAGGATCGATTCTTAATTGACGCCGGTCTGCTCGACGAGCTTCAGCGCGGCTTGAACAGCGGGACCACAGACGCCGAGAAATTATCGCTGACCACCGGTGCGCGCGAGATGGTTTTGCCGGGTGGAATGGGATCGAGTTTTCAAGTGCTCGTACAAAAGAAAGGTTAAATTCGTGTTTGTAGATCTTTCCCACACTGTCGAACATGGAATGATCACTTACAAAGGTCTGCCTGCGCCGGTGATCTCCGATTTTATGTCGCGCGAAAACTCGCGCAGCCACTACGAGGAAGGAACGGAGTTCAATATCGCAAAGATCGAGATGGTTGCGAATACGGGAACGTATCTCGACAGTCCGTTTCACCGTTATGCGCGGGGAAAGGATCTCTCGCAACTCGATCTCAATTTGATTGCGGACGTTCCCGCGATCGTGGTGCGTTGTTCCGATCGCGTTATCGGCGAAGAAGCGCTCGACGGTCTCGACATCGCCGGCAGAGCGGTATTGTTTCATACCGGCTGGGACGCTCACTGGCGCACCGAAACCTATTGGAACGGCGAACATCCGTTCCTCACCGAAGGCGCTGCAAATCATCTCGTCGAAAGCGGTGCGGCTATTGTTGGCATTGACTCGTACAACATCGATTCGATCACGGACGGCAGGCGGCCCGCGCATTCGATTCTGCTGGGCAATGATATTGCCATCGTCGAGCATCTTCGCGGCCTCGGCGAACTGCCCGATTCCGGTTCCAGGTTCTTTGCTGTTCCCGTGAAGGTTCGCCAGTTTGGCACTTTTCCAGTGCGAGCGTTTGCCATCGTCCCAAAACACGGATAGGAGATTCCGCGATGCCCCGGTACATAAAATTAGCGCTGATTGTGATCGCTTTATTTGGTGTCGCGCCTGCTCAGCAGGCAATTAATCCGCGGCCCTACTTTACCGAGCCGTCGTTGTCTCCCGATCGCAAGGAGATTGCCTTCGTCTCCGGTGGTGACATCTGGACCGTTCCATCCACTGGCGGCGTCGCCGCGCTGCTCGTCTCGCATGCGGCGAACGAAGCACGCCCGCTGTTTTCACCGGACGGCAAACAACTCGCGTTTATCTCGTCGCGCACCGGCAATGGCGACATTTACCTGCTCACCCTCGCGACCGGCGAGCTCAAACGGCTCACTTTCGACGACACACTCGATCAGCTTGACGGGTGGTCGCGTGATGGCCGCTGGATTTACTTCTCGTCGACGAGTCGTGACATCGGCGGTTTGAACGATCTGTTTCGCGTCAGTGTGAACGGTGGCACGCCGATGCAGATCAGCGCCGATCGCTACACGAACGAGTTTTTCAGCGCCCCGTCTCCTGATGGAACGACGATCGCGTTTAGCGCGCGTGGCATAGCATCGGGGCAGTGGTGGCGTAAAGGGCGCAGTCATATCGACGAGGCCGAAGTGTGGTTGCTTCGTTCGTTCGATGGCGCCGCGGGAACGTACGAACGCGTGACCGAGGCGGGTGGCGCGAAAGACATGTGGCCGATGTGGAGTGCGGATGGCCGTCGCCTGTTTTACGTTTCCGATCGTTCTGGCGCGCAGAATATCTGGGTAGCTACACCGGGCCGATCAGAGTCTCGCCGTGTTTCGAACTTTACTGACGGCCGCGTCTTGTGGCCCAGCATTTCCTACGACGGCCGTGAGGTAGTTTTCGAGCACAACTTCGGCATCTGGAAACTGGATACGGAGAGTGGCAAGGCTGCGGAGGTTTCGATTACACGTCGTGGCGCACCTTCCGGGCCGTCGACTGAACGTGTGAGGTTGAACGAACGATTCAGTGAGTTGCAATTGTCGCCCGATGGGAAGAAGGTCGCGTTTATCGTGCGCGGCGAGGTGTTTGCTGCGTCTGCCGCCGACGGTGGCGATGCGGTGCGTGTTTCAAACAGTGCGGCCGAAGAGTACCAGGTGACTTGGGCGCCGGATAGCCGCCGCGTGGTCTATGTTTCCGATCGCGATGGCATACCGCATCTTTACCAGTACGACTTCAATACCAACGCCGAGACGCAATTGACGCGCGACGTTGCCGACGATTCGACGCCGCGCTTCTCGCCTGACGGTAAGTTGCTCGCTTTTATTCGCGGCGCGAAGGAGTTGCGCGTGTTGGATGTGGCGAACAAACAAGAGCGCGTTGTCGTCACGGCGTTTTTTGAACGTCCGCCGATGATTGCCGATCGGCCGTTTGTCTGGTCGCCTGACGGCAAGTGGCTGGCTTATGTGCCGGTCAGTGAGAACCAGTTCAAGAATTTGCATATCGCACCGGTTGAAGGTGGATCGGGTAGAGCGGCGAGTTTTGTTGCCAATGTTTTCAGTAACACGATCTCGTGGAGCCCGGATGGCACGTTCATGTTGTTTGACTCAGGACAGAGAACTGAGAGCACGCAACTGGCGCGCGTCGATCTTGTGCCGCGCACGCCGCGGTTTCGCGAGGATCAGTTTCGCGATCTGTTTCGCGAAGAAACGCCGCGAAATGCCCCGCCGGGAACCCGGCCCGAACCGCGACCGTCGCCGTCTGAAACGCCTGTGGCTGCGGCGAGTCCTGCGGAAGAGCGACGTGCTGGTCCACCAAAGCCGGTCCAGGTTGTTTTCGAAGACATCAGGCGGCGTTTGAGTCTTTTGCCGGTCGGCGTCGACGTGAATTATCAGGCTATCAGCCCGGATGGAAAATGGGTCGCGATGGTGGCGAATTCGGTCAACCAGGGGAACGTTTATATCTATTCACTCGACGAACTCTCGCGCGATCCCATTGTCTCCAAGCAACTGACGTCGACCTCGGGCACGAAGAATTGGGTGCAGTTTACGCCTGACAGCAAGGAGATCTTCTATCTCGAAAACGGGCGCATCGGGATCGTCAATCTTGAAGGGCGCGCGCGTTCGCTTGCCGTCACGGCTGAAATGGACGTCGACTTCTCGCGCGAGAAGATGGAAGTGTTCAAGCAGGGTTGGTCCTACTTGCGCGACAACTTTTACGACGCGGGTTTTCACGGCGCAAACTGGAACCAGGTCCGCGCTGAATACGAACCGCTGATCGCAGGTTCGCGCACGCCGGACGAAATGCGGCGTTTGCTGAATTTGATGGTCGGCGAACTGAATGCATCGCATCTTGGCGCAGGAACGCCGCCAGGTGGAAATCAACCGACTACGGGCCGGCTCGGATTGCGTTTCGATCGACGTGAATACGAAACGAATGGCCGGCTGCGCATCACCGAAGTGATCGCGCTCAGTCCGGCTGCTATCGCGGGGACGATCAAAGCCGGCGACTATCTCCTGGCTGTTGATGGGAGCGCCGTTAATGCGGGCGCCAATCTCGACGAATTATTGAGCTACAAGATCGGCCGGCGGATCAGTCTCACGATTTCGAGCGATGGCGTGGCGCGACGCGAGGTCGTCGTTCGTCCGGTTAACGCCGCGACAGAGCGTGGCTTGCTTTATCGTCAATGGGTCGAACGTAACCGCGAGTACGTGGCGCGCGCCAGCAACGGCCGGCTCGGATACGCGCACATGTTTGACATGAGTTCTGCTTCGTTGGCCCAGTTGTATGTGGATCTCGACGCCGAGAATTATGCGAAAGATGGTGTGGTGATCGACGTTCGCAACAACAGTGGTGGTTTCGTCAACGTCTACGCGATCGACGTGCTGGCGCGGCGTGGTTACCTGACGATGTCGTTACGTGGTCTGACAGGCACGCCCGCGCGCACCGTCCTGGGCCAACGCGCCCTCAATCGCCCGACGATCCTCGTCACCAATCAACATTCGCTCTCGGACGCCGAAGACTTCGCCGAAGGCTATCGCACCTTGCGCCTGGGCCAGACAGTCGGCGAACCAACAGCCGGCTGGATCATCTACACCTGGAACCAGGGACTGATCGACGGCACATCCTTCCGCCTGCCGCGCATGAAAGTCACCGCCAACGACGGCACAGTCATGGAGCGCAACCCCCGTCCAGTGGACATCGAAGTAACCCGCCCGATTGGAGAGACGTTGAGCGACAAGGATTCCCAACTGGACGTCGCCGTCCGCGAGCTGTTGAAACAACTCGGCGCGCCGCGCTCAACATCGCCACGATAACAACGGCGCTCGAAGACCGGTCGAATCGGCGGCCGCTTTGCGGCACTCGTCTCTTATACCAATCGTTCAGCGCCGCAGGCGCGGCATAAGGTAGCCAGGGGCGGGTGCGAGCGTAGCGAGCACACCGCCCCTGGATCGCCAAAGAAAAAACGTCGAGCACTGCAAGTGCGACAGAACGCTCTGTCGCTCTTCCAGAGCTCGCCCGCCTTTCTAAACAAAACCAGGGGCCACGCGCTTACGCGCTGCCCCTGGCTACCTTATGCCGCGCCTACGGCGCTCATCACGAGTTCCTAAACAAAAACCAGGAGCCACGCGCTACGCGCTGCCCCTGGCTACCTTATGCCGCGCCTGCGGCGCTCAAAGCCGTTCTCACTAAAACAACTCAAATTTGATCGTCAAATACTTCTTCGGATTTTGCCGGAAGTCGTACAGCATCTTCACGCCTTCCGATGAGAGTTGGTTGACATTCGAATAGAGCGAGTCGTCGTTGAGGAGCTTGCCCACCGTGCCTTCGCCGCGCTGGGCGGCGGCGACGAGGTTGTCGATGCGCTCGGCGGTGGTGTTGAACCGCGCAATGGCGGCGCGGGCGTCGTTGTAGATCTGTTCGTCGCGGATGAGTTTGCCGAGCGTGCCGCGGCCGGCGTTGATCTCGGCAATCATGAGGTTGATCTGGTCCACTGACTTGTCGAGCCGATCGGCCGTCCGGTTGATGCGATTGTAGAGTTCGTCTTCCGTAAGTAACTTGCCTGCGGTGCCACGTCCGGCACGAAGATCTTCCGCGATAGTTTTCAATTGAATCGCGATGTCGTTTGCATTGTTATACAGCGCGGGATCGTTGATGAACCGGCCTGCCGAACCGTCTCCCGAACGCACCTGCTTCATCACGTCTTCAGTTTCACGAATCGTGGCGTTGAGGTTGTTGTAAAGAGCTTCATCGCTGAACAAACGGCCGACGGTTCCTTTTCCGTCTTTGACGTCTTTCACAATGCCGCCAATTTCGTCGGACAGCTTACTGAGCCGTTGCGCGAGATCGGTTCCGGAAGTGGCGAAGTCGTTCACCGTATTCGACGACGACGACGGCAACACGGCCCAATCCTGAATCGGTTGGCCCACCGCCGAGCCGGGCGTGATGTTGATGAGCATCTCGTTGCCCAGCAGACTCGGCGAACCTTGTTGAGCCTGGGAATCCGTGCGGATACGCTCATTGGCCGGACGTCCATCAATCGTTGCGTCAATCACCATCTGTGCTTCAACACGCGGAGCATTCGGAACAGGCGACGGCTCCAACAACACGATCTTATCCACCTTGCCAACCCGCACGCCTGCCAGACGCACTTCGGATCCCTCACGCAGCCCATTCGCATCGGCAAAGCGCGCTTTCAAATGCAGCTTGCGGCTGAACGGATTGATATCGCCCGACGCGTTCAGGACCAAAAAGACGAGGACGGCGATCGCGAACAATACGAATATACCGACGCGCAGTTGGCCCAAAGTTACGTTCTTCTGTGATGGAGGCATATCGTGAGTCGTCCCTTCTTGCTTGTTCCGGCAGCTTTAATGACCGCGGAGAAACTTCTGGATATAAGGATCGTCGGCCCGTCGCAAAGCTTCGTCCGTGCCGCTGAAAATAACTTTTCCGGTCCGCATCATCATCACTTTACTGTTGATCAGACAAAGCCGTTCACCCTCGCGTTCGAAGACGACCTTTCCGTCATCATCAACAACTGCATACTCGGAACAGATGTAATGCAGGTTGTTCATCTCGTGAGTTACGAAAATAGACGAAACGTCTTCGAGATCGCGTAACTTCATCGCCAACTCGCAGATCGTTCGCGCGGTCGGCGGATCGAGACCGGCAGTCGGCTCGTCGAACAGAACAATCTTCGGATCGCCGATCAACGCCCGAGCGATGCCGACGCGACGCCGCATACCACCCGAAAGCTCGATCGGCATCTTGTCGATCGCATCTTCGAGATTGACGAACCGCAACATGCGACGAACCTCGGGTTCGACTTCGTCTTCCGGGACACCTTGCTCGTGCAAACGATAGGCGACGTTATCGTAAACCGAAAGCGAGTCGAAGAGCGCGCCTTCCTGGAAGACCATGCCGATCTTCTTGCGCACGCGCATCATCTGATCTTCGCTGTGCTCGGTGATGTCCTCGCCGTCGACCAGCACCCGGCCCGAATCAGGTTTAAGCAGACCGAGCACGAGCTTGATGATCGTCGACTTGCCTCCGCCCGAGCCGCCAAGAATGATCTTGGTCTCGCCCTTCATCACTTTGAGACTGAGGTTGTCGAGAATGACGCGGTCGTCGAATGCAAGGACCACGTTGCGAAACTCGATCGCCGGAATCGCCCGGTCGCGATCGTCAATTTCATGAAACGTCGACTCCACTGCATTTTCGCTGACAGTAGGAGCGGTTGTGTGTATTTCAGATGTTGCCATGTCTGAGCAGCTAAAGGCTTTAACTAGTGCCTAGAATAACCTGAAGCGCTTTGGCGAGGAAGTAGTCGGCGATAATCACGACGATCGACGCCATCACCACCGCCCGCGTGGTCGACCGTCCGACGCCGACAGTTCCACCTTCGGTGCTAAGTCCCTGGCGGCAGGCGATCGTGCCGATAATCAACGAAAAAACGATCGGTTTGACGATGCCGCCAATCAGGTCGTCGGTCGTGATGCCGTCGCGGACAGCGGAAATAAACACGCTGGACGAAACTGAATAAAGCGCCACGGCCGTAACCCAACCGCCGAAAATACCAAGCACGTCGGCCAACACCGTCAGCAACGGCAGGCTGACCAACAAAGCCCACAGCCGAGGCGCGACAAGTTTGCGAATCGGATCGGTGCCGAGCGCCCGCATCGCGTCGATCTGCTGCGAGACGACCATCGAGCCCAGTTCCGCCGAAATTGCCGACCCGACGCGGCCAGTCACCATCAAAGCGCACAAAACCGGCCCTAATTCACGCACCAACGAGACCGCCACGAGATAACCGGTTTGCGATTGAGCCCCATAAGCCTTGAGCGTAGGAAACGTTTGAACGGTCAACACGCCCCCGGTAAAGAATCCGGTGAGAATGATGATAGTCAACGACCCGACGCCGATGGCATCCATCTGGGCGATGGTCTCGTTGATGTAGCGGGGCCGCTTGAAAACACCGCGAAATGCGCGCGCGGCTAGCAGCGTCGTCTCTTGCAGCTCAAGCAGAGCGCGCGTAGCGAAGTTCATGGAGAGCGATAAGCCAGTCTTTTGGAAAAGAGCGGCCTATCATGCGCAAATAATAGGTGAGGCGTCAAGATAGTAACTCGGATAGTTGTTTCCTAAGTTTAGGATTTAACTCTGCGGCCCTCTGCGTAACTCGGCGTTCTCTGCGTTTACAAGACTAATTTCACCGCAGAGAAATGCCCAGTTACGCAGAGGTCGCAAAGATCTAAGGTCGACGGACATTGGGCCGAAACGCGTCTGCGTTGGGGCGTCTGGGGTTGTTCTGGCGTTGTGGGTTCATCACGTCACGAACTTGCAACCGGAGGCGTTTGAGCGTGGCGAGCTGTTCGGGGTAAAGCAAACGGCGGACGCGCAACTCCATGTGAACTCTCATCCGCGTCTGTGCAGCCTGGGCCGCAGCCAGCTCGTTGAGCCGCTGTTCGACGAGGTTTTCGTTGATTGGATCGGCTTCCAGTGCCACATCGAGCGCGACATTAGCTTCACGCAAACGGCGATTGGTCGACTGGCGTTCGTCGCGAGTTTCCTGCGTCAGCAGCCGGATTTTCTGACGCTGCTCGGGAGCCAGGTTGAGTTGCAGGATCGGGTCTGTGGGCTCCTGCGCGAAAGCTGTGAACCCGGAAAGAAGTAATAGGACAGTTAGTGAAAATATTCTTAGCGTCATTCTCATCCTCAATACAGATTCACCGATTGATTCGATCGCCAAGCAGATCGGCGTCGTCTTCGTCTGGCACTAATCTCAGATCTGCAGCCAGTTGTTCGCGCTCAGCCCGTGACAAAGGACGTCGATCTCTTGTCACTTTGATCGGAGTCTTTTGCCGCGGCGGCTGCGCAACTACGATCGCCGGCTCAGAGACGTTCTCGACTGGTTTTTCCGCTTGTTTCCCCAAAGCGTCGGCAATTAAGCGATCGACTTCCTGTTGTGTGTAAGTATTCGTCGCGACTGCCGGTTCTTTCTTGTCCTGGACCACCAACACGGTTACCAGCACGCAAAAAGCGACGACGGCAAAGCCAGTCGCAGCTTTCAACCACAGCGGAGATAAATCGAAAAACTGCCGCAACGCTGCGAGCGCAGATTTTTTAACCCGCAAGGTTGTCGACACAAAGCCGGATAACGCTTCGTTGCGCCACTCCACGATCGATTCGCGCACGACTCCAAACGAGGCGAGTTCTTCGCGGCAATTCGCGCAATCACGCAAATGAAGCTCAAACGCGCCGCGCTCACTCTCGTTCATCTCGCGATAGAGAAACGCCATCAAATCCGGGGCGCGCTCACAAACAGGTGTTTCGTTCATACTAGTTTCTGCTTTCAAACTTCTCCAGCCGCATCTGCAACTGCTTCAACGCCGTGTACAGCCGGCTTTTCACCGTGCTCAACGGCAGGTCGAGCACGTCTGCGATTTCACGAAACGTTAGCTCTTCAAACTCCTTCATGATCACGACCTGCCGCAACTCGAGCGGCAGACTGTTTATCGCGCGTCTTACCGCCGCCGTCTCCTGCCGCCCTTCAACGAGAGTGACCGGTGAGTGATCGACGGGAATCGCAAAACGCTCGGCTTGTTTTTCCTGTTCGTCGTCCAGCGCCGACTCGCTTCTGACTTTTGCCCGCCGCTGCCGTGTGATGCACTGGTTAACGGCGATCCGGTGCAGCCACGACGAGACTTTCGCCTCGCCGCGAAAGCCACGCAGGTTGCGAAACGCCGCCAGAAACGTCTCTTGGGTGGCGTCGCGGGCGTCGTCTTCGCGGCCGAGCATGCCGTAGGCAAGCGCGAATATCCGCCGCTCCCAGCGACGTACAATCTCGCCAAAAGCTTCGGCATCGCCCGTTAAAGCTCGCTCCACGATGATCTCGTCGGTACTCAAAGTATCCATGCGCGCTCAAGGGCTTAGACGTTCCAAGACCGCGTTCAGCCGATCAAATCCTCCAAGAGCCCGGGGCGCGTGTTGAACAACGGTAAATATCGTTGACACACGAGCAAATGCTCGACAATAATGACTTCGCGCCGACCGGCGGCGCTTGGAATAACCCGACAGCCTTCCGTCGCGCGACCTGCCGCGATTGTACCGTCAGATTCACGAATGCTCGAAAAACTCGGACGAATTCGTCTCCTCTATATCGTTTTGGGAGTCCTGCTGCTCGTAGGCCTGCTGCCGCTCGCCTTCGCCGGTTTTCTCCTTTCGGGCCGCAGCGCCGACGAACTCCGCTCGATCGAAGGCCGCTACCAGGCGCAGCTTGTGCAGGATAAAGCCCGCCAAATCGAACTTTACGGACAGCGCTACCGCGACGTCGTCACCGGCCTGGCCCGCGCTTTTGAGATTGCCGGCGGCATCCAGGCGTTGGACGATCGTGGCTACGACGAGCGGCTGCAAATGACTCTGCGGGAGGATCCAAACCTCATCGCCCTCGCGCTTTGGCCGGTTGACGGAACGCTGCACCGGGCATTTCAGCCCGACGTGATCAAGTTGGAAGAGGTCGATGCGCGAGTCAGCGAGGTTTTGGCGCGCATGAGCAGTCGCGGCGCGGTTGTCAGCCGGCCACAGATCATCCGTTCCGGCCAGGAAATGGCGTTAACAATCGCCGAGCCGGTGCTTGGCGGCGCTAACAATCAGGACGTTGTCGCCGCTGTGGTGGCGATCGTTTCGTTTCAGGAAGTTTTTGACGCGGTGCAGCAACCAACTTCGAAGAGCGAACGCGATTTGCTGAATGCCGGCCTTCCGGTCGTTTTCGTCGTGGATCAAAACGGGCGCGCTGTTGCACACCCCGAAGCAAGCGTCGCGTTTTCCGAAAAGCCTATGACGGATCTTAAGGTCGTGCAGGATTGGCAGGAATCAGGCGCGCAGGTCCAGTCGGCGCTCGCGCCATTTTCCGCGACGCGCGACGGCCGCACGGTCGAGATGCTGGGCTCGTACGCCACCGCCGCCCTGGACAAGAACGCCCGTCTTGGAGTGATCGCGATCCAGGACGAAGCCGCTGCTCTCGCGTCAGTCGCCGACATGCGTTGGCAGGTGCTTTGGATAAGTCTCGTCGCCGCGCTGCTCACGATCTTCATCGGAATATTCTTCGCCAAAAAGCTGACGCATCCGGTTCGCGAACTGGCGAGCGGCGCTCATCGCATCGCTTTCGGTGACTTCTCAACACGCATCGAAGTGACCAGCCGAACGGAACTCGGCGACCTCGGCAACTCCTTCAATATGATGACTGACCAGATCGAGCGCTTCATCGGCGACTTACAACAGTCCGCCGAAGAGAATCGCCAACTGTTTCTCGGGACAGTCAAAGGTCTGGCGGCTGCGATCGACGGCAAAGACCCGTACACGCGCGGCCATTCGGAACGCGTCTCTCGTTTCTCCGTGGCGATCGCTCAGCGATTGGGCTTGCCCGACGACGAGTGTGAAAAGATCCGAATCAGCGCGCTCCTGCACGATGTGGGCAAGATCGCAATCGACGACAACATTCTCAAGAAGCCTGCTGCGCTCACCGACGAAGAGTACGAGATCATGAAAGGGCACCCGCAGAAGGGCTACAAGATCATGTCGCAGATCCCGGCGATGAAGGAGTTTTTGCCGGGAATGTACATGCACCACGAGATGGTGAACGGCATGGGTTATCCGCAGGGCCTGAAGGGCGACGAGATCCCGTTGATGGGCAAGATTGTCGCCGTGGCGGATACTTTTGACGCGATGACGACCGATCGTCCGTATCAGAAGGCGATGAAGTTTGAAGTCGCACTCGAGCGGATCGAGAGTTTTGTCGGCACCCGCTATGACGCGAACGTCGTCGCCGCGCTTTCGGATGCATGCAAGGAAGGCCAGATTCGTCCGGGCGTCGTGAAGTTGAGAAAACCAACTCCCGCCGTTCCTCCCAAACCCGTCCCACAGATGACGCAGATAAGGCAGATTTGAATCTGTGTAATCTGCGGCTATAATCCATCCCTTCATGGGACTTTTTTGGCGACGAAAGAAAGAAGATGAGTTTGTCTCACTTCGTTTAAACGAACCTCCGACGAAGGAAACACCTCCTTCGACGCCTGAGCCGCCACCGGCACCACCACTCGAAACAAGACCTGAACCGCCAGCCGCGGAAGCGCCGCCAGCGCCGTCGCCACCGCCGGTTCCTTCGCGCTCGACGTTTTCCAGTTCAATTCTCGGACTCGACCGCTCGATCGAGGAGTTGCAGGCGCAGGAGGCCGCGCTCGAACAGGAATTCTCTACGAGATTTCGCCGCGCCGTTGCCGCCACGCGTGATTCGCTTTCGGAAAAGCTCGACACGGTCTTTGCCGGTCGCAAACAGATCGACGACGAGTTGTTGGACCAACTCGAAGAGGTTTTGATCGCGGCCGATATCGGCGTGCAGACCACGCTCGATATACTCGAAACTGTGCGGCGTGGCATCGCGCGCAAGCAGATCAACGACATTGAGGCGTTGAAACAGGCTATCAAGACGGAACTGTTGAATATCCTTCAGGCGTCTGAGCGTCAGGGCGTGGCGTCAGAATCCACGGTTCCCGAGAGCGTTGCGCCATACGTCATGATGATCGTCGGCGTGAACGGTGTCGGGAAGACGACGACGATCGGAAAGCTCGCGCAGCGTATCAAGGCCGAAGGCAACGATGTTTTGATCTGCGCTGCCGACACGTTTCGCGCGGCGGCGTCGGACCAACTTGCGATCTGGGCCGAGCGAACCGGCGTGCCGCTGATCCAGCAAAAACAGGGAACTGATCCGGCAGCGGTGTTGTTTGATTCACTCAAGGCGGCGAAGGCGCGAGGTTCGGAAGTGTTGATCGTCGATACCGCGGGACGGCTGCACACGAAGTCGAATTTGATGGCCGAGTTGGAAAAGATGAAACGCGTCGCGGCGCGTGAGGTCGAAGGAGCGCCGCACGAGACGCTGCTTGTTGTCGACGCTGTCACCGGTCAGAACGGGCTCGAACAAGCGCGCCAGTTTTTGAAAGTGGCCGGCGTCACCGGTATTGTGCTCACGAAGCTCGACGGCACTGCGAAAGGCGGCATCGCCGTCGCGATCGCGAAGGAGTTGAACCTGCCGATTCGTTACGCGGGCATTGGCGAGAAGGTCGACGACCTCGTCGTGTTTGACCCGCAACAGTATGTGAATGGGTTGTTTGGAAATTGAGTCCCACCGTGCAAACTCTCGCTGAGTCTACAATCACCTGGACCGACACGGATCGGCGCTTGATGTCACGTGCGCTTGAACTGGCGCGCAAGGGTATCGGGCAGGTCAGTCCGGGTCCGTTGGTTGGTTGTGTGATTGTCGGGCCGTCCGGCGAGATCGCCGGCGAGGGCTTTTATCTTTTCGCCGAACTGAACCACGCGGAGACGATCGCGTTGGCCCAGGCAGGCGAGAAAGCGCGCGGCGGAACGGCTTACGTTTCGCTCGAACCACACGCGCATCATGGACGCACGCCGCCCTGCACTGACGCGTTGATCGCCGCCGGTATTAAACGCGTCGTCGCGCCGATCGAAGATCTCAATCCGAAGGTTACCGGAAAAGGTTTTGCTCACCTGCGAGCCTCCGGCATCCAGGTGCAGACCGGCTTGCTGGCAGATGAAGCGACGCAGATCAACGAAGCGTATCTTCATTTCATGCAGACCGGATTGCCGTTTGTTCATCTGAAGCTCGCGGTGTCGCTCGACGGCAAGATCGCGACGCGCACTGGTGATTCACGTTGGGTCTCCGGTCCGGAATCACTTGCACGCGTCCATGAGTTGCGCCATCAATACGATGCCATCCTCGTCGGCGCTAAAACCGCAGTGCTCGACGATCCACTCCTGACCGATCGATCCGGTTTGGCTCGACGACAGCCTTTGGTGCGAGTTGTGCTAGATAATAAAAAACAACTTCTACCGGATGCCAAATTATTGACTTCCGCCGCGGACGGACCGGTGCTTGTGCTAAGCGGAGAGCCGCTCGCGGTTTTACGCGAACTGGCGGACCGTTCCACGCAAAGCGTGCTGATCGAAGGCGGCGCTGCAACCGCAGGCAGGTTCTTCGACGCCGGCCTCGTCAACAAAGTTACATTCTTCATGGCCCCGAAGATCGTCGGCGGAGCGGGTGCGCCGGGCGCGATTGGCGGCTCCGGCGTCGAGAAAATGGCGGACGCCTGGGAGTTGGAACGCGTCACAGTGGTCCAACGAGGCAAAGACCTGGAGATCTCCGGTTACCCGCGCTACGCAAAGGGATGAACCCTCATCCGCTGAAACGGCTGGGCCAACACTTCCTCAAAGATCCGAGAACTGTTCAACGCATAGCAGAAGCGCTAGTTCCCCGATCGGACGAAACGATCGTCGAGATTGGACCAGGAACCGGAGCGCTTACCGCAGCGCTTGTCGAACGTGCCGGACGCGTCGTCGCCGTCGAGTTCGATCAGAAACTGGAACCGCTCTTGCGCGAACGCTTCGCAAGTTTTGACAACTTCAAACTTGTCATGGGCGACGCGCTAAACACAGACTTCTGCGCTGAGATCCAACCTGCACAAAAAGCCCGCCTCGCGGCAAATCTGCCCTACAACATCTCGACCGCAATCCTGCAAAGATTGATCGCGCAGCCCTCGTGTATCACGGAGATGATCGTGATGTTGCAGCGCGAGGTCGTCGAACGCATCCTCGCACCCGCAGGATCGAGTGAACGCGGATTTTTATCAGTTCTTATTGAGGCTTATGCTGACACTGAGAAGCTGTTTGACGTTGCGCCGGGCGCGTTTCGTCCGCCGCCAAGGGTTTGGAGCAGCGTGATGCGCCTCACCTTTAGATTGGAAACCGTTGCGAATGAAGAACTATTCTGGGATACGGTTAGTGCGGGCTTTGCGCAAAAGCGAAAGACAATTCTGAATAATCTGCGTAACGCTTCGGGGAATCTGCACGACACTCTACAGCGAAACGGCGGCGCCAGTATCGTCTTGTGCAAGGCTGGCGTTGAATTGCAGCGGCGCGCTGAGTCGTTGACGATCGAGGAGTGGAACCGAATCGTTGACGCGATGGTGTGAGCGTGCGTTATTTTCCGTTTGGCATTTTCAATTTTTCATTTTTCATTGCTTCCAGAAACCAGAAATACAAATGAGAAACGAAAAATGGAAAATGCTAAACGGAAAATGATCATCGTTGTCCGACGACGACTTTGATCCCGCTCTTCGGCCTCAACGAAAGCACCGGAAGCACTTCAACTTTTTTATCAACCAGCGAAAACCTGAAACGCTGTCCGATCGTCGCGAGCAACAGGACGATCTCCATCATCGCGAAATAGTTTCCAATACACTGCCGTGGTCCACCGCCAAACGGGAAATAAGCATACTTTGGCAGTTGTTCGCTCATCCCGTTTGCCCAACGTTCTGGTTTGAACGCCGCCGGTTCGTCAAAATACCGCGAGTCTCGTTGCGTGACCCACTGAAACGCAAACACCTGCGTGCCTTTCGGCACCGGAAAACCACCCAACTCCGTCTCTTCGATCGCCTCGCGCCCGACCGCGAACGCCGGCGGATACAGCCGCATCACCTCTTTCACGATCATGTCCGTGTACTTCAACTTTGGCAGATCGGAAACGTCCGGCACTCGCCCGCCCAGCACCTCGTCCAGCTCGTCATGAAACTTCTTCTCCGCCTCCGGGTGCAGGGCCAGCAAGTACCAACTCCACGACAACGCGAGCGCCGTCGTTTCGTGTCCGGCGAGAAAGAGCGTCATCACTTCATCGCGCAACTGCGCGTCGCTCATGCGGGTGCCGTCGTCGTCCTGGGCCTGGAGCAGCATCGACAGCAGATCGCCTTCGTCGTATCCACTCGCACGCCGTTCGGCGATGATGCGAAACACGATCCGATCGATCTCGCTCACGGCGTTGAAGTAACGGCGATGTTCGGGTGTCGGCAATCGATTGTCGAGAATCCACTTCAACGTCGCTTGCGATGCAAACGGTTTCACGAGGCCCGTCAATACCTGTCCGACGTGATCGGCGTCGCGTGAGACGTCGGCATTGAACAGTGTCTTTACCACCACTTCGAGCGTCAGCCGCGTCATGTCGCGCGACAGATCGCGCTGTTCGCCGTGTCGCCAGGTGTCGAGCATGCGTTGCGCGTACTGGACCATGGTCTCGCCATACGAACTGATTCGCTGCCGGTGAAACGCCGGTTGGGCCAGGCGCCGTTGCCTGCGCCAGAACTCGCCTTCGCTGGTTACAAGCCCGTTGCCGACCAGACGCCGAAAGAAAGGAGATCTCAACGACTCTGCTTTGCGGTAACTGCGAGCATTGGTGGTAAGCAGTGTTTCGATGTCGTCGGGGTTATAAATGAAGTAAACATGGACCCAGAGAAACCGTGTATGGACCACGTCGCCGTAGTCGCGGTGGCAACGTTCGATAAACGCGAGCGTGTTGTCATTGAACTCACGCATCACGCCCATGATCAGTTGGCCCTTCGGTCCGGGTGGTGGATACTTTTTCATCCGGCTACTTCCTGGTTGACTTCGTTTCCATCACACCGCGGCGAATGCCATTGGCGGAGCTGTCGATCAGTTGTTCGAGACGGCGCAGACGAGTCTCTTCTTTTTTGGCATTCATGACCCAGAAGATGCAGGTGCGGCGAATGGACGGCGGCTCCGTTTCAAAAAACTTCCACGCTGCTTTGTTGGCGCGGAATTTCTTCTCGTACTCGGGTGAAAACTCTCGCGGGGCGTTTTCGAAGGCGTAGACGCCGGTGTGTTTCGGATCGCGCAGCGCGTAGGCTTTGAGTCCGGGTTCGGCCATCCGCCCGTCTTTCGTCAAACGCTCGACGTGTCGCACGTTGACGAGGCTCCAGATGCTCTTCGGTTTGCGTGGCGTGAAACGAATCGTGTAACTCGTTTCGTCAAGATTTCTGCGCACGCCGTCGATCCATCCGAAACAGAGCGCTTCGTCGAGCGCTTCCGGATACGTGATGCTTTTCTTGCCCGAGGCTTTCTTGTGAAAGCCAACCAGCAGTTCGTTGGCGCGGTCGTGGTTTTGGTCGAGCCACTCCCGAAACTTTTCCGGTGAACTAAAGAACTTCGGTTTCATCACCCGGATTGTGCTACCGCGTGGGCGCTTTTCCCGGCAACCAACTCGGACGGAAGTTCGAATTGGCGAGCCAGCGGATTGGCGTCACAAGTGAGTTGAGGGATCGCGTCATGAACGGGAAGTCGATCTTGCTGACGTCGTCGCTGGGCCGGTGATAGTCGGTGTGCAGGCCATAACTCGAGATCGTGTGGGCCACGACGCCGCGCAGTGCGAGGGTGTAGTTGTCGGAACGTTGAAAGAAATTCTGGTCCGGATGAGGATCGGCGACGATCGAAGCGCCGCGTTTCGCGAGTGTTGGACCAAGATCGGAACGATCGTAACCGGTGAGCCACAGTGTTCCCGCCGGGACTTTCGGATCCGGCCGTCCGATCATTTCAAATTGAAGGTTGGCGACGATCTGGGTGAGCGGAACAGGCGCTTTCGAGATGAAATAGCGCGCGCCGTAACCGCCGGCTTCTTCGCTGCCGAAGCCGACAAAGTAGATCGTGCGGCGCGGGCGTTTGCCGGACGCGAACACGCGCGCCAGTTCGAGCACGGCGACGCAGCCCGAGGCGTCGTCGTCTGCGCCGTTGAAGATTTTGTCGCCGGTAAGCGACTCGTTGACGCCGAGATGGTCCAGGTGAGCGCTGAGCACGATCGCTTCGTTGGCGAGTCGTGGATCGGCGCCGCGCAGGACGCCGACGGCGTTCCACGTCGAACGCGCATCCGCGGCTTCAGTTGGACCGCTGAATTCGACCTTCGTGCCGTCGCCCATCGCGGTGAGCGTGTCGAGTGCGTCTCTGCGCAAGGCGATGACGGCGAATGCCGGTTCGGCTTGATCGCCGGCAATGCGGCCGGGCAGGGAAGGCAGACGCGGATTACCGGCTTCGCGAGTGCGCCGGTTGTTGTCTGATTCGATCAGGGCGATCGCAGCAGCGCCGGCTGAACGCGCTTTGAGCATCACTTCCTGTCGCTTTTGCGGGTCGGCAGTGTCGAGCGACTTGACCGCGACGATCGAGCCTTTGGCCGGCGTGCCGGTTGGATCGATCACTTGGAGATCGCCGGTGATCTTCGTCGCGCGCAGAAACGAAACGAGGAAGTCTTTGCCGAACTGCCAGGTTTGCGTGCTGCCGTTCGTGGTTGCGGTTAGCGACGGCGGCCCGCTGAACCTGGTCGACTCCAGTTTTACGTTTTGCACGAAACCGTTGTCATCGCCGGCCGGATCGAGTCCGAATTGACGAAACTGAGATCCGATGTATTCGGCGGCGAGCCGTTCGTTGTTTGTGCCACTGCCGCGTCCTTGCAAAGCATCGCTCGCGAGAAAACCCAACTCGGCGCGGACGTCTCTTTCGCGAATTGGTCCATCCCGTCGACTCTGCGCCGTAACAGGCAGCGGAGTGACGACGAGCAGAAATGAAACAGACAGTGCGATAGCGAAGCGTTGAAGATTCATCCGTGTTTTTCTCGAACTCTGCGTAATCTCTGCGGTCTTCTATATTCATTGCGGTCACCGGTATGACGATTGGTTAACCGCAGAGGAGCATTAATTAGCGACGCCAGACGTCTATGCTATCGCGCGGTGGAAGTGCTCGATGGACCAGCGCCCTTCTTGATGTACTTTTCATACCACGCAAGGTATCGCTCCATCCGGTCGCGTTGATAACTCGGCCGTTGGATCCCGTGGTTCTCGTTCGGATAGATGATCAACTGCGTGTCGATGCCGAGCGTCCTGAGCGCCTGGTACATTTGTTGGCTGCCTTGAATCGGCACGTTGAAATCGCGTTCGCCGCCGAGAAACAGCGTCGGCGTTTGAATACGATCCGCGTGCAGGAACGGATAGGAGATCTTCACGTACGTCTCCCACGCCTTCGGGTTCCAGGGTGGTCCAATCTCGTGATCGTATTGAATGATGTACTGGTCGGTGCCGTAAAACGCGACGGTGAACGCGACACCCGCGCCGCTCGTCGCCGCTTTGAACCGATTGTCGGTGGCGATGACGTAATCGGTAAGTATGCCGCCGTAACTCCAGCCGCCGATACCCAGCCGATCCGGATCGGCAACGCCCATCTTGATCACGTGGTCCACTCCGGCGAGCAGATCCTGAACTTCGTAGTTACCCCAATCGGCAAAGATCGATCGCGAGAACTTCTCGCCGCGGCCGGCGCTGCCACGATAGTTCACGGCCAACACTGCGTAACCATGCGCGGCAAACATCTGCCGCTCGAGACTGAACGAATGCTGGTCCTGACTATTCGGCCCGCCGTGAATTCGCAGCAACAGCGGCACGCGCGTGCCTTTGACGTAGCCAACCGGGTAAGTCAGCAGTCCATTGACGGTGGTGCCGTCTTTGCTTTGAAAGCCGACTTCTTCCGTGGCGCCGAGATCCAGTTCGGCAAACAACGCATCGTTCTGCTTCGTGAGCTGGCGTAACTTATTGTCTTCGACAACGTAGATCTCGGTCGCTTTCCCATTACCGCCAGACAACGCAACAGTCCGTCCACCCGCGGAATTCAAACTGGAGATCACGATCGGCGGCGACATCAGTTTCTCGATCTTGCCGCCGGAAACCGCAGCGCGCGCCGGATAAACTGATCGATCGTCGACCACCAAAAAGCGGATCCACCTGCCGTCAGGACTGAACCGCGGCGCTCCAACACCGCGATCAAGATCTTCGGTCGCCTGGAATAATGCCGGTGGTTTACTGCCGTCACTCGGAACGAGCGCGAGATGGTCCATGCTGTATGCGCCGTACTTCATCTCGTCGCCTTCGAGGAAAGCAAGCCACTTTCCATCCGGGCTCCACTCGGGACGCGAACGTCCGGCGCGAGAGCCAACCGCCGTGAGTGCCTTTTCGGTGGAACCGGGTTGGGCGTCGACGACGTAGAGTTGCGCCGACGGATCGCGATCCGGATCTTCCGTGTGGTTGCTCATGAAAGCGATGCGCGCGCCGTCAGGCGACCAGGCCGGCGAACTCTCATCCCACTTGCTCTTCGTCAGGCGGTCCAGTTTTTTCGCAGCGATATCGAAAAGATAGATATATGTGTGGCGGCCGCTGAGCAGATACCCTGGACCGTCCTGTTTGTAGCGATAACGATCGATCACAATTGGCTTCGGCACGCGCGGCGTTGCGGTTGCGCCTGGCGCCGGTGATGGGCCAGGTTCAGCTTCGGGATCTGGATCGCCGATCACGAGTGCTAAACGTTTCGAATCGGGCGACCATTCGTGTCCCTGCAAGCGTCCTTTGATCTCGGTGAGCTGCATTGCTTCACCGCCGTTACGATCCAACAGCCAAACCTGGTTGCCACGCGTCTTTCCGGGACGTGAAGAAGTGAACGAAAGATATTTTCCGTCCGGGCTCCAGCGCGGCGAGCTTTCGCTTTCGTTACTGAAGGTGATCTGGCGGTTGTTGCTGCCGTCGATGTTCACCATCCAGATGTGCGACGTCGATTTGTCGTCCTTGGCGTCGGTGGTGCTGACGACGTAGGCGACCCAGTTTCCGTCTGGTGAAACTTGCGGATCGCTGACGTTGCGAAAGCGCGTCATGTCGTCGAGCTTTAGGGGACGTCGCGCGGTTTGGGCTGCGATAACCGTCGCAAGCGCGACGAGTAGAAAGGGGACGATGAAAGACTGGCGTCGCCGGAGCATTGGGGTGGCCTCCTGAAAGTAAAACTCTGGTTGTTGGGAAAACAGTAGCCGCGCAGAGCGGGCAGTTTACCAATAGGAGGCGGAAATTGACAGGGGGTTGTTGGGGCTTTGGTCTTGGGCCTTTGGTCTTTAATCTTGGTGCTTTGTACTTGGCAACACAAGTACTAAGACCCAAGACCAAAGATCAAAGATCAAAGATCAAAGATCAAGCCCCTCACTCGCCGCGGGTGAAGTATTGCCGCCCAGGCGCATAGTTCACGCGACGAACTTCCTTCATTCGTCCATCATTGAGTGTTCCCTCCACAATTTCGTAGCCGAGCAGTGCAAACACCCGCCCGCGCAGGAACAACGGTCTCGCGTTGCCATACCAGTCGACGCACGAGGCGCGACACTGATCGTCGATCGCTTTGTCAGGACGCGCGTCAAGCTCGCCGACTTCACGAAACTCAAGCGAGTCGTTGCGCAGGAAGAGAATCGCCGCCGAGTTTTCGATCAGATGCCGATAACCCGGACGTCCCGGAAGCGTGACCGGCAGACCGAGTGTTCCCGAGTCCTGGCCATCCGGCTTGTAGAAGAAACCGTGACTCCGCAGTTCTCCTTGCGATGCGCCTCTGCGCGTGTAACGCGAAACGATCTCGGGCCACGAGCCGAGGCGCAGCGAAGTGAAGTGCAGGTCTTTACCGTCAGTGCCGACGACGACGGCGTCAGAACCCATCTGCTCGATACGATCCACGCCGTGCGGCAGCATCAACTGGTGCGAGTTGCCTCGCGCCCAATTGACGACGAAGAGGTTCGACTTACCGGCATTCTGCGAAGGATAACCCCAGCCACTGCCCGTTCCGTAAATCAGGTAGTCTGCGACGAAACGATTCTGAAATGTGTAACCCTCGGGCTTCGGTAAGCGCTGGTAGTTCGACGCCGGAACCGCTTCACTGCCATCCGAGAAATTCGTGATCGGAACGCGCATCAGCGCGACTGAACCCGCGGCAACCTCCGCGCCCCACATGCCGTCGCCACTCGATTCCGATCGCACCAGCACGTTGAGATGTTTGTCGTCACTTTGCAGGAACGAAAACTGATCGACCGGACTGCCCGACGCGCGCAACGCGCTTGGGCCAGAGCCGTCGAGCGGCATACGAAAGACTATCGACGGTGATTTATCACGCGCCCGCCGCGCCCACGAACTGGTCCAAACGTAAACCGCGTCCGGTGAAACGTAGAACACGCGTCCTGCTGGTCCAACAACGCTGGTCGCCTTGCAATCAAACCCGCCGTTTGCGAGATCGCAAACAGTCACGGTGTGCAGCGCCATGCCGTAGTCAACATTGAATTCGGTCTCCGGCCGGTAAACGCTGGTCGCGGGCACGATGCGGCGAAACTCGTCTGGTTTCGCGCCGCGATGCCACCTGCGTACGGCAGGAAACGAACCGAATGGATCCTGCGCGCCCGGATACAGGTATTGCGGCGCGTAGAAGATCAACTTGTTGCCAATCAAGCGGCTCGCGTAGTTGCGCGAGGAGTAGTAATCGTTGGACCGGAGATGATAAGTCGAGCGATAAGCGAGCTGGCCCTGGTTGCTGATATTGAAAAGCCCGACTTCCGTGCCGCCGCGTTCGTAGCTGTAACCGATCACGATGACAGTGTTGCCGGCGACGAGCATCTCGTCGTACCAGGTGCCATTCGGATTGATGTCAGGACCAAACGCGTCGACTGCCGAGATCGGTTTCAGTGCGCCGTCGCCAATCGCCACTGTGAACAACCGGCCGCGGCGCAGAACGACGAGATGTTCGCCGTGGACTTTCACGATCCCGCCTTCGTCGACGCCGGCGTGTTGAGTGTTGGTTACTGATTCCTCAGCGTCTTGCGATTTTGTTGCCGGGGCGGGCGCTTCGGCTGCGGGCGTCCCCACGGAGTCTGCATTTGCCGATTTGGCGCGTCGCACTTCGCGCTGCTGCTTTTTGGCCAGTTCGCGGAAATAGAGCCGGAGTTCCTCTTCGGACGTGAAGGCCCGCATCGTCTTTTTGGACTGGACGGTCGCGGCGGAAACGGGCGGGATGGTTTCGATAGGGCCGGACATGCAGGCCACCAGTCCGGACATGAATATGGAAGCGGCGAGTGTTAGGAGTAATAGGTGTTTCATGCTGTGAGGAACGGCAAGGGCCGGGGAAACTTGCGCTAGATTTTTCTACTGTCCCACTCGTGCTTGAGCAGGCCGTAGAAGTAGGCGTCCTGGATCTCGCCTTCGACGTGCCATCGCTCGCGCAGGAAGCCTTCGCGCTGGAAGCCGAGACGTTCGAGAGTGCGGATCGAGTTTGCGTTTCGCGGATCGACGTCGGCTTCGAGGCGGCGCAGGCCAACCGTTTCGAAGGCGTGGACGATCAGAGCGGTGAGCGCTTCGTTCATGTAGCCGTTCCCCCAAAATGCGCGTCCCATGGCGTAACCGATTTCGGCGCGGCCGTTGCTAAGACTGAGCTGGAAAAGCGTCGTCGTGCCGATCAAACGATTGTTTTCGCGTAACGCGAGTCCCCATTTCCATTGTGTGCCTTTGCTGTTGGTTTCGGCGATCTCGCGCTGCATCTCCGCGGCTGCTTCTCTGTTTGCAAGTGGACCAAAGGCCCAATAGCGCATGACTTGCGGATCGGAAAAGATCTCGTAAAGCGAGTCGACGTCGTCTTCGGAAATCCAGCGAAGAGACAGGCGGGGAGTGGTGATGACTGGCAGTGAATGTTCGTCCATGGCGCGGTGATTGTAGCGAGGGGTGACCGCGAGGGCCACCCCACGCACGGCAGTAGTGACGCAGTTTGAAATTAAACCTGCCTCAATACTGCCGCGGCACCGCGCCTATGATTCGCGCCTAGCGTTTATCGTCTGGCGGGATCGTTAGTTTCTGTCCGACCTGGATCTTGTCAGGATCGTTCAGCTTGTCGCGATTCGCGTAGAAGATCCGCATGTACTCGTTCGCGTCTCCGTAAAACTGCTTACTGATCTTCGACAAATTGTCTCCACTTCTGACCTCGTATGTTTGTCCACCCGCGCCCTGTCCGCCACCGGCCGCAGCGCCCATCGCGCGACTCTGGTCGACTGAGATGTCGGCGGTGATGTCGTCGGCATTTGGATTGACGAGTTTGATCTGATCCCAGAATTTATTCTTGGCTTCTTCGGACGGAGCGATGCCGCGAATGAAGAGCTTGTTGTTTTCAACGTGCAGGTTGAGGAACTGGATCCTCTCGCTATCAGAGACCGACAGCACGGTCTGATACTTCTGCTTGAGTTCGTTGAAGCGTTGCTGCGCGCCCTGTTGCTGTTCCGCTTCGCTCGCGCCACGTCCAAACATTTTGTCAAAGAGTCCCATGATGATTTCCTTTCAATTCAAATGATTTAACAAGCAGGGGGGAGTTCGAGGGATGTGACAGGTTAGAAAAAATTTAGGACGTAAGCTTTGT
>DATELZ010000131.1:0-12501 GCA_035276045.1 Pyrinomonadaceae bacterium | reverse complement strand
CCTAAATCTTTTAAGGAGCACCAAACTCGAAATGACTACCAAACGCCAAGACGGCTTTTCGTTGATCGAACTTCTTATCGTCGTCGCGATTATCGGCATCATCGCCGCCATCGCGATCCCCAACCTGCTCGCTTCCAAGCGTGCTGCTAACGAAGGTTCCGCTCAGTCCTCAATGAGAACAATCCACAGTTCCCAGGCTGTTTACCAGGCGACCGCCGGCAACGGCCAGTTCGGCACTTTGGCCAACCTGCAAACGCAGAATTTGGTTGACTCAGTGCTCGGCGCTGGAAGCAAGAGTGGTTACACCTTCGCCTGCGCGGCTGCTAATTTGGCTGTTGGTCCGCCGGCAACCTTCTGGGCCACCTCCATTCCGACTGACACCGGCGCCGTTACACGAACCGGAAACCGCGCCTTCACCATCGCCGAAGATGGCATTCTCCGTGGCAAGGTCAGCGACGTGGCCGCAGCGAATCACGCTGACGCCGTCGACAACGCGACCTGGCCGGCGTTGGGTAACTAATCCCACCTCAACCTCTCAAGTGCGGGGTGGGCTGTCCCACCCCGTTTTCTTTTAAAGAAATAGGTTCCAACCATGCGTACCAAAAAGCAAAACGGTTTCTCCCTGATCGAACTGCTCATCGTCGTGGCAATAATCGGCATCATTGCATCGATTGCGATCCCCAGTCTCCTGGCGTCCAAGCGAGCCGCAAATGAAAGCTCAGCACTCTCCGCCATGCGATCGATCCACAGTGCGCAGGTGACGTATATGAATACTGCCGGCGCCGGAAGTTATGGCACGCTGAACAGCCTGGGTACCGAACGCCTGGTCGACACAGTACTCAGCACTGGAACAAAGAGCGGCTATACCATCGCCTGTCCTGCTGCTAATCTCGGGGCTGGTCCGCCACCAACTTTTTACGCCACGGCCATTCCGGCAAATACGGCGGCTGTGACTCGCACCGGTAACCGGAGTTTTGCGATGGCTGATGATGGCATCGTGCGAGGCAAAGTCACTGACGCCGCTGCTGCGAGCCGCGCTGATACGGTCGACTCGGCCATCTGGCCTCCGATGTAGTTCGCGGCGAACTCAAAGCCCAAACCGAAACTAACTCTCGACAACAAATGTTTTGAGCGTTAAATTTTGCGGAAGATCCAACGACTGAAATGCAGAGCCGAGTGGACACTATCGCAGCGATTACACAATCACGTAGTCGAACCGAAAACAGGCAAGGAAGTTTGTGGCGCATCGGCGCCATTGCTCGTAACACCTTTCGCGAAGCCGTTCGCGATCGCGTGCTCTACAACCTTGTTCTCTTCGTGCTGTTGCTGACAGCCGCAGCGATCTTCATCGGCGAGCTCTCCGGCGGTCAGGAACGAAAGATCATCGTCGACCTGGGATTGAGCGCCATGTTGCTCTTCGGAGTTTTCATCGCCATCTTCGTCGGCGTGGGCCTGGTCTACAAGGAGATCGAGCGCCGCACGATCTACGCGATCTTTTCGAAACCGGTCGGGCGTGGTGAGTTTCTAATCGGCAAGTATCTCGGACTTTGTCTGACGCTGCTGGTCAACGTAATCGTGATGGGCCTGGGAGTTTCGCTCGCCCTCGTTTACGTGAGAAAGGGCTGGGATCCACTGATTCTCACGCTCTGGCCGGCCGTGCTGATGATCTACATCGAGCTGATGCTGATCACTGCATTGGCCCTTCTCTTCTCCTCGTTTTCCTCCCCTGCGCTTTCGGCATTGTTGACCTTCTGCATTTTTATCATCGGTCACTTCAGTGCTGACTTGAAAAGTTTGGCCACCTCGCTGGGAAGCACGAGCGCGCGACTTTTGTTTAGCGGACTCTATTACCTTCTCCCCAATCTTTCTAATTACAGCTTTATCACTCCGGCTGCTCACGGGCGTGCCCCCGCGCCGGATTTTGTGCTCACCAGCGGACTCTACGCCCTGGTTTATATCGCCGTCATTCTGGCGGCGGCGACACTCATCTTCAGCCGTCGCAATTTCAAATGACTCTCTCTAATGACTCTCTCTAATGAATAGACAAACACTCTATTTGTCATTCGTGCTAATCGCCGGCATGGCTCTCACAGTCATGCTCGCGCGATCGATCGACGCGCGCCGCCCAGCGCCCGATCCGAATGCCATCGACGAGAGTCTCTATCTCAATCCAAGTACCGCGAGACGCGTGAGTCTCGGCTTCAATGGCCTCGTGGCTGACTGGTACTGGATGCGCTCGCTGCAATATGTCGGCAGGAAGATCGTAAACACACCTGAAGATGTACCAATCGACAGTCTTTCAGACTTAAACCTCAAACTCCTCGCGCCGCTGCTCGACACGGCAACCACGCTCGATCCCACATTCTACGAGCCTTACGAATACGCTGCCGTCGTGTTACCGGCAATCGACGTCGATCAGGCGATTCGCATCATGCGCAAGGGCATTGACGCAAATCCTTCGGCCTGGAAACTCTATCACCACCTCGGTTACATCTACTGGCAGCAGAAAGATTACCAGGCGGCCAGTGACATGTACCGCCGCGGCGCAGAACTTCCCGACGCGCCGGAGTGGATGGGCGCAATGACTGCGAAGCTCGCGGCCGAGGGTGGCAGTCGCGACACTGCCCGTGAGATCTACACGCGGATGCACGAAGAATCTGCGGATGAAAAAGTGAAAGACATGGCCCGCCGCCGCCTGGTGCAGTTGGAATCGTTGGACCAACGAGACGTGTTGCGGAAACTTTTGACCACCTACAAAACTCGCACCGGACAATGTCCCGCGGCGTGGAGAGAGATGCTGCCGGTGCTGCGCTCGCTTCGAGTCGCTATGGATGAATCAGGCGCGCCGCTCGATCCCTCGCAAGCGCCTTACCGGTTGAAGCCCGGAGAATGCGAAGTCGATCTCGATTCCAAATCGGAGGTCTTACGTTACTAGCATGCCTATCGTCGAGATCAATAACTTGACTAAAGATTACGAAGTCGGCTTTTTGCGCAAACGAAAAGTGCGCGCCCTTGACGATCTTTCGCTCTCAGTCGACGCCGGACAGATCTTCGGTTTTCTCGGCGCGAACGGCGCGGGCAAGACGACGACGCTAAAACTTCTGATGCGTTTGATCTTTCCGACGAGTGGCACTGCGCGCATCCTCAATCGCGACATCACCGACGTGCGCATGCACGAACACATCGGTTACCTGCCAGAGAACCCTTACTTTTACGATTACCTGACCGCGCGCGAGTTGCTCGATTACTGCGCGCAGATATTCGGCTATCCCGCGGCCGAACGAAAGAAACGCGCCGCTGACTTGTTGGCTCGCGTCAAGCTCGACGAAAAACGTTGGGACACCCAACTGCGAAAGTTTTCCAAGGGAATGCTGCAACGCGTCGGGTTGGCCCAATCGTTGATCAACGATCCGGAGATCGTGTTTCTCGACGAGCCGATGAGCGGGCTCGATCCGGTTGGACGCCGCGAAGTGCGCGACTTGATCGCGACATTGCGCGACGACGGCAAAACGGTCTTTATGTGTTCGCACATTCTTTCCGACATCGAAGTGCTCTGCGATCGGGTCGCGATACTGAAGCGCGGAAAGCTCTCGCAGGTCGGACACCTCGACGAGTTGCGGCAACGCACCGATGGTCCGAATCGCATGGAAGTGCTCGCCGCCGGCGCCGAAGCAGCGGACTTGCAACACCTTGCCAATGCGGACATCTCAGCTACGCCGCGTGGCTTGCGGATCGAGATCGGCGATGAGAACGAGATCGAGAATGTGCTGGCGGCGTTGCGAAAGGCAGGCGGGAAGGTCGTTTCGATTCAACCTGTCAAGCAGTCGCTGGAAGAGTTGTTCTTGTAAAGTTCAAGAGGTCTCCCGCAAAGGCGCAAAGACGCAAAGGAAGGATCCGTTCCTCCTTAGCGCCTTTGCGGGAAACTTTCCGGTTATTCCTTAAACTTAAACCCCACCACTTCCATTTTGATATTGGCGCGCGCATCCGTGTCCTTCATTCCTTCCAACATCATCTGCACGGGCATAGTCTTGTTCGGCGCCAGCTCGCCCTGACGTGTCGGTATGATCACCGCCGTCCTTTCCTTCACCGGCTTTCCTTCGTAGTCGACGACAGAGGCGCGAATCTCAAGACCGTTGATGGTCTTCCCCGTAAGATTACGGACCGTGGTGCGCAAACTCATGACGATATCGCCGAGCGCTCGTTTGGCCTCATCCGCTTCCGGATCGTCAAGCGCAATGTTCGCTTTGTCTTTATCAAACTCCGGGCTTCCCGCCCGAAAGGCGCCCTGCAAGGTAGGTTCACTGGTCGTACCACTTCCGGCGCGCATTAAGAGGTAGAAGAAAAGTGCGATCACGACTGCGGCGGCAACCGCCACGATGATGATCAGCGTTCGGTGCGACTCGTTGCCTTCGAGCCGCCTGTCTGGAGCTGCCATAGTGTCCCGAATTGTATAAAATCCGCCGCCTACTTCCCAAGCAGCCGCGCAATCAACACTTCCAGGTGGCTAAAGTCGATCGGTTTCGTGATGTAGCCGTTGCAACCGGCCGCGAGCGCCTCAGCCTGAAAATCAGACGAATCGTGCGCCGAGACGGCAACGATCGGCACCTTGTCGAAACCTGCGAGCTTACGGATGGCCCGCGTGGCGGCCAACCCGTCGATAACGGGCAGACTGAGGTCCATCAGAATGAGTTGCGGGCGCTCCGATCCGGCCATTCTCACGGCTTCTTCCCCATTCGTCGCCTCGATCACGTGGTAGCCCGCCATCTCCAGGAGACGGTGCATCATGTAGCGATTATCTTCCGTGTCTTCGACCAACAAGACGGTTACGGTCTGATCCTGACTTTGCATCGGCCTGCCTAACTGAGGGCAATTTGAACGTCGAAGCTATCCCAAGTTGTTGATTTTACTGTATCACTAGAATACGTGCGCCTTTTTTGTTACCATCCCGCATTGAAACGCAACACCTAAAGCGGCTGGCCCCTTGTCTCTTTAGTACACTCGGACCAGCGTGAGGTCCCTCCCCTAACAGCCCCCGAATTTAAGAGCTGAGAGAGATCGCGTCTGATGAAGGCTTCAATGTCGAGGACAGAAGATACCGAAACGCTGCAAGACCTGGGGCGAGCTTCAGTTCAAATCGTCCATGACCTCAAGAATCAACTGAATGGTCTCAAACTGTATGCCACGTTTCTGCGGCGGCGGATTGAGAAGAGCGAAAGACCCGGAGACGAGCAGGAAACCGTCCTCAAGCTTCTCAACGGACTCGACCGCGCGGCCAACGATCTTTCGATCATTGTTGAGTTCGGACGTGAATTGGAACTGAAGAAACAACCCGGGTTCGAGGTCTCGAAAGTCCTGCGCAGCCTTTGCTCGAGTTTTCAGGAAAGCGACGCGCAGGTCGTTTGCCAATCAGACGCTGACTCAATACAGGGCGAATTCGATCACTCCAGGCTCACCGACGCCCTGAAGTGGATTTTTACTGGAGCGATTAAGTTCAAACGAAATGACGAGGGCGCCGGTCCAGTCAGCGTTTCCCTGGAAGCCTCCGGGAATAACGCGACTATCGAGTGGTCAGGCTTGCGGCAATTGGATCACGATCCGTTTCGCACCTTCGCGGGCGGAGACGAGATCCGGCTCTCTATGGCTAAGAAAATCGTCGAGGCGCACGGCGGCTCGACTCAACTCGCGGATCACAAGCTTGTCGTGGTGCTTCCGCTTTCAGGATCGCAAACGAGTTAAAGAACACATCTTTCGATAAGGGAGTAAACCAAAATGGTGCCCCAAGGCGCGGCGATTTCGAGAGAGGAGAATAAGGTGGAGAACAAAGAAGTGCGAATTCTTGTCGTAGACGACGAGCCGATGATGGCTGACTCGCTGCGACAAAATTTTGTGGAGGAAGGCTATTCGGTCGATACAGCAGCCACGGGAGCAGCCGCTATCGAGCTGTTCGACCAGGGCGCGCATCATCTCGCGATTTGCGATTTGCAACTGCCCGACATGGACGGGCTCGAAGTGTTGCGTCACATGAAAGACGCGCGGCCAACCTCGGAAGTGATCGTCGTTACCGGATACGGAACCGTGCAGAAGGCTGTCGAAGCGACGAAAGCCGGTGCTTTCTATTTCGTCGAGAAGCCGTTTGATTTTGAAGAACTTCAACCGCTGGTCGAGAAGGCGCTCGAACGGCGCGAACTGGTGGCCGAGACGGCGAACATGCGCCGGCAACTGTCGACGCGCGCCGAGTATTTCAACATCATCGGCTCTTCGAAACCGATGCAGACGATCTATGAAACGATCGAGTCGGTGGCGAAGTCGGATGCGAATGTTTTGATCGTGGGTGAGTCGGGAACGGGCAAGGAGTTGATCGCGAATGCGATTCACTATCAGTCACTGCGATCGAAGAAGCCGTTTATTAAAGTGAACTGCGCGGCGTTGCCGAAGGAACTGATCGAGTCGGAGTTGTTTGGTCACACTAAGGGCGCATTCACGGGCGCGCACGCTGACAAGGAAGGTCTCGTGCAGCATGCTGCCGGCGGTTCGCTGATGCTCGACGAAATCGCCGAGATGCCGATCGAGTTGCAACCGAAGCTGTTGCGTGTGTTGCAGGAGAGAAGTTATCGCAAGATCGGTTCGGAGAAGACTTACGCGGTCGATTTCCGGCTCGTCTGCTCTACCAATCGCCCGCCCGCCGACGCGATTCGCGATGGACTGCTGCGCGACGATCTTTTCTATCGCATCTCGACGATCACGATTCACGTGCCGCCTTTGCGCGAGCGCAATGAAGACATTCAACTTTTGACCGAGCATTTCCTTCACATGTATGCTCAAAAGTACGAACGCAACATCACGGGCGTTTCGCAGGCTGCGTATCAGCGTTTGTTTGGGCATGCGTGGCCGGGTAATGTGCGTGAGTTGCAGAACGTGATCGAGCGCGCTGTATTGTTAGCGAAAGACAAGCAGATCGAACCGATCGATCTGCCGTTCGACAACGGGACCGTGCCGGAGGGCACGTCGGCGCAAGTGGCGTGGGACGTTCCGCCAAATATGACACTCGAAGACATCGAACGGCTCGTGATCGAACGAACGCTGCAACGCACGGGCGGCAACAAACAGGCGGCGGCAAACCTGCTTGGCATCTATCGCCCGCGGCTGTACAGCAAGATCAGGAAGTACAATATCGACGTACCGTCATTGGTTTCGGCGTAGTTTGGAGCTTTGTACTTGGAGCTTTGTGCTTTGTAGTTGGGTTTTGGGTCTTGGGTCTTTGGACTTTGGTCTTGGGCCTTGAAGATTCAAGTTAAAACGTACGCCTTGCGAACAAAGCTCCAAGTACAAAGCACAAAGACCCAAGACCAAAAACCAAAGCCCCCCTCCGAATGACTGCTTTCCCCAACCAATCCCCTCGCCTGCGCAGCATCGACGCGTTGCGCGGGATCGCGGCTTTGGGTGTCGTCTTTTATCACGCAGTCGAGCAGGGCAAGAACACGCTGCCAAACAACCTGTTCGACTATCCGGTCCGCGCAGTCCAGTTCCTCAGCTCGTTTGGTTACATCGGCGTCTTTCTGTTCTTCGTCATCTCCGGATTTTGTATTCACCTGCAATGGGCCAAAGCACGCGCCACCGGCATCGAGCCTGACATTCGTTTTGGTCCATTCTGGAAACGGCGTCTGCGCCGGCTTTACCCACCCTACTTGCTCGCAATCACCTGCTACCTCCTGCTCACCGCGTGGTCTGCGGGAATCAGCCTGTCGCACTTCTTCTTCTACGACCTCGGCATGCATCTGTTGATGCTGCACAATCTCGATCCCCGCACCTGTTACACAATCAACGGCGTCTTTTGGACGCTCGCGATCGAAGAGCAACTCTATCTCGCCTATTTCTTATTGCTCTTCCTGCGTGTGCGCTGGGGTTGGGGCGTGACGATTGCCGTCTGCCTGGCCGCGCGTCTCGGATGGATGGTGTTGAGTCACCTGGTTTGGTTGAAGTGGGGCTTCGGCCTTCCCGTGCCGGAAGCCGCGGCGTCGCACTGGTTTACGTGGGCGCTCGGCGCGATCGGCGTCGAAGTGATGTTTGGTTTGATTCAAGCGCCGCGTTGGACACGCGACTTGCGACTCGCCACGCTATTAATTGGCACCGCCACTCTTTTGTCTTATTATCTCCCTGGAATACCGAAGGAGTATTTTCTCAACAACTCAGTTTGGTTTTTCATTCACCCACTGTGGGGGCTCGGTTTCTTTATCCTCGTCAACCGGCTCGTGCTCGTCGAGCAAAGCTGGATTCGCCGCACGACCGTGCCGGCTGTTATATCGATCTTCGCCACGCTCGGAATCTTCTCGTATTCGATCTACCTGGCGCACGAACTGGTGATCATGCAGTCGTGGCGTTGGACCAATCCGGCGTGGTTGCAGTCGGTAAACGTATTGCTCGTGACGTTGCCGGCGACCATTCTGTTTGCGTGGATCTTCTTCTGGTTTTGCGAACGGCCGTTCATGGTCCGCAAGAAGAAAGAAACCACCGAGCGGCGAACCCATTGGAACCCGATTGTCGAGTCGCAACCGAGCACCGTTTCTGATTAAGTTAAATTAAATCTTCACGCGGAGGAACTTACACGTGCGCAATTTACTATTGCTAACCCTCATCTCAACACTGATCTGTCTACCGCTATCTGCATCACAAAAACCGGCAACACCAACGCCGACCCAAACCGCCCAGGCGACGCCAACGCCGGCGCCGACACCGGCGCCGTTACCGCCGCCGACAATCTCGATCGACAACTATCGCGAGCCTGCCGGACGCATCATCGGCGCGGCGCTCGTGAGCGATCATGCCTACAAGCGGCTCGGGTACCTGACGGACGAAATCGGACACCGGCTCAGTGGCTCGAAAAATCTCGAACGCGCCATCGAGTGGGCAATCGCCGAGATGAAGCGCGACGGACTGGATAACGTGCGCGGCGAGAAAGTGATGGTGCCGTATTGGGTGCGTGGCGCGGAGAGTCTCGAAATGATCACGCCACGGCCGATGAAGCTCACGATGCTCGGGATTGGCGACAGCGTCGCTACGCCCCCGAACGGGATCACGGCTGAGACCGTGGTGGTGCGCAGCTTCGCTGAACTCGACAAACTTGGCGAAGGAGCGCGAGGAAAGATTGTGGTTTACAACGCGCCGTTCACGACTTATGGAGAGACAGTTTATTATCGTGGGCTCGGCGCTGCACGAGCCGCTCGTTATGGCGCCGTGGCTGCGCTCGTGCGCTCGGTCACGCCCGTCAGCCTGCAAACGGCGCACACAGGCATCCAGCTTTACGATCCACAAGTGCCGAAGATTCCGGCGGCGGCGATCACGATTGAAGGCGCCGAGCTGTTGCAACGGATGCAGGAGCGTGGCACTCGGGTGACGGTGCGGTTGAAGATGGAAGCAAAGTTTTTGCCTGACGCTGAATCGGCGAACGTCATCGGGGAATTGCGTGGCACCGAGAAGCCGGACGAGATCGTGCTCATCAGCGGGCACATCGATTCGTGGGACGTTGGCCAGGGCGCGCAGGACGATGGCGGCGGTATTATGATCGCGTGGGAAGCGGCGCGCTTGTTGAAACAGCTCGGATTGCGGCCGCGCCGCACGATCCGCGTCGTGCTTTATACGAATGAAGAGAACGGCGTGGCTGGTGGCAATGCTTATCGCGACACGCACCTGGCCCAATTGGCGAAGCACATTTTCGCGATCGAGTCGGATATCGGAACGTACCGGCCCAAAGGACTCGGCCTCGCCAGCACGGCGCCGCCGCAGGCACGTTCAAACCTGCAGGAGATCGCGAAACTTCTTGCAGGCATTGGGGCTAACACTATCGGGCCTACCAATGGCGGCACAACGGATATTGAGCCGATCATGACTAAAGGCGTGCTTGGCGCGGGCCTCGACGTCGATAACACGCATTATTTCGACATTCACCACACGAACGCCGATACGCTCGACAAGGTCAATCCGCGCGATCTGCAGTACTGTATCGCGACGATGGCCGTTTTCGCGTACGTGATCGCGGATCTTCCCGAGCCATTCAAACAGCCCTGAATGCGTGCCGGGTAAGTGAATAAACCATTTTCCGTTTGTCGTTTGTCAGTTTTCATTTGCCATTTTCCAAATGAGAAATGACAAACGACAAACGGAAAATGACAAATGCTCAGTCTAACTGGTAAGTGGCGACGCTGGTGGGTGTTTCGAAACAGCGGACTTTGTAGATCTGCACGCGATCGTCGCCGACGCGCTTAGCGACGCGTTCCAGAACATACTTCGCGAGGTTCTCTGCCGACGGTTGCAATTCGTCGAAGGGCGGCAACTCGTTGATGTTTCGGTGATCGAGGTAAAGGACCACCTCGTCAGCAGCCGCTTTCAACTCGACAAAATCCACCAGCAACCCGACATTGTCGAGCTCACGGCCGCGCGCGTAGATCTCGATCTTGTAGTTGTGTCCGTGGAGGTTCTCACACTTCCCCCGGTAGCCACGCAGTTGATGCGCGCTGGAGAAGTTGCGCTCGATCATCACTTCAAATTGTCCTGGCATAACTCGATAAGATACTCGCTAGGTCGTCGATCCGTGAAGTCACCCTGCAAGCAGGCAGGCTTTGCAGAAACGTGCGCCCGTAACCTTTCGTGCGCAAACGCGGATCGAGCACGGCCAGCACACCGCGATCGGTAGTGCTGCGGATCAATCGGCCGAGGCCTTGTTTGAGGGCGATGATCGCCTGCGGCACGCTGTACTGGTAAAAACTCGATCCACCGCTGTCTTCGATATGCCGCTGCCGCGCCGCCACCAACGGATCCGTCGGCACTGCAAACGGCAGCTTGTCGACGATCACGCACGACAACTGTTCGCCACGCACGTCCACGCCCTGCCAGAAACTCGACGTCGCAAACAACACCGCGTTCGGAGTTTCGCGAAAGCGTTTCAGCAGTTGTCCTTTCGACGCGCTGCCTTGCACAAAACACGGATAATCGATCTCGGTGAACACGTTTTCGTAAAGCGACTGCATGCCCGCCAGGCTGGTCGAGAGCACGAAGGCGCGGCCTTCGGTGGCGTTGAGGATCTTGATCACTTCGTCGACAGCGGCGTCGCGCCATTGAGGCGAACGAGGATCGGGCATCGAGGCCGGGAGATACAGAATCGCCTGTCGCTGATAGTCGAAAGTCGATTCGGCGATCAGGTCTTCGGCTGAATCGAGCCCGAGGCGGTCGCGAATGAAAGCGAAGTTTCCGCCACTCGAGAGCGTCGCGGAGGTCAACACAACTGTCGGCACTTCGTCAAACAACTTGTCTTGCAGTAAACCGGCGACGTCGATCGGCGAGGCGCGCAGAAACACGCCGCGGCCGCGTCGTTCCAGCCAGTAGACGAATTTCTTGTCTGGTCCGGTGACGATGAATTCGAGATCGAAGCGGATCTGTCTGAGACGGCGGATGAGACTTTCGATCTCAGGCGGCTTCTCCGGATGTGCGTCGAGCGTGGTTTCCACGCGGGCGATCGCGTTTTCGAGAATCGAATACAATTCGCCGAGACGGGTCGCTTCAAATTCGCCGTTTGTTTTCTTGCGCGCGAACGTTCCGGGAATGATCGGGTAACGTCCTTCGTCACCGCGGCCGTCGCGAAAACCGGCCCAGAAGTCGTCGGCAAAGCGCGAGAGACGCGCGGCGCTGCGTGTCAGTTCCTGATCGAGTTGCACGTCGTCGATCGGAATCATTCCGAGGTCGCGCACGAGTTCTTCGACTTGATAATTCGAGACCTGCGAGCCGAAGTATTCGGAAGCGACGTCTTCGATCAGGTGCGCTTCGTCGAGAATGACTGCCGTGTAGTCAGGCAGGACCGAGCCGTAATTGCCGTTTCGCAAACTCAGATCGGCGAAGAAGAGATGATGATTGACGACGACGATGTCGGCTTCCTGCGCGCGATTGCGCATGCGCGTGATGAAGCACGGATCGTAGTCGGGACACTTCTGACCCAAACACGTTTCGGAACGCGCGTCGATGTGACGCCAGAACGAAAGCGACTCGGGCAGGTTTGCCAGCTCTGCGCGATCTCCGAATTCACTCTCCTGCGCCCAGTGGGTGACTTCCTCGAAGTAGTCGACCTCATCGAGTCCTTGGAGCACTGGCGCTGACTGCGCGCGCGCGAGTCGATTGAGGCAAACGTAATTGCTGCGGCCCTTCATATAGGTCGCCGAGAAAGGCCTGGGCAGGACGCTCTGGAGAAAAGGAATATCTTTCTCCATCAACTGCTCCTGCAAATTCTTGGTGCCGGTAGAAACGATTACGCGCCCGTTCCCCCCGAGCGCCGCCGCCACGGCCGGAACGAGGTAAGCGAGCGTCTTTCCCGTCCCCGTCCCCGCCTCGACAATAAGGTGCCGCCTCTCCTCAAACGCGCGCATCACAGCCCGCGCCATCTGCACCTGCCCCGGCCGATACTCATATTCCGGGTGCGCCTTTGCGATCAACCCCTCTGACCCGAATACTTCGTCCATA
>DATELZ010000130.1:0-35651 GCA_035276045.1 Pyrinomonadaceae bacterium | reverse complement strand
CGCAGAGGACCGCAGAGTTACGCAGAGTTCAACTCAACAGTAAAAGATCTTCAAACGACAGTTGCGCGTCGTCGACTCGTTCAGTGTACTCACCATGACGAATGCGATGACGCGGAACTTCCAACGATTCCCTCACCGCATCCAGATGAAAACGAATGATTCGCGGTGTTAACCGCACCGACGGTATGCGGCGTTTGGCGGCGAGGCGTCGCACGGTCGATTCGCTAACCTGCAAATGCCTGGCAAGCTGCTTCGCGGTTAGAAACTCTTCGCGTTTCTCTTCTTCCATAAGGCGACATAGGACGGAAGGGTCAGGATTTGGGTGGCAGGTTGAGTGCCACGCGATAAACAGCAGCGCCGTCGATATCCACGTCTTTGCTCACCGGTTCAGCGCCGTCGGTCTTAACACTCACGCGATACTTCGCGGCATCCGGAGACAGCCTGAACTTGAACGACCCCGTCTCCGTCGTCAATCGTCCATCGATCTTCTTCGTGCTGCCGTCTTCGAGAATCCGAAACAGTTCGACTTTCGCACCCGGAACACTGCGTCCGCCATCGCTGAAAACGGCCCCACTGAGAAACGCGATCGATCCTTCGTCGATCGTGAGCACAAGACGATCTCCAAGCGACCTCGTCTTCCCGGCTTTCACTTCGACATCCTCGATCGTGCCGATACTCAACCCGGGTTTCCGGAAGGTCAAACCGTAGATTCCCGGCGTCAATCGAGCAACTGCGAAGTCTCCGCCCTTTTGCGTCTCGACCCGCGTGACTTCCTTTTCTCCTCGCCTGACAACGACAGTGACGCCAGCCGGCGTTCCTGTTTCCACGCGAACCTTGCCCTTGATCCCGCCGAGTGATTTGTCCTGGGCAACTGAAATTCCGGCAGTAAAGAGAACGGCAACGAGGGCAAAAACAGCTTTCTTGAATCTCACAGAGAGTCCTCCACGTACTTAACGACGACTTTCCCGATTGATGCATCGAATCATAACACCGTTTGCTTCCTCGGGTCGCCCCCGTATAATCGTCGGCGCGTCGCCCCAAAGAGTGAGGATTGATGTCAAAGAAACCCGCGGCTTTTGTAGCGCAGTTGTCGCTGCTCATCCTTTTGTTGATGGCGGTCGCCACGCCTGGCGTGCCGCAGAACCCTCAAGATCCGCCACCGCCCATTCAACAACGTCCGCGCAAAGTTTTTCCCCAGGAACAAGAAGCGGAAGACGTGCTCCGTATCGATACCGATCTCGTGTCGGTGGACGTGTCGGCGATGGACTCAGAGGGCCGGCCGGTTAAGAACCTCAAACAGGAAGACTTCAAAATCTACTCTGACGGCGTCGAACAACCAATCTCGTTCTTTCAGATCGAGAAGCGTCAGGGCGAATCACGGCCACTCGCGATTGTCTTTGCTCTCGACGTGTCAGGCAGCATGACTGCGGATGAGTTCACTCGACTGCGAGCGGCGTTGCAGTCGTTTTCCAATCACTTATCGGACCATCCGGTGGTCTATGCAGTGATGGCGTTCGGGATGACTGTGAAGACGTTGCAGAAGTTCACCAACGATCCACGCAAGCTCGACGATGCACTCGAACGAATCTCGCGCGACGCGCCGAACGGCTTATCGACGCACACGTATGACGCGGTTGACGATGCGATCCGGTTGCTGGTGCGCAGCGCGCCACGGACACGCGAACGCCGTTTGATGAAGCGTGCCGTGTTAGTTGTGACAGACGGTTTTCCGGTTGGGGATACAGTGAAACCGCAGACGGTGATCGAGCGCGCGAACGCGGCGGATGTCAGCGTGTTTGTCGTGACGTTGCCATCGTATTCACGCGTGATGGCTTCGTCGACTCAAACGCCTCTGCCCACGCCGCTCGATGTCAGCGGCTTGGCCGAGCTTACGGGTGGGAGAAATGTTTACGCTAACGAACGGGATTATGCCCCGCTGTTTCGAGCCTTGGCAGAGGAGGTCAGCTCAGCATATGTGCTGGCGTTTTACCCGCCGGAGGAAAAGAGACGGGATGGACAGATCCATACGATCCGGGTGGAGGGACCGCGTGGCTTAACTCTCCGTCAAAGTCGCTCAGAGTATCGCGCCGCAAGCAAGTAGTCATTGATCATTTGTCATTTCTCATTTTCCATTTTTCATTGCTGAATCAACCAAATGACAAACGGAAAATGGCAATTGGAAAACGACCAATGCTTAGGTCTCAGTACTCGTCTTCGTCCTCGTCTTCGTCTGCACTTTCCTCTTCAACGATATCCAGTTCCACGGGATCAAGTCCCACGACTTCCAGATCAGTTCCACATTCTTCACAAGACACAATGTCGCCCTTGTCCGTGTCCATATCAACATGGACGTCAGCATCACATTCAGGGCAAGTTCCGGTCGGCACCTGTTTTCATCCTCCCCCGCATTAAGTGAAGGCAGGGTTACACCCGTAGTCGGGAGAGCACCACTACCTTGTAAGCAACCAAATCAATCTACCCGCGAGCGCTGGAATTTGCAACCCTCTTTTTTTGCGCCCTGCATGGTCCAACTCGCCTGTCACAAACGCAGTGAGTTTTTGTTTCTTTTGCAAAGATTTCAGTGAACAAGATCGCAAATTTCACTGGAACTGAAACGCCTCCCGTTTCCTTTTTTCCAGAATCGCGGACTGTGGGTTTCCACACTCATGCCAACCGTAGCGAACCGCGCTCGACGTAAGGGTTAACCGGACCCGGCAGTGATACCAATCTCATGTTGCAAAACGACGCGAATAACGAATAATGGCCCGCATGTTTGGACCCCTTAAAACATCACGCCGCCGTTTGGTCCTGATCCTTGTTTTTCCAGTGGTCCTGTTGCCGGTCCTTTTTTCGTTAACTGGTTTACGCTTCGGCGCACTAACACCAGCCACGCCACCCAGTTCAGAACGCAACACTGCAAAGGCGCGCTTAACGCAACCTGAACCAAACCCGGAAGCCGACCTGGACCATGACGGACTTCCCGACGTCGCCGAGCTGCGCACTTTCAACGACCGCGAAAGCTTTCGCCGCTGGTTCACGTGGATCGCCGAGATGCAGTTCTACAAGCTGAGCGACGAATGGAACGTCGAGCAGCGCGACTGTGCCGGCCTGGTCCGTTTCGCCTGGCGCGAATCGCTTCGCACGCACGATCGCCCGTGGTACCAGCGCATGGGTGAGAACTACGATCCCGTAGCCGCCGACGTCTCGTTGAATCTGATGTCCGAGCCACTGCGCGAAAAGATCTTTCGTACGGCGCCGGGTAACTACTCAGCCGCCGACGTCGCAGCGGGTAAGTTTTCCGAGTTTGCTGATGCACAAACTCTGCAGATGTTCAATTCCACTTTCGTGGGCCGCGATCGCCAACAGGCGCGTCCCGGCGATCTGCTTTTCTTCCACCAACCGTGGGTCCAGAAGTTTCCCTTTCACGTAATGATTTTTCTTGGCGAGCCGCGGTTCGCCAGCGAAGGCGCGCACGACTGGGTCGTGTATCACACAGGCGCGTCGCCTGAAGATGAAGGCGCTGTCAAAAAGGTGCGGTTGGCCGTATTGGACCAGCACCCGAACAAACGCTGGCGTCCGGTTCCCAGTAACCCAAACTTTCTCGGTTTTTACCGGCCGAAAATCCTCAACCAACAAGTCACATCGGAGGAATGAACGTGTTCCGCTTGAAATTGAAATCTCTCCAACCGTCGTCGTTTTTGATCTACCTGGTGGTGATCGCGGCGGCATTTGCCCTGGCCCATTCGCGAGTGAGCAGCGCGGCAAACGAAACTCCGGTGAACTCACCGCCCGTCGAAACGGTGGTTACGACTAAACCGTTCTTTTCGCTCTCGACCAATCGCACTTTCGGAACGGCTGAAAATCCGCGGATGTGGGTCGACTATCGCGGTATCGATAAACTCGACTTCCGCGTCTATCGCGTCAACGATCCGCAACGCTTTTTCACGCAGCTCAGCAACCCGCACCAGATGGGCGAGTACGAGCAGGAACAGCTCACGACTACCATCCAGCAGAAACCTTCGCTGCTCGAACGGCTGCGCGCAATAAAGACATGGGCCTACTCCGGTTTGCGCAACTACCTGCGCACACAGCTAAACACGGAGACACGACGAACTTTCAACCACACGTTTCGACCAAACGAAGGCCGGCGCACGCCGCTCAACGTCGCCGATTACGCGCGGGTGCCGCTGTTGAATCCAAACCAACTGGTGACTAGTTGGCGCGAGCCGTTACCGACGGATGAATCCGTTTACGACCGGCGCATGATTCCGCTCGGCAAACGCGAGCCGGGCGTTTATCTCGTCGAAGCCGTGTCCGAGGCTCTGCGGGCGTACACCATTGTCGTCGTGACGGATCTCGCGATGGTGGAAAAATCGTCGCCGAGCGGTGAGTTGCTCGTTTATGCGGTCAATCGTCACACGGGTGAACCGCAGTCGGACGCGCGTGTCGCGATCGTGAAATCGCGCAACACTGTAGCCACCGGCACGACGAACGGCGAAGGAATCTTTCGCTCGCGAATTCAGAAGCCGGAACGCGCGGTGGATGTCGATCCCGAAGAAACGGCGGTAGACAACGACAACTTCATCGTGCTCGCTTCGCATCGCGAAAATTTCGCGATCTCGGATCTCGAGTCCTACTACTTCCAGCGAGACGAAGAGAGCAATGAAAGCGTCAACGGTTACATCTACACCGATCGCCCGATCTATCGTCCGGCTCACAAAGTCTATTACAAGGGAATCCTGCGCGCCGTCGACGAGCAGGGCCAGTATCGAACTCCGAAATCGCCTAACGTCACGGTGGTTATAAAAGATCCAAATGACGCGCGTGTAACCGAACAGGAAATCCGTCTCTCTGCGCAAGGAACATTTGCCGGCGAGTTAACGCTGAACGAAGAAGCGGCGCTGGGAACCTATCGCGTCGAAGCCGAGACTGACGAAGGAAGTTCCAGCGGAACGTTCGAAGTCGCGGAGTACAAGAAGCCTGAATACAAAGTGACTGTCGCGGCGCCGCAGAAGTTTGTGGCCGCGGGCACGAAGTCGAAGTTCAACATCAGCGCTCGTTATTTCTTCGGCGCGCCCGTCGCCAATGCCGAAGTGAAATACTACATCTATCGTTCGCATTATTATCCGTGGCGCGGCTATGGCGAGGAGGAAGCAGACGAAGAGGACCAGGACGAATACTCGGATTACGGAAGCTACTACGGCGACATGCTCTCGCAAGGCGACGGCAAGCTCGACGCGTCGGGACAACTCTCAGTCGATTTCGACATTCCGCCATCCACCGAGAGCGATAACTGGGACTTCGAGTACCGGCTCGAAGCGCAGGTTACAGATTCTTCGCGCCGCACGATCGATGGCAGCTCGACACTCATAGCGACGCGCGGCAACGTCATCGCAAATGCCGAACCCAGTCAGTACGTCTACCGCAAAGGCGATACGGCGAAGATCGCGATCAACACGACCGACTACGAAGGCCGGCCCGTTTCCTCAAACGTAACGCTGAAATTTGTCGTGCGGAGTTGGATCAAAGTCGAAAAGAAGGTGAACGAGTACGATTCCGATTACAAGATGGAGGAAAAAGAACTCTCTTCTGCCGAAATCAAAACCGACCAGCAGGGCCAAGCCAACTACAACTATTCGATCACCGGGCCGGGCAGCATCGCGATCAAGACGGTCGTCAACGACAGCGGCAAGCAGTATGTGTCGATTGGTGGATTTATCTGGGCCGTAAGCGAAGACAATCAATGGGCGGACAGTTACCTGCACCAGTACAACGGCTCAATCAAATTAATCCCGGATAAGAAATCGTACCGCGTCGGCGAGACGGCGCGCGTGCTCGCGATCCTGCCGCAAGAAAGCGCAAACCTGCTCGTCACCACCGAACTCGAAACCGTGATGTCGACGCAATTGGTGAAAGCGACCGGCCGAACAGTCGTCATCGACGTCCCGATCAAAGCGGCATATGCGCCGAATGTCTATATGAACGTCACCTTCGTTCACAAAGGCGACATGTTCACCGACAGCAAGCGTCTCGTAGTCCCCGCTCGCGACAAGATGCTCAATCTCGAAGTGATTCCGAATAAGAGCGAGTACAAGCCGCGCGAGACTGCGTCGTACACGATCCTGGCGCGCAACGCCGACGGCGCGCCGGTGCGGAACGCGGAAGTAAGTCTGGGTGTTGTCGACGAAGCGATCTACAGCATCTCACCTGACTATTCGGGCAGCATTCGCCGGCACTTTTATGGCACCCGCTATAACTCCGTGATGACACACCTCTCGGTCGCTTATTCGTTCATCGGTTATGCGGGCGACAAGCCGATGGACCTCGCCAAGAACAAGCCGTCGTATCAACTGGCCGACTTCAAGAACCAGGGCGACCAGGTTCAACCGATGATCAGAAAAGACTTCCGCGACACCGCTTTCTGGCAGCCGAGCGTGATGACCGGCGCCGATGGCCGCGCGACCGTGAAGTTTAAGCTTCCCGACAACCTGACAACGTGGCGCGCCACCGCGCGTGGCGTTACGAGCGACACGATGGTGGGCGTTACGACATCTAAAGTCATCGCTCGCAAAGACGTGATCATGCGTTTAGAAATTCCTCGCTTCATCACGCAGGGCGATACAGTCACGCTCTCAGGCGTGGTCCATAACTATCTCAAACAAGCAAAGGCGACGCAGATCTCGATCTCGGTTGCGGGCGCGAACCTGATCGGCCCGGCGCAACAGACAGTCACGATCGACCAGCAGGGGGAACATCGCGTCGACTGGCAGATCTCCGCGCCGCAAACCGGCCAGATCCAGTTGCTGGCGAAGGCGTTGACGAATACTGAATCGGACGCGGTCGAGTTGACGCTCGACGTAGTGCCGCGTGGACTGCGCGAGACAAAAGTCGAAAGATGGACCACCACGGACGACGCTGCCGAACAGCAATTCACACTCGAAATGCCGGCGAATGCGGATCTGAATTCGCGCAAGCTGCGCATCGAAGCTGCGCCTTCGATCGCAAGCACGATGTTCGGCGCGCTCGACTATCTCACGACGTATCCCTACGGCTGCACCGAGCAAACGATGTCGAGCTTCCTGCCAAACATCGTCGTGTCGCATACGCTCAAGGAATTCAAGTCCGCATCGATTCGCACGAGTAACGATCTGAAGAAGAAGGTCGAACGCGGGCGTAACCGGCTGTACTCGTTCCAACACGAGGATGGCGGCTGGGGTTGGTGGAAGGACGATGCCAGCGATCCGTTCATGACTGCCTATGTCGTCGACGGACTGACGCTCGCGAAACAGGCGGGCTATGAGATCGACGACGATCGCATCGTTCGCGGACGCGACAAACTGGTAGCGATGCTTCAGGCAGGGAAAGACGACAAGGACCAACAAATCACCGCCGAAACGCGCGCGTTTATGGTTTACGCGTTGGCGGAGACAGGTGGCGTCGACGGCACGTACGTCGACAAGCTCTATGGCGAACGCAACAGTCTGCAACCTTATGGCCGCGCGTTGTTGGCGTTGACGTTGTCGCTGCAAAAAGACAAGCGCGCCTGGGAGATCGCGAACGATATCGAGCGCTCGGTGCGCAAGGACGAGCGCGTCGCCTACTGGCACACGCAACGCGAAGCGCGGCTCGATTTCACCGAAGAAGATCAAACCGAAGGCACGGCGCTGTCGTTGAAAGCGCTCGCGCGTATCAAGCCTGACAGTCCGCTGCTGCCGCTCGTTGCTCGTTGGCTCGTGTCTGACAGGACCAATAGTTACTTCTGGAACTCGACGAAAGACACGGCCTTCGCAATCTACGGTTTGATCGACTACGTGAAGGTCAGTCGCGAACTAGCGCCGGCTTACGACCTGGAAGTTTACGTAAACGGCGAAAACGTGTTGACGGAACGTGTGACTGACGCAAACGTGGCCCGATCGTTTGTGATCGATCGCAAGGGCGGCGCAGTTGGCCCGAGCAATCACATCCGGATCGTGAAACGCGGTAAAGGCAGCCTGTATTTATCTTCGGCGGTTGAGTACTACACCGGCGAGGAACAGGTCGCCGCGCGCGGTTCGGCTGACTTGAATCTGACGCGCGAGTATCACCGGCTCAGCGTTGTCGAAGATGGTTACAAGTTGAAGTGGACCATGTCTCCTTTAACCGGTGAGATTCATTCGGGCGACTTGATCGTGGTGAAGCTGCGATTGACCGGCAAGAAGGCGAGTCACCTGATGTTGGAAGACCCGATTCCAGCAGGCGCTGAGCAACTGCCGGCCGTCGGCAACATGAACCTCGACTACACTGACAACGACTGGAGCGATTGGTACAGTTCGAGGGAGTTTCGCGACCGGCGCACCGTCTTCTTCCTCGATTCGTTTGACGGCGACGTGACGTTCCAATACGCGATGCGCGTCCAAGTGCCGGGCGATTTCGTAGTCGCGCCAGCCCGCGCGGAACTGATGTACCGGCCGGAAATAAACACGAACACGTCGAGCCTCAGATTTTCTTTCAAGGACCGTGTCGCAAAGCAGTAAGTGGAGTCATTGGAGGTGAACAAAATGTATCGCAAATCGGCAAGCGCAGTTTTGGCGGCAGTGCGGATGTTGTTCAAGAGTTGGTTGACACTGCCGCTGATGATCGCGGTCTATGGCGCGTTCCTGCTGGCGGTCTACTTGTTCGTCAGCACGCGCGAAGCGACCGTCGCGCAGGTAATCCTGACGTTCACGGTGATGATCGCCGCGCCGCTGCTCTTCTTCGTGTTGCAGTCGGCGAGTGTCAACTACACCACGAGTTCGTCAGGACTAGTGCGCAAAACACTGCACGACACGGCAAAGCTTATCGCGGTAACGTTGCCGGTTATCGGAATCACGCTGCTGGCAGTTTACCTCGTCGGCAAACTCCAGGGCGGTCTCGCAGTCAACCCGGAGACGTCGCAGCCGTCATCGCCCAACACGCTGACGACGCTGATCGTCGTTCGCTACCTGCTGATCGGCGTCGTCGCGCCGCTCATCACGATCCAACTCTGGATCGCCACGAGCACGCGCGGACTGCGGGCCATGCTTCGCAACCTGCGCGAGACGCTCGCGCGCGCTTTCGCACCGCAAGCGGTGTTCATCTTTGCGTTCGGCTTTCTTATCTTCGCCGTGGCGCCCTACTTCCTGATGATCCAAACGATTGAGACCAAACGGGCGTGGTTGGAAGTTTCACTATTGACGGCGCGCGTTGTTGTCAGCGCCCTGTTGGTCCTGCTCGGTTGGGTAATCACGGTCGGGTCACTTTCGATTATCAACATCCGTCCAGAATTCCAAAAATGAAGATCGCACTCGGCATCGGTCTTTGTATCTGTCTCCTGTTGATCGCGCTCTCGCGCGCGCTGCTCGCTGGTCCTACCCATGCTGTTCCAGCCGCTACAGCTCCCACGAGCAGCGCGCCTGAGGAAAACGACAAGAAGCTTCAGGAGATTGCCGAATCGACGTTGGGCTCGCGCGAAGGCGCCATCGTCGTGATGGACGTGCAAACCGGGCGCATCCGCGCCGTCGTCAATTCGCCTACAGCGTTTGGCCAGGCATTTCCAGCCGGATCGACACTCAAACCGTTCACGGCGCTGGCTATGCTGCGCGCCGGAGTAGTCGACGCCGACTCACGCATACTTTGCCGCGAGCATTACAAACATGAAGACTTCAATACTGTCTGCTCGCACGAGCGTGAAATTCCACCACTGAACGCGAGTGCGGCAATCGCGTATTCATGCAACTTCTACTTCGGCAACATGGCCGAACGCCTCGACGAAGCCAAACTCGTTCAACTACTCGACGACTTCGGTTTCGGACGGCCAACCGGAGTCAACGCGCCGGAAGAATCACCCGGCGTCTTGTTGCGCAAAGACTGGCGTCCCGAAAACATGATCGGCGAAGGCCGCATGCTCCAGGTTACACCGATCCAGTTGCTGACCGCTTACGCGGCACTCGCAAACGGCGGCCATCTGTTGCAACCGGCCACCACCGCCAACACAAATCTCACCCCACGCGTCCGTTCGGAGTTGAAACTCACCGACTCCGAACGGAAGGTGCTCGTAGAAGGAATGCGCGGCGCGGTTCATTTCGGCACCGCGATAGAAGCGGATCTCGATTCCCTTCCCGCCTACGTCATCGGCAAGACAGGAACCTCACGTCCGCTTCAAGGCTTTCGTTTCAATGGCTGGTTCGTCGGTCTCTCTTTCGCGCCGGATACGAATACGGATCCCGCGAATGCTCGACTCGGCGTCGTCGTCTTTCTGAAAAACGCTCACGGATCGGACGCCGCCAAACTCGCGCGCCCAATCTTCGAAGCAGCCTCTTCACAAACCAAACCACTTTCCCGCGACACGACTCTCGTCAACATTCGCCAGGTCAGCGAGAACGTCACCCAACGCATGCCTCTGGAGCATTACATCGAACGCGTCGTAGCGACCGAAGGCAGCGTCGAAGATCAACCGGAAGCGCTCAAGGCGCTCGCGATTGCCGCGCGCACCTTTGCGTTGAAGAACTTGAAGCGTCATGCAGAGGATGGTTACGACTTTTGCAGCACCACGCATTGCCAGCGTTTCGAAGCGCTCGAGATCCGTTCCGCCGTCGCAACAGCAGTAGAAAAAACTGCCGGCGTGATACTGCGCGACGAACAAGGCCAGATCGCCGATTCGTATTTTGGCGCTTCCTGTGGCGGCATGAGCGCGAATATCAAGACGCTTTGGGGCACGAAGGCGCCGAAATATCTCCAGGGCGTTCGTGACGAGTTTTGCGATTCGGAATCGCACAGCCGCTGGATCGACACCATCGAAGCCGATCAAATGTTGAAGGCTGTGCGCAGCGATCAGCGGACAAACGTCGGCGAAACGATTCGTGACGTCTCGGTCGCCAAATTCGACGAAACCGGACGCGCCGAGTTGATATCGATCGCCGGCGACCAGAAACGCACCATCAATGGCTGGGAATTCAAGCTAATCGTCGGTCGCGCCCTCGGCTGGAACTTCCTGAAGAGTTCTCGCTTTACGATCTCACGCTCCGGATCGGCGTTTGTATTTCACGGCAGCGGTTTCGGACACGGTCTCGGTTTATGTCAGGAGGGTGCGCACGTGATGGCCCAGCGCGGATTGACGTATCGACAGATTCTGACGAAGTACTTTCCCGGCGCCAACCTGGGACCACGGATTAACGTAACGACTCGGTCATTGGCCAGTGAGAATTTTCAGATCACGTTTCCCCGAACGACAGAAGCCCGCGAAGCCGAAAGTCTATTGGCCTTACTTGAATCCACTCGCTCACAGCTCCTGCGCCGTACCGGAATGGACATTCGCCTCCCACAACTGCAAATCATCGTCAACGAGACCACCGGAGATTTCACCGGCCGCACCGGCATGCCGTCGTGGGCGGCAGCCGCGACACGCGATAATCGCATCGAACTACAGCCACTTACCCTTTTGAAAAAGCGGCGAATTCTGGAAACTACCTTGCGCCACGAACTCGTACATGTCATCGTCGACTCGCTTGGCGGTGGCCAAACACCACGCTGGTTAACAGAGGGCATGGCGCTTTACGTCGCAGGCGAAGGAACGATGTTGCCGCGCAACGGTGAGAACGAAAGACTGACGCCGGAAGCACTCGAACAAAAGCTGGCCTCGGTCCGAACTGCAGCCGAAATGCAGAACGCTTATGCCGCCGCTTACCATGCTCTTCGACAACTCGTCCGCGCCGAAGGTGAGCAGCGAGTATGGCAACGATTGGCGAAACGAAACTATTCCGTGTCATCCATGTTAAGGTGATTTCTGCTATGACCCTCAAACTCCCGCTGTCATCTGCTTTCTTTTTGATTTTAATCCTGGTCCTCGCAGCACCAGCCCAAATCGCGGCCCAGACAAGACGACAAACACCACGAGCACAAACGCCGGCGCCCGCGCGAACTGCTGCGCCGGCTCCGACTTTCGACACGCTTCTCGCCGCTCATACTTTCAAGCTATACGGTGAAATCAGGTCCGTGGGCCAGTTGATCCGCTCGAACTCGATCAACGAGATCCTCGAGCCGATCATGAAGCTCGCTTCGCCGCCAAAGGAATTCCGCGCACTTATCAAATGGCTCAACACGCACGCTGACGAAGTGATGACTTCGCGGATGCTCGTCGCCGCCTGGCCCAACAGCGCAGATCTGCCCGATGCGGTGTTCGCGATCGAATTTGCGTCTCCGGAAGAAGCGAACAAGTTTCAACTAAAGTTAAAGGAGTTTCTGCCGAAGGTCCTGCCAGCGCCCACGCCCGAAGGTTCTCCTTCACCGGAAGGTTCACCAAAACAAGAGGTCGCAATAGTCGGCGTAGTCAGGGATACGGGGTCAACAGCTCCGGTGCAAATAGTCCCGCAAACTGCACCGCCAACGCTTCCCTATCACCTGCAACAAGCAGGCTCGCTGATCCTGATCACTCCCAGACCGTTCAAGCTCGCAAAGCTGCGTCCAGCCGGCAGCAAACTGCTCGCCGAAGACGTGAACTTCCGCGTCGCGCGCAATCGATTCAACTCCGAACCAATCTTTTTCTTTATCGACGTAGCTGAGATCGAAAAGGAAGAAAAAGAGCAGCAGAAGAAGTTTGAAGAGCAGCGGAAGATATCCATTGCGGAAATGGAAAAGATCACCGCGGAGAACGAAAAAGCAAAAGCCGAGATGGAAAGAGAGATCGAAGAGGCTGAGTTGGAGATGGCGCCGCCAGTCGAAGCTCCTCCGGTTAGGACTGGAGTGGGAGTGGCGTCTGATGAAATCAACACCCAGCAAATGTCGAAGTCAGACCAGTTCACCTTCGCCCTGATGGCTTTGTCGATCTTCTCGTCCAGTTATGCGACGGAGGAATCGAAGTGGCCTGACGCCGTCGGTCTGGCGCTCTCGCTTGAAGGCGAATCGTTTGACGTGCGCGCGTTGTTGATAAACGCGCCGGGTGAGAAAAGCAATCCGGTTCCGTTTTTCCCGGTGCTTAGTCCCGGTCCTGCTCTATTGCCGGAGTCGCCGAATATTCTTCCCGCAGACACCGAGATGCTCGTAACGATGTCACTCGATCTCGGGCCTATCTATACGGCGATTTCGAAACCGATGCCTATCATGAGCCTGGCTATGTACAACAAGCAGCCAGGCGAGACTGACCAACCGGAAACACTCCTTGCGAGCCTCGAGAAGCGACTCAAGATCAATATCAAGGACGACCTGCTGCCGTTGGTAGGTTCGGAAGTCGTTCTCAGCGTGCCGCTCACCGGGTTGGATCTGCTGCAACCGCCAAAGCCGCCGGTCCAGGGAGCCCCCAGATCGTCTCCATCGCCGTCCCCATCGCCAAGTCCGGACAAAGAGACACAAGAACCGGCTAAGCCCACTCGCGGGCCTGCCGTATTGCTCTCGTTGAAAGACAAGGAAGGGATGCGACTGTTGCTGCCGAAGATAATCGAGGCGGCGGCTTTCAAAGGCGCGAGTGCGCTTGCCAGCACTGAACGGCGCGAAGACACCGAGTTAGTCTCTTACGCAAACCTTCTGTCTTACGCTTTCATCGGCAACTTCCTCGTGTTATCCGCAGACCCGGCCACTACGCGGCACATCGTCGACTCTTACTTGAAACATCAGACCCTCGCCACCGATCAACAGTTCAAGAACTACACTCGCTGGCAGCCGAGAATGGTGCAAGCACAGCTCTATATTTCACCGGCTTTGATGGAGAATTATCGGACGTGGGTGCAACAACCGAATCCGGCGATTGACGATCAACTGCGGCTGATGCTGACTCGTTTGACCATCGTGCCCCAGCCAGTCACGTACTCGCTTTCGAATGAGGGATTTGGACCACTGCACGAACTTCATCTGCCGAAGAACCTCGTGCTGATGTTTATCACCAGCATCGCCGGTTCATCGAGACCGCCGATGGAGGACAAACCATCGAGCAGTAATCCAAACTAACGCGTTTGAGTCACCTGGCTCAACTCTGCGAATCTCTGGGTAGTGTCTTAATTTCAACTCGGCGTTCTCTGCGTAGCTCTGAGATCTCTGCGTAAACACTGACTTCCAAATATTTAACGCAGAGTTCACCGAGGATCGCAGAGAACGCTGAGGGCCGCAGAGCATCGGTCAATTCAGGTGACTAACGCCTTCTCAGGTTTTCGATGACGAGTGGTTCAACCCGGTCGGCCAGTTCAAACCCAAACACGCGCGAGTAAAAGTAAAGCTCACCCTCCAGCGCGTGCTTGATGTTCTTCGCCTGTCGGAAGCCGTGCTGCTCGCCTTCAAATGGAACGTACGCGACGGGAATTCCCTTCGCTCGTATTGCCTCAACCATCTTCTCGGCCTGATTTGGCGGCACGACCTTGTCTTCCAGTCCCTGAAAAAAAATCACCGGACATGAGAGACGTTCCGGAAAGTTGATCGGCGAGCGATCGAAGTAGATGTCCTTGCGATCGGGATACGGTCCCAGCAGGCCGGTGAGATATTGCGACTCAAACTTGTGCGTGTCGCGCGCCAATGCTTCCGCGTCGCTGACGCCGAAGTGACTCGCACCCGCTTTGAACGCGTTGCGAAATGTCAGCGCGCAAAGCGTCGTGTAACCACCCGCGCTCCCACCGGTGATGATCAATCGCTGCCCGTCGACTTCACCACGATCCACCAGGTACTTAGCGCCATTCACGCAATCGTCTACGTCGACGATGCCCCACTTCTTATTCAACCGTTCGCGATACTGCCGCCCGTAGCCAGTGCTGCCGCCGTAGTTGACGTCGAGCACGGCAAATCCCCGGCTGGTCCAAAACTGAATTGACAGGCTCAACGCCGTCGACGCCGCGGCAGTTGGACCACCGTGACTCTTCACGATCAGCGGCGGCTTCTCGCCGTCGGGTGCGCGATACTCCGGGTTCTGTGGTGGATAAAAGAAACCGTGCGCGGTCAATCCCGCTTCCGTGGGAAACTCGATCGCGCGCGGCACCGAAAAGTATTGCGGATAAACTTCCTGCTCGTTCGCGAGCCGCAGTGTTTCAAACTGTCCGGTCGCCACGTCGAATTTCATGATCGACGCCACGCCGGTCGGTGATCCGGCGCGAAACACGGCGACGCCGTTTGCCGCGTGCAAATACTGAATGTCCGTGAACGGCGAATCGATAGCGGTCAACTTTCCAGTCGTTAAGTCGACCGTTTCGAGACGCGAAACGCCCTGCTCGACGTGACTGCAAACAATCACCCCAGGCGTGGCAAATGCGTACGACGACATACCGAACAGCCACTGCGGCATGCCAAGCTCGGCTTTCGACTTCGCCACGCTTTCGATCTCGCCCTCGGCTGAGATCCGCTGCAAGTTCCACCAGCCGTTTCGATCCGAGGCGAAGTACAACACTCCATCGGGCGACCACTCCGGTTGAAAAATCGACTCCGCAACACCGCCGGCGACCCAGCGCGTGGAAGCAAGCGTGCCGTCTGGTCCAAACTCGCCGACCCAGAGTTCGCAACCATCCCACGGCATGTTCGGATGGTTCCAGGTCAGCCAGGCCAGTTGAGTTCCGTCCGGACTGACTCGCGGCGACGAATAGAAATTGTTGCCGCTGGTCAGGACCACGCCGCAATCGTCGTTTGTCTCCACATTGAGCGCGACGATCGTATTCACCGCCTCCGTGTTTTGGACCGTGTGATCCTCCCGCACGCATACCAAGCGTCCCCGCGTGTGGTCCATACACGGATCCGCGTAACGAACATCGGCGACGGGCGTGAGCGCCTGCGGCGTTTCGCCTGGTCCAACCTGCTTGTAAAGCCGCTGATCAGCGAAATTTGAGAAGTAGACGGTTCCGTTGCTGACGACGTAATCGCCCCCGCCATACTCGTGCACGCGCGTCCGTGCGTTGAGTGGAAGTGGTGTCAAATCAGTAAAAGTACGGGGAGCAGAACGCTTTACGATCACATTGCGACCGCCTTCGGTCGGTCTGAGTTCTACCCAGTAAATATCCTGACCGTCGAGTTGAGGCTGACTAAGACCAACGGAGCCCCCCACGATCAAATCGGCGGTGATAGGTGATTTCCATGAGCCAAAGGGCGCGATCATCGGTGAATTCGGCAATTGTTTCCTCGAATGTGTGATTCAGTCAACACTTATTGTGACCGGGGAACTTTGAAAAACTCTTGTGACAACCTCGCAAAAGCTTTACAAGACTTATGCAACCTACGCAAGGCTAGACCCCGGTAGTATCAGCGGCGTCGTTAATTCTCCATGGGAGAACTGAGATAAAGGCAAGGGCACTGGTCTTGGGGGAGGTCAGTGCCCTCTCTTTTTGTCTGCCGCTCATCTTACCAGCAAACCTTTCTTCCGTGTCTATCCTTTGGTGGCGTCTTAGTTTCAACTCTGCGTTCTCTGCATTCCTTGGAGCCTCTGCGTAAACTTCACCGTAGGCGGTGTTTGAACGCAGAGCACACAGAGACACGCGGAGAACGCCGAGCAGTAAGAAACTACCTGTCCCCATAATCCAGTTGACTCGGACATAAATCCAGCCGACAATTCGCCAGCTTAAAAACCACAGAGAGGCGGCCCGCTTCAATGTCGAACTTAACATCGTCGCCCGTTTCATCCTTGGCGAAACGATTTTCACTAGTTTGTCTAATCACCTGCTTCATCTTCGCCAGCGTTCCGTTATCGTCGCAAGCCGACACGTTCCGGCCCGTTGTGCGCGGTAAACGTGGCGTCGTCGCCGGTGGTCACCCGTTATCGGTCGAGGCGGGATTGCGAATCCTCCAACGCGGCGGCAACGCAGTAGACGCAGGCGTGGCGACGATCCTCGCCGCTTCGGTAATCGAGTTCTCGCATTTCTCATTCGGCGGCGAAGTGCCGATCCTGATCAAACTCAAAGGACAGAAAGTTATCGTCGTCGAAGGAATGGGCCAGGCGCCGGCGAAAGCCACGCGCGACTTCTTCGTCAATCGCGCCAAAGAGGAAAGCTCTGGTCAAACCACGATGCCGAGCCTCTCCAGAAGAGGCGGCTTGATACCGTCCACAGGTCCATTGTCGGCAACCGTTCCAGCAATACTCGACGCCTGCGTTACTGCGCTCGATCAGTTTGGCACGAAGTCGCTGGGCGAAGTTATGGAGCCGGCAATTCAACTTGCCGACGGCTTTCCGATTGACGAACTCCGCGTGCAATACATCCGCACTCGTTCGTCGGTCTTTTCACAATGGCCCGATGCGAAACGCGTCTTCCTTCCCGGCGGCGAGATTCCGAAAGTTGGAGACATCTTCGTCCAGGCGGACCTCGCGCGCACGTTGCGCGAGATCGTTCGCGCGGAAAAACTCGGCCGGGGCGGCTCGCGAAACAACCGTCACGCCGGACTGATGGCCGCGCGCGACTATTTCTACAAAGGCCCAATCGCCAGGCGCATCGGCGACTACATGCAGGCCAACGGCGGTTTGATCGCGGCTGATGACTTCGCGAAGTTTGCCGCTAAGGTCGGTCAGCCTGTCGAAGCCGATTATCGCGGTTACCAGGTCTACAAGGCCGGCTTCTGGACGCAAGGCCCGGCGATGGTTGAAACCCTGAACATGCTCGAGGGTTACGACTTGAAGAAGATGGGCCATAACTCCGTCGACTACATCCATACACTCACCGAAGCACTCAAGCTCGCGATGGCCGATCGCGATCGCTATTACGGCGATCCGGATTTCGTGAAGATCCCGATGGCCGAACTGTTGTCGAAGAACTACGCCGCACTGCGCCGCCCGTTGATCGATCAACAGCGCGCGTCATTGGCCCAACAACCCGGCGATCCGTCGAACATGAAAGCCGTGCTCGCGAGTGCCACACAGGCAATCGGCCGCGTTTCGGAGGTTCCCGAACTCGAACGCGCCAACGACACGACTTGCGTCAACGTCGTCGACAAAGACGGCAACTTGTTCAGCGCGACGCCGAGCGGCGCGTGGCTGCCGGCAGTCGTCGCCGGCGACACCGGCGTGTTGATGGGCCAGCGGCTGCAATCGTCGCTTACCGATCCGAATAGTCCGAACGTCGTAGCGCCCGGCAAACGGCCCCGCATCACGTTGACGCCGACGCTCGTGCTAAAAGGCGGCGAACCGTTCATGGTTCTCAGCACGCCCGGCGGTGATAACCAGGATCAGGCGTTGTTGCAGGTGTTATTGAACATTATCGAGTTTGGCATGAACCCGCAGGAAGCAGTCGAAGCGGCGCGTTTCGACACGCAGCATTACGTCAGCTCGTTTGACGATCACGAATTTCTGCCCGGTTCACTCAACGTCGAATCGCGCGTGAGTTTGAAGACGATTCAGGAGTTGTCGACGAAGGGCCACAAGGTCAAGGTCCAATCCGAATGGGGCACGCTGTCAGCCCCGACCGTGATTGTTTACGATTCGAAGAACGGCGTATCGGCGGCGGGCGCAGATCCGCGACGCAGTCGTTACGCAGTAGCGTGGTAGTCAATAATTCTCAAAGGAGTCCCCCACATGAAAAGCTTCACGAGAAAGAAGACGATCCTCTTTGCAGTTACTTTCGCTTTCGTCCTGGCAATTCAAGGCGTAGCGGCAGCGCCGCAACAGCTTCCCAACCCGGTGCTGGCTTTTCTCGGTCAGGAGCACGTCGAGGCTGGCGGGAAGCAAACTATTCGCTATCGGTACGTCGTGGCTAATAAAGACAGGTATCCAGCCGAGATGTTCGCGGCCGCGCCCAGCCTGCCGCCGTGCGGACAAAATACGAAGTCGGCTCGCACCTGGGTCGATATTTACGACCAGCGCGGCAAGCGCTTGCACGGGTTTTGCGCGTTTACGAAGCCGGATGACCTGGACAAACTATGGTTTTCAATGGACGGCGATATTGTCCCGCCGAGCTACGTTTACATCGAGCTCACCGACCGGCAAACTGGCACGAAGTACAAATCGAATTTGGCTGAAACGACACAGTAGTTCAATTCATTAGGGGGGAATGGATTTCATGGCAGTAGAAGAAGGAAAACGCTTCATCGATTTCAATCTCAAGAACCAGGACGGCGAGAACGTCAAGCTCGACGATTTCAAGGGCCGCTGGCTGGTGGTCTATGTCTATCCGAAGGACGACACGCCGGGATGTACGATCCAGGGCAAGTCGTTCACCGCGAGCAAACAGGATTTTGACGACGCGAATATTGCGGTTGTCGGCGTGAGTGAAGACGACGTCGCGTCGCATAAGAGTTTCTGCAGCAAGTTTGGATTCTCGATCGATCTGCTGGCCGATCCGCAGCACGAGTTCCTGGAACCATCGGGCGTAGGCCAAAGCGAGTACAAGGGAACGATGTACTGGAACCGCACCAGTTTCGTGATCGATCCGGAAGGCAACCTGCGCAAGATCTATAGCAAGGTCAATCCCGAAGGTCACGAACAAGTATTGCTGGACGACATCAAAGCCATGCAGGCGGCTGCGGGCGCCGGCGCACATGGTTGATTAGCCTTCTCTGCGTCCCTCTGCGTCCCTCGGCGTTCTCTGCGTTTCAATGTGCGGGAACCGCAGAGGACGCCGAGGGACACAGAGGGCAACGCGGAGAAACGCAGAGGGACAAACGATGCTTGCGTACGTCTTTTGGCACTGGCCTCAACCGGGTGTCGGCATAGAAACATATGTCGAACACCTGGTTGGGTTTCATCGCACGCTGGCCGAGAATAAACCCGTTGGCTTTCGAGGCTCGCGGGTGTTTCGTTTTCACGGCGCGAGTTGGCTCGAGACAAAGGGCGACGCGTTTGAAGACTGGTATCTCGTCGACGATTCAGCAGCGCTCGACCGGATCAACGAAGATGCGGTTACCGGTCCATGCGAAGCGCCGCACAACCTGGTCGCGCGTGAAGCAGCAGGCGGCACTGCGGGTTTGTATCGTTTGCGGCGTGGTGAGATCTTTGACGACGTGCGTTACGCGTTGTGGCTTGCAAAGCCCGATCGCATGTCTTACGCGGATTTTTACGCGGCGTTGGATCCCATCGTCGCGGACGCTGCTTTGTGGGGACGGCAGATGACGCTTGGTCCAACAACCGAGTTCGTGCTCCACAGCGCCAATCCCATTCAACTGCCCGACTCGCTAACCGCTAATCAAGTTTTAGCTCTGCAATCAGTGGGCAGTGATCCGAAGCAGCCCTGACTCGTTCCTTCGGTTCCGTAATCACCTCGCAACGAACCACCCGCTCCGCAAAAACCTTTGGCGCAAACAAATAATCCAGCCTGACGTGCGGGTCCCGGGTCGGAAAGGTATATCCCTTATCCTCCGGATGCAGCATTCGATAACCGTCGACATAACCAGCGTCGAGCACGTACTGAATCGTCTGGCGTTGCAGCTTCCGGCCACTGATCCAGATCAGCGCTCGAATCCACGCTGGCATCTTGTCCAGTTCCAACACTTCACCGGGCGCGAGCGTGTTGAAATCTCCAACGAGCACATGAAAACCTTCCTGATGTCGTTTGATACCTTCCAACAGCGATCGGATCTCGCGCCATCGTCTTCGCTCATCCCAACGAGAAAACCGCGCACTCAGATGCAGGCCAAACACCCGCGCCTCAGTTCCCGCGGGCACGATCTCCAGAAACGAATGCCGCGCTCCAGCCGGATAATGCCACTCGTGATACTCCACCTGTTGCCGGCTCAGGAAACCGATCGAATGATTCTGGCGCGCGGCCCAGAACGGATATTCCGCTGCGGCGGCAATTCGTTCGATTACGTCCGGGCGCGTCGCTTCCTGAAAGACGACGAGATCCGGCTCGGCAGCTTTGATCGTTTCGGCGAGCGCTTGCTCGCGTCCTACTCCACCAAATCTGATGTTGTAACTGAGTAACCGCAGAGTCACGCATCCGCCCCGGGCTCGACTACCACAAAGTATGGTTCGCCAAACAGAACGTCGCGGCCGTAGAGAACGAGGCTCGACGTAGCCTGGAAATTAACGGGGCGTCCAACGAGTTTCTGCAACGATTCGCGCAGCGGGTTCAGGGTCGGGGCACATTCGGGAGTTTTATCGGAGAGCGGCTTGGTGTGCAGACCGGGAATGTAATAGGCGTCGGAGGACCATGCTTCCATCACCTTGTTGCCGACGAGAGTCACGTCCAGATCGCTGGTGGACTTTCCCTGTGAGTCGAACGGCGCGCCGTCTTCGTAGCGTTTGTTGGTAACGACGCTGCCGCGCAGGACGATGCCGGTGCCCTCGGGAAGTCCCTGTTGCAGCTTGCGATAGAAGGCGATGAAGAGACGGTCGTCGCCGCCGAAGCCAAGCGTCACGATCCGCGAACGGATCTCGTTCTCGGACATCTCATGAGCATCTTTTGGTGTATTTTCTGTCATCCGTGTAATCCCTGTTGGCATAAGTGCGATGCGCATCTTAACATGCAGTTGAGCTTTGAACTTTGTGCTTTGTACCTGGTATTTCCAAGCTCCAAGTACAAAGTTCAAAACTCAAAGTACAAAGCTCAGAACATCTTCGATAACAGATGCGTCTCTTCCCCTGGCTGGTCATGTTTGTCGCTGCCTTCTCGGCGGGCGCGATCAATTCTATTGCCGGAGGAGGAACGCTGCTCACGTTTCCCGTCCTCATCTGGCTCGGCCTCGATCCGAAAGTCGCTAACGGAACCAGCACCGTCGCGCTTTGGCCCGGACTGTTTGGCGGTCTCTTTGGTTATCGAAAAGAACTGGCAAACAGTTCTACGATACTCATCCGGCTCGGGCTGACGAGCGTCATCGGCGGCGCGGTTGGCGCGTGGCTGCTGATCCTGACGCCATCGCCTGTCTTTGCCGATCTCGTACCGTTTCTGATCCTCTTCGCCACGATTCTCTTCATGGCGCATGGCGAGATCAATAAACGTCTGCGTCTCGGTTCGCTCGACGAACACCCGACCGGCCTTTGGTGGACCGGCGCCATGAGCTTTCAGTTCTTTTCCGCGACGTACGGCGGTTACTTCGGCGCCGGCAATGGGATCCTGATGCTAGCAGCGCTGGGTCTGCTGGGTCTCAACGAATTGCACCGCGCAAATGGAATCAAGAACTTTCTCGGCATCTGCATCAACAGTATCGCCGTGGTCAGTTTCGCATTCGCCGGGCTAGTAGTTTGGGAGGATGCGCTGGTGATGGCATGTGGCGCGCTCATCGGCGGTTATTTCGGCGCAAGCATGGCGGTGCGCATCGGGCAAAAGTGGGTGCGGCGCGGCATCATCGTGATTGGCTTTGTGATCTTTGCGGTAATGGTCTGGAGGCTGCGTTACCGGTGAAACTGCCGCGAGAGTTTTACACACGCACCAATGTCCTCACCGTGGCCCGCGATCTGCTCGGCAAACTTCTCGTCGTGCCTGCGCCGGACGGTCAACGCGTTTCCGGAATGATCGTGGAGGTCGAGGCTTATCGTGGCCCGGAAGACCGTGCTTCACATGCGTACGGCGGACGGCGGACCCGTCGAACGGAAACGATGTACCAGCAAGGCGGGAATGCATACGTCTATTTTGTTTACGGGATGTATTACCAGTTCAACGTCGTCAGCAACGTTGCGGACACTCCGCATGCCGTCCTCGTCCGTGCGCTCGAACCGGTAGAAGGAATCGAGCTGATGCGCGAGCGACGCCATCTGCATCCCGATCACAATTTAACGAACGGTCCGGGGAAGTTATGTATCGCCATGGGCATCGACCGCGAATTGAATACGGCAGATTTGCTCGGCGATCGTGTTTGGCTCGAAGAGTTTCAGACCGTGAAGCCGTCGCAGATCGCGAAAGGCCCACGCATCGGCATCGACTACGCGGAAGCGTGGATCGATAAGCCGTGGCGCTTCTGGATCCGCGATAACAGTTACGTTAGTAGAAAGTAGGCATTTTCCGTTTGTCATTTTCCATTTTTCATTTGCCATTGATCGGCCGGCATGGCTAACAATGAGAAATGACAAATGGAAAATGACAAACGGAAAATTGATCAGTCGCTGCCGTAGCGGATCTCCATGCGCCGTGTCTTATGGGCCGCCAGGAACAGCACCAGCAACGTGACCACCAGCATGCTTGGAATCGCAATATACGCCGGCGTTGGTTCGGCGACGACCGCCAGCGGACCTTCCGTGATTACCGACGAGAGCGGGATCGGCATGAGCGAGTTGAGATAGTGAATGACGCTGATCTTTTTCAGCAGCGGCGGCAGCAGGAAGTTGAGCCACTCCCAACCGTAAAGCAGCAGTGCCGGGATGATGGGGTTCCGGATAAACAGTCCCACCACTAAAAAGAACGCTCCATAGCCGACGCAAGCCAGCATCGTGATCCCCGCGTAGCTCAACAGTTGGCCCAACCCGCGTCCCTCGGTGAAATAGCGGGCGCTTTGTGAATAGAAGTGCGGGAAGTAGAGCAGCAGCAACGCGAGCACGGTCGTGGCGGTGAACATAACGATCGAGGTCACAAGACCGGAAAGATACTTGCCCACAACGAGCACTTCCCTTCTCACCGCGCTGAGAAAGTAGTAATGCAGGCTGCGGTCGACCAGCTCGCCGCGAAACAGGTTCATGAAGATCCACGCGCAACCGAAGAAAACAACAGTGCGCAGGATAAACCCGTGATAGAGAACTGCATAGATCTTGCTGTAATTGTTGAAGTCCTGCCAGTCGTCGCCGGGCGGTTGAAAGATCGCCAGTATCATCAAGGGAAACAGTGGCAGAAACGCCAGCAGGTAGATCAGCAGCGAGCGGCGGCTGAAGAAGTTTTTCTCCAGTTCGAGCCGGACGATCGCGCGGATCTGCCGGAGCCAAAGCCCCCAGGGCATCGAACTGTTCGCAGGCTTGGTCATGACATCAGCAGCAGAACTCATCGAATAACTCCTAATCACCCGGCTCAGTAGCGCCGGAGGCGCGGCGAGAAGGTAGCCAGGGGTGAAGCACTGAGCGCAGCGCAGTGCAGTGCGTAACCCCTGGATCACTCCGCAATACGAAAAGCCCTGAAAGGGCGGCCGAAACGGCGGTCTGTCGCTCCTTCGAAGCTCGGCAACTAAATTTCAACGATCCAGAGGTTTCGCACTACGCTGCGCTCCGTGCTTCACCACTGGCTAACATCTGCCGCGCCTTCGGCGCTGTAGCGCGACTCGCTAGGCACTGCCACCCGACGTGCCAATCAGATACTGGTAAACAGCGCTGAGATCGTCGTCAACGGGCGCCACTGACTCCACGTTGACCTCGCCCTCACTCACGGCGCGATTCAGCAGCAGGTAGAAACGATCCGCGTCGCGAGTCTTCACAGAGAGACCGCCGCCGTCGTCGTGCAACTGCGCTTCGACGACGTGATCCTGTTTGAACACATACGAAGCCAGCTTTGCCGGTTCGTCGCAGCGAATCAGGATCTGCATCGGGTGCTCTTCCATCTCATCGCGCACGCCGTGAATGTTTCCTTCGGCGACGATGTAACCGTTGTTCAAAAGCACCACCCGGTCGGACATCATGTCGACCTCGTGCAGGATGTGCGACGAGATGATCAGGTGCAGGCCCTCAGCCGCGAGTTTTCGAAACAGCGCGATCGTCTCCGCGCGGACCATCGGATCGAGCCCATTAAGCGGTTCGTCGAGAATCAACACAGACGGCTGATGCGCGATCGACTGCGCCAGCCGAATACGTTGCCTCATTCCCTTGCTGTACGCCGCAACCTTTCGATCCGCAGCCTCGACAAGATTGACACGCTCCAACGCAAGCTGGCTCATTTCGCTCGCTCGTTTTTGATCGAAACCAAAAATCGAAAGATACGAATTGATAAACTCACGCCCCGTCACACCACGCGGAAACGAATCAAACTGCGTACAGTATCCAACCTTGCGAAACAGCCGCTCCGGTTGATCGGTCGGAATGCCCAGCAACGTGATCGAGCCGCGAGTCGGACGCAACAAACCCGTCATCAGGTTCATCAACGTCGACTTCCCTGCGCCGTTTGGCCCAACAAGACTCGTGATCCCCGGCGCGATCTGAATGTTGACGCGATTCACGCCGAGTATCTCGCCGTAAAACTTGGAAACGTTGTCGAAGATGATGAGTTGATCGACCGGTGCAGACATAGCTACTTCACCACCTCGTAAGCCTTTACCTTCCACGACAGCAACGCCAGGCATATCGCGCAAAGGAGGAAAAGCATCGCCCAGGAAGACCAAAGCGGCGGCTCATTCAAAAAGATCTCACGAATGACCGCACCCTCGACGTCGCGTATCCGCTGGACCTCCGTAGTCGATTCAAACGTGCCGAATAGACCCGCCGTCACGTTATTAATCAAGGCCCCGAGACTGACGATGTGTCCCCACTTCGTGCGAAAGACCTCGTTGATAAATTCGCCAAACACCGACGGGATCAGAAACAGTCCCACCATCGCGCCACTCGCCACCACGCGCCACTTCACCAGCGCGGAGATCGTCTGCGAAAGCAAGGCGAGCAACAGAATCCAGAAGAAGCTGGCGATGAAGATCGAATTTGCGATCCAAAGATTCGCCTTGAACCACGCGAAGCCTTCCAGGTACGACTGAAACAGGAACAGCAACAACTGCGGCACCCACGTGATCAACGACAACAGGATCAGCAGCACCGACATCTTTCCCAACACGTATTCAGTGCGCGAAAAAGGCCGGCACAAGTACAGCGGCAACGCGTTGTTGCGCAGATCGCGAGACACGAGGGGTGGACCAACCAGCAGTGCCAGAATAAACGCGAAACCACCCTGAATGTTGACGAACGTCTGGAAGAAGAAGCCGTCAACCGGAACCAGTTCCCTGATGTTGATGCTCAGCGCCGCTATCGCGCCGACGTTGTGACGCAAGTAGATCATGATCGCTTCCACCAGCAACGGCAGGAAGCAGATGACGAAGAACGCGGTGAACAGCTTGGAATTGAAGACGCCGCGATATGCGTGACGCGGAATGATCAGGAAGCGGCTCCACTCCGGCATCATCCGGCCGGTGTAGCGTTTATACGTTTGTTCATAAACCGCCATGACCGTTCTCCATTGCTTTGAGGAAAATGTCTTCGAGCGAGTCGCGTTTGTAACTCAGGCGACGCAGTTGCACCTGCTCTTCGGCCGCAAGACGATACAGGTCGCGCACTTCAACGCCGTCCTGCAAGACGACCTTGATCCGCGTGTCATTAGAAATCGCGTATTCACAGCCCAGCTTCGCGAGCGCTTCCACGAACCGTTTCTGATCGCCGCGTGTTTCGAGCATGAGGAACTTGCGATTCGACTTCCGTTCCTCTTCGAGATTGCAGTAGACAGCGATCTTGCCGTCACGCAGGATCAGGATCTCGTCGCAACACTCCTCGACGTCGAGCAGCAGATGTGACGAAAGAACGATGTGCGCCTGACCGCTGTCGCGAATCTCGCGTATCAACTTGATCATGCGCAGACGCGCCGGTGGATCGAGTCCATTCGTCGGTTCGTCAAGGAAGATTAACCGCGGGCCATGAACGATCGCCTGGGCAAGTTTCGCCAGTTGTTTCATACCCAGCGAGTAGGTTTCGAGTTTGCGATAACGCGCTTCGCCGAGCCCGACATAAAACAACGCTTCGTGCGCGCGCTCGAGTGCCGCCTCGGACGGCAGGCCCGACAACTCCGCCATCAACCGCACGAAATGCACGGCGCTCATCTTCGAGATGAACGCGTCGCGTTCCGGCATGTAGCCGATCAGCGCTCTGATCTTCTTTGCTTCGTCGGCGATGTCGTGACCGAAGATCTGCGCGGTGCCCGACGATGGTTCATGAAAGCCGAGCAGCGTGTGAATAAGAGTTGTTTTGCCGGCGCCGTTCGGGCCTAACAATCCGATCGCTTTGCCACGAAGATCGCCGCGCAGGTTTTTAAGGATCTGCCGCTTCCCGAAATTAACACTGAGTCCGTGCAGATCGATGACGGCTGGTTCGTCGTAAGCCATCTGAGTTGTGAGTTCCTCCTGGTGAACCGTAGGAGCGAGTGCCATGCTCATTCTTATAGCGCTGTGTCTTGATAATTCCAAACGAAACTGAGTCCGAAGACAGTGCCCATCAGCAGAAAGGCGCCGATGCAAGCTAACGCTTCTGTCGGCGCTAAAGTTCTGCCTATGGCAAGAATTTCGATCAGAAACACAGGAAGATTGAGCACGACGGCTGAGGCTAGAGGAAAAAGAAGCGCAGGACGACAACCACCCAGGCGTTGTCGCAACCAGAAGAGCGCCGGCGCATAGGCAAGTGAGAATAAAAGCGTCGCCACGATCAATGAAACGATCGTGGCGCCATTCATATCAGTGACACTAAAACCCTGCGCTCCTGAGACGGAGAACGTCGTCAGGAGCAGCAGGAGTCCTAGTAGCCATGAACCCAGGGAAATGGAAAGCAATTTCACGAGTTTGGAACTTGGAGCTTTGAGCTTTGTACTTTGTACTTGGTCTTTGGTCTTGGGCCTTTGGTCTTTATTCAAAGTACAAAGCTCCAAGTACAAAGCTCCAAGACCCAAGCCCAAAGACCTAAGACCTGAGATCTCAGATCTGAGATCTGAGATCTACTTCTTCCCCCCCATCCCGCGCTGAATGATGTTCTGCATCTCCAGGGCGTTCGGCATTCCCAACAACGTCGCCGGACTTAGACCAAACGGTCCGCCATCGGTGTTGGCCTTGAAGGTGATGCCGTCGCCTTGCGCGTACGCATAAGCCAGCGTTGGTGGCATATCAGCCGCCATTGCTTTCACTGCCTGTTGTGGTCCACTCGGCAGTTTATCCGCCGTGCTCGCCAAACCGGCCGGAACCAACGCGCCGATGTTGTGATAGAAGACTGCCGAGAAGTTTGCATTGCCATCAGCCGGCAAGCCTGCCGTGAACTTCGACGAACGCAGCAGCGAGATACCGCTTTCCTGCGCCGCTATCGCACGGTCAACGAGGGCGCGGCTTGCCGCGACGATCATGTAACCGTTGGTGTAGGTGTAGTTCACTTCAACCAGTCCGAACTCCGGCGACTTCAAGGTGTAAAACTTGCGGCCGCCCATGTCTGACTGCTGCCACTCCAGGCCCTTTCGGCCAAACTTCGCGACTTCCTTATTGACCTCGCCGACCATGCGTTCGAGTGCTGTTTGCAGGTGCGCCGGATCGTTGACCTCAAACACCAGTTTCCACGAAGGCGTCGGCAGGACCGGACCATCAATCGCGAAAGCAAACTCACCGCCCAACGGGGCCGCGATATCGTTGCGGATGTTGAAGCCGTGAGCTGACTGCTGCTGGTCCAACGTCTTGCGGAGATCCGGTGAAACTGTTTCCAGCACGCCGAGCAGATCGTCGACCATCGAAGACGGGTTCTTGACTACGAACCCTGCGACAACGCTCGCTTCCGGCGAGATGTATTCGAGCGATCCCATCGGTCCGGGCGCCGCGAGCCACGCGGGAATACCGCGCTGCGTGTCGCTGAACGAAAGCGATGCTTCCGTGTTCGTCTTGCCGTTGACGTCTTTCTGGTCGAACACGAAGTACTTCACGCTCAGAAGGCCTAACTGCTGCAACGCGCTCTCGTTCTTGGCCGCGTCTTTGTCTTTCATGCGCTCTGCTTTGGTCTGTTCGACAACCTTTTCGAGGTTGGCGGCGACGACCAAACCAGCGCCTTCCTGGTAGACCTGCGCGATACGATTGCGGAACGACGTCGCGGTGAAACCGCTCTGTCCACCGCCTGCGATCACCGCTTCGAGTGTTTGCAGTTTCTGCAAGCTCGGGCTGGCGGCCATCAGGTCGTTCTGGATCCACACGTAGAGCTGTTCGACATTCGGATCAGCCGCGGCGGCAGACTTCGGACTCTCGATGAAAACCAGCTTCGCCTTTGCTTTCTGATCGCCGGAGTACTTCGTGAGTTGCTGTTCGATAAACTCACGAACGCCAGCCGAGTTCTTCAGTTCGGCAAGCACCAGCGGTTCGCCGGGTTCAGCCTTCGCGTCGATCGCCACCGAGACCGCGATCTCGTCGCCGAGATATGAACCAAACTGACGAATCGATTCGACGACCTGGTCCATGTTCTGCCGGCGTCCTGCCTGTTCTTTCTCCCACCACTCACGCAGCGCTTCGTTCTGGCTGATGCGATCCTGAATGATGCGATGCGATTCGGCGATGGAGTTGGCCATGTTCGGCAACGCGGCGTAGACCACCGTGTTCTCGGGCATCAGGTCGAGCAGATGCGTCGAGTAACGAGCACCGGGCTGTTCGACGTTTCGCAAATCGGCGTTCACCGAAGCGAGACCTGAAAGCACTTCGCGATAGTGATTCGCGTTGCGGCTCCAGGAGACTTCGTCATTCACCGGAATCATCGAGATTGCCGGGTTCGTCGTGGCCTGCTGGCCCGCTTTCAGTACGCGATCGCTGCCGGAGTGATTCAGGTTCACTTCACCTTCGATCACCGACACGCGCGAACCCTTCGTGCCATTGTTGACTGAGAACACTGTGCCGGTTACCGACACGAGCGAGTCACCGCTTTCCACGAACAACTTGCCGTCCTTTTGCTTGGCGGCTTCGACGACGATGCTGCCGCGGCTCAAGTGAATCGTTGTTCCTTCACCGTTCTTCGTCAGGTACAACTCGGAACGTTCACGCATCTCGATCGCCGTGCCGTCGCCCAGTTGGACCACGGCGCGCGCGTCTTTCGCAGTGCGCACTTTTTCGCCCTTCTGGAGTTTCGCTCCAGCGGCGACTGCTGCCGTTTGTGTGTCGGCAACCTGGTAAACCTGTCCTTCGGCAGCCTGGACCGTGGCTTCGAAATTGCCGTAAGGCCAGAAGCGCTGCATGAACGGCACGGCCAGGAGGCCGATGCCGATCACGATGGCAGCCGCGATGGCCCAGCGCATGACGGCCGGACGCGGCAGGTGACGATTCTTCTGCGGCGTTGCGGTTCTGATCGCCGGCTGACGAGCTGCATTCATCGCTTTGCGGCAAGGAATGCATTCGTGCGTGTGATCGACGAGCAACAACGAGCGCGCTTCGGAAAGTTTGCCGGCGAGGTGCGCAGGAATCAGTGACTGAAAATCAGCGCAGCCTTCGATGCGATCGATGGCCGGCATTTGCAATTCAGTCTCACCTGCCGCAGTGGAGACACGTGCCCAAACACGGTCTGCCGCCGCTGATACCGTCGCCGGATCCACCTTCTCGTTGCGAATCTCGGCAGTAACTTGATCGAGAATCCTCTCTTCACGATTCTTATTCATGATGCTTCTCCAGATAGTGCCCAATCTCTTTTCTCAGTTTTGTGCGAGCGCGATGGAGGACGACGCCTACCACCAGCGGCGAGGTGTTCATTAGGACCGCGATTTCCTTGTTGTCAAAACCTTCGTAGTAACGAAGGACAAACATCTCGCCGGCAGTCTTGCCGAGACGCGCAACTGCCTGGCGCACCAGGTTTTGCAGTTCCTGATCTGCGTGAGCAAGCTCGGGGTTCCGGAAGCCGCTGGCGAGCGAGTCGGTGTTGACGTCGTCGAGCGCCACGACTTTGGAACGGGTGCGGCTCCGGAGCAGGTCGAGCGACGCGTTGATGGCGGCGCGGGACAGGTAAGCTTCCGGGTTGCGGGACAGGTCGTAGTCTTCCTGGCCTTTGACGAGCCGCAGGAAGACGGTTTGTAGAACGTCTTCGGCGTCGGCGGCGCTGCCGGTAATGCGTTGGGCAGTGCGGAAAACGCGCCCGTGATGGGCTTGGAAAAGCGTCTCCAGCTCGCCGGCGGCGTCTTTAGCGCCGCTGGCTTCGTTATTCACGCCGACTTTGTTCAGGCCGACCTCGTTCACGCCGATAGGTCCGTTGTTTACTAATCGCAAGGGTTTAAGTGCTGCCTGCAAGGTGTTTCTCCTTCATCCTCACCCTGATAGACGGGAGGATGCGGGATTTATTAACAGCGCAGGCGCGAAATTTACTGGGGAATATTAGAGAATGGTGGGTGGGTTGTGAAGGACTTCGCTACTTGAGCGGACGCACTAACAGCCTTCTTAGCGTCTGGTTCTTAGGATCGACAATTAACCCGGCTGACTCCAGGGCTATTACACCCAACAGTGGCTCCGTGTTATCCGGGCCGAATAGAACTTGGCCGGCTGTGATCTCGCCCATAAACGAGATTTCGGCAAGACCAAATTCAAACATTGCCAACTCTCCGCTTGCCAGTTCGTATTCCCTCCTACCCATTGGCTGAATCCCGATTCTCCTCAAATCGGTTGCTGGCGCCATAGACTCAGTGGCGCCTGTGTCTATTAGAAAATCTTTTGTAAACGAATCAGAAGTTCGAGAGTTTCTGATCGTTACTGCAACATGTGTGAGGCCCATGCAGTTAACTCCTCCAATTCTTTTAGGTACTGGTATTAACATCTTGAGGGCATTAAAACATGAACTGTTGTGAGTGACAACCTATCAGACAAGCGCAGAAAGCCTCCGGCGCGAATCCGGAGGCTTTCTGCAATCCGAGCTGTAGACCAACTCAGCGCAGGATCAAGTTCCCAAGTATAAGCTTGCCCCAGTCTCGCTCTGGAGGGGCAGACCTGAACGCAAGGATTTCACATTCCAGGCAAGGTCCGTCTGGCGGACAACCACACCCGCCGGGCGGCGGCGGTGGCTCATACACGTAATCCCTTCCGTAAGTATCCACTGTCCCGCCGCCGACTTGTTCATAACCACCATCAGCCGTGACGTTGCTGACAAACACATTGTAGGTTCCGGAATAAACGGCTGAGAGATCGGGCGTCGTCATCGTTAACCAACCGCCCTTGCGCACTTGTGTGGCCGTCGTAACGGCAACCAGCGCTCCGTTATACGGATCCCGGTATTCAATGCGAGGCATCCCGTAGGTAGTGACGAGACCGGTCCCGGTCATCTCCATAGTCGCAGGCGGCGACATTAAATCAACTGCGCCCGGCGCCGTAGCGAATGGGAAAATGATCCCGGGTATCAGGCATTTAGCTGTGAACGAGCCACCCGCCTGGAGATCCACATTCGGATTAGTAAGTTGACCGATGCACTCGCCCGGAACGCCGGCGCTGATTTGCCAGCGCGCTGGGACTCTGCCGTTCGGGATATGACGAGGACCGCAACACTCCGAAAAAGTTGTGGTGTTTCCTTGAGCGGTCCCGTTATCAGATTGCCACGCTCCCCGCACGGTGGTGAGGTTGTTGAAAAAGAACCCGCCACCCACGACCTGGACATAAGCCTCACCCGACGCGGTAAAGCCGGTCTGTGGTTGCGAACCTCCACCGCTGCTGCAGAAAGGCCAAACACAGCATCCAGAGGTGGCAACGGCGAGCAGGAGTACGGCGCCCAGCGAAAACAGTTTGTTTTTGTACATGATTTTCTCCCTTACTTTCCTATACCGAGCACATACATGAGTTCGTCCGGCAAATTGACTATCTCGGACAAGCTCATCGTGGCGGCGTGTTTTTCAACCTGTTCGACCAGTTGCTTGCTGCGGCTCGAATCGCCCGTGCGGGACTGCAACTTACTCCGAAACGTCTTTTCTGAATTGGCCTGACGTTTGTTGCCGTGGAGCGCGACGAATTCCTCATTCGTCAGTTGGTATTCGGGGTTGAACTGCTTCTGCTGGACCAGCGCCGTCATGAAGACGACAGCCTCGAGGGGAGACATCGTCGGTGTATTCGCATCGTTGGGGTTACTCTTGCGGCTTCCACCAGAAAGGACTTCAGCCACTTCCGCCGCGCGCGAACGTGACTGCAAATCACCGGTATAGGGGAGGATCGCGGATTTCATTCTCCGGAGTTCGAAAACGTCGGTCTGGGCATAAGCGGGAGCGCCTAATTTGTAAGCCAGGTAGTTAACCGCGCGAACGATGCTGGCGTCTGAAATTCCTTTCTGGCCCTGGCCATCGCGGTAGCTGAGTTCGGCGCGCACGAGACGTTCTTTCATAATGTCGCCGACTCCGGCAGGTGCTTCATCGAATTGATAGGTGGTGAAAATCTCGTCTGCCAGGGCGCGGACTTCACTCTCGCCGCCGCCCTTGTTTGCGGCCCGGGCTTTACCGTTGATTTTGCTCAGAGGGTTTGAAGACTTTCCTTCACCTAACGAAGACCGCGCTTCACCTTTGCTTGCTTCAAGCTTGCTTTGAGCGGCTGAGTTCGAGGTGATCCAGATTGCTCCGCCTGCTACAACGCAGAGAAGTAGCAGGGAGATAATCAGGGTGTTGCGTTTTCTCATTTGTTTGCATCTCCTGTTTGCCGTGAGGAGCTGTGGTAATCGGCGGCGGAGTGTCAACTGGGCCAGTTACGCACACTAAGACTCACCGCCGGCACGAAGCTCGTCGTATTTGGCCACTGCCACGCTTTGCATTAGGATGAGTGCTGGTCTGAGCGCGACCCATCGCGGCACATTCGTGGCAGAAGCTGTTACTGAGACTCTATTAGCTGCTTACGCCTGCAAGCAGCGGCTTTTTGTTCTACTGATTCGAAACCCAGCGGCGGACTATATTCATCAGGCGGAAGAAAGTCTTTAGGTAACTCTCAACGATTTATTAGGCAGTTCTCAAATGTTTATTAAATGAGATAACAGCCACAGTAAACATTGCATTCATCCCCAGTAGAGAGCTACCGAATCTCACCATTATCTGATTATGGAACGATCTCCAGAACGAGATACTCGTCTCTACCATTTTGGTCCCTTCTGTTTGGACGCAGGCGAGCGTGTGCTGCTACGCGACGGGCGATTGGTGCCGCTGCCGGCAAAGGCTTTGAGCACCCTGCTCACGCTCGTGTTGAGCAGAGGTCAATTAGTTGAGAAAGATGTCCTCATCCAAAGGGTTTGGCCCGACGAGTTCGTCGAAGAAGGCAATCTCTCGCAGCACATTTTCATGCTGCGAAAAGCGCTTGGTGAAACTGCCGGAAACGCTAAATACATCGAGACCGTTCCCCGGCGAGGCTATCGTTTTGTTGCGCCTGTCAGCGAGCACCTAAAGGAATTCGCCGAAGTCGCCAACCCTGCCGGCAAACGAGTTGCGACTAAGAAAAATACGCAGCAACGATTAGTCGACATACCATCGATCGCCGTGCTGCCCTTCGAAACTCTTGGCGCGACGACGCAAGACGAGTATCTCGGCCTCGGAATAGCTGATGCGCTCATCACTCGGCTCAGCAAACTCAGGAAAGTGAAAGTAAGGCCCACCAGCGCGGTGCGAAATGCAGTTAAGGATGATGCTGTTTCTTTCGGACGTGCGTTGAAGGTGGCTACAGTGCTCGAGGGGACCATTCAGAAGTGGGACGAGTACATTCGCGTGACCGTGCAGTTGGTGAGCATTCGCGATGGAGCGACACTTTGGGCCGAGAGATTCGACGAGAAGTTCACAAATATCTTTGCGATAGAAGACTCCATCTCGGAACAAGCGGCTGCAGCCCTGACCGTGAAGTTGACAGCCGAGGAGCAGGAGCAACTCGTCAAGCGTTACACCGAGAACACACAGGCGCATCAGGCATATTTGAAGGGCCGCTATTTCTTTGAGAGGAGAACCCAGGACGGTCTCGCCAAAAGCATTGAATACTTCGAGTCGGCAATCAGACTCGATCCCTACTATGCCATCGCCTACGCCGGGTTGGCCGAATGCTATTGCATGCTCGTCAGTTTCGATCTGGTTCCGCCAAGGGATTCAATGCCGAAAGCAAAGGAGGCCGCTCTAAAGGCAATAAGCATCGAGCCAAATCTTGCGGAAGCCCATGCCGCACTCGGGTGGATTCTGTTGAACGATTGGGAATGGACCGCCGCCGAGAGAGAATTCAAGCTGGCTATCGAGCTAAACCCCAACTATGCAACCGGTCATCATTACTACGCGATCTACCTGCGGCACATGCGACGTTTTGACAGGTCGCTGGCGGAGACCAGAAAGGTCCAGGAACTCGATCCTACTTCAGCAGGCCGTAAGGCTACCGAAGGGGTGACGCTTTACTGCGCCGGGCGTTACGCCGAGGCAATCGAAGAACTTCGCCGGGCATTGGAGTTAGACGCCAACAGCACCATCGCGCATTATGGACTCGCAAGGATCCATGCGCAGAGAGGGATGTATGACGCGGCGATCACAGAGTATGAGCGTACGATGAGTTTATTCGGCAAGAGTCCGGAGTTGTTGTCTCATCTCGGATATGTCTATGCGGTTTCGGGGAAACGAGACGCCGCAAAGAAGATGCTCGAAGAATTAGAGGAGTCTGCAAATAACGGCTACGTTCCGTCCTTTTATAGAGCCTTGATATACGTGGGACTTGACCAGAAAGAACAGGCGCTCGAATGGCTCGAGCAGGCCTATCAGGAACATGATGTAAATCTCGTATCTCTCGCTGTCGAGCCCACACTTGCCAGCTTACGTGAGGATCCGAGATTTACCAGGCTGCTACAGCTTATGCGCCTGCTGCCGCACTTGCTGGAAACTCAAGCGAATTGAAGCGCGGGTGAGGCAGGTCGAACTGACCAGCGTTCGAGCTGCGATCTATCGCGACGAGACGACTAATCCTCAACAAGGAGCATTCTGATGTCTTTGCTTTACTCACCATTCCCGTCACGGAAACTCATTCTCATTCTGTTGATTTTCTCCATCACACTCTTGTTAGCGATCTCGCTTTCGCAAACAGTGGAGAGCGCCGGGAGCAAGATGCAGTCTTCGACCCAATCGAAAGGCAAAGGCGTTAGGAAGAGTCATGAGGAGTCACCGGAAAAATCCCGGCGCTTCCCAAATCTGGACGCCCGAGTCACAGAACCTGAAATG
>DATELZ010000129.1:0-121838 GCA_035276045.1 Pyrinomonadaceae bacterium | reverse complement strand
ATTTACCGCTACCCTCAAAGTGCCGGAATCCACACTGGTGACGGTATTGTGACGGCGCTGAGTTTTTAGCATGACTGCCTCCCCTGCGCCAAATGGCTAATGCGAATGTATCGCCAGCTAATGGGCCATGCGAATATTCCTACGAGCTGATGTGCGACATCTGTGGTGACTACAATCATGGCGGAGATTCGTCTGCATCCATTGCACAATAACTCGATCTGAACCGCCCGCCGCCTATCTCTGCCCGCTGGGATGGAATGTCTCACCATCACCACTTCCAGTAACCAGTTGTGTACCATCCGGGGAAAATGCAGCATCGGGTTAGGAACACCGGCACGCCAGTCGTTACTGTCAGCCACCGATGACCGCGTGATCTATCGCAATTATGTGCAGCCTAAGAGTAGCGAGCGATTGTTAATGCGGCCTCGTACCATTCTCAAGAAACTTGAGAATCAGATCATGAATCCCAACATCATCGTAGATCCCGTGGTGATTGCCTCCCTCGAGTATCACCAGTTGAGCATCTTTTATCCGCTCGGCGATCTCACGCGCGGCGGCCACGGAGGCAATTTGATCGTTGGTGCTCGCAATGACCATCGTAGGCGCGGTTATCCCAATCGTCCACGCATGTTCTGGTTCGCCGAACGATTGGGAAATCATGTGGGCGTAACGATACAACAACTCCGGAGTTCTGTAGGGGACGTTGACGATGTCATGAAGCGCCGGGTTGACGCTATCGGTCAACGAAAATGTTTGGCCCATTCCCTTGCCTGACGCTGCGTCCCCGTCGAACTCACGACGACTCCCCGTTATAAGGCGATGATAGATTTCGGCTGATCTCATACTCCTGGCAATCTCAGGCATCGAAGTGCGCACCGTCTTTTCGTAATGAGTCCGCGGAACGCTCTGCGGCAGATTGAAAGCTCCATTAGCAAGCACCAAACTCAAAGTGCGTTCGGAATAAAGAGAGGCAAACTTCAGTGCCACCTGTACGCCGTTACACCAACCCACAATATGCGCGGCGCCTATGCCGTTAGCGTCGAGCAGGCTAACGAGATCTTCGACGTGATCGCCGATCGTGCATCTGGCAGGGTCAAAGGCATTGTCGGAGTCAGGAACCCAGCGCGACTCCCACGTCAGAAATTTAAACGGCGCGGCGAGCCGCTTTGCCAGCGGCAACCAAATGAGTGCCGGTATTCCGATCGCGTTCACCAGGACCACCGCAGGGCCAGTCGGGTTTCCGCCGGTATACGCGCTCAATGCAACACCGTCGCGGCTTCGCAAACAGGTATGACGGAAAACCGTTTCTACCTCCTCCTCATGCGATTCCCGCACGCACCCTGTTACCGAGTCCTGCTGGTTGATGCCATCACGCAGCCGCGCGGCCATCTCAGCGATAGTCGCATCCTGTTTAAGCAGTTCCAGTGGCAGTGTCTGCCCGACCAGCCGTTCCATCCGTATAAAGAGTTGTGCGGCGAGCAGCGAATAGCCACCCAACTCGAAGAAGTTGTCGAATACGCCGACGGGCTGAACGTTCAGCACCTCTTCCCAAATCAGCGCTATCTGCTGTTCAAACACATCACGCGGAGGCACGAGGGCATTACCCAACTGAGGTCTTCCACGTGGCGGCGCCGGCAAAGCCTTTCGATCTACTTTCCCGTTCCGATTCATCGGCAACGATTCAAGCATGACAAAGTAAGCAGGAATCATATACGCAGGCAGCGTCTGCAACAGGAAATCGCGCAACTGAGCGTAGGAAGGCACATGCTGGTTATCGCGTGGCACAAGGTAGGCGACGAGTTGCTTCTCCTTCGACTCATCCTCGTGCGCCATGACCACGGCCTCACGCAGCGAAGCATGTTTGTGCAACGCACTCTCGATCTCTCCGAGTTCGATGCGTATCCCACGCAGCTTAACCTGTCCTTCATTCATGCGACCCAGAATCTCGATCTGGCCATCGGCGCGCCAGCGTGCCTTGTCGCCGGTGCGATATATTCTGTCGCCCGCCGCGAACGGGTTCGGGACGAATTTCTCCGCCGTTATCTCGGGACACCGCCAGTAGCCCCGCGATAAGATCTCGCCCGACACGCACAACTCGCCCGGAACGCCCTCCGGCAACAAGTTGAGATCATCGTCGAGCACATACAACTCTCCGTTATCGATAGCGCGTCCAGCAGGCGCCAGTTGGAGCGTATCAATCTCGTCTTTAGGCACCTCATACATCGAGACGACATCAGAGCACTCAGCCGGGCCATAGACATTTACCAGCCGGCATCGATGGCCTGTCTTGTCGAGCCACGGCCTGAACTTCGGCAGGCTCATCGCTTCCCCGCCTACGAGCAGGCATTCGAGACTCGACAGGCTCCGGTAATCGCCGGCCGCAGCCAGCTCAACGATCGGGTACATCTGGCTTGGCGTTGTGTTGATGAACGTCACCCGGTGCTCGTCTATTGCCCTGAGTAGGACCGCGGCGTCGTAATAACCTGGATTAGCGAGGATCAATCTGCCCCCGGCCAAAAGAGGCGCGACAATATTTTTGAAGGCCGCGTCGAAACTGAAGTTCATCATCAGCAACGCGCGCGACTCAGAAGTGAAAGGGTAATAGCGTTGATAGTAGAGACACAGATTCAGAAAGCCGCGGCCGGTAATCATCGTGGCCTTCGGTTTCCCGGTCGAGCCGGAGGTATAGAGCAACCCCATCAGGTTGTCAGGCGAAGCGATAGGGGAAAGATTGTGATCGGATTCGGCGGCGAGATCGTCTTCCGCGAGATCGAGTTGGATGATCGTTCCCGCGAAGCCGGGCAACTGCACTGCCAACGCGCTGTGCGTCAGAAGTATTGACGCCCCGGCTTCGTCAAGCATAAACAGCAGGCGGTCCTGTGGCATCCGCGGATCGAGAGGCACGTAAGTTCCGCCGGTTTTGAGGATGCCCAGCAGACCGATCACCATCTCGAGCGAGCGCTCTACGAGTATGCCCACGCACACTTCCGGCTGGACCCCAAGCCGGTGCAGCCTGTGCGCCACTCGATTCGCCCGCGTGTTCAGTTGCGCATAGGTCAACTGCTCGGATTCAAAGACCACCGCCACTGCATCGGGCGTTCGGGCGACCTGATTCTCGAGTGCAGCAATTATTGAGACGGAGGGTTCTTGCATAAATCGTGTACGTGAGCGGCCCTGTAAAAGGGCGGGGCCTTACGCACCCAAAGCCGTCATCAGGCGATCAAGGTATCTCTGCGAGGTGTTTAGCCGGTAGAACGCTCCGCGAGTGATTTCGACAACGGCTTCAGGATCGCTATCGAGGGCCGGTTTGATGACGTTGGTGAACCAGTTGTCGGCGTGGGCCCTATCGATCATCACGTGCTCTTCGTAGTATTCGGCGTCTCCTGAGTCAAGCTTGTTCCGCTCCCACGCGGTGAGGACATCCCTGAAACGTTGGGGCGCGAGATACTCGGTGACGGCGAAATAGCCGATGGCCTTGTAGAAATGCTGACGGCGCAAGGAAAGCATCAACGACAAATTTCCGCACGCCAGAGCCTCCGTCGTAAGCGACCCATTCCCATTCGCTTCGATGTCGAGTTTCTTCAGAATGCGGGTAAACATCGCGGTATGCATTTTGGCCTGTATGCCCTGCCCCATCTCGTCCCAATAGTTCGAAGCGATTTCGAGTTTGATTCCCTCGTCTGTTCCGACTTGGACCAGCGCGAGGAAATCGTCAAAGCGAGTGTCGATGGTTGTCTCCTGCAGAATGAAAGTGCGTAGCCCGTCGATGCCGGCTTGTTGGCGTAAATATTTCTCGTAGAGCGGATGACGATAAGCCGGGTGCTGGCTGACTGTCTCCAGCAACCACTGCTTGAAGGCGTTAAACTCCCTGGGTACTTCGTGCCAAACGGCCGGCGGAATGCACTGATCTTCGTATTCGAGAAAATGTCGCTCGATGATGTTGCGTATGATTGTGATGGTGGCGGAAGACTCGGCGGTCGGCGCACTCAGACGCGGGATTTGAAGATACAGGTTATAGATTTTGTACAGTGACTGGTGGGCGTCGAAGAGTGCGTCCGGGCTGTTCTCTTTAAAAGCCGATTCACAAAGCTCGACGACCTCCGAGATGAGCGCACTTCTTTTTCGCTCATCTTCAAACATGCTATCGATCACTTCACCGTCAAGACGGGTGAGATCTTCGAGGGTTGACACCAAACTCTTCGCGGTAACCTGCGTTGACATAACCATGAATTTTTCTCCCTACCAGAACGTAGGTATCCGGAGATGTGAGAACCACTTTCGTGTTTACTTCTGTTCCAGCGCCTGCTCTTCAAACTCCTGTCCATACCAGCGGTCTTCCCATTTCGAGCAAGCGACAACGATGATGTCGCGATAGCCACTGCCGCCGTTCAGAGCTTCGATGTCCGTCACGTAGTGGAACATTCTCCGGTCGTCGAAAGCGACCATCTGCCCTTCGCCGAGCACTGTTTTGTAGAATGGTTCGCCGCCGCCGACAGGCATCAGGCTCATCTCCGCGCCGGAGATGTTGTGCCGTTTGAAGACTCCTATTAAGACGTAATCATGCCCGTCCTGATGAATGCCTTCCGGTACGATGTGACCATGTATGCCGGGCCCCGCCAATACACGGTACTGATGCACGTTCAACTGCCACTCGCCGGTCGTATCTAAAGGTATCTCTTTCGCGCCCCGATCGACGAACTGTGACGGATCGATCTCCAGCGGTTGATAATGACGCTTAATGCCGCCTGCGAATTTGTTGTACTTCGAGTAAGCGACGTAGGGCCGGTGCGGAAGCAGGTCGAGACGCCAATTCTCGCCTTCGAAAAAGAAGCGATACTGCGAGAACCGCCGGTACTTATGATTGCCGCCACTGTGGTCGTCGAAATGCAGGTCGCCGAAAGTCGACAGGAACGTTTCGTCAACCGGTGGCATATCGATAATTGAAAACCCGTCTTCGTTTAGTGCCATGACTTTTTCATCAATTGGGAGTAGGTGTGCTCCCGGTAAAGGAAGCGTCTTGTAGCAAGAGGTGGAAACGTGCCAAGGTTATGATTTTGGGTGTGTGCTGTCAATGAATTACTTCCTCCCGTTCGCGACCTTTACTCACCGATTCGATCCTCATGAATTCGCCATTTCGCTGCTGAGTTTCAGCGCGAGCAATCTGCCATTTTGAGAAAATCTGCGCCGGACTTCCGCGCGCGCGCTTGCTGCAACCCGCCGTCGCACGCGGTGGTCTAAGGCCACTTCTCGGAGCGCATCCGCAAATGCTTCGGGATTGTTCGGAGGCAGGAGCCAGCCAGTGCTCCGGTGGCGAATGACTTCCGAGACGCCGCCCGCATCGCTGACGATCACCGGGATTCCCGCGGCCATTGCCTCGAGCATAGCGTTGGGGATTCCGTCCCGATCTCCATCAGGCATTCGGCGCGCGCCGAGAACGAAGACGTCGGCATGCGCAAGTTCTCTCTGAACGACGTCGGGCGAGACCGGACCGACGAACTCCACGTCCTCAAGATTGAGATCAGAGGCCAGAGCCTTGAGCCGCGAGAGTTCTGGTCCACCACCGACAATCCTGTAGCGGTAGCGACATTCCGACTCGGATCGCAGCAGCGCCAAAGCCTTCAAGATCACATCCACGCCTTTCTTAGGCACGAGACGGCACACAGAGAGTAGTCGAAGTGGAAATCCGTTAACTTGCTCTTGATTCTTAACCGTTGGACCACACTCTACATCGTGCGAGAAATGTACGACGCGCTTCGCGAGTTGTGATGGCAATTGCTCGATCAACGACGTCCGTGCGTGCTCCGAGCAGGTAGAAACGAACCGCGCGCGGGAGCACAACTTTGCGAGATCAACCTGGGGAACAAAGATGTCGCGCGCATGAGCAGAAATGCTGAGGGGGACATTCAAGCGTTGGCTCAAAAGGCAGGCCGCAGCCGCAGGCATGCCGAGAAAATGTGCATGCAGCCAGTCAGGCTTCCAACTCTCGAGCGCTGGTCTAATCGCTGCCGCTGTCCACGCGGCACGGCCTGCTGCCGCAGTGCTTCGTGGCCCTTTGGGAAAGAGGGTGAGCGCGCGCGGCAATTCTCGCAACGATTCCGCGGCAAGCCGAACGTGATCCCGCCCCGAGTGTGCTTCGGGAAAGAAGACGTTAAAGGGCGACTCCGGCAGAAGCGCTCGGTCCGAGCGACGCGCCGGGCTGCACGTCAAGACCACCAGCTTAAAACCAAGTGAAGCGAGGTTGGTAAGCTCTCGACGGATGAACGATTCCGACAGACACGGATACTTGTCCACCATCACGGCCACCCTTCCCGCATCACCTCCTGGCAGATCTATTCTCATGTCTTCGGTCTCTTTAATTACTGCCGGCATAGCGTATCGCATCGGAAAAACTAGCCACCGCGTTGGCCCAATTGAATTGACTCGACCGCGCGATCCCACGCTCCACCAAACTATCGCGGAGCACGCGGTCGGTACTCACCGCGCGCAAAGTTGCCGCCAGCGCCGAGACATCCCAATGCGGCACATGGATCGCAGCCCCTCCGCAAACCTCACGCAACGCCGGAGCGTCCGAGGCTATGACCGGACAGCCACAACTCATGGCTTCGATCGCAGGCAGTCCGAAGCCCTCGGTGTATGACGGAAACACCAACGCTGTCGCGGCAGAATAGAGTGCACTCAGATCGGCTGGAGTCACGTAGCCCAAATACCGCCAGCGACTGTTACTCTCTGGCAGCAGGCTCTGCGACGCGCGTGCCGGCGGGCCGGCGATCAGCAACAAAAGGCCCGCTTCCTCACAGGCGCGAATTGCGACCTGGAGGTTCTTCTTCTTCTCAATGCAACCACAAAACAGCACGAACGGTTCATTGACAGCGAACCGTTGACGAACCGTCAAAATCGCAACGTCCCGGGACACGGGTGCTATTTCCATATCCACTCCCCAGGGCACGACAAACACCTTGCCGCGAGGAATGCCGAAGTAGTCAATCACGGAGCGCCGGACGAACTCGGTCGGCACACACACGGCCTGCGCTCGCCGAATTCCGCGGCCGACGAGCAGTCGGAAATGGAGCGCGTTACGCCAACCGGCCAACCGGGGATGTGTCCAGGCAATTAAGTCGTGCACCGTAACGATAGATTTGCACGTCAACGCCACCGGCGCCGTATAGCAAGGGCAGTGCAGAAGCTCGATTCCCTGCTCTCGTCCTAATGATGGCAAGACGACTTGTTGCCAGGCGATACGGGAGATCGGTGTCAGTGGTCCAACCGGCACGAGCGAAGCGTTCGGCATTTCTGATGCATGGATCTTCGGTGCAAAGATCGTTACCTGTTGCCGTGGCGTCCGCTCGAGATAGGAAGACCACAGCCGTCTCGTTGCAACGGCGACGCCGCGCTCCTGTCCACCCCAGAATGATCCATCCACTCCAATATGCATATGCCGATGTCTCTGCGATCTCTGCGGTCCTCAGTGCACTCTGCGTTTAAAGCACTCCGACAGCAGTTTTACGCAGAGCACGCAGCCAGCCGCAGAGTTGAGTTTCAAAAACATTCAGTTACGACAAATTCCACCGTATACAGGAACCAGTTCTGACGCCACGCGCGATATTGAAAAGAGTTGCAACGCCTCACGCCGGGCAGCCGTCGCTCTTGTCGCCCACGAAGCAGGCTCATCAAGGATGCGAGCTAAACCCGCAGCCAGGCAGGCGGGATCACCCGGTGGGACCAGCAAGCCTGTCTCATCTTCCGTCACGATCTCCTTCAGGCCGTCGACGGAAGATGCCACCACCGGACGTTGGGCCAGCATCGCCTCCACCGCTATCCTGCCGAATGGTTCTCGCAAAGACGGCACGGCTACAACGTCGGCGGCATATAACGCAGGCGCGATTTGTTCGACTCCCTCGGTGATCCTGACTCGTGGACCACACCCCAGGTCCACTGCGAGCCGGCGAAGCTGCCGCGTATGGGTCGCGGCCTGACGATCGTGCTCCGGGCACAATAGCCACGCATGCAAGTCAGGATGCGTCCGAGTCAGGATGGCCAGCGCTTCGAGGAGAACAGCGTGTCCTTTCCTGGGTACAGACTGACCAGCCATTACCACGAGCCGAGCGGTGGCAGGTATGTCCAGGCCGCGGCGAACAGCAGCCACACGATCCGCATCACGCGGTGGTAAATCAGCCACGCCGTTACGAATCAGCGTAAGACGGCGGGAAGTTGGACCAAGCATTTCTTCGGCGCAGGTCAGAGTGGCTTCAGAGATGGCTACGATCGCATCAGCGCGTCCGGCCATTGTTCTGGCAACACGGCGGGCGCCATAGAAATCTCGCCAATGCCAAACCAGCGGGCAGCGCCGCCACGACGCAACCGGGCCGATCCAGAGCATGGCCTGCGCGCTGTTCGCATGTAGAAGATGTGGTTGGAAACGTCGCACTGTTCGATCCAGTTCCCTCCAACCTAGTGGCAGACGAGGGAGAGCGAACTTCCAGCTATTGTGTCCTCGTGAGCGCGTAATGGGATGCGCGGCCCAGTTAGCCACGGGAATGCCGGCCGTCGCGGCGGCCTCGCTCAGCGGCCCTGACGGACACAACAACACGGGGTCAATGCCCTGCGTCCGCACCGCGTCCATCAGCTCGAGCAGGCTGCGCTCGGCGCCACCCAAGCCACCAAAGTGCGAAACGTACAGAACCCTCATCACCCTTCTTTCCTGGCCAGCCTCGATTGATTAGTACGGTGCTGCATCTCAAGACGGTCCCTTCGTTCTCTGCGGCTCCCTGTGTCCTCTGCGTTAAATATGACGAAAAGTATTTTCTACGCAGAGGACGCAGGGAGCCGCAGAGAACGCAGAGTTAAATTAGGGCGCGCTTCTGACATACGCAGCCGAAGCTACTTTGTCCTCATCTTGCGCACCGCTCTCGTCCGGCGCAGCCACAGTTCCCTCGCCCTTCGCCTGAAAGGCCGGGCGTTTAGTCAGTTGCTCGAACAACTGCTTAGCGACCTCGACGTGCCCTTCGTAGTTGTAGTGTCCGTCGCGGTCGTGCACGTACTTAGTCACTGGCGGTATATCAAGTTCAAGGTAGCTGAGACCGTACTTGGACGTAACTTCACGGAAGTAAGGATTGGCCGAACACTGGAAGATCGTCAGCTCCGCACCTCGTTCCGCCAACTTATCTCTAACTGCTTGAAGAGCCTCCACGGAGGTTTTTAACGAGTAGGGTAACAGCGAGAGGTTAGGCGACTGGATTCTGTTCTCGACAAACGTCCGTAACCTGACGGCGCGAAAGCTGTTGCTCCGGTTCATGTAGTAACGCACAGCGGCCCTCACGATGAAGGACGCGTAGTACAGCGGGATCAGAATCTTCTGCTTGTTAGCGCTGTCGACCATTGCCTCACACCATTGCCTGGATTGTTCCGTTTCGGAGTTATAAATAAGGACGTAGCCTTTATACATGTCACGCCTGAAGCTGCCGTGAACGAACGGAAGCTCCACATCCAGGAGTATCTGATCCGGCTCATAATCGGCGACTTCCCTCTCGATAAGTCGCAACTCTGCCATCGAGCGGAATCTTCCGTCGATACCAAAGTTCATGACCTCCACCTGGTGGCCCGCCGCCCGGCATTGGTCTTCCAGCAGTTCGGTGTAGTTCTTCCCTTTCCCGTGACACCAGATGCCGGTCGTGTTTGACGGGCCGACGATCGCGATTCGATAAGTCCCGGGCGCCTTCGCACGCACGAAGTCGCGAGCATGAAAGCCTTTGTTGTTGGTCCGGAATCGTCGATGGATCCCCGGAATACGAATCTCACCTTCGGCGTTGGGTAAGTAACGGTAGCCTAGCTCATCGTCAGGCACGTAAACCTGGGGATACACTTGAATCCAGAGCAAGTTTCGGTACCTGATCCGGAGGTAGATCTCAATCACCGCTAACACTAAAAGCGCGACGCTCACTCCGTAAAAGAAAATTTGAAACATCGCTTCTCAATGTCCTCTCTCTCGCCAATGCCAGTAGCAACACGGCCCGCCGCAAGTGAACGGTATAGCAGGCTGAGCTCATCCAGTTGCTTGCGGAGTTGAAAGTCGTTTTGCGCTCGGCGTTGCGCCGCGTCTCCGAACGAGCGCCTGAGATCTTCACTTCGGCCAAGCCGCGCGATGTGGCCAGCTAATTCGTCCAGGTCACCCGGCGCGGTCAGCAGCCCGGTCACACCGTGATCGACCAGGTCGCGAATGCCAGGAACGTCGAACCCGACTATCGGAAGGCCGTGGGCCATCGCATCCAGCCCCGCGTAAGGCAAGCCCTCTGTTCTCGAAGTCGTTAAAAAAATGTCGATGCCGGCGAGGAAAGCCGCCGTATCGCGGATGGGTCCCAACACCCGCACACTCGCTTCGGCTCGCAGATCGCGTATCGCAGCCAGCACCTGTTCCCGATCTGGTCCATCGCCCGCAAGCAGTAATTCATGGTCTAGACCAAGATCTGAAAGCGCCAGCGACGTTTTGATCGCGGCCACAGGATTCTTTTGCCATGCGAGCCGGCCGAGCCAGCCGATGCGCAGCGGACTCTCTCCGGACCGCCGCGAAGAACTCGTGCCGGCGTCTACTCCGTTGTTGATAACCACCACGCGATCTTTTGCTCCCAGCCGGCACGCCGCCTGTCCCTCGCTTTCGGACACGGCCACCACGCCATCCGTCCACGGCAAGAGCGCGCTTTCCACTCTCCGGTACATCCAACGGTTCAAACGTCCAGGCTGGGCCAGGAAGGCATAAGCGTGTGGCGTGTACACAACGACCGGACGACGCCGGCCCAAGCCAACGATCGCGCTTCGCCCCAGGGCGCCTGCTTTTGAGCTATGAAGATGGAGAACATCGGGCGCGATGCTCACGATCAAACTTCGAAGCCGAACCACGGCGGCGATGTCCCGCAGCGGATCCACTCTCCGTCGCATATCGAGTTCGTGGACCGTGATTCCCACGTCTCGCAACTGAGACAGGGTTTGGCGAAATTCCGGATTACGGCGCGTCGCGCACACAAGGTGAACGGTCAATCCGCGCGTGTGCGAGCCGAGAGCGAGTTCGACGACGTGTCTCGCCGTTCCCCCGTCGGTCGCTTCCAGAACCATCATTACTGTCGCCATACGTCGGTCCTCATGCGCGTGCGGGTTCCCTCAAAGCGTGCGCTTCGATCCATTTCATTATGGCCTGAAGCAGTAGATCCTGACTGAGAAGTGGCGTGAAAGTGTGATCGGCAAATTTTACGAACACCACGTCCAGGCCGCGTGGAAGTCCAACAGCGAAGATTTCGTCACCTTGTTTCCGCAGCCGGTAGTTGTACGCGATTTCATTTCCGTCGCGGAAGATCAGAATGATCTTCGTGCCTCGCTCAAGCAGGGCGGCAAGCCTCTCCTTCTTGTTCTTGTTCCGGTTCTCGTCGAGAAACGAGGTAACGTTTCCGTCGCTCGTGTGACTGCCTTTGCTTTCGATTGCGGGCTGGAGATTGTTCGAGTTGTTACCTGGTTGTTTGAGTAGCTTCGCGCGCAGTTTCTTTACCATGTGGCTCTCACCGGTGAGGACGCGCTTCCATTTATTTGGGTTCAAGATACGGGTGAGATGATACCGCGCTGACTTCACGTAGATGCCTTCCATCAGCGCCAGGCATTCCACTCGCGGATCGCGGCTCGCGACTTCGAGCGCGATCTGCGCGCCCATGCAAATTCCCATCAGCATGAACCTCGTTGCCCCGAGACGCTGGTTCAATACTTCGAATGCTTCGAGCGTGTCGTCAACAAACGTGCCCTTTGTTTCCCCCGCATGGTCCTGGCTGTCTCCGATTCCCCACACGTCGAACCGCAATACGTGGAACCCGCTGCGCTCCAGTTGGCGAGCAATCTTCACATAAAGCCGATTTGGCCCAACCCGGTGCAGGAGACCGGCGTTCAGTAAGAGCACTGCCGGAAGGTCCGGACGTGGCGCGGGGTTATCAGGTTTATGAAGGATGCCGACCAGCGATCTCGTTTTTCCAAAGGTGATGATCTCTTCGCTCATTCGTTCCTCCCGGATAACCACGACGCGATGGCCTGGACCGCACGCGCGGGAATGACGCCTTTGTGCCGGCGATCTTCCTTGAGCCAAATGCGATCGGATTCATCGGCGATCACGTAATCGAACTTCGCCTCCCGGTTTCGCAGCAGGGCCGCATACGCTTCGATTAGCGGCTTTTCTGAGTTTGCAAGGAGGAGCAGTTCCGGCATCGTTCCGGAAGGAGCTGTGAGAAGATCGATCGCGGTCAACTCCTCGTAGAGTTCATTTGTGATGGGGTAGCCGACCAATTCTGCGATGCAATTCGGTAACTGATGCCGCTCGTAACCATCGAGCTCGGCGTTGGAGGCGAGCAAATCGTGGTGCGCGCGCCGGAGCGTCGCGATGTGGTCCACGCCGTTCACTACCGGTTCCCAAAGAACGATGCCGGCGAGGTCTTCAACTCTTGCTCCGGCAGTCAATGCAATGTTAGCGCCGATTCGCGCCCCCACCAGGTACACCTTCCGCACGCCTGTCTGATCGCGCAGCATCCGGGCGGCCTGACAAATATCGTCCGTCCATTGTTTGAGCGTGCCATCCGTAGCTTCGCCGCCGGAGTCACCGCAACCGTAATAGTCAAACCGTAATGTGTGGCGTCCCGAATCCGCGAGGCTTCTGGCGAGTTCTACGTACGTGCGATGAATCCGCATGTACTCCTGGCCCATCGGATAACAAAGTATGACCCCCGAGTCTCTTCCGTTCGACCTGGCGCGGTGTAAAGCGCCAAACAGCCGCGCCTGATCCGGACCAAAGAAACAGTACTCTGTAACCGGCTTGGCGGTGACAGGATCGCCGTTTCCCACCTTTGAGAGAAGAAGATCTGTTTGGGCGCCGATCGTTCTGAATTCGAAGATGTCCAACAAGGAAAGCTCAATACCGAAGTCCTCATAGATCCAGTTGATCAACTCGGTGCCACGCAGAGAATCGCCGCCGCTTTTGAAATAGTCGTCCAAACTCCCGACAGAAACGCCGAGATTCTTTTCCCACAGGTGGGCCAGACGGGCCTGATATTCGCCAGCCATATCAAGCGAAACCTGTGCGGGTGTGCTCATTGCGACAGCCTTTGGATTTCGATGGCGAATGAAATTCGACGCGCAAGCTCCTCGGCAACCGCACGATCCGCCGGCCCGAAATTACGCCGCGAAGATGAACTTCCGCGCAGGAGTGTGAGCACACCGAGATGTTGCCCGCGAACGGTGAGCGGCGCCATCAAAAGCGACTTGACACCCATGTCCAGCAACTCTGACGCGCGTTTGCCGCGCGTTTCGTTTTCCGCGGCAAGATCGAAACAGGCTTCGACTAAACCAGTGGCCTGCACCGATTCAATGCTGAACGCCGTCTCCGGACCACCCGCACTGAAGAAGCGAATCATCTCGTCCGCATCGATTTGCAAGGTCTGAGAAGTCGCATGGGCCAGATGAGCCGGCGGCACGTCAACCGTCACAAAATCCGCCAGGAAAGGCACGCTCAGGGTTACTGCTTCGCGGAGCATCACGTCAAACGGTTTGGTCGAACCGAGCGCTTTGCTGACGTGGGCCAGAAACCCCAAAGTCTCCTCCGGCCGTTTGCGGCTGGCGATGTATTTCAGCGCCAGTGTCATCGGGTTCGGTTTCGCGTCGGACGTCTCATCCCTGCTTGAAACTGTGAATCCGAAATCTTCGTTGCGAGGCCAGGAGAAATCCGGAGTCGCATCACCCGTTGCCTGACTCGATCCCAGTGCCGGCACCGTGAAGCAGCGTGTGTTGACAAAGCTGTCGTCACTCATCCTGGAGTTCGAGTAGATCATCACCGGGAATTTCGCGCCGTCTTTGCGGAAGAGCGTGGCGCCGAAATTCACGAGCGGTGTTCCACCGACCAGGTCCCCTAACATCCCGTCGATTACCTTTTGGTCCGCGTGGAAACGCGCGATGTGCTGTCCGATGTAAGTCTCGGAATCGTATCCCATGGCCGCGAGTTCACATTTATTTGCGTACTTGATCAAGCCATCGCCGCCGACAATGTGTAGACCGACAGGCCCGTTATCAAAGAAGTCTCGCAACTCGGCATACCACTCGTTGCGCTGCGTTGCAGTGAGTTCGAGCCGACGTTCCGTTATCGATTGATCCTGCAACGCTCCGACTTCGGCGATGTCGGGCCGCAAGTCTTCAGGATGAGGAAAGGTGAAGCAACGCAGGCCGCGAAGAGTGCCGCCATCCATCTTCGCGTTTGCATACAACAGCACTCGCTGGGTAGTGCCATCCCGGCGCAACAGAGTCGCATCGTGTTCGACAACCGTCTCACCGGCAGCCAGTTGGTCCAGCAGTATTCGCACGCTGTCCGAATCGGCAAAGAACTCTCCCATGTGACGCCCGACGTACTCGTCAGCATGATCGCTGTAACTGAGCAACTTCAATTCGGCGAGGTTGGTCCGGGTGATCGTTCCGTCAGGCCCCGTGACGTGCAGACCGATCGGCGCCGCATGAAAGTAATCGGAGAGATCATTCAATACGTCTTCGTTGACGGCCGTTTCGCTTGCCAGCATGTTGGTAAACTCCTTTGAATAGTGTGGGGATGCTCAAACGCGAAAGAACGTGTCGTGGATCACCCTCAAGGTAGTGAAATACTGGGGTTGGACCAGGGCTTCCGGGATCTCCTGTCCGCGAATCTCCTCAACGTAGAGCACGAAATTCACCATCTCCAGTGAGTCGAGCACTCCTTCGTTGATCAAATGGGTATCCAGCCCGATCTCTATTGTCTGTGGCTTTGTCGCTGCCATCCAGTCTCGCAACCTGGAAACAGCAATCAGGTCAATGTTTCGTTCGTCATCCCCCGACATATACCTCTCCCGCAAGTAAATTTTGGCTTCGGAAAAACCGCAAAGTTTTCGCGAGCACCCGCTGATGGAACTCTTCTCGTGAAGGGTCTCGCATCAGCTCCCGGCGCAGTTCGTAGGGATCATTCAAGCCTGCATCGCGGTACACGCTGGGGTTGTAAAAAGACTGCAAGTAGAACTCCGCGTATCGCCGCAGGTAGCCGGCAATCTTCTGCCGCGTCTCTTCGGGATGCTTCTCAGTTATTCGTTCGTACATCGCCGCGACGACCCGTTGGCCCATGGCGATGTGACGGTTCTCGTCTTCGTGATGGAAGCGATTGATTTGCCTGACGATCGGCGGCAGGTTTTCATCCGCCATCATACGCACGTTGAAGAAGTCGCCGATCTGTTCCGTAATCAGTATCTGCGCGAAGGCGACGAAGGAATGGATGTCTTTGTCGGGGAAACCGGGAAACTGCATCTTTTGAGTGGAGTAGATCTTTCCCCCGTAGCGTTTACAAAATTCGGCGAAGAACCACATGTGCTTATTCTCTTCGTCGAGGAAGTGATGAAAATATTCTGACTCCGTTTCGTAACCGGGGGTGTGGATGCACGAAAGAACCTGGAGCATCAGATCCCGAATGCCGTGGACGTTGAAACTGAAGAAGTTGAGCAGTTCCCAGCGGCTCAAATTCCAAAGTTGTTCCTCGTTAAGGTTATTCACGTGACGCGTGCCATGTAGCGACAAAAGATCCGCACTCATCCACGGGCCATCTTCGGGGAGTGACTCGGGCCATTCGAAGATCACGTACGGGTCGTATGCGTGCTTCACCGACAAGTCAGAGAGACTGCGCAGAAGGTCTTTCAGATTGGTCCCGGTGGTCGTCATGTCTCTTCAGTGATCGTTGCAACCGTTTTCGCCGCGGCGTTGTAAGCAAAGAACTGACGTCGCAGTGATGGAGTCGGCCATGAGGAAGATCATGTCTCCGGGCTTGAACGCTCCCTCGGCGTCAAGGTCTTGCAAATTGATCAGCACGTCACCCGCCACCGCATGCGCAAACCGGCCAATGTTGCCGAAGCTGCCGGCTTCATTCGGAAACCCGCATAGCTTAAGAAACATCTTGGAAACTTCCCGGCTATAGTTATTGGTGATCACCCTGGCGAAATCGCCGGATTGCAGCCCCAAACTCTCCCTCGCCCGTTTGGCCGCGCCGCGAATGACGTTGAATTTTTCCGTGGCATACGACGCCGGGTCCGACGTTTTGCTTTCGATTAAACCAGCCGAGTTATGATGCCCGATGTAGCGAATGCCATATGGGCCAACACCCGGCCGCGACACTAGGCAGCTCAACGAAACATCGCTCTTAACCGACATGTCCCGGAACATCATTCTCCCGCCAAATCTTCGCGATGCCTTATCGACCGACACGACCAGCACGTGCTCTGTTTCTCCGACCTCGATCAGGGCGGACGCGATGCGCAAGGCGGCGACGATGTTGGCGCAATTGGAAATGGAGACGTGTATCGGCGCCGCTTTGTCCAAACCGAGATCGAGAAGCAAGCGGTTCACCTCGGTGGAATCCACCGTCTCGTCACGATCGAAACTCTCGGCCACATAAAGGCAAACCCCGATTTTATCTCGCTCTATTCCGGACGCTGCCAACGTCTGAGACGCAGCCCGCGAAGCTAACGCGCGCATCGACAGATCGCTCTCTGCATATGACTGGAAGCCACCGAGCTTGTAGAGTTGCAGCTTCCTCGGATCGTCTCGCAAGAAGTCGAGATCTTCGATCGGTTTAAACGCCCCCAGGCTATAAGCAATACTCATTATTGACGCCATCTCGCCGTTGCGGGGCATCGTTAGGGCTTCGACAAATGTAGGGCCACTGCTCACGGCTCGGTACTCGCCCGGAGAGACGCTCTGCGAATCGCTTATTGATGTTCGGAATAGGTCGCTTGCCTTGGTTTCTTCAACCCGAGTTTCCTGGCCCAGTCACCTAACATGGCGCGGCCTTGCTTAAGAATCTTCCGGCCATGATGTGAAGAGATGCTGGTTGCCTGGCGCACAACGTTTCGGGTCAAAACCACTTCGCAGCCTACCGTGACTTCACCGGGCCGCATCACCCGGCATATAACTCCGCCACGCCATTCGGGCGTGAGCGCGGCCTTGAGTCCGGGATAGGCTTGCTCCATCACCTCACAAGGTCGTGTCTCACCGTTAATTTTCAAAACGGCGTCCCCGAGTCTCAACTCGTATCCGATCTTGGCCTGGAGATCGATGCCGTCGACTAAGAGGTTCGCGCGCCTCGTCGTCCACGGCAGATGTGTAACGCCAAGCTCCGCGCAAGCTGCTTCCCACGCCTCGCGGCTAATAACGGTAACCTGTCTCCGACCGGGCTTTCCTCGGGCGTCGACATTCACACCTGAGTCCAGGGTGATGCGGGCGTCCATCGCCTCCTGCATCGGTGCGTGACGAACCGGCCGCGTGGCGATACCGAGAAGTTTTCCTTTGCCGCCCATATACGTTTGGATAAACCAGGGGCCAGGGATGACGACACCGCGCAAGCGACGCGAAGTCGCCTGCGCTGGTGTCAGTCTTTGTTAGTTGCTGGTTGGTTTCTACTTCGCGGCGGTACCGGTGATCCGATTGGCTGCGGCGAAGTTGAACCTTGATGCGATCTCAAGCAGGGGGCTCGGCAAAATGTTCGTCGCTTCGATTAAGATGCCGATACGCTCATTCACTCCCAGAATCAGCGTGCCAGTGTTGTATTGTCCGTCATAGAGTTCCCAGCCCGCTACATTCTGCCCGGTGTCGAGACCGAACGGCCGGATGTATGAGCCATCTGCGGGGGAAGATGCTTGCGACAACTTGAAGGGGGATTCCTGAGAAGCTTTGGAAAGCTCCACGGCGTTCACCCCTGACCGTTGTAATAAGTCTGACGCTTGAGAAGGAGTAAGAGACGCTGGGCCGGTGCTTATCGTGGGCTGCTGGCCTGGATTTCCTGGAGTGATGACGGCCCAGGATTGAGGTGAACGGCCCGGTGAAATCTGTTGCGAAATCTGCGAGAGCAAGGTCGCCGTCGACTGTATTGAGGATGGAGGAGAGGCTTGTGGTGAGAATTGGGTCGAGAGCTGAGCCGAAAACTGTGCTGAAGCCTGCGGCGAAAACTGCGGCGAGGCCTGTGGCAACTGAATGTTCTGGGACGATTGGGCCATTCCCATTACGCCGGATGCCTGGCCGGGGGACGCCGGCGAGACCTGCCCGAGCACGAGGCCATAGTTAGGACTTGCCTGCACCGACACCTGATGGAACGGCAGTCCGAACGAGTTTCCAAAAGGAGACTGACGGAGGCCCCCACCGGTCAGGAAATTCTTGTAGAGATTGGGGTGATTTCCCAAGTCCGCAATGGAGATTAACAGCGTACTTCCTGACGGGCCAATATAAGCCACAAAGACTTCATTCGTATTCAACTCGCGGTGGGTTATAAAGGTCGTTGAACGACGCTCGAAGCCGGGCACGGTGGCTGGCAGAAGCGCCTCCAGCATTGGCGGCGCAGCAGCAGAACTCCGTAACGGCTCATCCTGGCCTTGGGGTTGCTCCGGGTTTTTCATTGGATTCCTCCGTTCTTTCTGTGAATATGGACCACGCGACCCAGCCGATGGTCGCTCAAGTGAACAGCGCTTTAATACCCTCGAGACTGAGACTCCAGGTGTGAGACGCTACTTGAGTTTCGCGTAATCTCTTGGTGGACATTCCAGACCTCCCAATGCGAGGTGTGAGATCTATATAGTCTGTTCGCCGACTGACCTTCGCAGTGTGAATTACCGATTACAAAATGTCAATGAAAAGTCCAGCCGGAGATCCGTGATAGATCCTATACGTCCTAGCGGCTGCCTGGCGCGACTTCGTCAACGCTCATGTCGACGAGTTCAAGCACCCGCTTCGCCGACTCCACTAGCGGCTGCGGCGCTACTGACGTCGACGGATCCCGCCGCGCCTTTCCTCTCGCCTGCTGCAAACGCGGAGCGATGTACAGCGCAACGTTCGACGCGCTCGTGTTCGTCGTCATTGCCTCCATGATGTCGACACTCAGGAGGTCGTAGATATACGAGACGGCTTCGGCCAACGACAGCGAATCGCCGCCGAGGTCGCCGAAGAAATCATCTCCGGGCCGCACAGTCTCGATACCAAGCACGCTCCGGTACACCTCGCATACAAAGTCAGTAATCGCCTCGTTCAGCACGGTTAGTCCTTCCTTATTGTGAAGGGTGGGTGGCACGACTCACAATCCCCTGGACCACCTTGCCCCCCGCTTCCATCAACATTGTCTCCGCAACCAGGAGACCGTTCTCGTCCCGGTACAGAATCGTACAGCCGCTGACGGTCTCCAGCACCCCTTCCAGCGTGAACTTCAGTTCAGGCCTGATCTTCCCGAGCGGCGCCCAATACTCGCGCAACTGGTCGATGCCGCGAACCGTTCCCTGCGTGTGCGGAAGCCGAGCAGCCGCGCGCGGCGAAGTGAACACAATATCCGCCGCGTAATGACTCAATATCCTTTCGAGATCGTGACTGTTCCAGGCCGCGATCCATTCGTCAGCGAACTCCGTCATCGATTTCGTCACGGAACCATCACCTCGGTTGGCTTGTTGGCTTGAAATCGCGGGTGGCGCCACGCCGCCACAAGCTCCAGTGTTCCATCCAGGAACTTCGCCTTGCACGTAGACCGCTGGATCTTTCCGCTGGAAGTCTTCGGCAGGGTTCTTCTCTTGATGAGACCTAACCCCACCGGCATGACGTCGCACTCGTCAGCGACCGCCTGCCTCATCGCGGCGAACACCTCCGCGCTTTCCCGGTCGTCGAGCGGCGACGTCTCGTCGACTTCGAATATGACGGCGGCATCTTCAGTGCCATCAACCATGATGCCGAAAGCGGCGCCGCATCCTCGTCGAAGCCGCGGATGCGCGAGTTCGACCACGCGTTCGATGTCCTGCGGGTACAGGTTCCGCCCGCGAACGATAATCATGTCCTTGATCCGCCCGGTCGGGTACAACACCCCGCCGGACATGAAACCGAGATCCCCTGTTCGCAGGTACTGTTCCGCCGAACCTTCCAGTGTGAATCCGAACCGTTCGTCTCCACTGCCCGTCCAGTATCCGCCCGTGACACTTGGGCCAGCCAGCCAGATCTCGCCAACGGTATCTGGTGGCGTTCGCGTGCGAGTCACCGGATCGACGATCACCACCTGCTGGGCGTCGACCGGTTCGCCGCACCCTACGATCACGGTGGAGCGAGAGCTTTCTGCCGCCTCCTCTGCCGGGCCTGCCGCTACGATTCGACCAGTCTCCAAATCACCGGCCATCACGCGCATGGCGATCGGAAGATCGTCCTTTGGCAAGTTCCTACGCCGCATCGTCACCAGCAGCGTCGCTTCGGCGAGTCCGTACGCTGGGACAAACGCGCCCGGATTGAACCCGGATTCACGGAACGTCTCTGCAAAACTGGCAAGCGTCGACCAGCGGACCGGCTCACCTGAGTTGATCGCGAGCACCCAGGAACTGAGATCGAGAGACTTGCGCTGCTTCTCGGTGACTTTGCGCATGCACAGCTCGTAACCGAAATTGGGGCTGCCGCTGAATGTCGCCGGCTGCTCCGAGATCAGCTTGAGCCAGCGGTACGGGTTCGTCGTGAATGCCTCCGGCGCCATCAGCACCGAGGTGATGCCAAGTTCAAGCGGCAGCAGGATCCCGCCAACGAGACCGCCGTCGTGAAACATCGGCATCCAATTCACGAAGACCCACGAGTCATCGGCATCGGGAATACTACGGTGAACCCGCTGCACCTGCGCGAGTGCTTCCGAGTGCCGCACCATCACGCCTTTCGGCAGGCTGGTTGAGCCTGAGGTGTATTGAATGACGGCCAGGTCGGCAGCGGACGGTCGAGCCGGGAGCGAAAGCGAGCCCGATGAATCGATCTCGTTGGTCGCCAACCAACCGTGACGCGGCGCCCACAACGGCGACATCAAGTCTATCAACGCCCGGGTCGAGAGTCCGACCGTCGCTTGTGCGTCTTCCGTGATCGCCTTCAACCGCGGTATCGCACGCTCCGGACGACTGAGCGGAGGCATCGCCGGCACTGCCGCAACGCCTGCGATGAGACAACCGAAGAGCGCACCTACGAAGTCGAGCCCCGTCGGGTATACGAGAACGGCCTGGCGAGGCAGCGGATCGAGTTTGAGCAACAGACCGGCGACGGCGCGCGCTCGTTCGAGCACTTGCGCGTAGGTCAGTTCGCCCTCGTCCTGCTCGCTATGCGGGCCGAGCATTCCTTCGGGAGAAAACCGGTAGGCGGCCTGATCCGGCCGGGTCGCCGCACGGTGTTCCAGCAGATCGACGATTGTGTTCATGGAATCTATCCGGCGACGGTGGCAAGTTCTTCGCGCATGCGAGCCGGGTGAAATGGTGACCAGTAGAGTTGCCGCCAATAGCTCTCGGCGATCTCGACCCACAAACGCAGGTGCTCCGGCGAGTCAAAAAACTTCCGCGCACTCACGAGCAGCCAACTAAGCACTGCCTGACTATCACGGCAGTCGGCGCATTTTCCTGAGGTGCAGCAGAACTCGACGGTTTGAAGATCGGCTGCCCAGGCATTGAAGCCGGGGAGCGTCGGGTTCCCGTTGCGGCGCCGAGCGGCGTGGCCGGGATGAGAGACGCTGATGCTCGGGCAAACATCGTACGAGAACGAGGCCCAGTGGGACTTCCCTGTGATCATGGTCGAGATGTAGTACGGGTGGCTGGTGACCGTGTCAGGATATAGCTCGCGCACGCGAAGCGCTTCGTCGAGCAGGGCATGCCCCTGGTCCAACCTGACCGGATCGTCCGTGCCGTATGCGCTGTAAAAATTGAAGGTCACGAGGTTGCCGTTATCCGCGATTCTGGCCACGGTCGGCTCGATATATTCAATGCCTGATTCCGTCAACGCGAAGATGAAGATCGTCCTCGGGTCATAACGGTAATTTTCGAGCGCCTGCTCAAAGAGTCCGGAGAACGATCTGCCATTCGGGCGGATGCCTCGCAGCTCGTCGTCCAGCGGTCCGCCGCCGAACAGCGTCACGGCAACGGTCACATTCTCGAAGCCCTCACGGGGAAGCGGCCGCAGGCCGTTGGTGGAAACATTGACGTATGTCATCTCCTCGACATACACCGACACCCGGTCAGGATACAGCGACGGTTCGCCGCCGATCAGCAGGGCGGAGTTGACCCCTCGTTCCCGCTCCCGCCGGACAAAGCTGCGTAAAGTCGCAAGGTCCGCGACCTCAGAAGTCGCCTTATCGAAGTCGTTCACGAAGAACCAGCAGCCTTTGCAGCGCAGGTTGCAGGCGTTGGTGAGATGATACTCCGATGCATGCACCGTATGGCTGAAGCTTCGCACGCGCTCGAAGCGAAGTGCCAGGTCAGGATCTGCCTTCAACCACTCGCGAAGGCGAGGCTGCCGGGCTCCGTTACTGCTTCCCATTAGACCTTTCTCCCTCGCTCGAAGATGGAACCGTCAGGCCCATGGCAGTGAGCTTCGGCACGATCCTCTCAACGTACTTGTCTCTGGCCTCCCGGTTCGTTCGCTGCCGCAAGCCCCAGTGGACGTATTCCTTTGACCGTGACGAGTCGGGCTTGCCAAAGAGACTCAAGACCAGGGGCCACAACGCATCAATCGCCGCCTGAACCTCCGCGCGGCCTTCATCGGACTCAAGGAACGAGCGAACAATGCGCTTACCGTGAGCTACGTGTATGAGTTCGTCACGGATAATCGTCTCGAACGAGTTCGCCCAGGGCACGTAGCTGCTCTGCGCCATTTCCTTGATGTGGTCGAGCACTGCGTCCTCTCCGAGAAACGAGAACACACCGCGCTGTGCCCAACTGGTGATGCGATGAATTTCCGGGCTCGCGTACAAGCTGCGGTCCTCTAAACGTTGGGCGACCATGTACTCAGTTTCGACGCCCAGATCGCTGAGGACGGCCGCGCCGATCAAGTAATGGTCGTATTCTTCGGCAGCCCGCTCGCAGCAGATCTTTTTCTCGAACACGTTAGGCGCCAGCGGCAGGAACACCTGAAGGTAGTCGTCGGCGCCTGATAGTTCGCCCTCAGTGTGGGCGAGCATCTGGTGACGAAGCAGATCTTGATACGCAGCCGGCATCTTTGCCAGATCCGCTGGCGACTCCACGCGTATGGCGGAGGTTGTACTAGAGGACACGTCGACTCCTATCTCGAGATCTGTGTCTCGACGGAAACACTAGACCGCGCTCAAAGCGACTTCTTTACCCGAAAAGGAAACGGAGACACCGTCGAAACCAAGTTCCGGTATCGCGGGGAACGGGATACCGTAGTCCTGGCACACCGCGCGCATGTCGACCATCGAATCACGCATGACGCCAACACGCTGGTCCGCGTCAAGTGATCCCAGACCGGCCGCCCTCGCGATCTCTGACAGAGTTGCGTCCGCTTCCCAATAGCCCGCGGGGAATTTCCATGGCCGTACGATTCCCCGGCGAAATCCGGGGATCATGGAGGTGAACTCGAAGCCCGCGCGGATTTGCCGGGTGCCGGATGCGGCGAGTTTCGGGTCGTCCCACAGCGGCCCGAGAGATTTGAAGAGGAGACGCATAAAGGCGAGGTGCCGGGCTTCATCCTGCGCCAACAGCCGAAACGCGTCGCGTAGCAGCGGATTGCTCGAGTTTTCGGATCGTTTGTGAAACACGGCAACTCCGACCCGCTCTCCTAAAAGAAAGGAAAACGTGGCTACCGGCAGCGGCTCTTGCCGGAATGCGACGTCGTAGCCGTCGTACAGTTGGCCCAGGTTCCACTCCAGCCAGCCGAGGGCTCGACGCGCTGCCTGCGCCAGAGGCGGCAGCGTGCTCGGGTCCTCCGTCATGAGCGGAAAGGCCTGTCGGGAGAGCCTGGTGAACAGCTCCTCGTGCCGTCCCTCATCGCCGATGAGGGAGGTCAGCATGAACTTGGTGGCGAGCCCGCTCTCATGCCCTTCGCTTACGCGTAGCAACATGCGGGCAAACAATGCCGGACCTACGGTTTCCATGATGCGCCACCGGCCCATCTCGTAGGCGAGCGCGATTCGCTCATCAGGAGAATAATCTGCCATGTCGTAACTCGCCCACGGCAGATCGTCAATGTGCCATTGATCGTTTTTGGCCCGCTGGAAGAGCCTGTCGATGCCCTCGACATCGACCTCCCAGTCGACAGGAAAGAGATTTACTCGCTGGGCCGGTGGGGCGGTGAAGCCTTCCAACGTCCCGAGCTCCGCATTGACATCCACTGACAACAGTCCCCCCGCTCCGACGCGATTCGTCAGATGATAAATAGAGACACGCCTGTTAGGTCACCACCGCCGGATCGAGCACCTTGACTCGAGGAGGGTCGGTCAGGACAGGATGTCGGGCTTGTTAGCGCCTGCCTATTGGCCGGACCCGAAAGCCCCGGTAGTCTCTGCCACCTCAGCTTCGGCAACCCTCAACGAGGCTTGCAGCGCCTTTAGTGAGGCGGAGACGGCATTGAGAGAAGCCGAGACCGCTGTCCGCGCTTCGCCACTCATACGCGCGCCTGAGGCACGAATAGTAGAGTTCACCTCATGCAACCGTTCCATGCGCTCACTGCTGACTGCCAGCACCGCTCGCATTGAGGCTGCCATCTTGCCACCCGCGGTCATAAGTTCCGTTAGTTGTTGGTCGGTGAGTTCCCGTTTGAAATCATCAGCCATATGTATCTCCTATAGAATAGTGGACTCCTATAGTTTGCGTCGCAGTGATACCAAACTAACTCTTGGTAGTCAACAACTAGTTCTGGCCGATTCTTGCCGTCTGCGACATCTTCGCTCGTTCACGAGGATGTTGACACCACACACGATGGACAGCATGATGAACATTCCATGGATAACCAGAGCGAAGTGCATTCCGGCCAGCAACGTGATGTCGTGATCAAGGCCATTCGATACGAGGTCGGCGAATGCGTTCCGCTTTGCGACCTGGTTGGCGAAGGCCTTTCGCAGGAAGACGCCAGCCAATTGCTCGAACAGGAAATCCTCGGGGTGTCCGTGCTCAAGCACTCGCTCACTCAAGCCATGGGGGCGTGCATTCGCGAGTCGGTGCAAGCTGCAGGGATCGCGGCAGCAGACATCGACACCGTCATTCTCGCGACCGAAAGTTTTGACGCTCTCTTCGAGGACGACGGCGCCTCAGCAGTCGGTCCGTTTCGTAACATTCGCAATCGACTCTTCGTGTTCCTGTATCGTCTCGGAATCAACAGGGCGTCCGTGCTTGGCGCCACGTACGGCGCCTGCACCAATCTGCTGCATGCGTTCATCACGGCCGAAGCGCTCGTGACCAAAGGTCTGAGCCGCAACGTTTTGATCGTCGCGGGCGAGAAGTTCGGCGCTCCTGGCGCACGCTTCCTGCGGGAGGCCGTCTCGATGGCCGGAGACGGCGCGGCGGCCTGCATCGTCAGCAGCGAGGTCCGGAGCGAAGACGAGGCTTTCCGCCTGGCATACGTCGGCGCTCGGCCGTACAAGCAAGTGGACGCCAAAACCGACAGCAAGCAAATGCTGCTCGAGATGTTCCGCGCCATGAGGAATGCGGCCGCTGACTGCTACGAAACAATCCATCTCCAGCCCGCAGATTTTCGCTGGATGGTGACTGGCGACTACAACACTTTAACCTCAATCACCCACGGCAAGCTGCTCGGCTTCTCTCCTGAGCGCCTCTTTCTGTACAACGTTGGCCAGTTCGGGCATATCCCATTCGATCCGTTGATCAACTTAGCCAACCTCAAACACGAGCAGATGGTCGCCAAATCCGAACACGTCCTTCTCTTTCTCAGCGGGCCGGTGTACTGCGGCGCCATCGCACTCGAAGCGCTCTGATCTGCATTCTTATTGCCTGAGAGGTTGAGAAACACCTGCCCGGCGAAGTTGCATGTCTTCATGAGGATTTCCCCGTTGCCAGGAGGAAACTTTTTCACCGACTCGCCGATAAATGAGATATGCAGAACGTCTGCTCAGGCACCCAAAGGAGCACGCAATGAATCCTGTCGACGAGGTGAGACCTTCACTTGCCCAATCAGATCTTGATCGGGCATTGTTGGATAACGTCAACGTTCCGGTCTTGCCGGACAATAACCGGCCCACGTTCATCGACCAGGAGTTCGATCCGTCCTCCACCGGCTCAACGACTTCCGTCAGTGTGACTTATGCAAGCCGTTTGGGTATCGATCGCACGGCAGCGCAGGAGGCTGATCTCGCAGCGCAGTACCGCGCTCAACAGCAGGAGGCGCCGCCTGTAGCCACTACCGATCCAGGTCTCGAGGCTGAAAAGACCGCCCTGATGCTGGATCTCACTCAGATGGCGTTGGACATCGCTGGAATCATCGATCCGACACCAATATCCGACGGCATTAGTGGTGTGATCTCCCTGTTCAGAGGTGATTTCCTGGGAGCTGGCATTTCCGTCGCAGCAATGTTTCCTTATCTCGGAGATCTCGCTAAAGCCGGCAAGCTGCCAAAACTCCTCAAGACCGTCGAACGCGCAGTAGAGATTGCCAGTAAAGACGCTAAGTTCGCCGAGACGTTACGTCCCGTGCTGGAGAAGCTCAAGGTGGCCCTCGACGCGATCCCGCTCGACGGCTTGCCCAAAGCGTTGCGCGAACCGCTCGAAGCGATGAAGAACAAAATCGACGAGTTCTTCTCCGCGTCCAGGAAAAACGAGCCTTTCGTCGGCGAAGTACGCGGCCAACGCATCGAGCTACCCGGGGTTCATACCGAAAACTTCGTCTATATAAAACGCGACCGCACCCAATACGCACAAATGCGGCGAGACTTCGATAACCACGGACGAGCTGACTTTCTCAAACGGCTCGGCGCCGACAAGGAAGCAGAATTGCGCGCCGCCGGCTTGAATGACGCCGACATCGCGCTGGTCAAAAACGGGAAGGTGCCGGAAGGCTACCAGGTCCATCACAAGAAGCCCCTGGACGACGGCGGCGACAACAGTTTCGACAATTTGGTCCTAATCAAAAACGATCCGTATCATCAGGCAATCACAAACGCGCAGAAACGTTTAGTCGGCGATCTCCAGCCGGGACAGTCGCGCACAGTTGACTTTCCGATACCGGAAGGATCAATCTATCCACCAACCCCATAGTGCGAGATCAGCGATCGTTCGGCGATATGTATCAGCAACTACTTGCCCGTGTAGCACAAGAAAAACGCCAGTTTGGCAGTGAACCGCAGCCACCAGCCACGGAAGAACAGCTTCAACGCCTGGTTGAAGACAGCAGCAGGGAGTTGCACGCCGAACTACCGGACGACTACCTCGACTTCCTCCGCTTATCCAATGGTTTCGACTGGAATGGCGTCGTCATTTACGGCGCCGGCACAAATCCAATCGGCAAACATCCTGACCGTTCGATAGCCGACCTCGTCGAGGTGAACCTCAATTTTCGTGATGATGATCGGTTTGGAGACCTGATAGTTCTGGGTTCAAGCGGCGACGATATTTATGTCTATCGCATCTCAACCGGGCACTATGAAATCTATGATGTAGTGCCGCACGAACTGATCGAGTCGTTTCCCACCTTTGACGAGTTGATGTCAAAAGCTCTAACCCGCAGTTTGCAGTAGACAGCCTAAACTTCACTTTAGGCATGATTAAACGCAGAGCACACAGAGACACGCGGAGAACGCCGAGCAAAGTAACCGTTTACCGGCCAATCTTGTATTTGATCATTTCTTCAGGCGTGAAGGGCATGCCGTTCCCGCGATAAATGTTGAGATAAATATCGGACGCGTGAGCGTTGGGTTGGCTGAAGTCTGTAAAGCGAATGATCTTCGCACCACGACCGGCGTGCAGCAGCGGAATGCCGGGAAACAGATCCAATCCGAGTCCGGCGGGCATCGCAACGTAGTCGCCGCGATTGATGTAATGAGTGTATTGCGGACCGTTTGGATAATGGCCGCTCGCCCCGCCGAAAGTCGTCACCGTCACTCTGCTGAGCAGCGCTTCAACCTGTTGTTTGGAGAGTCCATCCTCGATCAGCAACTGCTTCCTAACATCGTTGAGCGCCCGGCTGATTATCAACGCACCCTGACTGTGACCAACCAGATTGACAGGCGCATTGGCGCCGCCAACCAGTTGCTCGTGAACATACTCGGCCACTGCATCAACAGGCGGATTTCTGCCAAGATCCAACTTGTCCCGTAACGACTGCCATACATCTCCGATGATCCCCTGCGACGCGTTGTGAATTCCGTAAACAGCCGAGCCGGTTGCATCTGCGAGTCCGCTCATGAAGCGCGCCTGATCTGCGACGCTGTTCAGTATGCCGTTCACGTAAATTGTGGGCACGGATGTTTGCAATCCACCACCTGGCAATGCGGGAAGCAGAGCCGCGTTCATTGCGACCGTCGATCCCTGGTCGCCAATCCAAGAGCCGTCATGTTGAATATCCGATCGTGTTTGAGTCGACGTCGCCGCCGCACTTTGTTGTTTGAATTGATTCAACAGCGCCGGCGCGGCTGCGGCATTGCGACGTGCGTTCTGTGCCGTCACGCTGAGTCCGGCCGCCGCCTCCGACATCAACAAAACATCATCACTCTTAATCGCCTCATGCAAACGCAAACCGGCCCTGACGGTTTGGCCCACGTTGATGCCGAGTTTCCACTTCACCTCGAACGACGACGACGCGGGACGCAGATCGCCGCTATCCAGGATCAAGTTTGCACCGTGACCGCCGGCGGCCATTAACTGATCCTGCCAATCCATCCGGCTGATGTTTCTGATTTCCGACCCCACGTAAGCACGTCCAGCCCACGTCTCGACATTTCTGGCCCATACGGCCACAGTCTCAGACGCATCGCCAACCGCTCCAGCCACTGCGGATCCCACGCCAGCCAAAGACTTAAAAATTCCGGACGCATCCTCCGCGCGAGCTGCCTGTAATCCAACTTGCCAGGCACGCGCGCCTTTGGCGACGCTGTCAGCGACTCGCGCGGTCGTTGCCGCCGCTCCCGCGACTGCGCGACCGGCTATCGCACTCGCGCCTGCCGCAACACCACTTGCGCCGCCGACCACAGCTTGAACCCAACTCTTATTCTTGATTCCTTCCGCGGCCGAAACAATGCTGCTGCCGATTCGCGCCGCAATACCAACCGGACCGGGAACAAAACTCGCAACCGTAAGCGCGATCTTACCGATCTTGCCCCAGATGCTCGGCTTCTTCGTCGTCGAATCAACTACGCGATGCGTCGCGTCTACCGTCAACGTCACTTCGTGCTTGCCGACCTTCAGCTTGTGCTGTCCGGCTGGACCATTGATAACCGCGGCAACATCCTGGTACGCGCGAGCCATCTCGGCATCGCTCATCTTCTCGATCGCATGCCGGGGAACTCTGGCCGCGGCCCAGAGTTCTTCAATCATCTGATCCCGGCCCAGTTGCGGCTGCTCGGGGACGGCGACGACGTCCTGACCCGGCTCGTAACTGGTGAGCAGCTCATGCTTTACAAGCAGACCGCGTTGGCGTTCCTCTTCCACCGCGGCCGGCACGGACTCATCCACAACTGGCTGAGACGGAGCCTCGACAACGGCTTCAGGTTCGGCGAAAGGAACCCAGTCTGCATACCTATCGCCGTGAAGGTATGAAACCGAATTGTCTACTCTCGCTTCCATGTCTACTCTCTGCGATCGAGCTCCTGCTGTAGCTCATTGCTCGTGAATGTCTTGAGATAGCCACTGTCGAGCGTGGAGCGAAGTTGTTCGAGTTGCGCAATTTGCCGATCCAGAACGCCGTACTGTTCACTCGTCACCGGATATTGGGCAATCTGTCGTTCCAACGCCGCGATCGACTGGTTGTAAACTTCCGCCAGCGCGTCGAGCGAACTCTCACCCAGATTGACTTCGACGCCTGAATCGATCATCGCCTGCACGAAAGCTTCTTCAATCTGCGCGCGCGTCGGCGGTTTGTCGTTGACGCCGAACAGACTGTCGAGCGCCTTGCCGATGATCGCTCCGCCAATAGTTGTCGTGACGATGCCGACTGGTCCGGTAGTCGTGATGCCGAGTCCAGTGATCAGCGCCGACAGACCTTTGCCGCCCAGCGCGCCAAAGGTCTTGGAAGCCAGCGATCTTCCGAACGTTTCGATCTCAGCTCGCTGTTCACTCGGGGCCGCTTCGATGGCTCGTTGTGAAGCAACGTTAAGGACGCCAAGTAGTTCGCCGACGTCGCTGCCGACGAGGCCGCTGTTCGCGCCCGGATCGTTGAGCGCGTTAGTGATATAGGAGTCGACTACGTTTTCCAGCCGGGTCCTAACGCTTGCCGGAGTGTTCACCGAGAAAATCGAACTCTGGAAAAACTGCACCAGATCCGCCTGGCCGCGATAGTCCGGGCCGGTGTTGAGTTTGTTGTTGAGGATCTCAGCGCCGTGACTTTCAAGCAGCGTGGTCATGCCCTCGAGCATCGCGGGCTGACGCAACAACGTATACTTCCCTGCTGCATCGTCTACGTCATCTCGCAAACCCACGAGCTGACCGTTCAATAGATCAAATGCGTCGAGCCGGGCTTGTGCCGTAGTGAGATTTCCCCGAATCAACGCCGGCGACTGCGTGTAGGCAATAGCGCTATTGACCTTCCATTTTTCCTGATCTTCGCCGCTGAGCGTCGACGCGATTCGCTGAGAAGCATCGCCTAAGGCGTCGAGCGAGTTGTTGAGAGTGGCGTCGCCGCTGATGTTGCCGGCGCGGGCGATTGCTTCGTTGACGAGGTCGGGACCTAACGACGTGAGCAGTTGATCAAATTCGCCCTGGCTGTAACCGTTGCCGTTCGCCGTCAGACGGGTGGCGTTAAGAAGGGCGTGCGTGAATTGCGATCTCGTCGTGGCGGATTCACCGGTGTAATCCGTGTAGAACCCGATTCTCTCGTGCTGCTCGTCGAACCTCTCGATATAACCGCGGACTAGATCGAAGGCGTCACGTTGCGCCTGCGGGGTCGAATAGTGTTCGGCGATTAACGATTCCGACGAAGTAAAGGCCAGCGCCGCGGCGGTGTCATAGCCGAGAGCCTGGGCTTGTCTGCCCAAAGCTTCAACCACGCGACTGGAACCGTAGTTGAACAGATTGCTCGGATCGGAAGCGAAGTTGAGGATTAAGCCTTCGGTATCTTCGGCGCCCAACTCTTTCGCCATTTGAAAGAGATCTGTATCCGAGATGTAGCCGGCTTCATACGCGTCCCCGATTAATCCGGAAATGAGCTGCTGATTGTCGTAACCGACATTCCTTAGATCAGCCGTGTCGAAGTTCAGGAACGTCGTGCGCAGCAACTCGCCGGCGTAGTCTTCGTTCAACATGCGATCAGTCAGGCCGCCGATGACCGCCATCTGCTCGTCGTGAGTGAGATTGAGATCTTCGTCCCCTTTCAGTACGTAGAGCAGGCGATCCTGCCAGCTTGACATTGGGATCTGATCGAAGCTTTCGACAATCGAGTCAACCACGTCTGTCCGCACGTTGTTAACCGGAGTGGCGGGCGGTGTCTGTGCCGTCACGGTATTGAGCCGGAAGCGTGATAACGACGACTGAAAATCCAACTCGTTCTTTCTGGCAACTGACTGGAAGATCTCTCCAGCCCCCGCTTCAGTGTTCGTGACCAGGTTTGGTTTTTCAGTTTCGGATGGGGTGACGACTTGCGACTCGCGCGAGACAGGTTCGAGCATGGTTTTATCTCCGGTTTCTTGCGGTTTCTCTGTGCTCTCTGCGTCTCTCCTACCTCTGCGTTAACAGCAATAGGTAACGCAGAGGTCGCAGAGACGCAGAGAGCACAGATATAAAGGCTCACATGTTCATTGTCGGCGGACACAACACAATGTTTCCTCATCGAGCGAAATATTTTCCGCGCCCGAGATTTTTGACGTTTCCACGCAACCTTTCCCGCCGGCTCCCGATAATCTGAGTGAAAGCGGAAAACGCACCAACCAAATGGCTTAAACCGCAGTTCAGCTAGGAGGACACGAAGATGGGCGAAGGCGTAGGAAAGATGTTTGGTATCGACAAGATTTTCGGTGGTTTGCTCGATTCGATCGGATTGGGGGCGTTAAAACCCCTGGTAAATATCGCCTTCGATTTCGCCACCGGCAATATTCCCGGAGTGTTACAGGATCTGACCAGTTTGATGAGTTCGTTCGGCGACGGCGGCTTCACTAATAATGTCGCGTCACGCCAGCCGCTTCCGGATGCCTTCTCTGAGGACAACGATTTCCGCGCGGAAGATCGGAACGAAGTTTCTACTGCTTGCCAGTGCCGCGAAGAAGAGGATCTGAATCCAGGCCGTCTCGGCCAGCTCTTCAAGTTGCTGGGCGAAGTATTCTCCAGCAGAGATTCGGCTGAGATGATGGGCAAGTTGAGCGATCTGTTCAGGTTGCTGGCTGAAAACGCTGAGGACAGGCAAACCATACAGAACAACCGGTCAAACATTCAGTTCTTTGCGGGCAGTGCCACGATACAAGCTTAGATCAGCAATTCCGGAGCTGCCATGAACAAGCAAAATACCAGCAACATAAAATCCATGCCGGCATGGCTGAAAGCCGCCACTAACGCCGTTTCACCGCGCAAGCGGCTTGGCGTTACCGAGCAGGAGTTTCGCGAGATGGGACGCATTGGCGGCATGTATTACAACCGGGGCGATCTGGGAAAAGCGCGAACAGTTTTTGAAGGACTGGTTGCGATGGATCCAAACAGCAGCGACGCCCATGCCGCTCTTGGCGCTCTGTTAACCCGCACTCTGGAAAACGATCTCGCGATGGCGCACCTGAACCGCGCTATCGAGCTAAACGACCGGCAGATTGCAGCTTACGTGAATCGAGCCGAAGTACGTTTGCGACAGCAGCAAGGCGAGGCGGCGGTAGCCGATCTCAAACGGGCAATCGAGTTAGATCCGCGGCAGAAGAATCCGGCCGCCAACCGCGCACGCGCGATGGTCATGGGTATTCATGACGCGCTCGAAGCGAAAAGCATCATGTAAGGCTTGACTAAGGAATAACTAAGAGGAGAAACGATCATGGCAGTCACAATTCCACCAAGACCAGAAATGCCTAACCTGGATCCATCAGACCCGGATTTTGCAAACAAACAATTGGAGGCGAGCAGGGTCATGGGCAACTACCAGTTGCTGGTCCAACAAGCCTTCAACGATCAGAAGCAGGAGACGGAAACGAAGAGCGCGGCGATCAAGAGCAAGGATGACGCGCTTTCGGCCGTCATTCGCAACATAGCTTAGCGCGGGTTTCACGTGGGGGTGAATCTGTAACTCCGCGTTCCTCTGCGTCCTCTGCGTGCCTCCGCGTTCCTCTGCGATCTTTGCGTTAAATATGAAGTTTACGCAGAGAACGCGGAGGCACGCAGAGGACGCAGAGGACGCGGAGCAATCGTTCTTCCCTGCTTGCGGTTGATTGAAGTAAAATGCCGGGCACCCCCGACAAACGAACATTCGAGAGGTTTTCCCGATGAGAAATAAACTCGTCGTGCTTTTCCTGTTGGGCTCCCTTGCAGGCTCCACTCCCGCTTCAGCCAGCGCGCAGATTTCGACTACCGGTCCCGCAGGTTTGTTACGCGAGATGCCACGCATCTACGGTCCACACATGGCCAACAAATCCCGGATCGCCAACCAGCAAAAAAAGAAACAGCGGCGGACTACGAAGAGTAAAACGCGCCGCCCGCGCAAGCAGTCGAAAGCCACGAGCCAGAACTAAGATGAAGACCGGCCTATACATCACAGCGCGGATAGCTATTGCATGCCTGCTGTGCTCCGCCATCACACCGGCGCAGATTGCCAACACTGGACCGGCTGCCCTCGCGCGGCAGATGCCGACGATCTACGCGCCTTACCTGGCAAACATAAGCCGCGTTCGCGTGTTGCAAAAGCGCGGCAAGCTCAAATCTTCTCGCGGCGGCCAAAAACCAACTACACAACCGACGGGACCGTTTTCGACTGCGGCCGGCACGGTATTCCACTCGTCTCGGCCACCATTCGTCCCACAACAACTGGCCGCGCGCCTCGGTAAGACAACACAGGAACGTCAGCACATCGAAGGCGTTCTGACCAAGTGCCTGACGTTCTACACTGACACGGCAAAACAAAAAGGCGTGCCGTTGAATGACGTGGCGTTGGCGCTTAATTATTTCATCTCGACGAACTACTTCGTCTATTCAGTCGGCCGTGGGCCAACGCCAGACCAGATGAGCGCCACGCGCGACGTGATACGCGCCAACATGGTCCAGGACGAGGCGTTTCGCCAAATGTCTGACCAGCAAAAGCAGGAAGCGTACGAAACGCTGATCGTCCTCGCCGGTTTTGTCGATCTTGGTTATGGGACTTCGAAGAAAAGCGGAGACGCCGGCGCGGCGGAACAGTTTCGCGAGATGGCGAAATACAATTTAGAGACAGTGCTGGGAGTGCCAATCGATAAGATTCATTTTACAAACGACGGCCTCGAGCTTAACTGAAAGATCATGAACCTGATTTTCCCGACTCAGTCAACATTTCCGTTGTATCCGGTGCGGCCAACCGAAGAAGATGAGGTCGCCGCCACCAGCTTTCTCGACGCGTTGCGGGAATTCTTCCAGCATCTCTTGCGGCAACACACCAACACCAGTCGCTATTTCGACGCCGCTGCGTTTTACTTTGATTCAAGTAATCAGGAAAGCTGCGATAGAGTCCGTTCGGCGGATGCCACTCAGGAAGCAATCACTTTCGTTATCAAGAACATCACTCAGCCGACCAAGGGAGAGTATGTTTGGGATGCGGAGCAAAACCGCTGGGTGCTGAAATTAACAGCGATCTAGTGGGCCATCATTCCACGCCAACGATCCATCCGTTTTCACCTCGCCATTACCCGGCTTTCACAACACTCTGGAATAACGCTTACCCGGATCTGAAACGCACGGAGCTGGAGATGCGACTGGCCGACATGTCGCCGGCGCAACCGGCGTCACAGCGTTGGATAGCGGAGCAGAACGGCGTCGCCGTCGGGTTTGGTGGTTACGAGCCGATCGAGGAGAGTCGTGAGCCGCGGAAGCTTCAGTTGCACCTGTTCGTCGTACACGAGTGGCGTGGACGAGGAGTAGGATCGAATCTCTACAACCAGATCGTTGAGACGCTCTCAGGGGCAGATGTAATACTGCGCGCCTGGGCCAGAGAAGATCGCGCGGAAAGTTTGAGATTTCTCGAGGCACGAGGTTTTGCAGCAGAGATGCGTACGTTCCACTCGTCTCTCGACACAACCGTTTTCGATCTCACGCGCCTCGAGAAATATCGGCGACGACTGCTGAGATACGGCTATCGCTTCCTGACCTTCGCGGAGCTGGAGTCCGACCCGGCCAAGAACCGCGCGATGTATGACTTGTATGTTGAAGTGCTTCAGGATATCCCGTCACCGGAACCTCGCCGCCTGCCGTCGTTTGAAGACTACGAAGAGAAGATACTCAAGAGTCCGGAACTCTTCCGCGCTCACTTCCTCGCACTGCATCACGATCGTTACGTGGGACTTTGTATGTTGCTGCCCCACGGAAGGACCAAACACGAGCTGTATGCCGACACGCTCGGAATCCGGCGCGCCTATCGCGGCCGGGGCATCGCCCAAGCTCTCTCACACATGGGGATCGAGTACGCGAGGAGCCACGGATATTCGCTGATCTCTGCGGACAGTTTTGTTGAGAACCACAAAATCAGCGCCCTGCTCGATAGTCTGGGTTTTGCCAACCGAACCACATGGACGCTGTTCTCAAAATCATTAACGAGAAGGAAGAGTATAATGGCTTCAGACCACATAGTTCCTTAGCGGGTTTGACGCCGAAGGAATTGGTCCAACAACACTCTAATGGTCCAATTTTCCCTATCCTAGGCCGGTAGCGGAATGGGGAGAAGCTCATATGAAGCGCAACTTCGCTTTTATCACCTTTGCAATCACGGTGGCAGTTCTTACCATCGGCAGCGCAGCGAGAAGCCAAAGCGCTTCCTCATCGCCCGAACAGGTCTCCTTTCCGACCCAAGACGGTGGACTAATATACGCAAACCTATACGGCAGCGGCGAGCGCGGTGTCGTGTTAGCTCACGGAGGCCGCTTCGATAAAGAAAGTTGGGATACACAGGCGCGAACCCTGGTGAAGGCTGGGTTTCGCGTATTGGCCATAGATTTTCGTGGACGTGGCCAGTCGCGCGGCGGAGCGCGGACGCAAGCCTCTGATGATGGCTATCGCTTCGATGTGTTGGCGGCCATCCGATACCTTCGTGCTAGTGGGACAAAGACCGTCTCCGTGGTTGGCGCAAGCTTCGGTGGTGGGGCGGCTGCGGAAGCAGCGGTTGAGGCTGAACCGGGCGAGATCGACCGCCTCATCCTCCTGGCCCACTCACCAATTGACAAGCCGGAGCAGATGAAAGGCCGGAAGCTGTTCATCCTGACTCGTGACGACTTCAGCGGCGATAACAAAATACCAAGGTTACCCAAGATTCGAGACCAGTACGAAAGAACACCAGGCCCAAAAGAATTCATACTTCTCGACGGCTCAGCCCATGCACAATTAGTTTTCGAGACGGATCAAGGCGAGCGGCTAATGCGTGAGATTCTGCGATTCCTTTCCACGCCATAACGTTTTTCTGGAATATGGGAGCGGATGGTGGCGGGGGTTAATCTGACAAGTAGGAGGGAGACAGACACGTGGCTTTATCGGCAAGAGCAAAGAAACTTGTCGCCGAGATCACCAACGGAAACCTGAAACTCGGCGACCTAAAAAAGCATGGCAAGGAAATCAGGAAAGACCACGAACTGGCAATCGAGCTTTGGTCAACTGGCGGCCACTACGCTCGTCTTCTCGCGAGCCTCATATTCGACACGAAGCTTCTCACAGAAAATTTCATCGCTCAGCTCGCGTCTGATGTTCTTCGGCATGACGCGGAGGAACGCAACCAATTGGCTGACTGGCTGTTGGCAAACCAGCTAGCCAAAGACAAGAAACTGGTCTCTCTTATGGCGACATGGGAGAAGAATCCTTCTCCTATTCTGCGTCGCTTGTTCTGGTATCATCAGGCTCGCTTGCGCTGGACGGGCCAAGTTCCCCCCAATAATAGTGCAGACTTACTTGCTGCCCTCGAAAACGATATGGCTGATGCTGAACCCGAAGTTCAATGGGCGATGAATTTCTGCGCCGGCCAAATTGGTATTCACCAGCCTGAATTTCGATCAAGGTGTATCAAGCTTGGAGAAGCATTGGGACTCTACAAGGACCAGCAGGTCGCCAGGAACTGTACACCGTCATACCTGCCAGAGTTTATCAGAATCGAAGTAGCCAAACGTGAGTGATACCGAATGAGACAAACTTTACTACCAGCCGCCAGCCGGTCGCGTGAACCGAAGCAAGACCGGGCGACGGAGAGAGAAGTAAATGCGAAAAGAACGTGATTTCTTCGCGAGAGGTTCCGGCATCGTCGCGCTCGTGTTCTCGATTCTCGGGCTGTCGTTCCTTCCAGTCGGCGCAGGCTTCGCGTTCGTACTCTTAACGAATGATGCAACCGATCGGTCGACGGCAGTGGATGATCCCCGTTGGGTTGTGGGCGTGACCTTTCTGATCATCGGCGCTGGTTTCGCTGCCGTCGGCATGACGCTCGGGTGGCGACGGCTCGCGTCAGTTCGCAGGAGTGAGGCGCTGCGGAAGTACGGGAAGCCGGCGAACGGCACGATCACATCGATGGAGCAAAACGCCGGCGTGCGGATGAATCGGCGGCATCCCTGGATCGTTCGCTACGATTACAGTGTCGGTGGAATGCTATATCACGGCACTGAGAGCACCTTCCACGTGCCAGTGGGGCTCGAGCCCGGCGCGCAGATCGGAATTCGCTACGATGGGCAAGACCCTCGTCGAAGCGCGCTCGAGCGCAAATAATAAGTGATAAAAGTCGAGCCAGGCTGAGTTAATATTGGCGCTCGTCAATTGAAAGGCTTAACTCACTATGGTCTCCTCAACCCGACGGGCAATCGCCTCTACCCTCATAGTTCTCAGTGCCGCGATTTACGTTGGAGCGCAAACGCCGGCGCAAAAAGTCGCAACTGCCAGTATCAGTGGCAAGGTAACAATCAAGGGCAAACCTGCTGTTGGAGTGATGATTCTGGCGACAGATTCTCGCGACTATGGCCGGTCGAATATGACTGGCTACCGTGCAAAAACCGATCAAACAGGAAGCTATCGCCTCATAAGCCTGCCTGCTGGCACTTATGAAATCTCTGCTGTCACACCGTCACTTGTATCCGCAGACCAGTTGAACTCGATAGTCATCTCCGACAGCGAGGAGATTGAAGACGTTAATCTTGTTTTAGTGCCTGGTGGTGTTATCACCGGAAGAATTACAGATTCTGACGGCAAACCAATCATTGGAACATTTGTGCGCATGGGCCTGCTCGACGATCATCAAATCCCGCGCCGGTTAAGTCGTGCGCAGATGACGCGATTCTTCTTTGATAACGTGACCGACGACAGAGGTGTTTATCGAGCATTTGGTTTACCACCGGGAAAGTACAAAGTGTCTGCAGGGGAATCCGCCTCCGGGAGGAAGAGTTCACGACAGTACTATAAGGAGACTTTTTATCCTTCCGTTACCGATGCTGCAAAGGCAACGATTATAGAAGTAACGGAAGGCAGTGAGGCGAAGGACGTTGACATCGTGATGGGCCGTCCGGTTGAAACGTTCAACGTCGCCGGTCGAGTTGTTGACCGTGAAACGGGAAGACCCATTCCCAATGTCAGGTATGGTGTAGGGCAAAGGATTGTCGAGGATCAAAATAGCACCAGCGTTTCATCCAGTTCGGGTAGCGACGCGACCAACGCAAATGGTGAGTTTCGCTTAGAGAATGTAACGCCGGGAACATACACAATCTTCACTGTGGCGCCAGACGGAAATGACCGAACCGCCGCTTCCGTGACCTTCGAAGTAATCGATCGAGATGTCGCTGGTTTGCTCATCAAGACGACGAGGGGCAGCAGCCTGTCAGGTGTGGTGGTGCTCGACGGCAATGAAAGATCGCCTGCGCTGTTCAGCAGTGTGCGAATTAATGTGGCGGTGGAAAGTAAAGACGGTTTTTTTACCAACTCCCGATCAAGCGCAGTCGACCAGCAGGGAACTTTCAGTATAAATGGCGTGGGAAGTGGCCTCGCTCACCTTGGAATTTATTCAATCGGCGACGAACGCAAGCAGTTTGAGATCGTACGCATCGAGCGCAATGGCATTCCCTCAGAAACTATCAACGTCAATGCAGGCGACCATGTCACCGGCCTTCGCGTTTTGGTCAAATACATGAAATTAACCGGCGCTATTCGTGGAGAGGTAAAAGTTGAAGACGGAGAACTGCCGCCAATTTCGCAGCTCTCACTGTCACTCTGGCCGCTCGACGAAAATCTTCAGCCGAAATCCAGCCACTCGGTAGGATCACCTAAATTGGACGCGCGTGGCCGCTTCGTTGCTGAGGGACTGCCTGCCGGCACATATCGACTCACCGTTTTAGTCTACGATACGGCTCAACCAACAACTGGAACCAGGATAGCTGAGGAAAAAATACAACGAGTAGCGGTCACCGACGACACGGTGACTGAAGTGACTTTGATTATCAAACCTCAACCTATTTCGAAAAAGCACTGATCGACATACGTGATGTAGAATGGCGCCTATGCAAATTCCAGTCGACCACGAATTTCTCACCGTCTGTGAAGAAATCCTGAAGGAAGATCACTCGTTAGAAGAGTGGCGCGAGATCGAGTCAGATGACATGTTCCAGTATCCCCACTACGAAGGTGGCTTCGATGCTACGGAGGATGCGTTCTGTTTCAGCTATTATGATCCTACCGGCGACGAGTTTTGGTTTCAGCTCACGCTCCTCGAAATCAGGCAAGCCGTGACGGGCGACTTAAAATTCATTGACGCTAGAACGCCTGAACGCTGAACGCTCTGGTTCCTCACAACTGTTGGAAGAACCTGAGCAGTCTGATCCAGGTGGATGATCAACAGCATCTTCCTAAGTGATATACTTACCCATCTCATGGAGGTCTCACATGAAATTAAGAACACTAAAACTCTCATCAAGGCTTGTTGTTTTGGCAGCGATGCTGCTCTTCCTCGGCTTCCTCAGTCGACCGGCTCCCGCTAGCGCATCCTTTTGTTCTCATTTGTGCGAGAACCACTGCGTAGAAGTGTACTGGCAATGTGTGAGGGATAACCCGGGCCAGGATTGTTGCGAGGTAACCAATGCGTGTTTGGATAGTTGCGGGGACTGCCCACGTTGGTGCTTCTAGTGATCTCCGACATGAGCCGGTGATTTTATGAAGACTCAGTCGCCTGCGACGTCTAACCCCTGAGCTTGGCTCGCTGCCTTCTTCTTCTCCAGGCGGGACTTTAAGTACTCAATAATCGGTGGGAGTAACGATAGAAAAATTACGATGGCTATCACCCACTCGATATGCTCGTCCAGATTGATATTGAACTTGTCTCGCAACAACGTGCCAAGAAAGTAACCCGCCAGGATCATGCTGAAGACCCAGAGAAAGCCACCCACTACATTGAACATGAAGAATTGCCGGTAGGGCATCTTAGCCGCACCCGCGACAATCGGGGCAAACGTTCGCACTATTGGAACAAACCGCGCAATGATGATGGTCTTGCCGCCGTACTTCTCATAAAACTCGTGTGCCTTTTGTAAGTGGCTGGGACGAAAAAGCAAGGACTTCTGCCGTCTGAAAAGCCTTGGCCCCATCTTGGCGCCCGTGTAGTAACCCACCGCGTCACCCACTACCGCGGCCACGAATAATGATGACAGCAGCACCGCCACATTTAACTGCCCGTTCGCAGCAAAAAGGCCGGCAACCACTAAGAGCGAATCGCCCGGCAAAAAGAAACCGACGGCCAGTCCGGTCTCGGCAAAAACTATGAACACTAACCCCACATAAACAAACATGCCGCCCTTGGCCAGCAGCGTCGCAATTATGAGCTTCGGATTCAGGAATTCCTTGAGATCACGAAGCAGTTCTATAAGCCATTCCATATGTCGATCAGGTTACCATCCATATTCATAATCTTGAAGTGGAGAGCGACGCAGAGGCGTGGTGGACCTGTGAGGTTAGGCGCAGCTTTTGAGAGTTCGATCAGTTGTTTTGCGTGAAAACCTTCGCGGCCACTCGATCGAGCACCTGATCGCCATAAACAAGGCTGGCTTTCATCAAGCGTCTAAGATCGTTCGCGAATTCGTCATCAGAAACGGCGTGGCTGTAGGAGCGCGTGAGGTACAGACCTTTATTTTCCCGCTGATATTCCAGAGTGGCGCCACCAGCATCGGCGGTTGCCCCGTCTGCCTCAGCTTCAAAGCCTTCGATCACACCCGGTTTAGGTTCGTCACGAAATCTATAAACCAGGGCGCTGCACTGCAAAGTCTGATTCGCAGGCTGATATTCGAAGTAAATCTGATAATCGCCGAGCGAGGCGCCGCCTAAGTTGCTTTCGTTGAGACCGGGAGTATCCAGGCCATGGGATTTGAAAAATCCCCGAATCAGGCGAACCGCCTCGTCTCGATTAAGAAGTCCCTTCATTGATTAGTCAAAATCTCCACGGCGAGCTTGTTCAAATGGGACACGCCGCTCCAAATAAACATCTTCAAAGGAGTGACTGGCAATCGGATTCAGATGAATATCCGTAAACCAGTGCACCTGTGCTCCACGACCGGCATCGAGCGTCGGGTTAAACCTGTCGAGGTCCCAACCCAAACCGAATAGCGACGGCACAGGATCGTCGCGGTTGATGTAGTGAACGTACTGCGGACCATCTTGATAGTGCCCCGCGGCGCCACCGAACGTCTCGACACTTACCTGGCCCAATCTTCGCTCGGCCTCAGCTCTCGATAAACCGTCTTCAACTCTCAACCTCTGGTAAACGTCTCTCAGCGCCCGGCTCGTGATTAGCGCGCCTTGACTGTGCGCCATGAGATGAACGCTGCGGCCCGCTTGTATTTCGTTGTATACAGTGTCGGCGAGCGTGTCAACCGGCGGATTCCGTCCCAGATCGAGCTTATCGGTGATGCATTGACGAAGATCCGTGATCATGCCCTCGGTGGAATTGTGAATACCGATAACCCGAGCGCCGGTGCGATCGGCGATCGCTTGCAGGCTGGCGGACTGTGCATCTTTCGTCGTGTTGATGCCATTGATGTAGATCACCGTGTCGTCCGTCGCTTGCCCGTTACGTGGCTGGACGGCGGGGATTTGATCGAGCGGCGTGTTTGGCGCAAATGTCTGGCCGTTAGCGCCGACAAAAACGCCATCATGAACGGTATCCGGCGGCGTTCTGTCAGACCTTGCCAGATTAACGAGGTTCGAGATGCCTGCCGGCAATAGGTTAGTTCCCTGCCGGCTCGCATAAACCTCAGCCAGGTTCACGCCAAGCGATAACGCCTGGGTCGCGGATTGTTGCGCCGCATCGAGCAGAGCTTCTCCGCCCTGTGTGAGTAGGTTGAAATCTCCGATGCGTGGCGTGATGTTATCGGTTATGGTCGAAATGATGCTCACAGTTTTCGCCCCCTCAATCCAGTTATCGGAAGAAGCGGCGAAGAGTTGCGTCAATAAGCTTGCGAGAACGTCCGGATCAGGTACTGGAAGGCTTTATACGACTCGTTGAAGTAGAAAATGTACTGATCCTTTAGCAGCGGCAGCGAAACAAGGATGATCAGCAAGCCCACGACCATCTTCACGGGCAGGCCGAGGAAGAAGACGTTGATCTGCGGCGCGACTCGATTGACGAGACCGAAGAAGATGTCGGTCAACAAAAGCGCAATCATCGCGGGCGCGGCCAACTGCACGCCAACACTCAACACTCCAGCGCTGAGTTCCGTTAGAGAACCAGCCATCGGCGTCCAACCGGCAGTGAATTTAGGAAACCCGGTCGCCGGGATGAGTTCGAAACTGCGAATCAACGCGCTGATAAAAACACGATGCGCGCCGATCGCAATGAACAGGACCAGGGCAAACTGCAAGTTGAACTGGCCCAGGGGAGAAACCTGAGTCTGAAGTTGTGGCGCGTAAACCTCTCCGAGCATTGCCCCCCGCTGAAAGTCGACGATTCGCCCGGCTACCTGAATTGCTTCGAATACAAGAGAGGTAACAAATCCAAGCGTAAAACCGACAAGCGCCTCCTTGGCGATGAGGGCAATAAAACCGACGGCGTTGAATGGAAGCGGACGGCCTTCCGGTGGCAATCCGGCAGCGAGCGAAGGATAGACGATGATGACGAAAGCCGTCGCCGTCGCTACCTTAACGCGCGCCGAAACCGCAGTGCCCCCGAAGAAAGGAGCGATGACCATGAAGGAAAGGAAGCGGGCAAAAGCAAGTCCCACCAGCACCATGAAAGCCTGCGGACTTTGCCCGACTTCAAAGGTGCGCAAGACTGTTTCGAGCAGTGAGAGAAACTCATCCATCGCATTGCCTTCAGATTCCTCTGCCGACTTTTAGCATCAGATCGAAGGCATGATTGGTGAACTCGATGATACGGCCCAACATCCAGTTTGCACTCAACATCAGCGCCAGCAGCGTGGCGATGATCTTCGGCACGAACGTCAGGGTCTGCTCCTGCACCTGTGTCAAAGCCTGCAACAAGCTGACGATCAGACCAACGATTAAGCTGGCCAAAAGCGGCGGCAGCGAGAGCAGAAAAATCAGCCACAAAGCTTCAGACGCTAAATATATGTATTCGTTCATGGTACAGCCTCACGCGTAGCTCAAGACCAGGTTCTTGATCACCAGCACCCAGCCGTTTACGAGGACAAACAACAACAACTTGAAAGGCAGCGAGATCATTACCGGCGACAGCATGAACATGCCCATCGCCTGCAAAATGTTTGCCACCACCATGTCGATTATCAAAAACGGAATGAAGAGGAAGAACCCGATCTTGAACGCCTCCGCCAACTGGCTGGTGACAAAAGCCGGAATGATCACGCGGAAGTCTTCCGGAGTGATCTCCTTCGGATCGTTACCATTGCGCACCGCCATCGACTGCGAGAGATCAAAAAACATCTTGCGATCTCTCTCGTCGGCATAACGGCGCAAAAACTCACGCAGCGGTTCGCGGCCGCGCTTAGCGGCTTCGAATATCTCTTTGACTGAAGGTTCGGAAAAAATGGCGTCAGTCGAGGCGATTGGACCAGCCTCGGCATACATCTTTTCCACTACCGGCGCCATGATGAATATCGTCAGGATCAGCGAGATGCCTGTAATGACCTGATTTGGCGGTACCTGCTGCGTGCCGAGGGCGTTTCTGAGAATCGATAGGACCACAGAGATCTTCACGAACGACGTCAACATGATCAACGCAAAGGGCGCCATTGCGAGCGCGCCAAGTACGATGACGAGGACGACGGGGTTCGCAGTTCCACTGCCGCCTGTGGTCTGTGCGCTGGCAGATCCGGCCAGGGCAGGTATCAACAGCGTGGCTATCGAGACGATTGAGGCCCTGTGCATTTAGCACCTCTTCTTCTCTCTGCGGAATCTCTGCGTTCTCTTCAGTTTAACTACCTGTCGGGGTATTTCACTGAAGAGAACGCAGAGTTTGCGCAGAGACTCGCAGACAGTTTATTGACGTCTGTTTCCAAAGCGCGCGAGAACGTCGGAGAATGTAGTGCGCGCTGTTACTCCTGCCTGATTCAAAGTCACCCGGGCGCGGGTCGAGGCGGCCGCGGCACGCAACGCAGCAGATGCTTCAGCCGCCTTATCTGCGTCCAACTCGCTGATCAACTGCACGCCACCTTCGGACACCGCGATGAGCAACCAGCGCCCCGTAACTTCGATAACAAACAAACTGCGTCGCTGATCGAGCGGCGTGCGATCGACGACACTGACCATGCTCTTGCCCGCAGTGCTGAGATTCAAACGTGGCAGCACCACCCGCAGCAGCAGGTAAGCCAGCAGACACACAAACCCGAGCGCCACAATCGTTTGCACAAACATCCAGATCACGCTGCTGCCGCTCTGAAACTGCTCAGGGTTAATCTCACTCTGCCAAAGTCCCAGAGCTAAAAAGTGAAACCAGTGAGCCGCTATTGCCATGTCGTTCTCAACTCAACACTTTCGTGATCCGCACGCCGAGGCGTCCTTCGATGTCGACCAACTCGCCGGAAGCTATGCGCCGGCCATCGACAACCAGATCGACCGGATCAGTCGCGTTGCATCCCAGGTCGAAAATCTGGTTTCTGCGCAGGCGGGACAGTTCGTCGAGTTGCAGACGCCGCGCCGCCAACTCAACCCGCACACTAACCATCACCGCCTCGATCAGGCTTGCTCCTTCGCCAGGCGCTTCGACAACTTCGGTTTCTTCTTCCATTTTCAACCTTTCCGCGAATCTCGATGGCGCTTCGGTATTCACAGCATTCACTCTTACCGCGAGCGATCCAACGTTACCGATTTCCGAAAGCTCACCAACGATCCAAGCCTCATCGCCGTCACCCACACGTAAAAGCAGAGACCCGCTAACACGCTGTTCGCGCCATCGGACCGTGGGCCATTCGACGGCCATTACATCGCCGGGTTCCAGATCGAAGAGTTCTTGCGGCGTGACGTCGGTTTTGCCGATCAAAACGGCCACTCCAAGCTCGGGTACAAAGCGGGCATAGCGTGGCAGTTCCTCAATTGTGAAACTTGCGGACTCTCGCGCTGCCTGCAAACGACGCACGACATCGTCAAGTGCGGTCAACGATTTTCGATTCAAGTACACGCGGCTGAGGCCAGTGATTTCGCCCACTCCGATCCGCAACGAAACTACAAGACCGCGTTTCCAATCCGGCCGGTGGTCGCCAACACTCTGCAAACGCACAAGTGGTTCACCGCTTTGTGTGTTCAATTCGTTAACCGAAGCGAGATATAAAAACTCGACGACGGCGCGTTCGGCTGTTGTCAGTGAACGCAGTTGCTCGGGAGGTGCTCCCTCACCGCCAAGCATTCGATCGACCAACCTCGCGGCAAACTGCACGTCCAGTTCAATCGAAATAGCCGCTTCCGAGCCGAATGTGAAAGTGGCAAAGACGCCTGCCGGTTCGCCGGTGGACCATGCTTCCGCTTTGAAGTCTGTTTCCTGTAGATCGACGAGGCAGATGGAGATCTGCTCCGGTGGATTCATCGAATAACGTGAGAGCACGTTGACGAATGAATTCTGTATCTGGGAATAAGTCTCCGGACGCAGGCCCACGAGCGCCGCGGAGGCTTCGATCAGATCGGAATTCACTCGCGGCAAGCGCGAGTTCCATGTTTGATTGCTTGGGATCGTTTCGCGGTCGCTAAGCTGAGACAACGAACGCATCGCCGGCGTGGTCCCGCTGTTGTGTTCCGGCGCAAACACGTCGACGGCAAAAGGATCCAGTTCTTTTGAGGCGGCTTTCATGTTTATGCGCGATAAGTCGCCCCGGCAGCTAGACCATCCTCGACGGCGTCAGTAGATTCTGGCTCGTCGAGTGCGGCAACAACTCTGGTCTCACCATTGCGTTCTGGAGACTGTTGCTGTTGCGAATCGTTTCTGCTGTTAGCATCCGCAGCCAGCGAACTCCTGAACTCGGCCAGGTTGATTCCACGCGAGCGAAGCTGTTCGATCAATTCCGCCGAGCGGCCATCGAGCAGCGACTTGATGCCTTCAGTCGCCGCAAGAAATTCAGCGTTGATACGGCCTGCGCCATCAGAAGTGAGTTTCACGCGCAAGCCTTCGAGCATTGAGTGCGACAACTGGAGCGTCACTTCTTTCTGACCATTGGCCGCAAGCTGCACCTGGCACGCAGTGACGATGCTGTTCATGTCGACGTTGTGCACGAGGGGCCGGCTACTAGTCTCGACCTCATTGACCGGAACCGGTTCGCGCATCACTGTCCGCTCGACGTTGGCCGGCTGCACATCATCTGTCGCAGTGTCGTCTTCCGACGTCTTTCGCTCCCGTGTTTCGGAACTCGCCGTCGACTTGCCGTTCTCAGATCTGTCTCGTGCATCGTTGTGCGAACGGGTAACGCGATCGAGAACGCTGGCGAAGTTGCTCTTCTCCGTCATCGCATCGGGGATCAAACGATCTGCGCCTGCCACACCAAGCTTGTTTCCGGCAGATTGAGTGTCAATTTTCTGACTGGCATTCATCTCTGTATTTTTGTCTGGCGTGATCTTCATCTTTCATTTCCTTTCTTTCCGCGCAGGTGAGTCGTTGGCAAGTGAGGCAGCTTTGTCGGCAAGTTTGCGGACCAATGTGCGGTTAATTAAGTTTCCGGTCGTATCGAGCGCGAGGGCACGTTCATACGCTTCCCTTGCCTCGGGAAATTCGTTGTTTTCGTAGAGCAGATCGCCGAGTCGCAGGAATGCCATCGCAGAATTTGGGTCGAGTTTGCCGGCGGCAGCATACGCGCGATAAGCACTCAACGGCCGCTTCAAATTCTCATAACACTCGCCGAGGTAGAGCTGAATCTCGGCTGACTTGTCACTGTCCTCGATCACAGACAGTTCAGACAAAGCTTTCTGCCACTGCTTTTCCTCAATCAGGTTGCGCGCAATGCTCTTGTTCAGTTCGGATGAAACGTAGCCGAACTCGCGCGCTTTTATGTAAGAGGAGTTTGCTTCGTCGCGCTTGTACATCTTTGTCAAAGCGTCGCCGATGCCTTTTTGGGCCAGGGCTGCGACTTCGGGAGTTAACTGAACTGCTTTGTGATATGCCTTGTGCGCCTGAAGTGGTTGATTTGTCGCGAGGTAAGCATTTCCGAGTCCATAGTAAGCAGTGCCTGAAAGAGGCAATGCTTCGATCGCGCGATTGAATTCGGTGAGCGCTTCGGCGTAGTTCCGTTTCAGGTAAGACTGTTGTCCGCGGGCCAAATGAAGCCGGGCGGTCAATTGCTCGTTGGGTTGCGATTTGCTGGCGTCTTCAGTCTGAACGAGCACTTGTTGCCAGTCATCAGCGGTGACTTGGGTAGTTTCTTTTGGATCGATAAAGCGTCGAATGACGTCGTCAGCGCTTGGCGGCGCCGGTGCGGGCGGCAGCTCCGGCGTTGGCTCAGCTTTCGCGACCGGACTCGGCGCCGGCGCAGGCGCAGGGATCGGTTTGCCGAGATTCAATGTGTGCGTCGCCTTTTCGGCGGCGACGCTGATGATCATCGACTGTGAATCGTATCCTTTGTGCTTGACAGTGACCTGGTGTTGGCCCTTTTTAACCTTAGTCGTCAGTTTCTTGGTCTCGTCGATCTTGCCGGCGATGGTCCCATCGATGAAGACTTCCGTGCCGGGCACACCTGAAATGATCGTGACCGACGACTCATTCGACCGGCCCACCCGGTTGTGACTGCGGGCTGACGTTCTTCCCTTATTTTCACTCTCTGTTTTTGGGACAGGAGTATTCTTCCGCTCGATGTCCTGTTGGATCTTTGATTTGACCTGTGCCGCGGCCGGATTAACCGGCAGCAAAAATAGCGCGCAGACTGCGAGCGGGAAGATTCGTAATAGTGTTCCGGTGAGGGAGAATTTGTATCCACTGAGTATGATCATCGCGACGACTCCTTACTGCAAAAGATAACCGCCGAGACTGACCTCTCTGGGCGTGGGCCATTCACGACTTCACAACGACATAGCGGAAGCCGAGGAAGGCGCCCGCATAGTCTTTGGGGATCACGTTACGGGAGGTTGCTGAAATCAGTGCTGAGTGTTCGTTGGCCGCGCCTCCTTTAATCACGCGGCTCGTGGCGCTCTCGACGGGAATGGTTTTGCCCTCGGGATCGCGGACGTCTCCTATCCATTCCCAAACATTGCCCGCCATATCGTACGCGCCAAAAGGCGAACGGCCGGCCGGATAACTCTTGACTGCATGAACAAAGCCATCCTTCGTTTCGCTTGCGGCAGCTCGCTCGTCCCACTCATTGCCCCACGGGTATTTCAAACCCTGCTGACCGCGCGCAGCCAGTTCCCATTCGGCTTCAAGCGGAAGCCTGACGTTCGCGCCGAGCCTGGTCGATAGCCATTGGCAGTAATCAACCGCGTCCTGCCAGGTAATACTCGTAACGGGCTTGTTCGCAGTTCCGGCGGGAAAGTTTCCCTCTTTCCATTCGGAGGGCGCTTGATGGTTCGTCGCCTTCACGAATTCGTGATATTGCTCGTTCGTAACTTCAGTCTCGCTGATAAAGAAGGATTCGACTGCGATCTTCTGGGCCGGAATCGTCGAACCGGCGCCGCCAAACTCAAACAAGCCTCCCGACACAGGCAATGTGCCTGCTGGCGGTGCAGCAGTAGTCGCCGCCTCTTTTGACGCATCAGGATTTTCCGGAGTTCGTGTGGTGTCTGTTGCTGTGGCCGGCGCAGCAGCATCGAGCATCACCTTAGAGGTTGCAGTTTGCTTGTTTGCGGCTGGATTTTTTCCGAAGAAATACCAGGCACTGAAACCGAGTGTGAGCGCAGTCGCTGCGCATATGGTCAGCGCAATTAAAAACGGAACGAAACGAGAGGTACGGCGCGACATGGCGACCTGATTTCGCACGTTCAGATCTACTTCCACTGCTCTAATCCCGAATTATGAGATTTATTTCAGCCGAGTAGTCTCCCAACTTTCCTACTACAGCTTGAATTGTCTTGGGGGTGTGCTGGTCCTAAGACTACATTCTTCCTTACGGAGTGTAAAGTGAATTTCGGAATGTCCATTTCGGAGTGCCAAATATTGACTCATTCGAGTTCTCAGTATAAAAGTCTCCGGTTTTCACCACTCTGTTCAACCTTAAGGGAGAACTATCATGCCCTCCGAGATTACTTTGAAAGTACTTACTTACAATGTCTTCATGCGTGACTTGGGCGCTGACTTTCTAGGCTTAAAAGCGACAATCGCCGATATTGTTGCTGATATCGGACGAACATTAGGCGTCACCGACGCAAACGTCGACATCGAGTTCGTCAATAACAAACGCGCTGAGCTAATCGGTAACCTGATAGCTGCGGGCGATTATGACGTCGTTGTCTTTCAAGAAGCGTTTGCTGATGGTCCTCGCAAGAAGCTCAGGGAGCTTTTGGCGCGCGGCGGATTCAAACATTCGTCAAGCGTTGTAGGCGATGATAGCTTGTTCGGGTCAGATGGCGGGATCTTCATCATGAGCAAATGGCCGCTCTGGGATAGCGGTCAAATTATTTATCGCAGCGCAACTGGTGACGACAAGCGCGCCCAAAAAGGAGTGTTATGGGCCCTCATCGACAAGGAAGGCTTTTTCTTCAACCTTTTTGCCACGCATGCGCAGGCGGGCGCCAGCGTTAGCGAAGCTTCCCACCGATCGGGCCAGTTTCTTGAGTTTCGGCGCTGGATGGACCACGTCGGCCTTTTTTGGCTGCCGGCGTTGCTTGCCGGAGATCTAAATGTTGATTATGCGGCCGCGGCAGAACGAGAGATCATGCTTCGCACATTACAGGCCGCCGTGCCCGAAAACAGATCCCGTCACACTCCGACCAGTGACCCCGCGAATGAACTAAAAAGCGATCGAGATCCGCCTACAACCCTCGATTACGTGTTGTTCGCTAATGATCCTCAACCAGCACCGATTCGCCCAAGGCCCAAGAGAGCCGCACTGGAGACCATAAGGTTTCGCGCGCCTTATACCGTCCATCTTGGACCCAAACGCCAACGTCCAATCACACTAAACGATCTCTCGGACCACTATGCGGTGTTAGGCACTTTCACATTTGAGCGGCCACGAGAAGACTGGCGTCTCTTCAGAGGCACCTGGAAAAGCATGATTTTCAACAACCAGCCCGACCCTCGAGATTGGCGCCTCACTTTCGACTTTCTCGGAAGAAACATTCTTAGCGTGATTAACGGCAAAACCTTTGAGGGGAGTATTCACCAGATCACGCCGGGTCCGGAAATCAGGGGCGAAATAGTTATCTGGAATCGAACCCTGAAACGGCATGAAAAGTTTTTTTACGGATTTGGCTCGAACAATAGTTTTAGGGATCAGTTTCTCCCTCCGGATAGAGTGCAGAGGCCACCGGGTCTTAACGAGCTGATGCTTCGTAACTCGGCGGGGACGGGCACCACGCTTTTTGCTTTTGAGAGTTATTTACCACGCGAGCAACAGCCTGACAGGGAAGCTTGATCTATGCCCTGCACAAAAGTCTCCCGCAAAGGCGCAAAGAAACCCCTTAGTAACGCGGCAGCGCTTTGCGCCTTTTGCGGGAGACTTCTTCCTCCCGATAAAGCACTTTCTGTGCAAAGCTACTTCCATTCAGCTTTGCCTCAAAAGTCCTCTCATTCTCACCTGGCTTCAGCCAGGTGTAAGGCTCGCCAAGATCGAGAAACCGTTTCAACGGTTTTCTCGTGATGTCGTTAGGGAAACCGTTAAACGGTTCTCAATAAGCAGCCCCGAGCTTCACCTGGCTGAAGCCAGGTGAGAATGAAAGGGCTTTTGAGGCAAAGCTACTTCCATTCAGAACATTTTTTGCAGTTGTGTGATAGCCGCGCTTGACGTTGTTCGTTCATGCGTCCCCTGCCGGAGAAAGCCATTGACCGTGTTGAGTTTTGTGAGCGCGTAATCAGTGCGCGGGTCACTGCCTTTTTTATAAGCGCCAATCAGGATCAGATCTTTCTGCGCTTCGTAGGTGGCGAGAACTTCGCGCAGTTTACGCGCGGCCTCGAGGTGGTCTTCGTTCGTGACGTTGGACATGACACGTGAAGCCGATTGACCTATGTCTATGGCCGGATAATGTCCGGCAACAGCAAGCGTTCGGGAAAGCACGATGTGCCCATCGAGAATGGCCCGTGTTTCGTCCGCGACCGGCTCAGTCATATCGTCACCTTCGACGAGCACCGTATAAAAAGCCGTAATCGAACCTCGATCGGAGTTGCCGGTGCGTTCGAGAAGTTTGGGCAGTTCGCTGAATACCGAAGGCGGAAATCCTGAGCGAGCCGGTGGCTCACCCGCCGCCAAACCAACTTCGCGCAACGCGCGCGCAAAACGAGTCACCGAGTCCATCATGAAGGCCACGCGCTTGCCCTGATCGCGAAAGTACTCGGCGATTGCTGTCGCTACGTAAGCTGCTTTCAAGCGAACTAAAGAAGGTTCATTCGAAGTCGCCACCACTACCACCGACTTCTTTAGACCTTCTGGTCCCAGATCCAGTTCCAGGAAGTCACGCACCTCGCGCCCGCGTTCGCCCACCAACGCGATCACGTTAACGTCAGCTTCGATGTTGCGCGCCAACATTCCCAGCAGCGTTGACTTGCCGACGCCGGCCGCGGAGAAAATTCCGATGCGCTGCCCTTCACCGACAGTCAGCAACCCGTCAATCGCTCTTACGCCCGTCGGCAAACTCCTCGTAACACGGCGGCGGCGCAAAGCAGATGGCGGCCGGCTGATGACCGGGTAATCCTGCAAGTTTTCGATCGGTTCTTTGCCGTCAGTCGGCACTCCCAGTCCGTCCAATACACGACCGAGCAACGCATTGCTGACCTGCACGCTCAACGACGTTCCAGTGGGAATAACTTCAGCACCCATCGCAACATCCTGAATTTCACCAAGCGGCATCAAGATCATTTCGCTGCCATGGAAGCCAACCACTTCGGCCTTGAGTTCTTTGGCGCGCCGGGGCGAACGGATCAAACACAACTCACCGATGTGCGCCTCGGGCACAGCGGCCCTGATCAGCAGGCCCACCAGTGCGGTTACACGCCCGCGCGATTCCACTGGCGACAGCCAATCGACGGCGTCAATGTATCCCTGTAGTTCAAGCATGATTTTTCATGCGCTCATCGCCAGTAGCGCGCGTCAGCAAAGCCCGTTCGAGAACGCGGAGCTGCGTTTCGAGTTGCGCGTCGATCGAGCCGGATTCACTTTCAATCATGCAACCTCCGGCAGTCACCGCCGGGTCCGGCACGATGTCGAGAAACTGGTTTCGTCCCATCTGCTCGAATCGCCGGCGATGCTGTTCGACGAGGGGAAGATCGGTTGGATTGACTCGCAGCGTGATCATCTCGTTGCGCCGCGCCTGGCGGAGCGCGGTGGCAACGATGTCGACGATCGCTTCTTTGTTCTGTTCGAGCTCGCGGCCAAGGATCTTTTCGGCCAGCTTCACCGCCAAACGGAGAACGTCGCGCTCGATGCCCGCGAGCGCCTGATCGCGTTGTTCTCGCGCTTCCAAAAGCAGCGACTGCCACTCGGTCAGCGCCGATTCACTGCCCTGCCGGTAAGCTGTTTCGCGAGCTTCGCGGGCCACTGTTTCAGTCTGCTGACGGATCGCGGCCGCATCGTTTTCCGCCTGGACCATGATTCGCCGCGCTTCCGCGCGAGCGTCAACAACCTGCCGCTTTGTGATACTGCTGCCGCCGGATTTATTCGTTGCCGCGGTCTTGATGATCTTTGCCGGATTCATGCGGCGCTCCCTTCGGTCAACTGTTCAACTCTGCGTTCTCTGCGTTCCTTTGGGGTCTCTGCGTAAACTTCACTTTAGGCGTGTTTAAACGCAGAGCGCACAGAGACCCGCGGAGAACACCGAGCAAAAATAAGACACTACCCTTCAAATCAATGGCGCGCTTCGTCGATCCTCACTTGCTTCAACAGGTTGATGGTGCAGCGTCGCCGCGAGCGAATGCGTTTCCACGATGATGTGGCGCGCCATTTCGGGTTCGCATTGAGGTAAACCGCCATTCAGAAGTTCGTCCAACTGTCGCGATGCCGCGAGCGGAAGTTTCTGCGCAGTGTGGCGCCGGCGTAACCGGTTGGATTCAGCGAGGACCATGGCGAGCAGCGTCAGCCCGACTTGGTCCAGCGTCGATGCTTCAATCGATCCGTCGTCGATGGCGTTGCGCACTACTGTTTCCGCGAATCCAATTCGTTCCGGCGCCAGCGTTTTCAATGAAGCAAGATGAAAGCGAATGGCGTGCGCATCCTCCGCCGAAAATCGTTTCAAGAAAGCAGTGACAGCCTCGACAGCCGTGACGCCTTTGCAGGCGATCGCAGTTTCACGCACTCCCAACAAACGGATCAGACGCGCCAACTCGACACCGGAGAGAAGATCCAGTGCGGTGTGATCGTTCAAAGCCGCAGTCGGAACGAACCGGGCAAAGAAGGACCGCCGCACGACGTCTGCGATCTTCCCCGTTAGCGGCGCTGTATCTGAAGAAACTCCGAGTTCACCAGCTACCTCTGCCCGGTGCAGCGGCAATGCGTCAACGATGAGTGCTTGTATGCGCGGTGGCTCGTTACGAAGCGCGTCAACAATCTGCGAGGGATGTATGTCTTCTGTAAAACGCCGCTCTCGTTCAGGCGAACTGGCGCGAATCCTTGCCACCCTTGATGCCAGCCATCGACTCTGCTCAACCGGCGACAGACTCTCGAAACGTTGCGTTAGATCGAGCGCGGTTTTCCGATCCGCTGCATTTAATTCCGCCAGCATGCGCGCGAGATCGCTTTCGTCGCTTGCCTCGTTTTCAGTGGCCCATCTCTTCGACAAGGCCAGCGCGATCAGCGTCTCAAGCCGAATCTGATGCGAGTTGGTTGACATAAATCACGTTTAAATTTGCTCCATCGACGCGATGTCATCGCCACGCTTCATCGTGGTTGCGGGCATACGTTCTGACGGAGGCGACTGGTCCGGATCTTCCTTTCCTGCGTCATCTGGCAGCGTACTGCGCAACGCTAACAGTTCCGCGTTTTGCCGCTTCATTTGCAGTAACAACACGACCAGCGACGCGACCAGTATGATCATGATGCCGATACCGATCGCATCCAGCACCTTATGGCGTCTTTGCACTCCGAGTTCACGCGCCGGCAACTGCCTGACGGGTCTCGTCGTAATCGCGACGTAAACGCTGTCGGGACTCAACTTCGGAACACTTCGCGCAACCAAACCACGCACCGTGTCGGCCTGAAAGTTTGGCGGGTCTTCTTTGCTGACAATCAGGACGGAAGCAGTCGATGGATAGGGATCGATATTGATTGACGAGTCTTCCGGCTCGACAATCGTGACTTCCACTCCCACCACGCCCGGCAACAGACGCAATTGTTTTTGCAGATCAGCTTCACGCTGTTTTAACTGCTCGGCCTTTCGCGTGCTCTCGTCTTTGAACACACCGCTTTCAGAACTGGCGAGTTCGGCCTTGTTTGACGGACGTGGTAATCCGTTGTCCTGGAGCACCTGGTTTGCCATGGCCACTTCCGAAGCGCCAAACCAACTTTCGTGCAGCAAGATCCGCCATTGCTTCGCAGTTTCTTCCCCAACCTCTTCCTTGCTCGCTTCGAGTCCATTCTCGTGCAGCACGTTGAGAATCTCGATTGCTTCGGCTTCAGTTGGCACGGTGGCTAATGAATTGGCCCGCTGACATCCGGTCGACGCGAGGAGGAATGTCGAAAGCAACGAAATCAGGGACGTGCGTAAAAGAATTGCTCGCGGGTAAGGTATACTCATGCTTCCCCCACAAATAACTCGACTGCGGTTTCGAGTCACAGATTACACCGATTGTTTTGGAGAATCTGTGTCATCTGTGGACTAACAGCCATTATTTATGACGCCCGCGCCATCTCACTTCACGGACATCGATCGCGCCTCACTGGTCGAACAACACCGTTCTTACGTTCGCGTGCTGGCTCTTGAAGTAGCGAGAGGACTGCCTCCTCATATCGAGCTCGATGAGTTGATTGCCTGTGGCAATTTGGGACTCGTCGAAGCCGCTGAGCGTTACGAGCCGCGCTACGGTGTTACCTTCCAGACTTTCGCTTACTATCGCATCAAGGGGGCAATTTACGACGGCTTGCGTAAACTTGGTCCTATGTCGCGCACTGAGTATGCGCGTTCACGCTTCGCCGCGCGGGCCAACGATATTCTCCAGGGGGCCACCGACGACGAACAAGCAAATCCAGGCGTCGTCTTGAGCGTGGACGACGAAATTGCGACGACGAAATCATTCATCGATGCCTTAATCCCGGTTTACCTTCTCTCACTCGAGGAAACCAACTTACCCGAGATTGCCGATGAAAGCGAAAGCGCGTTACAGAAGGTCGAGCGTCAGGAACTCGTCGGTCTAACCCGCTCACTCATCGCGGAATTACCTGAAGATGAACGTCAGGTCGTCGAAGAAATCTACTTCAAACATCTCACGATCGTCGAAGTATCCAACAAGCTCGGCATCTCAAAATCCTGGGGCTCTAGGCTTCATGCCAAGACAATCAAGCATCTGCGTTCACTGATGGAGCAACGTGGTCTTCTCGACAGCAGTTAAATACTCACTGCGTCCGGTTGCGTCGATGGACGATCGCGCCGATCTCGTCGGAAACTCTTTGTTCCCGGCGCCGTTCGTCACGCTGCACGCGCTGGCGCCAGTTTTCGCGATGCTTTTCGATCACCTGCACTTCTTTTGACGCTTCGATCAGCGCGTTTAAGGCCTTTTCAACTTCCACTTCGGCGCTGTCGCACGCGCGGCATTGTTCATCAACTCTTAGCAGTAGCTCCTGTTCCATTCGCCGCAGATCCGCAAGATGCGTGCGATAAGTCACGAGCGTGCGTGCTTCGGCGCTACTGTCGAACTCCCCCAGCATTTTTTCCTGCACCGCCGTCTGACGCTGGCAACAGCCGGCCAGCGCTTGTTGGCGACGAAGCAATTCTGCCTGCGCCGCGGCCAGCAATTCACGTTTGGCCGCGACAAGACACGCTGCGGCTTGCTTTGCCTGACCGCGCACGTCGAGTACCGGCTGGAGTCTGTATTTCTCTTTCGCCACGATTCACATCTTCCGCCACGCGCGACAAAAGTTCAATAGTGATTTGGTCCGGCTTCCCTTCTCACGCAACTCTTGTCCCAGCTCACCGATAACAATGATCGAGGACCAATTATCATGACCCAAATTCAAACCCAATTCAGCCTTACCTCAGTTTCGGTAGACCAGACCAGCGCGTTGCCGCGCTTCGATTGCAACCCCGGACGGGCTGATTTGTTGAGGGGATTGGCCGACTTCTTCAAGGGACTGCAACAAAACCTGCCTCAAGCTCCGAACGGAAACGGTTGTTGCCGGCCAATATCACCGCCGGTGCGCGAGGACCGTTGCCATCCCACGGGAAGTCTCAAAGTGGATAAGGAATCGGGCGTGATTACAACTCCCGGCGGTTACAAGATCGAGCAGCTTGGGCAATACGAATGGAAAATAACCGGGCAGGACGGCAAGTGGACCAGGATCTGGGGCGACCCACACGTGCAGGAAAGCGATCGTTCAGGTGAAGCAACTGCCTGGGACTTCAAACGAGATTCGACCTTTGTGCTTCCGGACGGCACACGCATCAACGTCACTACAAAACCGTTCGGTAAAGACATGACCGTCACCAGTCAACTCGAAGTGATCAATGGCAATGACCGGGTGTTGGTTACGGACATCGACAAAGGCAAAGGGAACGTCGGAGAAGTGACTAAGGATGGCTTGCTGCACAGTCGAGATCGATGCGGTAACGACGTGATTATCATGGGCTGTGAAACGGATGATTGGTACTTCCAGGGCAGAGAGATTATCGGCAGTAACAATGGCGGCGACTCCTTCAAATTAGGTCCGGGCAGGAATTTGGATATGAACCAGTTTCTGGGCCAGCTCGAGGGTTTTGCACTGCGTCTGATGGATTCGCTGTACCGCAATTGGCCGACAGGAAGCGGCAGTGAGGCAGACGAATCCCGCGATCGAATCCGCGATCAGATTGAAGCGGTGAATCAACTGTTTCGCACGATTTCGCAGCTTCGGACCATGGATGACCGGCTCGCCTTTGGTCGTGGTTCAGTACAGTGTTAACCGGGACAATCAAAGCTGAGTTTCCCGAAGACTTGCCGGCACGGTTAATCCGCGGCGAGCTTACCCTCGCCCGGGTCTTCGGGCTCGACGACGACGCGCTATATGAAATCGCGCAAGTCGGTTATGGCTTGTTCAATTCGGGTAATTTGCGGGAGGCGAAACAGATCTATTCCGGACTGGTTGCTGCCGATCCATACGACAGTGTGTTTCATTGCCACTTAGCCGCGGTCCATCATTCTCTCGGCGAACTAGACCACGCGTTTAGACACTACACGGAAGCTTTGAAATTGAATTGGGCCAACGTCGACGCGCTCGTTGGACTCGGCGAGATTCAACTTTCTCGCGGCGATCTCGCGGCAGGCATCTCATCCTTGAAGCAGGCCATCGAGATCGATCCATCCATGCAACGCGCACGCGCTCTACTACGCGCCAATTCATAGCCACAAAAAGGCACAAGCGAAGCCCACAAGAGGCACAAACCTTTCCTGAAATTCTTTCTTGTGCCTTTTGTGTTCTTCCTTTGTGCCTCTTGTGGTTACCTTTTGTGGCTACCCTTTCGAGAACGTCCCCATCTGGCTAATCGTCTCATCCTGCATTACCAGGAGATCTTCAAGCAGGCTAAGCATCAACGCAGTGTGGCCCAACTCCCGGCGCGCTCTTCGCAACTCATAATCACTCGTTTCGTCACGTTCGTCTCGATCATCTTCACCTTCTTCGCGTTTGAGCCGCGACTCGAGGCGATGCATCCGCTCCCGTTGGCGGTTGATGAGATTTCGCATGGCCGTGCGGCGCATGGCCGGCGTCAGGTGGCGAAGCGCTTCGCTGTTCCCGGGAGGCGGCGGAAATGCACCCACGACGGATGGTTGCCGATCGAGACCCAACAGCTTGTCTGTAGCTGAAACTCCACCTCTCTCACGCAACGACTCAGCCGCTCTGAGTTGCGATGGATCGCGTCCTGCCAGCACATCCGATAAAATCCGCGGCTGATCCGGTCCCACTGAAGCCGGCAAGCCAGTTGGTTGGCCCAGTGGTCCAGGCGGTCCGGTAGGCGTCTCCGGCACGGCGGGTTGAGTAGTGGACCCAGGGGCTTTTCTAACAGGATCGTCAATCCTCTGGTTCACCGGCAAAGATGCATCCTGAATACCACGCACTTCAGCCATGACTCGCTAAGCCTTTCTTTTCTTCAGCCAATTGATAAACCCAACGCAGCACTTCGGCAACCGCTTCATACAGCTCTTCCGGTATCGACGCATCGATGTCTATGTCATACAGCGCCCGGGCTAACGGCACGTCGCGGTAGGTAGGAACATTCGCCTCAGCCGCTATCTTTCGAATCTGGGCCGCCATGAGTTCCGCGCCTTTAGCGACCACGATGGGCGCTTCCATCTCGCTGCGGTCGTATTTCAAAGCCACGGCCACATGCGTCGGATTCACGACCACAACATCCGCCTTCTTCACCGCCGCCATCATCGACTGTTGCAGCATCTCCAGGTAAATCCGGCGCCGCGCACTCTTGAACAGCGGATTACCCTCAGTTTCTTTGTACTCCTCTTTCACCTCCTGCTTCGACATCTTCATTTCCTTCACGTGAAGAAACTTTTGCAGAAAGCGATCCGCCACGCCGAGGACCACAAAAGCAGCAGCTACCTTCCAGGCAATCTGAAAGACGATTGAAGCCGTGAAGGATGCGGCATGATCGACGTTTTGACTGGTCAAACGGATGATGTCCGCCCGGTTGTCCCAGATAACCGCCAGGATGACGACACCGGCTATCGCCATCTTCACAATCATCTTGACCAACTCAACGTAGGGTCTTGGCTTGAGAAACTTTTGCTTGAAGCCCTCGGCGGGGTTTAGTTTTTTGAGATCGGGTTTTACTGGTTCGAAGGAAAAGATTGGTCCCACCTGGAGATAACTCACCAGCAGGGCCACGACAAACATTGCGATGAGCAACGGGGCCAGCACAAGGCCCATCGTCTGCATGCTGGACCAGAAGAGGCCAACCGCCGCGGCTTGATTGAAGTCGCCTTGCAAGGTGGTTGCGCGCAACAATCCGTCGCGCATGGCGTTCGTGAGTTGTAATCCGATGTGAGCGCCGACGAGGGCGAGAATAATGGCTGCGGTGACGAGCAGCAGCGCCGAGGTCAGATCCTGGCTTTTGGCTACCTGGCCCTTTTTGCGGGCATCACGCAGCCTTTTCTCAGTTGGTTGTTCTGTCTTCTCGCCACCTTGCGACATTGCCTGGCTGAGAGACTGAGGCGGAAACTAGGCAGCCTTGACCTTTTGCAGGATGGAAAGAATCTTCGACTTCAGCAAAGGATCAGATGCCACATATTCGCTCAAGCCTTCAATCAATCTCTCCCCTTCCTCCGTCGTGCGATATTGCTCACTCAGGCGCGAACTGATCATGAATCGCGCTGACTCTCTGACTGCCACCAAAGCCTGGTTGGCATTCGCCAGATCAGCTTCTTTGGCGATGCTGGTAAGGGCAGCACGCGTCGCACTCATCGCCTGGGAGTTGTCGACTGTATTGCCCGCCGTTGTGCCGGCCTGTGATTCAAGTTCCGACAGGACGGCCTCAAAACGTTCTCCCTTGACGACGTTTTGCAGATCGCGCGGTTCGAGCGGATCTGTTGAACCAGTCAGGGGATCGCCCGGTCGATTAATCTTCATCTGTCTTACCTACCCCCTTGCATACTATGGGCTGCTTTCCGCACAGATTAAATCAGCGGCCTCCAGCAGTGCACGCGCGGTGCGGCTGTGCGGCGATTCCGGGTCGGCCGCAATTACGGAATTCAACTCGGTCTCGGCTTCGTCTCTTTTTCGTTGAAAGAGCAAAGCCTCGGCCCGATGGACGCGCGCATAAAGACTCTGAGGATCGCGGCGCAGCGCCTCTTCGCAGGCGGCCTGGGCAGCGGCGAAGTTTCCGCGCTCCAGCTCCACTGTTCCCAATGCCACCCGTGGCACGTCAGATTCCGGCAAGAGCGCCATGACGCCGCTGAAGATGTCGGCAGCTTCATCCAATCGCCGCGCGTAACGGAGCGCGAACCCCGCTTCCAGGATAACGCGCAACTCCTGGTCACTTGGCTTTACGTGGTCCAGTTTCATCTCTGTGTTCTCTGCGTCCCTCTGTGTTCTCTGCGTGTCTTAGCGTTCTCTGCGTTAAGATCGCAGTTACGCAGAGAAACGCAGAGGCCGCAGAGAAAACTTTCAAACTATCCTTACGACGACTTGAAGTTATTGACTGCCGTCATTTCCCCGTCGTGCTTTGCCTTCAAAAGATTCGAGACTGCGGCGAATTGCTGCGTCTGCTCGCCGACTCTCATCTGCACGCCGATCAATTGCGTCTGCTGCCGCGCTGCCTGCTGGAGCATCACTTCCATGTCCGCGGCGTAATTCAATCCGCCACCCCGCACCAGCCCGCCGATTAAACTTCCCGCTCCGGGAGCGATAACATTCACCGCGCCGCCCAGAACGCTGCCCAGGATCTTACTGAATGTGCCTGGCTCTTTCGGTTTCGGATCTTGCGTTGGGACGGTCGGAGGCGTCACCGGTTCGCTTTGTGTCTGTTGTTGTACCTGTAGAATTGGATCTCCCATTGCGCCCTCCATATCTCCGAAATATCACACAAGAGCAACACAACTGATTTAATTCTGTCAGTCTGCTGCGGGTAAACTCATTGCAGTCCCCTGTACAGAGATTATCGGTGCGAAGATAAAAAAGTTGCGTCGTGGGAGGACTTTTTATTTCGCCGCGTCACGCAGATTGTCTTCCAACTCTTTCAATACCTCGAGAGTCAGAGTATAGGAGCGCGACGCGAGGATCGCTCGCTCGGAATCCTGTTTAGTGCCTTGTCTTATGACCTGTTCCAAATGCTGATTTGTTTGAGTAAGCCGCGAACGCATCTCAGATAAAGCAGCCCGGTCAGGTCCTTGAAAGAGTCGACTGAGAGAGGGAAACTTGAGGAACGCTGAAAGATCGTTAGCCTGCGGCTCGGCAGACTTACCCTCAAACACGAATGAACTGTGAAGTTCTTTGGGTGATCGATCCATTTTTTGTTCCCGGGGGATTGAGTCGTGTAATAAGATATTAACGACCTCGTGTCAACCTTTAAGTTGACTTAGATGGACCGCTCGCCCCGGTTCGATCGTCTAACGCTAAAAATCCCCCGTGCGTTAACCAACTGCGTCAGCGGCTGGATGCTGCTGGATTTTACGGGGCTCATAATGAGGATAAGACTTAGTGCCAGGTATCAGTGGGAGGATACCAACTCACCACCTTTCTTCGATCAGACATTCAACGGTCCGCGCATAATCATCGGTAATTTGCCTACGGCCAACCTATCGCTGAACGGAAGCGTTCGGTCGGGCGAACAGATCGTGATCGTGCTCGGGGAAACTGAACCACAGGTAATCAATCAGGCTGAGGGTGCTGCTCTTAATGGTGAGATCCTCGGAATGAATTTGTCTCATCCGCTCAAGGATGGCGATCTGCTTACGATCGGCGCCTACGAGATCAATATCGAATTTGAGCACGCGAAATCGTCCAAGAGTTTCGCCGCGATCCTCGACAGTCTGCGCACTGACGAAGATCGCTTCTACTTCGTCATCGACGATGGAACCGAATCCGGCAGCCGCATCCCGATCGAGGTCGAGCAAATGCCGCTGGGTTGGGACGAAACCGGCGAATACTTTTGTTTTGATATTTCCTCGATCGCCGACCTTTGCGCCGTGGTCCGCAAAGACTGGAGCGGAGTAATACTCAAAGCACAAACGGCCCTCGGTATAACAGTCAACGGCGAAGTGCTTGAAGATGAACGGCGTTTGCGCGACGGTGATCGGATATTTTTGAATCCGCCCGCAAAAGGCGCTGCGAACAGCACTCCATTGGTGCTGACCTTTCACGAACCTACATCTCTCGTCATCCTCGATACCGTAATGCCCAGGGTTGCGCCTGAAGATCACGCGCCGCCAGCACCGGTCAATGGGCCAAATTCCGGCGCCGGGCGCATGCACCTGCAGAAACCCGTGCACCAGTTGGCCGCACTTATCAAAAGCGATCGGGAATACTTTTCGGTCTTTACGTTTGTCGAGCTTTCGCTGATGACGTTTGGCACCATCGTAGGCGCAGTCATCATTTTCCTGATTCTGAATTCCTAAGATGAACCAGAAACTCTTCACAATGCAGTGGCCCAATCAACTAATAGGGCGCGACTTTTTTGTGAAGGCCCTGTCGCAAAACATCACTATCCTGCTGCCGATCGTGGTGATGTTGATCATCGCCACTTTGTTCCTGCCGCTGCCGCCGACGCTCATTACCCTCCTGGTCATTTCGAATCTGGCGCTCTCTTTCATCGTGTTGATGAAGTCGTTGTCGATTTCCAGTCCCGCGCAACTGACGTCGTATCCGACGCTCTTATTGGTGACGACGATCTTTCGCCTGTGCCTGAGCGTCTCGATCATGCGCAGCATTCTGGAGAGAGGCGATGCGGGAGACTTTATTCAGGTAGTCGGCAAGATCACCGCCGGCGGCAATATCGTGATCGGCGTGGTGATGTTCATCATGATCCTGGTGGTGCAGTTTATCGTCGTCGCCAAGGGTTCGGAGCGCGTCGCCGAAGTGGCCGCGCGTTTCACCCTCGACGCGTTGCCAGGAAAGCAGATGTCCATCGACGCCGACATGCGCTCCGGCCTGATTACGCAGGACCAAGCGCGACGGATGCGCTCGTCGTTACAACGAGAATCACAGCTTTATGGCGCGATGGACGGCGCTTTGAAATTTGTGAAAGGCGATTCGATTGCCACGATAATTCTTTGGTTTGTGAATATCGTCGGCGGCCTTGCGGTGGGAGTCATCTATAAAAACATGACTTTCGCGCAAGCAGCGCAGAAATATACGATCCTGTCTATCGGCGACGGCCTCGTCACGGTTATCTCATCGGTGGTAGTGGCAATCTCAGCGGGATTTGTCGTAACGCGAGTAGCTACTGACGACGATCAATCGAACATCGGCAGCGATATCCGCCAACAACTCTTCTCCGATCCCAAACCGCTGTTCGTCGCGATGGGATTTTTGTACGTCTTCTCTGCTTTCGCCTTGTTCATCCCGAATATGCCGTACGTGGAACTGCTGCTGATCGGGACGGCGATTGGAGGATACGGCTTTTTCCTTCATCGCAAACAGCGAGAAGAAGCGCGCACGGAGGAAGAGCTCAAAGCTAAAGCCGGCAGCGCTTCGGGCGCGGAAGATCTGCAACCGACTTTTGCCGTGCCGCTGGCGATCGTCGTCAGCAAGCAATTGACTGCGTTGATCGATCCAAAGACTGAATCCGGTGCTCGCTTCCGAGCGGAGCTGCCGAAACTCAGAGCGGCAGTCTATTACGATCTGGGAGTGCTGTTGCCGAGTGTTTATGTCAGCGGCGATGCGCCTCTGAAAGCGAATCAGTATTTCATCGCGATCAAAGAGGTGCCGGTGGTGTACGGCACGCTGAAACCCGATTGCTTATTTGTCAACGACTCTGCCGAGAACATCAAAGTGTTTGGGTTGGAAGGCGAGGAGGTGCGCAATCCGGCGGACCTGAAACCCGGTGCGTGGATTCCCGCCAACCAACGACACGTAGCCGAACTGGCCGGATTGAAAGTATGGGAACCTGCGGAGGTGATCACGCTGCATCTTTCGCGCGTCATGCAGCGTCATGCACACGAGTTTATCGGCATTCAGGAAGCCCAGGCATATCTCGACTTCGCTGCGCGCGGTGTTCCGAAGCTCGTCGAGGAGGTCGTGCCGAAGACGATTGGCATACATCAGTTTACGGAAGTGCTGCAACGGTTGGTCCAGGAAGGGATCTCGATGCGCGACATCAAGACCATTCTTGATGCCCTTTCCGAGTGGGGCCGGATTGAAAAAGATCCCGTAATGCTTACCGAGTACATCCGGGCTTCGTTGAAACGTTACCTGGCCTTCCGCTACACCGGTGGCAAAGACACGCTGTTCGCGTATTTGTTGGATCCGGAGATCGAAGACGTTATTCGTGGCGCAATCAGACGTACTTCAACCGGATCGTTTCTTTCTCTCGATCCGAGCCTGGCCCATGACATCCTCGCAGCGTTTCGCAACGAGCTTGCCAATCTGTCGCCTTCAGCGCAGAAGCCGGTGGCCATCACCGACATGGAACTGCGGCGTTTCGTGCGCAAGATGGTCGAACTGGAGTTTCCGCAACTGGCAGTGCTTTCCTATCAGGAATTGACGCCGGAGTTGAACGTGCAACCGGTGGCGCGCATTTCAATGCGTCAGCAAAACGCGGTCGTCGCGCCGCCCGTTCTGCCGGAAGGCGCGAAGGCAGCAACGGCGGGCGCCCTGGCTGAGAGTTATTGAGTTACAAGATTGAGGGGCAAGCGAATGTAACCCGCTTGATTTTCTTCGTGGCGAACTTGCAGCCATTCCAATGACAGTCCTGCCCGTTCGGCGAGAATACTGAGCGCGATTCCCGGCAACCAGAAATACAGCTTCGGTCGATGATTGATCTCGGATTCGATAAAACGATCGAGAACGAGCACGACTTCATCCATCGCCGACACAAATTCCATGCAGAGCGACATCTCGAAGTCAGCTTCACTGCCCTGATTGTTTTCCCAGTGTGAAGACTGTTGTAGAACAAGCCGCGTGATAATGCTCAAGAGGCTGCGGATCGCTTCGTGTTCAGTGATCTTCCAGTCCACTTCGCCAGCCGACAAAGATTGTTCCTGCCACCATTCGTGATCAACCTCCACACGCGCTTCCAGCAGTGCGCTTTGGGCCGCGCGAGCGTGTTCCTTCCTGCGCTCAACTACGGCGCGTACTGTCAGGAGATAAGCGTCGAGCAGGAGTCGAGGCGAGCGCGGCATGCGGCGGCCTTGAACACTGGACGTCACCGTGGGAACGGTGTGCATGAGACGGCTTACGAGGTCAAAGTTCCTGGCGCCGATTGCGAGGTGCAGGGCGAGAGATAAATCGGCGTGATTGCCCTCAAACCCGGCGCGCTTGCGCACAAAACCTTCGGCGAGCGCGCGAGCGGCTTCTTCCCATAGATGCCGAAGCGAACGGACGTCGGCTTTTACGCGCCAGTCGAAAGCCGACGCGCGCCAACATGCATTTGCGAGCGGTTGGAGCAATCCGCCGTCGCTACTCGATCCGTGACGGTACAGATTGAGCATCCGCTGCTCGTGTTGCAGGGATCTTTGATCGTATTCGAGAGTTGCGTTCATTCAACTTTCAATATCCTCTGTGTCTCTGTGGTTACTGTCTTGTACCTCACATGTAAACAGAGAGAACACAGAGATTGCGCAGAGATTGTTCACTTGATCGTGGCAGGCGCAAACGTAAAGGATCCGGCGACGGCCCTTCCCTCTTCGACCGTGCCGCGCATTACAGCAAAATGAAACCGGTCAGTAGTGACCGCTTCTTCGAGCATTTCGCCGAGCACGTTGTGATCGAACGAGATGGAGTCTTTGAGAAATTCGATCATCGCCCGCAGCCACCCTTCGCTAAACGGCGCGTGACCGAATAACCACTCGAATTCAGAGGAGTTGATCTGCGACTGGATCGCGATAAAGCGCGGCAGCGACAATGAGCGTCCGTCAAATCCAATCAGAGAATAGACGGCATCGAACCCACCATGCAGCAACGTGGGAAAAAACCTGCTCGAAAATTTATCGCCCGACCATAAATCTGCAAGCGCGTCGGGTCGGACATTGAACCAAAGCAACTCTCCCAGTTTTAAGGGCATGCCGTCTGCTGTGATTAATGGCCGGCCGGCACTGTCGGTCAGGATCCCGTTGAGGGCAGCAGCGAGACGAAGGACTTCGAGTCTGCCTGCCATTCCCGGCAGAGTCGGACCTGAAGTCGCAAGGTTCTGCGCGATCCGCTCTACCACGTCATTGCCGAGGAAACCGAGGAGTTTGCTGAGCGAGAAAGCGGATAAATCGCCATTGAACTTTACGTAAGGATCGGCTCGCACCTCGGCGGTAAATCTTTGGATGGCGTCGAGAGTTCGCATCAAGGCCATCATTTCACTGACGATTCGCGCGCGTCCGGTTAAAGGAAATGGCCCCTCCATGTCTCGCGGATGGAGGAATGCGCCGGTGTTCAGATCTCGCAACAGTTCTACCAGCATTGGCAAACGATTTGTTTGGGCTTCGTCGATTCTTAAGGCGAAGTTCAACACTGACTCGTATGCGCGTCGCACCGGTTCGCCGCCGATTCGCTCGAGCCGCGAGAAAACTTCGTCAAGTCGGACCACGCCCGAGACGTCGGTCATAAGCTGGCGAGCAATTCTTTCCGGCGGCTCGCCGCGACCCAGCCGATCTTCTAACCCTCTCGTGGCAATATGCAGGACACTTTCGATGTGCCTTTCGGTGAAGCCAAGAGGTCTATGGTCTGAATTTCCGCGAGAGTCAAAACGCAGTTCCCTCAGTTCAGCTCTCACCGTTCTGATTGTTTCGCGCAAGAAGTTATTCGCGTCTCTCGGACCGTCGCGAAAGTCATGACGAAAATCGGGACGCAACGCATTTAATTCATGCCGCACAGTTCTGATCGTCTCGCGCAACAAGTTATTCGTGTCCCTCAGCCCCACGTTCACTTCAATATCGAGGCCCGCTATTTCGGCGCCGAGATTGAGACCAATTCCACCGCCTTCGGATCTCGAAGAATTCGAATGTCGTGGATTATGCGAATGCCCCCATTCGCTATTCCCAGGCGAATGACCTTCAACTCGGGAGCGCACATTATTTCCGTGAGTCTCCAGCTCCCGCTGACGCGTCGGTGTGTGGTCGTGCGAATACGCTGTATTGCCCGTCGTCGCTGGATGCTCCGGGTGGTGATGGGTGTTTGGACTGCCGGGTGTGTTGCCGCGGTTAACGTCCGGACCGGGATTTGACTGCTGACCGTTGCCGACTTTGAAAGTCATCGCCGTTTCTCATCGATTCCGTCAGATCCTGGCGTGTAACGAGCGCGCCACTATCGCAGTCGGATAGTTGGCAATCTCCTGGTACTTTGCGACGGCGAGCATGGGAAAATATCGCGCCGCTGCCATCCCGAGCGGTGAACCTTCGCCACCTGCCCGCAGATTCTCCCACTTCGAAGCGAAGCTTCGCGCAAAACTAACCGCGTCGTAACCAACCAGTCCCTGTGCTCTGGCCCGCGCCAATCCGTTGCGGTAAGCGTGTCCCATTGCCAACGCGACAGTTCCTTCACCACCGTTGTACGCCGCCAGCACAAACTTCCAAAATTCCGCCCCGTCCGGTTGGCCGTAGCGCGAGAACGCCAGATCGCCAAGTCTTTGCGCCTTTAAATTCAACAGCCGCGCCGCCGCAGGGATCGCTTTGTAAGGATTCAAGCGTTCGTCCATCTCGCTGCCGGCGATTCCGACTTGAAGCCCGACTTCGCGAGCAGCCACGCGTCCAAACTGCGCAATTCCGGCGTAACCATACTGATTGATGACTGTTGGATTGAAGTTTGATTCCTGCGCCAGCAGGCTCTTGAGGATCGCGGGAGACAGCCCCGGACACCACTGAACAGATTGAAAGATGACCTCATCAAATCTGCCACTGTCACCGGATGTCCTGTCGACGTTTAAGGGTGATTGCGCCGCCCGCTCAAAGGCCCATTGGATTTCCTGTGGCCGCAACTCGCCGCCGATGACATTCGCCCCGAGGATGTTTCCGACCTCGTTCAGCGTCGGATGGACAAGCAACGCGCTGATTGCGTTCCACTCGTCGAGCAGTAGCTGCTGGTCCTCGGTCAGCGGCACCCCCACCAACTCCGGATGGCGCGCATGGAAGATAAGATCGGTTAGTGCAAATTGATCGGTGACACCTGACTGGATGGCGCGTACCAGCGTTCGCAGTTCCTCGATCGTGCGCTGGCGGGCAGCTTCAGACCAGGAGGCTTTCTCTCTATTCTCCGATTCAACAGACAAACTATTGTCGAAGCTCGCTGCCGATGATGATGAATCGCGTCTGCGTCGAGGAGAAATCGGTTCAGCATTACCTGCGGACGTGATGACCCTACCTACGATTGGCATTGCAAACCACTCCTCGCTCAGACGTTGGTGTTAAGGATCGTCTTGATCCCGCTGGTCATCTGGTCAACCACTTTGCTCATGACGTCGATGTGTTGTGAGACCTGATAGAGACGCGCCTGCAAACCGAGGAGTTCTCCCGAGGAGAGATCCTTGTCGGATCGCATGATCTGTTCCAGGTTGAACCATTCGTTTTCGACTTTGCCGAACACGCCCTTGATGTTTGTGCCGGTTGGTGTGTTGTCGATCCCCCTCATGGCGTCGCGCAGGAGGGTCATTCGCGTATTGGTGCGCAATAGTTCAGGCCAGATGTCGTCAAGTGAAGACTTGTTGTTGTTCGGGATGCGGTTGAGACGGCGAGTCAACTCGTCGCGCAACTGGTCGAGGCTGGCGCCGGAAACACCTTCGGTAGTTTTTTTCTCTGGTTCGGGGTTTTGTACAGTTCTCGGCCTGGTGTCCCCATCCTGCAAAACCGCCTGAAAGGTTCGGCCAGCTAATTCCGGTTGCTTTATGCCGGTGGCATTCGTGGCCTGCGAAGCAATTTGGGGAATGATTGCTGAAATAGGATCACTCATGGCATTCCTCCCGCAACTTATTTGATAGTTTTGAGCACATTCCCCCAGCGTAGAGTGCGCCCTATCAGTTGTTATCGGATGGATTTGGGAAAAGTTGCGTGGGGGAGGGGAAATTTATTGGCGGGGGGCGCTACTTTGGTCTTTGGTCTTTGGTCTTTGGTCTTTGGTCTTTGGTCTTTGGAATCTTGAATCTACTTAGTGTTTAGCGCAAGGGTCTTAAGGCCAAAGACCCAAGACCAAAGACCTATCCGCCGTTCGGCGCGCCGTCCCGGGTCAGAATTGAAAGAAGCGCACGTGAACGGACTGCATACGGCGAGGTGCTCAAGTCGGCTTGAACTTGCGGCAGATCGAGTAAAGTCTCGAAATCTCTTCGGGCAAGGTCGCGCCGCTCTAGACGCATGTAGAGTTCGCCACGATTCAGGAGAGTAGCCATGTCATTTGGATCGGCCGCAAGCGCGGCATTGAGATGCAACTCCGCCCGATCCAACTGGCCGACACGCAGCAATAGCGCGCCGAGGGCTGATTGAAAATATCCGGTCGCCGGGGCTAGCGCAGCCAATCCTTCGAAGATCGTCAGCGCCTCCTCGTCGCGACCATAATCGGCCAGCGCAAAACCGAGGTCCGTGATCAGACGAATCTCTTCGGCCGTCCACGAAGCAGCAGCGCCCAGTGAAGCGCGACCTTTCAACCAATCCTCGTCTACCCTATTTGACATGCTTAATTGTGGCGTGCGCAGCGAGTCTAGAATTTACCACATCCACGAGAATCATCCCATTGAGTGCTTTCAGCTACCAGAGGCTTGTACTGATCAATTGATATTAAATTGATAGTAAATTGAGAAACGCATACGAGGCGTCGATGATCCGGCGCCTCGTATTTTTTTCGTCCAGAGTGATCCGCCAATCACTCAAATGAGTGATCTTCACCTCGCACCATCTAGGGTTTCGAGAAAAATCCAATAGCTGCAAGATCCTCAGCACCACCACAGAAATAGAGGATCAAAAATGAGCACTATCACAACCAAAGATGGAACGCAGATTTACTACAAAGACTGGGGCAGCGGACAGCCCGTCGTCTTCAGTCACGGATGGCCGTTGACTGCAGATGCCTTCGAAGACCAGATGTTCTTCCTGGCTTCGAAAGGCTACCGCTGCATCGCTCATGACCGTCGCGGTCATGGCCGATCGAGCCAACCCTGGAACGGCAACGACATGGATACGTATGCCGACGATCTCGCGCAACTCGTCGAAACGCTCGATCTAATAGACGCAATTCACGTCGGCCATTCGACTGGCGGCGGCGAAGTCGCTCGCTACATCGGCCGTCATGGCGCCAAGCGCGTAGCGAAGGCAGTGCTGATCAGTGCTGTGCCGCCGTTGGTAGTGAAGACGCCGGCTAATCCTGGCGGCATGCCCATCGAGGTGCTTGACGGTCTGCGAAAGAGCGTTCAGGCCGATCGCTTTCAATTCTGGAAAGATTTCTGCTTTCCCTTCTACAGCATCGACAAGCTGGGCACGAAGATCTCGGAAGGCTTGCGCGAATCTTTTTGGCTCCAATGCAGCATGGCCGGTTTTCCCGCATCCTACGAATGCATCAAGGCATTCTCCGAAACAGATTTCACCGAAGATCTCAAGAAGTTCGACGTGCCAACGCTGATCATGCACGGCGACGACGATCAGATCGTGCCCATCGCCGACTCGGCGCTCCTCTCAGTCAAACTGATCAAAAACGCAATTCTGAAAGTCTATCCAGGCTTGCCGCATGGAATGTGTCAGACGCACAAGGATCTGATCAATGCGGACTTGCTCGAGTTCATACAACAGGCTCAACAAAGCTCAAAACAGGCAACAGCCTGAATCAAGAAAGGTTAATCATGAAGTTAACGCTGGTCTTATTGTTTCTCATGACGGGCTCGGTGATGGCGCAGGAGCCCACGACACAACACGCCACGGCCACGCCGCTGATAACGAAAGATCTGATGGCGCTTCCCGGCAAAGAAGTCTTGATGATGACCGTGGAATATCACCCCGGCGGCACCGATCCCATTCACCGGCACAATGCACAGGCTTTCGTCTATGTGCTGGAGGGCTCGATAGTGATGCAGGTGAAGGGCGGAAAAGAGGTGACGCTTACACCTGGTCAAACATTTTATGAAGCTCCCGACGATGTACATCTCGTGGGCCGGAACGCAAGCAGTACCAAAACGGCAAAGTTCCTGGTGTTCCTGGTGAAGGACAAGGGCGCGCCGGTGTTAGTGCCGGTGTCGAATGAATCGGCTAAACAAATGAAGGGTCACAACTAAGGAGATAAACATGGCGCAGGAAAAACAAAAAATGAAAGTTGTAGTTATTGGCGGCACCGGGCTCATCGGATCGAAGGTCGTATCGAAGCTCAACGAGCACGGTTACGAGGCTGTCGCTGCGTCGCCAAACTCGGGCGTAAATACCCTGACGGGCGAAGGACTCGCCGAAGTTCTTGAAGGCGCGTCGGTAGTCGTCGACGTGTCGAATTCACCGTCGTTCGAGGACGCGGCGGTGATGAATTTCTTCCAGACGTCGACGCGTAACTTGCTCGCCGCCGAAGCGGCCGCAGGTGTGGGCCATCATGTGGCCTTGTCCGTCGTGGGCTGTGATCGTTTGCCAGAAAGCGGCTACCTCCGCGCGAAGGTCGCGCAGGAGAAGTTGATCAGAGAATCCTCGATTCCCTTTTCGATCGTGCGGGCGACGCAGTTTTTCGAATTCCTGAAAAGGGCAATAATATACTTGACGAATCAAGGTGCTCACGCTAAAATCCTCACATCATGGCGCACGAAAACAACCCGAAGACGCTTCAACAAGCAATCATTTACTTCTCGAATCCTGATAACTGTCGCGAATACCTTGCTGCTCGCAGATGGCCCGATGGCGTTGAGTGTCCTACATGCGGGCGCAAAGACGTAACCTTTCTGGCGAAGCAGAACAAATGGCAATGCAAGAGCGCCCACAAGCAACGACAGTTCTCCGTTAAGGTTGGCACCATCTTTGAGGATTCGCCGCTTGGTCTGGATAAGTGGCTGACTGCCGTATGGCTGATCGTGAATTGTAAAAACGGAATCAGCAGCTACGAAATTTCTCGTGCGCTTGGCGTCACTCAGAAAACCGCGTGGTTCATGGACCACCGCATCCGACTTGCCATGCAGACCGGATCGTTTATGAAGCAGATGTCCGGTCACGTCGAAGTAGACGAAACTTTCATCGGTGGCAAAGCGCGTAACATGCACCGCTCGGTTCGTGCTCGTCGGATTCACGGTACGGGCGGATCGGGCAAAGTTGCTGTGATGGGATTGCTTGAGCGCCACGGCGAAGTGAGAACGTGCGTTGTGCCGAACGTGCGCCGCAAGTCCCTGCACACAGAAATAGCGAAGCATGTCGAACCGGGATCGACTGTCTATAGCGATGCGTTTCGCTCTTACAATAGAGTGCAAGACGACTATGTTCACAACGTGATCAACCATGCTGAGAAATACGTTGACGGCAAGATCCACACGAACGGGATCGAAAACTTCTGGAGTCTTCTCAAGCGCAGCATCAATGGCACGTATGTAAGCGTCGAACCGTTCCACTTGTTCCGATACCTCGACGAGCAAACATTTAGATTCAATTCTCGTCGCGCTAATGACCGCGAGCGATTCGATAAAGTCGTTGAAAGACTCGCTGGCAAGCGCCTCACCTATAGGCAACTCACTGGCAAAACCAGCGACGAGGAAAAATTACCGTTCTAAGCAACTCGCTTCTTTCGGGATGATGAAGCGCGGGAAGAAGCGGGCGAAGTAGCTCGCTTTTTTTTGTGTTTACTCTTCGCGTGCTTCTCTTCTTCAAGCTTCTTTTGTAACTCCGAGTAAGGCACGGATAATAAGCCGCGCATTGTCTTGTCGAAGTTCTCAAATTCGGTGGCTTTAGATTTCATCTAACTATTCCCGTTTATCGTTTGACGCTCTTTCGCGCTTTGCGTGGACGCCCCGGCGTCCGGTTCTTTACCGCGTTTAGATCGTTAAGGTTGATGGCGTACTCGCGTCCGATCTTCTGCGCTTTCAAGCGCCCGCTTGCAATTAAGTCGCGCACTCTATTCGTACTTATCCCTAACCGCTTTGCCGCCTCAGTTGTGCCGATTAGTTTCATTCGGTTAATTATATCAAGCTGGAAAACTACGGTGCTGTCACAAGATATTTCTTGACAACCGATAATCACGTCTCTATAGTGGCGCGCACCCACCTAAAAGAGCGGGCCGACAAGTGCGCTAACACTTGCCAGCCCTTACACAGCCGACTCCTATCCCTGTTAAGAATGAGGAATCGACCATGCGGAAGAATGTTAACACGAACACTGACAGCAAAACTCCACACGTCACAATAAATCTAACCCGTAGCAACATCACGCCCGAGAATTGGGGCTTCCTGCGCCAATGGGCCAACAACCTTGGCGTCTCACTGGAAGAATTGTTAAGGCGCATTCTGATTGGTGCTGTCATAGGCCAACTCTACGCTGAACGAATCCCTAAGACTTAAAGATAGCCTCGTGCGAACGCTCAGACACGCATGAGGCTGGGGCGTCGGTGCTTAGTGTGACTTCACCACAGAGCAACCCTCACCACGCGACGCCCTGAAACGTGAGCGTACCGGCCAATGGAGGCACCCGGTCCGGTGACGCTTACAGGATGCTGCCACCGTGTAGCGACGTGGTAGCTCCTTGGCAGGGCGCTGTTCGATAGGTGGGTATCGGCAGCGCCCTCTGCAATCGAGGAAGAATATGAGCAAAAAGCTTCCAAGGCCAAAGCGCCTCGCTGGAAAACTACTGGCTATACGTCAACGTCTCGGGCTAAGCCAGACTGAAATGAAAACACGCCTCGGATTCGCAGGCCATTACGGTCACATCTCCGCGTATGAATTAGGTCGCCGCCAGCCATCTGTTTTAGTCCTTCTCGCCTATGCTCGTGTCGTTGGAGTCCATATTGATGATCTTGTTGACGACGACATAGAGATTTGATCTAAAGCGGCCAAGTCTTAACCGCCAAATCCGCAAGTTTCTGTTGATGCTTTTCAATCTCGGCCGGTCCCCAACTTGTGAATGTAGACGTCTCCTGCGTAAGCGAATATTCCGAGGCTTTCAGGGCCGGTTTTTTCAAGTCGTACTTCACGTTTCCAAGTTTAGAGTTTACGGTTCCTGTAAGCAGGGCTTGATTGCCCAGCCGTTTGAGAAACGTGCGTCTATCCTCATCCGATACATGCTCCCAACCAGCGCCGGGATTTTCGGGCATTATGTGCTCTAACGTAATTTCCGAACCCGGGTTAGGAATATACTGAGGCTCTGACTCGCGATCCGCGCAACGTTGCAATGCTCGAAGGTAGTAACGTGACAACTTTTCGTTAGAGACATTGGCCGACGCAACACTGGCCTTAAACTTTGCGTCATCTGGCACAACCTTCATCATGTCGCTGCCCACCTGTGCAGCGGTCTTAATCTCGCCCTTTGTGATCTTCAACGCGTTGCGTGAGTAATAGCCCTCAAGCGTTCCGCTCGGCACGCCCGAAAGTAAGCTGCGTACTGACCATGATACGCAAGCATCAAGCAGCTTATTGAACTCCTTCGCCGAAAACTTCTGAAACGCCGCCAGTAACAGTGGGCGTAGTTGCGTAACTCCAAATGATCGCAACGTTTCGATCTTCGTCCTCACGTTCGCACCGCGGGAAGCCAACGACGGGTGTGACGACAATAGAATTGCCGCGTAGTCCTGCGCAACGGTTTCAAGCTCAGAGGCGAGCGCGATGGCGCGAGGCTTGTTAGTAGTTTTTTCTCGAATCTGATCAAACAAAACCTTCGTTCTGGTTGGGCCATGATGCGTGATCCAATAACAGCGCACATATTCCAAAACGTTTTCTTCCTCGCCCTCAATAGTCTCAAGCACTCCAGTCATCGAGTCCCACTTCTGAATGACGTGCTCGCGGTCATCGGCCGCTTGGGCATAGAGATAGTTCTTCAGAAGATCGGCTGCCGATAGCTTCAGGCCGCGATCGTTCATGGTTTCAAATATTCTGAACGCGGTCGGCTCATCGGCTACCTGCACCCAAATCGCTTGCAGTGACTCGTCAATGTAATCAAGCCATCGATGTAGTGCGTCGCCAGCTTTATCCGGCGGCAGTCCCTTGACTATTGTGTTCTTCACGAAGTCCTTGCAAATCTTGGCTGCCTTCTCAATGCGCTTATGCGATCCTCGATGGCGTTGAGGTTTAGCCGCTTTGCGAATTGGATCGTCTGGCCTCAATAGAATGCGGTCTTGAAAAAATTGCTGGTCTACAGAGTTTAGTTTGAAGTGGGCTGTGGGCTCGTGAGTCTTGCGGTCTTTGGACATCAGACGCCCTTCTTCAATGATCCGTGTTGTCTCCTCATCGCCCGAAACGTAGAAATAGTCCCGGATGGCACCGATCAAAATCATGGTAGTCGCCAAACGTTGCTGGCCATCAAAAATGTACGTGGCTGAACCGGACTTAATTCCAACGATGGTGCCAACGAAATACTCATCGGCCCCGTCGAAAAGTGCGACGTTTAGATCCTTGCACCAATCTTCAACGTGTTCCGCTTCCCAACGGTAAGAGCGTTGGCTCGGAGGAACTCGATAACCTTTTTGCGATAGAACATGCCCAACGGTTTCGGCTAGTATGTCGAGGCCGACAGCCTTATCCGGCATTGAAAGAACTCCTTTGCCCCAGATCATGAGAGAACCCTCTCATTGTGGGACTCGTCGCCTGATTCGTCAAGTATATTATTGCCCTGAAAAGCATTACCGACACCGCGACTGAAGGCAACACAGTTCGCGTGCCGCCGGTCGGTTTTCAACCGATGGCTGCCGACGATGTCGCCAAGGCGGTGGGCAAAGTCGCTGTTGGGCCGCCGTTGAATGCCATCGTCGAGATTGGCGGGCCCGTGCAGTTTCGTTTCGATGAGCTTGTTCGCATGGGTCTCAACGCTCGCAACGATCCGCGCGAGGTTGTCGCAGATCCGCACGCGCGCTACTTCGGCACGCAGTTGAGTGAGCGTTCGCTTGTTCCGAATGCTGGTGCGCTGCTTGGAGAGACGCGCTTCGAAGACTGGCTTAGCGGGTCCGCAAAACCGCAGCCCACGGCTGCTGCCGCTTCAAACTGAATCAACGACTAGCTGAGTTGCCGTTCGCAACGTCGGTTGCGGACGGCAAGGGGAGTTCACATGAGCGAAATAGATTTGGAGTTGCTGATAACGTTGGACGATCCCCGCTACGGGCCGGAAGAGGATACGTTCCACCAGGAAACTCGCGGCGCCACAACTACCCAGCGGAACGGAATGCAAGAGCAGGTAGTGATGTCTTAATTTCAACTCGACGTTCTCTGGGTGACTCTGAGATCTCTGCGTAAACACTGATTTCCAAATATTTTAACGCAGAGTTCACCGAGGAACGCAGAGAACGCAGAGCCAAATCAGACTAAGGACCTACAACCATGAGATGCTGTTCGCATTTATCTGAAATCAGCAACGTTACTCCGAAAACCCCGAACGGTTGTGAAGAGTGTTTGGCACTGGGCGACCGCTGGGTTCGCTTGCGGCTTTGCGCAACCTGCGGCCACGTCGGCTGCTGCGATGAATCAAAGAATCAACATGCGGCAAAGCACTTTCATTCAACCAACCATCCCTTAGTCAGCTCCTTCGAGCCGGATGAGGATTGGGGCTGGTGCTACATTGATGAGTTATTTGTCGAGTCGTTTCCAGGCTCGTTAACGACACTCTGGTGCGGCGCGCTCGGCGTCACGCCTTAAGAAACGGACGAGAAAACCGTTGAAACGGTTTCTCGATCCTGGCGGGCCTTACACCTGGCTGAAGCCAGGTGAGAATGAGAGGACTTTTTGAGGCAAAGCTGCGCTACATCAGTTCGAGTTCATTGCCCGGTACGTGCCACCGTGGCAATCGATGCGCCGATTGGTCCAGCAACCTATGGGCGAATGTTTCCCGAGTTGCCGTCGTTTGAGGCGGATGAACAGTTCCTGCACGCGCTTGGACGGACGGGCGGCGCTTGTGATGGTGGAGATGTCGACGACTCTCCCGACTCCCTTGCTGACACCGCCGCAGGTTGGCCCATCCTCGGGCAGTTTATAGCTCACGATATTACGGCTGACCGGTCGGCCCTGCGATCACGCGCGAATGCGGCAGAGTTGCATAACGCTCGCAGCCCGCAACTCAATCTTGAATGCCTCTACGGCGATGGTCCGGCAGGTCATCCATTCCTCTACCAGCGCGACGATCCGGCAAAGTTTCTGCTTGGATTGGACGGAGTAGACGTGCAACGAAACGCCGATGGAATCGCCGTTATCGCCGATCCGCGCAACGATACGCACCTGCTGATTTCGCAGCTACATCTTGCGATGTGTACGGCTCATAACGACTTCGTCGATGAGGTTCGAGCAAGAGGAGTAGAGAATGACCGCGTGTTTGACGAAGCGGCGCGGCAGATGCGTTGGCACTATCAGTGGATCGTCCTTAACGAATTTCTGCCTGCGCTCGCCGGCGACGCGCTTGTAGAGCAGGTGCTTCGAGACGGCCCACGGTGGTTTCGCCCCCGGCATGGAGGATTCATACCGCTCGAGTTTGCCGGCGCGGCCTACCGCTACGGCCACAGTCAGATTCGTCATCGTTATCGAGTGAACTTACAGAGTGAACCCGTGCCGCTTTTTCCCGATCTCCTCGGATTCCGTGCCGTCCCGCGCGAACGTGCGGTCGACTGGACGCTGTTCTTCGACATGCCTGGCGGGACACTGGCCCAACGGTCTAAGAAGATCGATGGAAAACTCGTGCAAGCCTTGATTGACTTGCCGGTATCCATCACCGGCGACTGCGAGATCGAGGCCTATCACTCCCTCGCCGTCCGTGACCTCCAACGCGGCCACGGCGTCGGGCTTCCATCAGGCGAAGCGGTGGCCCGTCACATTGGAATCGACGCATTGACGGCAGACGAGATCGGCGTCGCCTCGAACGGCGGGCGCAGCGAGACGCCCTTGTGGTACTACATCCTCCGCGAATCCGACATCCACACCGGCGGTAATCGTCTCGGGCCAGTCGGCGGCCGCATCGTGACCGAAGTATTGGTCGGTCTCATCGACTCCGACCCAACCTCCTTCCGCCAGCACAATCGCGAATGGCGGCCCAAGAAAACGCTCGGCGAGCTGCTCTCGGGTTAATTGCAACTCCGATTACTGAGACTTGAATTCAAACGGGTAATCAGGCCAACTGTATTCCTTCGCAATACTTCGAATTATTTCTTGAACTAATTCGAAACCGTTGTCGGAGTTTGTCATCACTACCGCGCCTTGTCCCAGCTCGTTGTAGGCAACTATGAAGCATCTATACCCGGTATTACCGCCATGATGGCTGAAACGCGCGGCTCTTCCCTCGCCTTCCAGTCTGAATCCAAGGCCCTGGTTTCTGATCGGCCGGCCATATCTCTCGCTTATCGTTGCGGCCGGAAAGTTCGGCATCTGACCGGACAGCATTTCATTCACCATCTGTCGCGATAGCACCCGGCGAGATCGGCCGGCCTTCGCTTTCTGCAACTCTATAACGATGCGCGCCAGGTCAGACGGAGTGGTCCATAGTCCACCGGCCGCCATTTCGGGATAGATAAACCAGTCACCGTTAACCTTTTCTCCGTTTTGCTGATGGCCTTTGGCAGCTTGTGCTTTCAGGCTCAGTGGCAACCGTTGTTCATACGTGCTCTGTTTCATTTCCAGCTTCTGCAAAACGAGCTCACGCATGATCTCCGGAAACGGCTTGCGTTGCACGTCAATTAGCAACTGTTGCAGGACGAGAAATCCGCCGCCGGAGTAGCGCCACTGCGTGCCTGGCACAGTGTCAACGCGTATTGGTTCTGAATTTGCCGGTTTGACTCCGTCAAGTATTTGACGAAGCGTGGGAAGTTGTTCGTCAAAGGCGTAACCTCTGAGACCTGAAACGGTCGTTCCCGCAGTGTGGCTCAGCAGGCGACGCAGTGTGACTTTCTGCTCTTTAGTAAACTCACTTGGTGGAACCTTCCATGAGTGGAGCTTCTGGTTTACGTCCTCGTCGAGATCGAGTTTGCCCTGTTCTACCAAACTGAGCGCCGCCATGGCTGCGATAGGTTTACTGATCGAGCAGGCTTGAAACAGTGTGGCGGTCGTTACCGGATTATTGCTGCCTGTTTCCAACACACCGTAACCACGCGCCCACTCAAGTTTGCCGTCGTTGATAACGGCAATGCTTACACCGGGAGTTTTATAAAAAGTCATTCGGTCGGCGAGCCGCAGAGTTGAACCCTTTGAACCCGACGGTAGTAAGCCATCTTCGACACGATGGATTCTCTGTTGCAGGGCACGACTGTCTTGCGTCACGGGCAGCGGCTCGGCAGCCGAGTTTCCAAAGGCGCACGTAATGAGGATCAGCAAGCACAACAACAATGAAAGTGTGGTCGAAGACATTGAGTCACATCCGATGGTGGTCGAACTAACTTTTTCCGAGGGCGACGGCGCGTTGGAAGGCGGCATAAACGGCCTTCGACAGCACTGTGCGCAGACCGCCTTTCTCCATCTGGTAGATTGCTTCCGCTGACGTTCCGCCAGGTGAGGTGACCATGTTTCGCAGTTCGGCCGGATGCTTGTGTGATTCCCGCGCGAACAGAACTGAACCGAGGATGGTCTGCGTCACCAGTTCCTGCGCAACGTGTCTTGAGAAACCCATGTGCACACCAGCATCAACCAGCGCTTCCATGACTAGAAAAACATAGGTTGGACCAGTCGCGCTGAGAGCGGTTGCCATATCGATCATTCGTTCTGTTTCAACAGGCATTTCCCGGCCCAAAGCCCCCAGCAGGATCTGAATTCTCTGTCGCTGCTCGTCGCTCACTTCTGGCGTTGCCACCCACACAGTTATGCCTTCTCCGATCTGCGCAGGGGTGTTGGGCATCGCACGCACAATCGTCGAATGCGCGAGATCTTTGGCGATGGTTTCGATTCGCGCTCCGGCAATGATCGACAAGACAAGATTGTCCGCGCTCAATGCCCCTCTCAACTCCGACAACACGAGGTGGAGACGTTGCGGCTTTACAGCCAGGACAACTATGTCAATCTCGCCCTCGACCGCATCGCGGTTCTTCTCAACCATCCGAATTCCATACCTCGCGTGTAATTCTTCACGACGAGCTGCACGCGGATGACTGCCGGCAATCTGCTCCGGACTCACAAGCTTCTGCCTTAGCAGCCCAGCGATAATGCTCTCCGCCATTACGCCGCAACCGATGAAGGCGATGCGCATGTTGTCGAGATGTGATTCAGTTGTCATGACGTAGACGAGTTTCCCTTCGTATACCGACTGCCATTCTCACGGCTTCATGAACTTTGCCAATCCATTGATAAACATCTGCACCGCCAGCATCACCAGCAGCATCCCCATCAACCGCTCGACCGCGATCAATCCCCGCTCCTTTAACAACCGATAAAGAATCGTCGAAGACAGCAGCACAACCGCAGTGACGGCCCATGCGAGCGTCAGCGCGGTCCAGAGTTCAAACGTAGTGTTTGAAGTCGACTCCAAGAGCAGCAGCGACGCAAGCGTGGATGGACCAGCAACGAGAGGAATTGCCAATGGGACCAGGAACGGCTCGCCGGCGAGCGTGTCGCTGGGGACGCCATCGGTCGGAAAGATCATTCGCAACGCAATCAGGAACAGGACGATGCCACCCGCTATACTGATCGTCTCTTCCTGAAGACTCAGCAACTTCAACAGATACTTACCCAAAAACAGAAACACCAGCAACACGATATACGCAAACAGTATCTCGCGGACCAGCACCTTGCGCCGGCGCTCGGGCTGCACGTGTTTCAGTGCAGACAGGAACAGCGGTATGTTACCCAGCGGATCCATGATGAGTAACAGGGTGATCGCGTTGAAGAAGATCTTCATCACTGGAGAACATGCCACAAAGAAGCGGAGAAAGCATAATTGTCCCGGTCCCTCGTTCAGCTAGACGTTCAAATAAACCTATCCACGCTCTGGAAGTAGTGCTAAGATTCCCCGCACAACTAGACGGCACTGACCAACGACGGTGACATCCCGTTCCCCCTCAGCTCACCCTTGGACGGCGCCAAAACCAACAGCGGGAGATCTCACCATGCTCACTTTCGCGAAACCACACACCGCAACAACTCTTGAGGTAAAACCTCTTCCGTTCGAGCATCATTCTGCACCGCTCGTGTCTGCAAGACCGCTGGTACAACGCAAACCTGGTGTTTCGATAGCCGGCCGCTGACTCAGCAGCGGTCTCAACCAGAAGACCTCATTCTTACAATCCCCTCATCACTATGCACACGTGTCGAAACGTTATCCGGTGACACAGTAACCCTGATACCAGCTTAAATACCCGCTCCTCACAAAGGTTTACCGACATGGACCACCAAGCCACGCGCCCTCACTTTCTGCCAACTTGTTCTCTTCTCGCCTCCGCGCCGCCATTGGCAGAAGTTCGCTGGAGAAGTGTTTACTCTCGCCGGCTCGAGCGGCTTTGGACATTCATCGACGAGTGTTATGCCGACCCTGATATTCGTCTGACAGACGCAGCCAAACACAGCGGCGTCAGTCCCGATCATCTGAACCTGCTTCTGCGTCGTTTCGCCAGTACGACATTTCATCATCTCCTGTCGCGCTTCCGCATCGAGAAGTGCCTGGAGTTGCTGCATGAGAAGAACTACACGTTGACGGAGATCTACAGCCGGTGCGGCTTCAATAGTCCGACCACATTCGATCGGCAATTCAAGAAATGGGTGGGCTGCTTGCCGAGTGAGTACAAGCGTTGGATCAGGTCACGCGAACAACCGAACGGACACAAACCGCCGATCACGATTTCTGAATAAACCTCATCGCTTTTTGGAGAGACAGCCGCGGCGCAAAATCCTAACTTACACACGGTCCGCACATGGCGGGCACGAAACGCAATCACCTGCGACTCACAACCAACACCAGGGAAGGAGTGTGTACTGTGCGAAGTGTCTTTAGTAAAACTGTGAAATGTAAATCCACGATTGGCCAATTCCTGTTGCTGATAGCTGTTTTATTCAGCCTGTGCCTGCCTCAAGCTGGGCTAACCCTCCAAGCATCCCAGGCATTCCAGCCATTCCAGGGCGCGAAGCAGATAGAGCTGAGCACCAATCGGCAAGTGTTGAAGCAGTCAGCACTGTGGGTCACTAACCTCGGCGCCGGCGATGCGCAACTGACAGTTGAAGTCGACGACTCGGCCGCTGCTGCTTCAGCGGTAATTCCTGCCGCTACAACTCTGCGGCTCGACGAGTCGTTGCCCGCAGGTATTCGCAAAAGTAATAAGCTGCTCATCCGCAGCAATGAAGACGTGGCGACGGTGATCGCGCCGGCGGACTTCGCCATAGATGCGTCGGAATTCTTCTCGGCGCGGGCACAACAGCAAGATGGTCCACCGCAGCAGTCAACGCCGAAATGGGTGCGCGAGCTTTCGGGTATTGGCATAAGCGGCGCCAATGTTTTCAAGGCCAATCGCAGAGGTTATGCGCCGGCTGTGGGTGTGGAGCCAGGTGTTGGCAAACAGTATGTGTTTGGCGCAGGCGTGGCTCTAAACAGGCCCAACAGTTCTGTTGAGTTGACGCTTGTCAGCAAAGAGGGCAAACCGATCAAATCGCTGATCGTGTCGAGTTCGAAGCGAGTTCACTGGCAAGGTGAACTAGGCGAATTCAAGAGCGGCAGTGCTGAATTCCCAAGCCGCATAGAGATGACGGTGCTTAGTGGGACGGCACAAGGATTCATGTCCCTCAAGGACTCCGAACAAACAGACCCCACGATGCTTCCGATAGCACCACTCGCGGAAAAAGAAGATGGAGGCGGGTTTAAGACTTTTACTCTCAATCCCGGAGGCTACGCCTACTATTCAAACGGGATCTACGACAGCCGATTCACGTCGTACACCTACCACGTTTACGGTGCGCCACCCAACATGTGCGGCACGCTCAACATCGTGCGTAATGGCGTTTCACAGAGTACGGCTGGCTGGATTTGTACCAACGGAAACGGGCAAGCCACTAGAGGTCCCTGGACTGGATCGACAAACCAAACCGGTCAGAACATCAACATCCAATGGACTAACGGCACCTCTACGGTAGGTGGCGACCACAAAGTAGACGACGCCATAGACCCTGAGATTTGGTCCGTTCAAACTCCCGGAGTTGGGGTTCCTATACCGAACAGCTTCCACGGAAGCGGATCAGATACTCAGTGGGGCACCGGCTTCAACTTTCTTAGCTGGTCGCATCTTTACGCCACGTTCCGGGAGATAAAGCCGAACGGAACGTCCAAGTACTGGGACGGCAGCGGATACAATTCCTCGACCCTTAACAAGCGGCCCTGCAACTCATCACCGCCCGCCGGTGGGTTCAACATCAACTGGGCGTGCGCCCCGCCGCCACTGTCAGCGCACAACTCTACGGATACGTATGAATGGTGTGTATTCAGTAGGGACTACTTCTATGACTGTTTCAATTGTCTTTACTTCATCGGTCCACGCTGAATGGGATCGAACGCGAGAGGGCGTGCCGACGTCCTCTCGCAGGAAAGGCTCTAAGCCTCGACAGAGCGGCGCAATCCAATTCCGGTGCTGCCTTCGCCAAGTTTGTTATTCCTTAGAAGATTGTCGATTGCCGCACCGATTGCTTCTTCAAGCACGGGGCCGGTCCGGTTGAAGCCAAAGACACTGCGCACTTCACTAATTAACTGATCGCGCGCAAAAGTGTGACCCTTGGACAAAATGGCGATGAGGGCTTCCTGATACTCCTCCGGCGCAATCCGATCGCCGGGAATCTTCGTACCCGCACGAGATCTGAACTGGCATTTTCCGGCGGCAGAAATGTTCCAATAAAAATCGCCTCTACGCTCGATAACCTTGCCGGATTCGAGTGATTGACAACCAGCCAGAACACGCTCTTGAATCCGCGTCCCGGCCTTGAATCCCCAAATACTCGCGACGCGCGTCAAGAGGTCCAGTTTGTGAATCGGCGACTCCGTTTGCACTGCCAGCACGATAGTCTTTGCTAAATCCCCGACCGGAATCGCAAAGAAGTTAGACACCGGATAGGCGTTGTCGACTGGAGTAAACACGTACGATGAGGCATCCGGTCTCTGATAGGGTTCCGTGTGCAATGCTGCTTGTATGATTGCAGCAGCCTCTTCGCGTTGAACTTGAGCCTCCGCTTCCAGTCGGGTCGCGTTTTCGCGCGAGACCCGTTCACGCGCTTCAGTCTCGGCAGTAATCTCTTCGTGAACGCGTTTGCGACTCTCTCCAACTAACGACAACAGACGTTGAATCTGGCCTTGCCTGTCTTTAAACCAATCGGTGGACCACACGCGATGAATGGTCCACCCGCGCGCTTCCAACACTTGTTGCCGCAGACGGTCGCGATCGCGAGCAGTTTCAGATGAATGGTAAGCCACGCCATCGCACTCAATCCCGCAAATAAAACGTCCCGGGCTGCGCTCGTCAAGAATTCCCAAATCGATGCGATAACCGGCTACGCCCACTTGCGGGACGACATTCACTCCTCGTTTCATCAATTCGTCGATAACGTCCCGCTCGAACTGCGAATCGCTCTCCGCTTTCATACTCGCCACAATGCTCTCGAGATGCCCGCGTTCTGCGTAAAGCAAAAACTCCCGCAGCAATCGCGGCCCCGGCGAACTCGCCGCAGCAGGGTTAATGTCGTCACCCCTGATCGAGGAGAACACACGCATGGCGTGTCGGGCGCGTGTAGTAAGAACATTGAGCCGGCGCCAGCCGTTCTCGGCGTTGAGTGGTCCAAAGTTGTACCGCAGTTTCCCGTCGTTTGCCTTGGCGTAAGTGACGCTCAGAAAGATCACGTCGCGTTCGTCACCCTGGATATTCTCGAGGTTCTTAACAAAGAAAGATTCGGAAGCACCGCGAGCGAAGAAAGGATCGATTGCCGGATCGTCACGCCGGCGCTGTTCCAGTTCATCCTGGATCGCCAACTGCTGTCTTAGATTGAACGTGCCCACTCCCAATGACTGCATCCTCTCGCCACGTTCTTTATGCTGCAATTGTTCCCTGGCAAACAGAACAACGGCATCGGCAACGCGGCGAGCCTCAACCTGGTTCAATCCCTTTCCTTCGTAAACCCCGTTCTGCACAAACTCAAACTGCAGCCCGGAACGGTCTGTTCCAGTTTCCGTGCTCGGAAACGTATAGAGATCCGCATCGTAGAAACTTACATTTGAAAAATTGATGAGGGACTCGTGGGTGCTGCGATAGTGCCACTTCAACCGGCTCTGTGCGGCGCCTGCGGCAATAAAATCTTCGAGAATACTCTCCGAATCTTCGTACAACGGCGTACCATCGTCAGCCACAGGAGCATTCACCTGTCCGCTATTCACGAGAAAGAAGTTTGTCGGCGGCAACTGTTTCGGATCGCCGACCACGACGAGCTGCCGTGCTCGACCGATCGCGCCGACCGCATCTTCGGGTGGCAACTGCGACGCTTCGTCAAAGATGACGAGATCGAAGGCCGGATGCTCTGAATCCAACAATTGGGCCACCGTCAACGGGCTCATCATGAAACACGGTTTGATGGTGCGGATCGCAGTACCCGCCAATTTGATCGTGCGGCGCAGAGGTGCGTGTTTTCTTTGTCTCGCAATCTCTTTTCGAAGATACGGTAAAGCGTCGGCCACGTCGGGTTGTCGAAGTTTGTGCTGGACGCGATCGCGCAGCGTACTGACAAGAGCCGCGCGGTTTTCGGATAACACACGCTCGTCCAGGGCTTTGAATTCCTGCACTCGCTGTTCATGGGTCAGAGTATTAAAGCGCGCCAGAGGCTGGCGTTCCTGGACCACCTCCGATAACCACTTTGAATAGAATGCGCGTACAAAGGCGCTCGACAGATCCTTGAAGGAGACCTCTCCGGAAAACGCGCTGGGGAGAAGTTCGCCCGCCAGACTCTCATGGGCCACGACTTTAGCAGTCTCAAAAGCCGCCCACTGAGGCCCCTGGCTTATGTTTTGAGCTATTCCCGCACTCCGACTCCGAATTTCTTCAAGCCCATCTTCAAAAAGATAACCTTCCGGCCAGCCGATCGATTGGCCCAAGCGCCCAAGAATGTCCCTGACAGTATCAATTTGTTGTTTGAGCCGTTGGACATCGGCAACGTCCGGAGTGGCTTTCGAGGCAAGGTCGTAGATCTTCGACTCGATCCCGTTCTTGACGCATAGTCCACGAAACTCAACCACCCACTGAATGTAAGTCTGCAACGCATCCCAAGAGGAACGTTCCCCTTGCCACAGGCCGCCGAACAGCTTTTGCCCAAGCTCATTAGACGCTGCCAGTCCCTTTCTTTCCGCTACGAAGCGATCGACTGTCTTTAATTCATGGGCCACATCCACCAGCGAGCCTTTGAAATCCGGGCGGCAATACCCTCGCCAACGTTTCTTGATCGAGCGGTAACGCGAGTCCAGGAACGACAAAAAACTCAGAAACCCGGCGGACTTCTTCTCGATGTACTGGATGTCGTCTGCATGGTTCTCTGTGAGCACACTGCGGTCAAAGAAACTATCGACGTGCGCCTCGAGGCGATTCAGTTCTCTCCCACGCTCGATAAGTTGAGTAGCTTCTGACGGTGGCGCATTCCACGCCGCATTGTTGAGCACGTCAAGTGGCGCACCCGGCGAACGATGCATCGCGTTGGCTACCGCAACTGCCGTTTCCACATCCTTGAAGGTCTTCAACTGCGGAAAGCCATAGGTCTGCTTGATTCGCTCAGCAAGATCAAGACACGCGGCTATTAGACTTTCGAGTTCTCTCGCTAACCCGGCTATGTTTTCGAGATCGTCTTCCAGGTAGAAGCTCTTCGTGCTGTCGCGCCACGGATGTTTGGCTGGATCGCCGATGGGAACTGAAGTCACGGCGAGATCATTAAGATCCCGAACTGCTTGCTCGATCATCTCGAGAGTGACATTCGCGGTTGGGCCTGAATATTTGAGACGCGGCGCTGAAAGATATTTTCCAAATTCGCCATACGCCCGGTAGGGCGATAGATTGAGCGCGCCATATGGCGCATGAACAGCCTGCACATACTCCGAAAGCATATGTCGAACCTGCGGCAGACGCTGCGTAGAGACTGTGGCTACGGCGAGGCCTTGCAACGATGCGTCCAACGACACCGCCAGTTCTTTCATCACCGTCCGCTTATTTGCCTTCGTCGAATGAAGCTCCAAACACGCTTCGCCCAAACCGGCATCCACGATGCGGTTGTGAACGACTTCAAGCGCCGCCATCTTTTCGGCAACAAACAAAACAGACTTACCCGCAGAAAGCGCCTGGGCAATCAGGTTTGTGATCGTCTGAGACTTTCCTGTTCCCGGTGGTCCCTCAATCACCAAATCGTAATTTCGCGCACAGGCGGCGATTGCACGCAATTGACTGGAGTCTGCATTGACAACCTGATGAGTCACTTCGGGAGCGAAGTCCCGGTCGAGGTCCATTGCACGGACGTCGTCCGGCAAACCAGCTACTTGCGAACCAGAACGCAGCACCATCTGCCTGATCAGTCGATGAAAGGAAAAAGGTTCGGCATTCGCCTCGAGGTCCTTGTACATCACGAACTTTTGAAAAGAGAACAGTCCGAGGTAGATGTCAGTCTTAACGGCCCAGGCCTTCTTGTTTTCAATTCGCTCGGCGACACTCGAGAGGAAGGTCTGGAGATCGTAATCGTCCGGTATGTTGCTGGGATCGGGAAGCTCAGGGAGGGTTATCGAATGTGAACGCAGGTATTCTGCAAGCGCGAGATTTACCAGCGGATCTTCGTCGGCGACACGGACCTGGTAACCCGATCGGGCTGACTTGCGAGTTAGCTCTACCGGCAACAATATCAAGGGAGCTTTAAAGATCTGCGCAGAGTCGACGGACTCGGTATAGTGAAGCATGCCGATCGCCAGGAAGAGCGGGTTCACTCCCTGTTCTTCGATCGATAGACGAGTCTGCTCGTCAAGTCTGCGCAGAGACTTGTCCAGAGCATCTACCTGCGAAGTGGTTTGAAGCTGGTCGTCACCATGCCTTTCTTCGAGTGAAGCTGCGTCGTATGGAACGAAGTCCTGATGAAGACCCTCATCTTCATCTTCCTCGAAGACAGAGGTAGCAGACTGGCTATTCAAAGCCGGACGTTCTATTTCAGAAGTTGGACCGGCTTCTTGAGCCTTGTCGGATTCAGGCGCAGCTTTGAACCGCATCGACGCTTCACGCAGATACAATTGCCTGAAGACCTCAGCCGGCTGTTCGTCTACGACCGTCACTGTCGAGACCTTGGTCGCTTTGAAATTCAGAGCACGATTTCTCTTAGTGAGATCCAGAAGTCTCCGCTTCCAGTTATCTATCGAAGCTTTAACGCGCTCGTTACCGGTAGGATTGTTGGTGGTTGGGTCGGTCTTAAGATTCCCAGGCTTGCTGGTCAGCATTCAACTGTACTTCCTCCTACTGCTTTACGAACATAGATTCGGCTCGGCAAGCGCTCAGCTAACTCCGGAATATGGGAGATGATGCCGACCAGCCGGTTGGTGGTACTTAGGGTTTCAACGCCCTGGAGCACAATGTCGAGTGTTTCCGGATCAAGCGTGCCAAAGCCTTCATCCAGGAAAAGCGACTCCAAAGCGAATCGGCCACGGCCATGACTCAAACCCGACAGCCCTTCGGCTAATGCCAGCGCGAGCGCCAACGATGCGAGGAACGATTCGCCGCCGCTGAGAGTTGTTACCGGACGTTCATCATCCGCATTCCAATGGTCGCGCACTACAAATTCATTCTTTTCGAAACTGAACGAGTACCGGTCCGAACTCAGCGTTTTCATGTGTTTCGAGCCGTCCAGGGCCAGCCGATGATAAGCCTCACGTTGGATAAAGTCGATGAATTGATCGGCGCGCAACGCCTGCGCCAGTTCGTACGCTACAGCACTTTCGCCACGATGAAACTCCATGTCTGCACGGATCTCAGCGGCGTGATCTATTTGCTCTTTCACCGTGTTGATTCGTTGCCGGTGTTCGAGGATTCTTTTCTGAATTTCTTCGCGTTCAGTTTCGAGTTGCCTTGAATTCGCATCAAGCTGCGCCGCCGCATCCCGATCTGATCCGAGCGCATCAATCTTCAGGTCTGGAAAAGTAGAGGTTAATAAGTCTTTAGACCGGCCTATGTCGTTGTGCAGCTTTGTGTGTGTCTGTTGTAACGTTTCGCCTTGAACTTTCAATCCTTCGAGCACTTTTGACGCTTCGGCAAGCTCATCTCGCGTTTGCGAATGACTAGCGGACTCGCTTTCCTTCAGTCCGATATTCTTCTCGAGATCGCGTTTTGCGTCGTCCTGTTTCTGTAGCTCGGCTTTAAGCGTCGAAAGATCGTCATCCTTCCCGAGCAACGTCCTTAACTCGTGACTCTGCTCCTCCAGACGATTGAGTTCGGCTGCAGAACTGGACATTTCCGAGCGAATCTCGACAAGTTCCCTGTCAATCTTCGCCAAAGCTTCTCTCGCTCTTGTTTCAGTCTCACGAGCTTGATTCGCTTTTTGAAACGTTTCATTAAACACTTCATCCAGTGTCAATACGTATCGCCGCAGTTCTTCCAGTTCTACTTCTATCTCTCCATCAGGTGCTTTCCTTAAGACTGAACGAATCTTTGCACCTGCCTCGCCAATCAACTTAACGATCTCGGCTACTTCGTGTTGCTTGTTTTGCAGTTGTGGACCTAATTCGCTAAGACCACCTTCGATAGAAGCTTTGCTCGCACTCAAGCGATGTGTTTCCTTTTCCTGTTCTTCGACCAGCTTTCTCGCCTGATCGACGGAAGGATGCTTCTTCTTGGGTGGCGCATGCTCAACTACCTGTTCACAAACAGGGCATGGTTTTCCTTCTTCCAGTTGTTGTTTTAACTCTTCGGCCAAATGGCGATGCGTAAGGGCTTCCAGTTCGGCTTTAAAGTTATTCAGCTCGTCCCGAGCCTTTGTTAACGCTGAATCGGTTTCCTGTATCTTCAACCGGCGAGTCTTTTCGTCATCGTTCAGTCGCACGATCTCCAGTTCCAGCTTCGTCTTTCGCTGTTCGTCCTTGGTACGGCGCTTGTTAAGGTCGATCGTGGCTTTGATCGCGTCCGCTGAGCCATGCTTTTGCAGGGCATCTTCGCAGTCCTTCTTATCTGACTGAAGCTTCGCTTCTAGTGCTTCGCTTTCGGTGCGGGCGGTGTTCAACTGCTGTTCCGCCTTCTGGTAACGACTTTCTCCATCAGCGCACGCGCGCGATCTCTTCTTCTGTAGCTCGTTGAGATCATGAAGCCGGGCTTGGTTGGCTTGTAATTGTTCACATTTGTGGACCTTGCTCATAAGCTCATCCCGAAGGTCTGACTTGAAGACAGTTGATTTGATTCGAGCTTCAATCTCTTCAAGCTTGCGTTGACTGAGCTGAACCTTGTCGTGGATGGCGGTGAGGGTCTTTTCCGCTTTTAACCTGGTTGGACCTAGCTGCTTCAATTCCTTTTCTGCCGTGGCCATATCGTCGGTGGCTTTTCGAAGCTCGTAAGCAACCGGCATCAATTCACGGATCCTGGTGAGTTTCGCTGTCAATGGTTCGCAGGCCGGTTCCAGTTGGGCCAACAGGTCCTGAATGCTGGCGAGGTTTTCAGGAGTGGCATTGGCGTATTCTTTGGTGAGCAGATCGGAAAGCTGCTCGAATCTGTTTCTATTCTCCTTCGCAATTTCATTCGCGCGCTCCATCATTCGTCGGTAAATATCGAGTTGGAGCAACTCCGAAAGAACCTCACGGCGGTCGTCAATCTTGCCTTTAAGGAAGTCGTCAAAACGGCCTTGAGGTAACACTACCGACTTTGTGAAGCCCTTGAAATCAAGACCTACTGCCGACTCGATCATCGCTTCCGCTTGAGCACTCTTATCAGCTCGTGACGTCCACTTATCATCTTCCCACTCCTCGAAGCGAACCTCACTGATCGTTTTCTTACCGGTCCACTTTGCACGCCGTCCCACGCGAAAGAGCGATTTCCCTGATGAAAAATCAAGCTGTACGTGAAGGCTGTTCGCGCCCTGGCTTATCAAGTTGGATATCGATTGCTTTCCCAAACGAGGCGTGCATCCATAAAGGGCATAAATAATGGCATCGATTATCGATGTCTTCCCTGCACCTGTAGGTCCGGTAATCGCAAATAGATCGAGCCTCGTGAAGTCTATTGAGATGGGTTGATTGAAGCTGGTGAAACCTTTCATCTCGAGTTTAATTGGACGCACTCAGCACCTCCTCGTAGAGACGATCGAACAGCTTCATCAACGTGTCCGGAGGGGCACTGCCATTGCGATTTTGATAGAACCCGCGAAATAACTCGGGCGGTTCGCAGCCCGCGATTTCAATGATTTCTTCCTCTGTTCGCGGATACTCCTGATGAATCTCGAGGGCGTTTGGGAGAAGTTCGTGAATCTTTTCGGCGATGCCCGGCATCCGCTGGTCCGTTTTGACAGTAACCCTCAGAAAGTCTTCTCCAAATGTGTCTGCCTGTGCCTCCAACTGCGCCATCGTTCCAGTCACATCTCTCAGTTTTCGGCCCGCGGATAAGGGACAATCTTCGATCGTCGCCGGCTTGCCCGGGTGAGCATCGACAATCACGACGCGTTTCTGCTGGTCCTGTTCGCCAAAATCAAGCTGCAGAATGGAGCCTGCATAAAGAGTTCGTGAGGGAGAGAGCAGTTCCTGTGGGCGGTGCAGATGTCCCAGGGCAATGTAATGTGCGGTAGCAGGAAACCGTTGAGTGGATACCGCGTAAGGTTTAGCAACATGAATTTCTCTCTCACTCCTAGAGGTATCACCGCCCTCCACGTAAAGGTGGCCCAACAAAAAATTGATCGTCTTCCTATTAAACGATTCGCTGAGCCACTCGAACATCCGCGCAATGAGGTCGGTGTAATCCTGATAGCGTTGACCTTCCGCTCCCATCAACTTTGTGGCATCTTCAACCCTTCCAATTGGGACAAATGGCAAACATCCTATCTTTGCTGTTTCGCCGTTCTTAACAACCTCGATGACTCCGCCATTAGTGGGATGACATGGTTCCGGACGCACGTGGATGTCGAGTAGACGCAACACGTCTCGAATGGCCAACAGTCTCTTCGGATGATCGTGGTTTCCACCAATCACGATAGCCGGAACCTCGAGACCTCGTAACTCCGAGAAGAAGTTGAAAGCCAGTATCTCTGCCTCTGGTGGAGGCGCCTGCGAATCAAAAAGATCGCCGGTAACCAGCACACAGTCGATCTTCTCTTTGCGAATGACGTCAACGATTTCCGCCAGAGCCGCTTCGTGTTCTCCGGCTCGTGAGCGGCCTTTCAGCGTCTTTCCGAGATGCCAATCCGACGTGTGAAGAAATCGCATAGTGCCCCTTGCTGAGATCTATTGGTCGAACCCTTTGAATGGATCTGTGGCGTTATTCTTTGCGACTTCGCTGATCCGAGTCGCCCAGGAAGGAAACGGAAATTGGACCAATAACGGTGTGGGAATTTCGGGTTGATGCACGATTATCGAGCCGGGTTTCAGAATGCCGGCGCGCGCGCGACTGGCAGCAGTCAGAAAGCGATATTCGTCACGATGGGCCTCGGCAAGATCCAATCGCCCGACGACACGAAACGCACAGTTGCCAACGATACGCTGTTCGACTTCGCTGGCCGTTTGTTGAGCACCGATGAGAACAACTCCAAGGCTTCTACCACGTTCGGAAATATCAAGCAGGACTTCCTTGATCGGACTCCACCCATGCCGCGGCGCATACTTGTTCAGTTCGTCGAGCACGACAAATACCAACGGTCTCGCCGTACCAGTCCGTTCTTTGTCTTCAAACATCTTTCTCAGCACAACGCCGACGACAAAGCGCTTGGCGCGATCGTGGAGATTGTGAATGTCGACGACCGTGACTTGCTCGCCCTTCCAGTCTATCCGGTGGTTTTGGGCATCGGAGATTGGTCCACGCACCAGTGAACCAACATGAAAGGCCGCAGCACGCAGCCGGCGTTCAAAGGCCGCAATGGTTCCCGGCGCGGTGCCATGGACCCAACCCGCAGTATGTTCGCAAATATAATCGACGAGTTGATCAAACTTCGCGAACCGCGGCAAATCGGTCTCGCGCGCAAGCGCTGCTTCCACGCGATCGACAACTGCTGACAATTGACTCGTTTCGTTGTCTGCCTCGGCAAATAAAAATCGCAGATAACGTTCACGACAGAATTCTTCTATGGTCCAACAGAACGCAGTGACTCCATCCTGACGAGAACCCGTGTCAGGAATCATCACTTCTTCGTGAGCCTTTACTGGAGCATAGATTGAAACACTGGCGAATGCGCCCGGAGTGATGCCGAGTTTTGCATAAACGGCATCTGTTTCCGTCTTTCGTCGAGCGTTCGGCTTGTCGAGAAAAAGCAGGTCTTCCCCCTTGACGTTAAAGATGATGGCCTTAGTGTTTGTGACCTCGTCGCCGAAAGCATCGCTGTGAAACAGGCCATACAACAGAAACGTTGCATAGGTCGTCTTGGTGGCGACACCGGAAATTCCCGAGATGTTGACGTGCGCGCCCCGGGAGCCGTCCAGGAATTCCAGGTTCCCATAAACGATCTCACGATCGCGCGAAAGACCGAGGCAGAACCGCTTCTGCATCGCATCGAAGAACAACGCCTGGTCACGATCGACGCCGGCAGCGCGGAAAACCGCCTGTCCCGGTAAAGGCGGCACAAAGATCTCCGGTTCCACTCGCGTTACGGCAACGTGCGCTATTGTCGATTTGCCTAAGGGGAAAAGACCTCGTTCAGAAAGGAAGACGTCGCTATTGAAACGGGCGCCTTCATGCCGTGCTTTTAGAATATCGACAATTCCGAAAAGCGAGATCGACGTGCCGTCCGGCAGTGTGCGCTTCACAAAGACCACGTCATCCAACTGCACTACCTGTTCAGGTTCTATAGCAATCCAGAAGTCGAGCGGCTGTGCGTCTTCAGTGCCCAGGACTTTACCGATTTCAGTGCTCATGATGCGCTCGTGCGAAACAGTTTCAGTTCGATTGCCCGGCGAATGGAAAGTGCATCGCCAAGACGATGGCGTAACTCCTGTTCGAGGGAACCGACGGGCAGGAGATTTTGTGGCGACCGTGCGTCACGGAACCATTCTCCGACAAATGAGGGAATGCAGGCGGCGGAGGTGCTGGCAAGCAGCTTTGCTCGTTCTATGCCGACATCAGTACGGACCTCCAATCGCAACACGCCCGCTGCGTCGTGATCGATCGCGCGCAGAACGCCGACACGCAAATACCAGGAATAACGGTTGTACTTTCCTTTGATAAGGAACAGCGGTGTTCGTTCGCCGGCTTGTAAAGTTCGCACCAGTCTGAACTTCTCTTCCGATAAATACGGCTTGACCAGGCTCTTGATAACTCCAAAAGCTGTGTGCTTGAGGCCGGAAAAGTAAGTTAATGGTCCATCGGCAAAAACGTAGAGCGATTCTTTTGTGAGTCTCGTCGCCAGCAACGCTTCCTCTTCTCGCATGCGATTCTGTAGCCCAGCGGCGGGCGCCAGCGGCCCACTCTCCGGGACTGAATGTGCCTCGAAGACCAATTCGCTGTTTCCGACTTCGATAGTTTCCGGCTCTGGTTCCACGCCACTGCCGATGACCAGGTATCGTTTGACAAAGAGAGTTTCAAACGCGGCAGTGGCGCCGGTTACCCGCACCGCGCCAACTCCTATCGAACCAAACGCGCCGCGAATTATTTTTCCGGAGTCGTCTGCGACAATGACTCGTGCGTCCAGGCGTCGCACACCGTCGACAAACAGGATCAACTCCGGTTGTGCATACTCACCTGGTTGAATCGCCTGCCACGGACCATCAATCGTGGTATCGACCTTTTCATCAGACTCGTCCTGGAGCTCCTCGACAAGAAAGGAACTTTCGTAATCGACAGGCCAGGGATCGAGGCGCAATTTGATCTGCGGCATTTTGTTACCCGTGTTTAATGGATTTGTCGCCAAGACATTACCCGGCGTCACAGAGAGTGTGCGCGAGATTCAGTTATCGTGGTTAGAAATGGTTGAAATGAAAGGCGTTTAGCTGGTTACCATGAGGCTGTACTCGGCGATCTCGCCGGCGGACCCATCGGCAGCTATGCCAGTGAGGTTTATCACGTAGGTTCCCCTACTGAGACCGTAACTAGGCAAACGGAGTCGAATGGATTTTCCACCGCTTTCTGGCGCCAGGTTGGTATTCACGATCGATCTATCCTCGTTAAGTCTACGCATCACCACGCGGTACGTGGAATAGCTTTCTCTTCCTTGCCAGAGCAGGCGCAACTCGACCGCCTGCTCGTCGGAACGCAGCTTTAACTCAGATTGTCGTTCGCCTCGCAGTGTTCCGGGACCCAGCGTTAATACGTCTGGACCAGGCGGGACATCACGCAGGGTCGCAGGATCGTTGAGCCGCGCCACTTCCTGCTCGATCGCAAACTGTCTTTGTTGTTCTTTCCTATAGTTGAACCAAACGATTGCAACGACGACTGCCAGGACAACAACGGCGGCTATCGGAAGAAGAAAAACAGGTCGCGCCCGCAACCTTTCGAATAGACGATTCCACAGTGAGGTTGAAGGGCGAGGTTGGTCTAAACTGTCTGCCTTTGCTTCATGCGTCTCTGTTGTCTCAGAGCCCGTCCCAGCCCAATCTTTTATCGACTTCGTAATCCTGAGCTTTCTCTCCTGCTCCGCTGTCTGCGCGTAGTGCAAGAGAAAAGCTTCCCGGTCGCCGGATGAGAGCAAGCCCTCCAGATAGTCTTCGACTAAGTCCTGCTCGACGGCAAGCACGCGATCCCGCATCGACGAGTCAGTTAAAAATAGACTCTCTATTCGCTCACGCTCTTCGTCTTCTACCTTGCCCAAGAGGAATTGCCGCAGCAAGGCGTCAGTGGTTGCTTCTTCCTTCATGGGTCATCCCTCCAGACGTCCCATCTGCTTACAATGAAAACCAACGCAATCCGTTTCATTTTCGTTGGGCCTTCCGATCTAAACACTGCTCGATACACTCTTCGAGCTCATGACGGATGCGAAAGACTCTCACGCGCAAAGTGTTCACCGATGTTCCCAAACGCCGCGCCAACTCCGCGCGATGATCGATTTTTGCCTGTTTCTCTTTCACATAGTAATTTCGGATCAGCTCCCGCTTCGCTCCAGTCAGTTCCTGCAAACACTCGTGCAAACAGTCTTTACGGAGTTCATCAGTCTCCTCTTTTATCTCAGGTTCCGACGCGGACAGTGCTTCGATTTCCTCCAAAGACGCGTAGGACTTGATCTTCTTCGAGTCTTCTTTGATCAGGTTACGCGCAACGCCATAAAAATAGAGTTTGGGATCCCCATCATAATCCGGCTTCACCTCGGACACCTTCCTGGCGACACGATCGAATGTTTGATCGACCAAACCGCGAGGATCGTGGCAACGCCTCAACGTGAATAGTTTTTCGAGATCGCTGCGAAGCTGGAGATAAATGGAGGCAGCCGTATCCCGATCAGTATTGAACCAGGAAAGGATCTCATCAAAACTTTCGGGTGGGATTGCCGAATCGCGAGCCATTTCAATGACTAATTCGGTTTCTTTATGCGGGGGATGTTTGGCGCCTGCGTCGCCAGAAGACTATAACACCGACTGCAATCAGAATCGCCAACAGAAGCGCGACGAGTTTCAGCGGGTTGAAACTACCAGTGACGTCGATCTGGCTTTCGTAATCACCTTGAAATACAAAACCGGCCCAGTAATACGGTTCGCTCCATTGCTTGTCTTGCATCATCTTCAACTGTGCCGCTCGCAGTGCCGCGGCTGGCTGGAGGCGTTCCCGGAACATCGACTCATAGAAGTGAACCATGAAAACAGCGGTTGCCTGATCGTCTACCTTCCAAAGACTGGCGACGACACTCTTCGAACCCGCTGACATAAAACTATGCGTCAGACCAACCAACCCTTCCCCTTTGACATCTTCGCCAAGCGCCGTTTCGCACGCACTTAGGACCGTCAACTCAGCGGCGAGGTCCAAACTGTAGATGTCGTGGAGTGGCATGATTCCGTTCTTTGTCGCGCCGTTCTGGTCCACCATAGTGAGCCCGATGCCAGACAACTCCGGATGTTCATTGTCGACAAAGCCATGAGTGGCAAAGTGAACGATTTGATACTCGCCGACGCGCGGGCTCATCGCAGTTTCGCGGCTGGCGTCGAAACCTTTGGCGACCATCACCGTGCCGCGTGGGGCCATTTCGAAGATCGCGTCTGCCTCTTGTGACGAGTGGACCAGGCGAGCGAGATTGCTGCTGCGCAGCCCGCGCGTGGCGAGCGTTTGCTCTGTGGGAGAATCCGCTGCATGAGCGATCGTGGCCGATGTTTCCTGGCTCGCTACCCGATCGTCGCTGCTGCTAAATACCGGATCGGCAATGACGGCAGCGACGTTACCAGACGAAGCATGACGATTCGCGGCCGCGCGAAGTGCGAGCAGCGTCGTCATCGACGGCAATCTTACAATTGCGTTCGAGTGCACCAGGTATTTCTTTGCTTCACCTGGACGAGCGGGTTGAGCGTTGGGCGGCGGCAATGACTCGAAAGGTGCGAGTTGTAACAGTCCTTCGGTCACGAAGACGAGCTTTCTGTTTCCGAGTTGCTCCGCAACTGGACCAAGCAGCAGCTGGCTGAATTCTCTTGCTTTGCCGGGGAGAAGCCTATCTGCCTCTTCGACCTTACCGCGATAATCGTCAGCATTTATTTCAGCGAGCTTCTGGCGGGCTGTAGTCAGCTCGTAAAATTTCTTTGCGGCGTCTTCGATGGTCTTGCGGTCGGGTAGTTCGTAGGTCTGAAACGAACCGGACGTGATGGCCCATAAGTAGCTGCGTTCGACTCCCAGGCTATATTCGAGCAACATCGTGTTGTCGCCTAACGCCCGCTGAACCTGGGCCACGTCCTGCAACTCGAAACCGGGGTGGGATGACGGCTGGAGGTTTTGCCTTCTCAAGTCAGCCTGGGCCTCCTCGTAGGCAGCATTTAAGTCAACCATCTTGCGATCTATTTCCGCCAGCTCCGCAGAGTCGCCTTTGCTATCCGGAGAGAGTTCCAATTTGTATTTGGCTAACTCTGTGATTGAACTGCCAACCTCGCGCTCACGCGCCAGAAGTTCCGCCGATGCTTTATCACGCAACTGAGATCGAGATTCCGCCACCATATCGACCAGTGATCGAGCACGACTTTTCTCGTTTATCAAAAAGGCGCGGTCTGCAAATCCTTCTCCTGGACGCACATGATCGAGCTGCACCAGGATGTCCCTGCACAATTCGTAATGCTCTTGCGCGCCAGAGAAAAACGAGACGCGCAGACCCGGTGTCCCAACACCTTCGCGCAGTTCCTCGATCACTTTGAGAGAGCGCTCGATATACGCGAGACCCGCTTGAAAATTACCGAGCGCTTGTTGAGCGCGCGCAAGGTTGAGCAAGGCGGACGTTAAGATCTCGTTGTCTTCGACCTTTTCGCTTAGCGCTAAGGCTTCGTTGTATGTGACCAATGCTTGTTCTTTAGCGCCGGTCATGAGTAAGAAATCGCCGTACTTGTTCAGCGCTGTGGCTTGTCCGCGCCCGTCGCCGCGAGTTTTATAGAAGTGCAGCACCTCGCGGTATAGACTCACTGCTTCGTCGTAACGTTTTTGAGACGCATATACCGACGCAATCTCTGTCAGCACATTTGCTTCACTACGTCGCTTTCCTGCTGCGCGGCTCAACTTCAGAGAGCGATCGAATGATTTAAGCGCCTGTTCGTGCTTTCCCACCTTGTGATACATCGTGGCTAAGTTGAGAGAATTCACCGCCACCAGATCCAAAGCACCTACGCTCTCGAAGAGACTCACGGCTTTCTCAAAATTGCTGATCACAAACGCGTCTTCGCCTAACACTTGATAACTTTGCGCCAACGCATTAAGGGCCACGGCCTCGCTATGGCGATCGCCGATCGCGCGAAAGATGTCGAGGGCCTTGCGTTGCAAATCAATTCCGTGGTTCGGGGCATCGCTATATGCATAGAACAAGCCCAGGAGGCTTAGCGCGAGACCTTCACCGGTTTTGTCGTTTATCCCGCGCGACAGCTCCAGCGCTTGCTGAATCTCAGCCTGTACCCCGCCAAGGTTGCCTCTGCTTGCGGATATGAACGCAATGAAGCGATGGGCTCGCGCTTGAACTTCACGATCCTGGTCCAAATATCCAAGAGCGTCGCGAAACTGCTCCAGAGATTTTACGAAGTTGCCTTTCGAATAATTGATCTCGCCCATGCTCGCGAGCGCATTGCCATAGGCAGTTCGAACAAGTGGATTGGAATCAGTTTCCGCAAACTTCAATAGACTAAGCGCCTGATTCGCATGTTGTTGGGCCAGATCGTTGTTGCCCATGTACGACTCCACGCGCCCGATCTGACTCAATGCCGTCCCTTGGGCCAACCGGTCTCCGGTCTTCTCCGACATCGCCACAACCGTCTTGTATCGCTGGAGCGCTCCAGCGTATTCGCCCAAGAGGAAACAAACGTCGGCAGCTTTTAGTCTGGCATTTGCCTGGTCTGAGATCGACGTCGAAACCTGTGCCGCGTGATCGTACTTCGCGAGTGACTCTCGCAGATCCGCTTCTTTCCAATTGCCGCGCAACGCGTCCGCGTCAGCTATTAACGCCGTGGCTTCGGCGGGCGGACCATTGCTGTTCGCGCTCGCCGTCGATACAGGAGTGATACAAACCGGTGGCAGTGCCAGCAGAGAGACGTAGAGGCTAAGACTCAAGAGTTGTTTGCGGGAGGGTTTACTTCTCTTGTTCGGGAGCATTGTGTCTTACAGTTTCCTACAGGAAACGCCTCTATTTAACACGTATCTTGTTGAGATTCAACGATCTAAGTCCATGCGTCGAGCAAACGAAGCACGAGAAGGCAGCCCAGGCGAGCTACCTCCCGAGTGCTGACATCTTTTAACGTCCGTCCCGAAGCGCCTTCCCGGAACGGCTTGCGGCCTTACCGCGAGTTGAGCCTTGTCTCCAGTCCTGGAAAACACCGGCCCGAATTCCGGGTCCTTTGCAACCGGCCTTGGGAAGAGCGGTCGCGAGTGGGCGGCGCGTTTCGACTGAATCATGTCCGATGGTTTGGTTCACGTGATTGGTGAGTGGCATTGTTGTTTCTCCTATTTCAAAGTGTCAGGCGCCGCAGTCACCTGGCACGGCTGATGAGCCGGGCGCGATTCGTCGCTCGATCGCTTCGCGCCTGCGTGCCGGCATGTAAATCTGTTTACTGAATCGTGTGATACTGAGTGATTCGAAGATTGTGACGCCACACTCAGAGGCGTGGCCCGTGTGGTTGAACCGCAATCCTGTGTCGTGCAGGCGCGGAAAGTGATCGCTTTTGGCGAGGCCGCTTCTTACAAAAAGCTCGATTCCCTGCGCGCGCGGCATCCTCGTCAGCGCAAGCTCCGCCTTGGCCGACGCAAACGCATCTTTTACCGACTTGCCAAAACCGAGCGCGCGGTAGAAAGCGCCGGCAAAAGCGATTCCCGCTGTATCGCCAATGCCTTTGCCGGCGCCAATTGCATAATCGATTGTCTGTGTGATCGAGCGGGCGAGCGCGTCGGTATAGCACGCGTTGAGCACCACTAGCCGAACGTGATGCTTGTAGAGCGCAAACACGCGGGCCAGACCGTATTTGTCGACGGTCCTACCTCGGCTCGGTGCTCCGCAGAGAATGAGTCTTTGGGTTTTATGACCGTGTCCGCAGAAGTGAACGATGTGCGGGCGGTGCTGCAACAACTGGCGTTGAATGTCGGCCGGCTGCGTTGCGGGGTGTACTGACCATTCAAAATCGTCGCGATATGGACCTTCCTGGATCTTCTTAATGACTTCCCTGGCTTCTTCGTCTACTTGAATTCGGCCGCTGGAACGCGGGTTTGCTGATAGGAATAGTAATCGGGTTTTCTCCGGCATTTCTCGTCTCCTGTAGTGGCGCAAGCCTCAGTTTTGTAATTCTTGACTTCTGAAGATGTATGGCCGGAAAAAGAGACTAATCCCGTCATGGGAGACGAAAAATTTTTTGGTGAAGAAAGAGAAGGGGCTAGTGGTGTTTGAATTGAGCCAACGTCAGCACCAGATTGTTGTTGGCACGAACGGTCGCTTCGCTGCGGGCTTTTGTAAAATTCGTAACGTCCGCGTCAACTTCGGCGTTCATCTTAATCAGAAACTCTTTGACTCTTGCGAGGTTCTGTTCGGAGAGTTCGTTGACGGGTGAAATGGACCAGACAATCCAAAAATTCTCAGCCCCTGCCGGACCGGTGAATGTAATCCATTCGGATTGAACTGTTTGATTCGCTCCCGTATTTCCCAAACCGTTGTGACTCGGGTAGAGCAAACGGAAACCGGATGGTCCTTCATTAAAAATGTACAAGAACCCTGACTCAAGGCTGCGCACATTGAGTTGGAATTGGGCGCCGCTCTCGAAGGTGTCATCCTTGCCGTTTGACTTGTACGGATCTCCGTACGCCTTTTCGTCGCGCATCGGTTGGACTATGAGCCAGTAATCAAAACCTTTGCGAGGCAGAGGGACGATTGATTGATTGCAATATTTATACAGACCAAACGACAAGAACGAAATGATTGCTATGGCAATGGCTATGGTTGGGATCGAGGGTATGAAAGGTATACGAGTCGTCAACGCGTTCTTCAGTTCTTCACCAAACTGCTTTCCACTTTGCGGCCGAACTGCTGCGTCCTCAGACAGCCCTCGAAGGATCAGTTTGTGCGCCTTTCTTGACAGCCTTCCTTGTCGCAGTGGTGTTGCCGGTTGAGCGGGCGGTCGTTTGCCGTTGACCATTTCGTAGGCAATTATGGCCATCGCGTAAATGTCACTGGCCGCGGTGATCTCACCTCCGTGCTTTTGTTCGGGAGACATGTACGCCTCAGTTCCGATTCTCAGGTTATGGCCTACGCGCGTGAGCATCGAGTCCTTTACCTTGGCGATGCCCAGATCAAGGATCTTGACCACTTCCGTCCCGTCACTAAAGACCTGAATCATGATGTTCTCAGGCTTCAGATCGCGATGAACGATTCCTTGATTGTGAATGTGACCGAGAGCAGCACCGATGTCGCTGAGTATTGCTCCGGCATATTTCCGATCCATTCCTCCGAGTGGAATCAGCGACCGCAATGTCACGCCATCGATGTACTCCATGACGACGTAGGGCCTGCGATCAGGCAATCTTCCTGCGTCAAGCACCTCTACGATGTTCGGGTGTTTTACAAGCGTCAGGGCTTTGACTTCCTGCTTAAACCTCTCTCCCGCGTCCAGACCGGGTAGTAATGTCTGCGAAAGAACCTTCAAGACGACAAGCTTGTCATGAATGTTTGAATGCTCTGCAAGATAGAGCTTTCCCATACCTCCTTCGGCGAGCACTTGTATGATCCGATAGCGTTCGTCGACGATGGTTCCAACCAGGTCGTCTTCGGAATCTGAAATGACTCTTAGACCAATTTCGAACAGCGCAGAGTCGAGCAAATCGCCTGAAGACTCGTGGGCTTGCAGAAGTTCGTTAACCTCGTCCGCCAGAGCCGGATTGTCGCGACATTCTTTAGCAACGAACGCACCTCGCTCAGCAGAAGGTAAGGGCAGAGCTAAATCGTAGATCTGTTGAATGCGAGCCCAGTCTGGCTGATCCATTCGCGTAATCTCCCGGGGGAAAGCCGAGCGCTGAGGCGCTGAGCTTCTTGTAAAGTAATGGTTTGAGGCTTCGATTCATTACTTTGTTGAGGTCTGGATGGATTGAACACCACGCATCATATCACCAAGCTGCTGCACGATTGGAACAACGGCGACGACGAGGCTTTGAACAGGCTGATACCGCTGGCCGATAGCCAACTGAAGAAGATCGCCCGGAAGCGCCTGCGAAAACAGCCGGGCACTCCCTTTCATACAAACGAACTCGTCAATGAAGCGTGGCTTAAATTATTTCGAGAGAAAAAGGACCCTGCCTGGAAGAATCGATGGCATTTTTACTCGCTTCTAAAAAAGCGGATGAGACAGATTCTCTGGGATTACTTAAAGAGACACATAAACGCCGAACATACCGGCGTCACGGGAAAGGCCCTCCCTAAAAAAGAATCGAAAGAGATCCCCCTTCTTCGCGAAGTGCTCCACAAGTTCACTCAGATCAGGCCGCGCGCCGCAAAGGTAATAGAGCTTCGGTTCCGTGAAGGGCATACGATTCCGCAAGTTGCGAAGGAGTTGAAAATCGGGACCAAAACCGTTGAGCGCGATACAGAATTTGCGCGCGCATGGTTGTGGCGCGAAATAACCAACGATCCCAATTTCAATTCCATCGTTCTGTCTTCACCAGGAACATAGTCATTTACCGCCCCCCGGTGATATAACCTCACTCCACAGCTCTTCTGTCGCCACTTCCAGGAGGATTTCCGATGCTCACCTTCGCTTCTCTGCGCATGTTCTATCGTCTCCTGACCACTCTAGCAGTGATTGGCGTCCTGGCATCAGCGCTACACGCCGCAGCCAAACCGGGCTTCAAGTCGTTCATCGCCGGCAATGCCGCCGACGCGCCGCCCTCTCCGAACCTCACGCCTGGGGTCGTGCTGATGGGTGGCGGAACTGACGTCGACGCGGCGTTTCAGTGGATGTGCCAGCGCGCGGGGGGCGGTGATTTCCTCGTCATCAGAACGTCCGGCACCGACGCCTACAACCCTTACATCCAGGAACTCTGCCCGCAAATGGACTCCGTCGAAACGATCGTCATCGGCAACGTCAACGGGGCCAACGCGCCTTACGTCAGCAACCAAATTCTGAACGCGGAAGCACTCTGGATCGCCGGCGGCGACCAATCAACCTACGTCGATCTGTGGCGGGGAACAGCAGTGCAAACGGGCGTGAACTTCCTGCTCAATACCAAGTTGGCGCCGGTGGGGGGCACAAGCGCCGGGCTCGCCGTGCTCAGCGAGTTTATCTACACGGGCGCAAGAGGATCAGTCACTTCCAGCCAGGCGCTCGCCGATCCTTTTCATCGCTACGTCACACTCGATCGCGATCTATTTCAGCCGGCACTCGGCGGAGACAAACTCTACGACTCACATTTCGTAACGCGCGACCGAATGGGACGATCACTCGCCTGTCTCGCCCGCATCGTCAACAACGGTTGGGCCATGCAACCGCGCGGCATTGGCATCGACGAAGAAACAGCGCTGCTCGTAACGCCAAACGGATCCGCGACAATGGCCGGAACAGGCGCAGCTTATTTTCTGCAAGCGCCTGGACCAGCGCAAACACTAATCGCCGGCACACCGCTGACTTACCTGAACATCGCCGTCTACAAACTCCCCCAGGGAGGCACGTTCAACTTCTCTACCTGGACCGGCGCCGGCGGAGTTGCCTATACGCTGAACGTCAACAACGGATCGGTGACGTCAACTCAAGCAGGCGGCAGTATCTACTAACTATTCGATCTTAAACGCCTGCTCCGAACTGAAATCCGGCGCGCCGATCTGCGTGAGCACCGGCGTCTGATTTGTGCCATTGAATCCCGCGCCGATGTTAGCCATCAACACGTTATAGTCTCCTGAGAAGCTGCCGTTATTCCAAACGTTCAACAACGCGGCGGTGAACGCACCATTCGGATCGCCATCCGCCGCGTTCTGATCGTCCTTGCACGCTGATAGAAAAAGCCGCGTGGCCTTGATTTCCTGGGGAGACGCTGCGGCCTGACCATTGTAAAACTCCGGAAACTGATTCAACTCCTTCTGCCGTTCCGCACTCGTGATCATGCGAAATCCCGGCTTCGGCAGTTCCACCCTGCCGGCCGGCGGCTGCCGCTGAACGCGTTCCGCAACACCAACCGCACCCGACAAAGCACCGACACCCACCACTGCCGCACTAAAACCAGCAGCAGGCGCCGATGATGCGCTCGCCAGGTCGAAGAGCGCCGTTTCCGAGTGACAACAGTCGGCGACCGCTATGATCCGCACGCCTTCTTTGAACTTCGGCCAAAGCTTTCTGCGCCAAAAATTATCGATCATGAAGTGATCGCTGAGGACGATACTCTCGTCGTGCTTATCAGGTTCCTCTGTGGCGGTATTCAGGATCTTGAACGTCCCGTGACCCGCGAAGCTGAAGAAGAAGAGATCGCCAGAGTTCAACACCTCCGCTGCGCTTGAAACGGCGTCCTTTACAGCCTCGAACGTCGCCGCCTCGCCGATCAACAACTGCGACCGCGTCGTGTCAAACCCGCGATCCTTCGCTAAGTTGAACATGTCCGTGGCATCTTCTTCGCAACCCACGAGTGCCGGCGCTTGAAATACCGTTGACTTGACGTTGTTGAGCCCGACGTTAACGGAAATACCGATCTTCATATTTGCCTTCTCCGGCGTTACGGTCTACGGTCCATCGACGATGACTGTCATACACGGCGTCTTTGTCGAACCGCGAGGCGGCTTCACGCCTTGAATTGGTTTGACGTCAAGCCTGAACTGATTTTCGAGCGTTATCGCAGGAAGTAATTTGTAATACTCCCGGAATTCATCGTGCGCAGGAATTCCTAGCGAGTCGCTCTCGTAGAGCGGATCGTTCACGATATAGATCTCGTAGCTTGAACCGTTCGCGAGCCTGGTTAGCTTCAGTTCTTCGAGCAAGCCCTGGGCCATCCATTTCACGATCACGCTGTCGCCGTTGTCGAGATAGATGTTCCCTCCGATCAGGCTCGCAAAGGGTGGCAGCGCCCTGACCTGTTGACCATTCCGCTTGAGATCGATCGACAAATCCGCCGACGTCTTGTCCGCGGTGTAAAACACAACGTCGTTCAGCAAAATGCTCGGCCTGCCATTCAGCCTGTCGATCTCGCCGGTCGCGCCGTTGTGAAAACCTTCTCCGTCAAGGTTGATAGCCAGGTTGAGGGCTTCGCCTTCTGAGTTCGGATTGCCGCGGTACGCTCGAACGCCTTTCGGATTCGCCCGGACGGCGATCGACATGCCGTGAATCGGAGGATCGTCTTCAAAATCCGGCGACGACAACGCATACGGCAGCGGACCAACGTGCCTCATCTTGATCAGGTCGGGGCCTTGTTTCTGCTTTTCGCGGACTTCGATCGTAAGCTGGTGGTTCGGCGCGGAGCGATGTACAAACACCTCGCAACGTTCGTTGTTCTCGTCTGGGTCGAGAATCATCAGGCCGCTAAAGAAAATCCTGACATCGGGATTTGGTTCTAAATTGGAATCCGGGATTGCCATAACAGCCTCTCCTTCGTCGTGATCAAAATCACGGGCTTCGGTTTTTTAAACTTGAGGATGTCCTTGCATTAATAATGCAGTTTTCAATGAATTCGTTTCGCAGCAGGAAAATGATAAACAAAGGGCGCCGGCTCTTCATAAGCCGGCGCCCTACAAACATCAAGCTCTTAAGAAAACTTACGAACGGCCGTGAATCAAGCGACGCGTATTCGGAGCGCGCCTGAGTTGTGGCACTGTCAATGGCCGAATGCCGCCAATCTGTTCGACGACGTGTTGCGCCGACTGCATCGCGCCTTCCTGCCAGCCCGGCAGTTGGGAAACCTGATCGCCGGTAACAAAGAAACGACGATCGGGCGCCAGCAAACGCGTGTAAGCCTTTGAATGATCCTGGTTGTTGGGATCCCAGTTGGCCCAACCACCACCCTCGTTCGGAATGTTCTGCCACGCAATCGAGATCGCCCTGTCTGAAGGAACAATTTTCGTATCGGCAAACTCCGGATGGAGCTTGATCGCCCCGCGGCGCGCCGTCCGGATTCGATCCTCGAGACTCATGTTGCCGAAAGCAATGGCGTCGTTGTCGTAGTTGTAGACACCGGTCAACGTTCCGTTCCTGGTGAAGTAGTCATACGACGGATACCACATCTGCGTGATCGGATCGTTGGTGTAACTGATGCCGCCGTAAATCTGGTTCTTGTCGTCTTCCCAGAAACGGCGGTTCGCTTGCCAGCCGAGTTTGCAGGTCGGATCGTAAACACAGGTTTCGACTGCTTTGGAGAAATCGGGAGTAAAGTTGTTCTTTATTTTGCTCAGCAACGGCAACGGGATGTTGCTGATGCAGTAATCGGCGGTGACGCTGCCGCGCCGGCCACGCTCATCCTGAGTCGTTATGGTGACGCCGTCATTGCGCGTCTCGATATTCAGCACTTGGGTACGGTACTGAATGATGTTTCCGATGTTGCGCAGGAAACCGTCGACGATCTTGTCCATGCCGCCGACCGGCTGAAAAAGCGTCGGTTGCCATTCGTATTCGAACGACTGGTAGAAACGAAAGCGCCAGAATTCTGAGCTGAGCAACTCCTTGAGCGGCAACTTTGGTCCGGGTTCGCAAGGCTGATAGACCGTGATCTCGCAACCGTCGCGGGTAGAGCCGCTGTACTGGAAACACGTCGGACATTCCTTGTCGCACTGCGCGCAGTCGCTACAACTCGACGAGTTACAGTTTTTGCACTTCGTCTGGCCACAGGTGTTGCACATGTTGTTCTGACCGAGATCGCCAAAGGTCTTCAACAGGCACAACAGTCGATTGCGATCCTCTTCGTTCAATTCTTCGTTCAACGCCTTTTGATCGACGGCTTTGGCCAGCATCTCCGAGATGTAACCCTGGATGTCGTTGTATATGCGACGCCTGACTGTGGCCTTGCCGCCGAAAGCGCTGTCGCGCTGAAACAGGTTCGCCATCGTCTCCATCACGTAGACTTCCAGCCTGACGTTGAATTCCTGGCAGTAATGAAGCACGCGGCGGTGATGATAAGGCAGGCGTCCTGGTCCTAAGTTCAAGTAAAGACCTTCGTCGAAATTGCAGACCTGTTTCAGTGTCTCACCTTTGGAATTCTTTTCGACGAGAACAGTGCCGCGCCGTGCAGTGTGATTGCGTCCTCCGGCGCGCTCGGTCAGTTCAATGATTTGACACTGGTAACCGGCGCGTCTGAGTTCGTAAGCTGCCGTTAGACCACCGATGCCGGCGCCCAGTATCACCACTTTCTTACCGTTGCCGGAACCGCGGGGAAGCTGCGGTGGTCCAGCCCACGCTTCGGGAAGATTGATCAACCCGAGCGCCGTCATAGTTTCGTAAAGGGCCGCAGAACCACCGGCTAAACCAACACCTTGCAGAAAGCGGCGGCGGGTCAAGCCCTTGTTTGCTTTCGCCATTAATGTTTCTCCTATGGGATTTGAGGGTGAGAAATACTGTTTGTGATGGGCGACCTAATTTGGCAAGATGCCGTCTTGCCTCGATTAGAAAAACATAGATAAGGTCGTTAACACAACAATTTTTTTATGAAAGAGTCGCCGGTTAAGATCGACGCCCTACTCGAACCTCTCCTAGTCGAGACCCGGGACGATCAGGCTGACGACCTCTTATTACAACTCATAACAGTTCACGCCGAACCCGTCATCAAAGGCGTCATTCGTTTCAAACTGCGTCTCAGCGCCTATAGCGCAACGCAACGCGCCGAAGCCGAGGACATCTACCAGGAAGTATTGCTGCAACTGCTCGCGCAATTGCAGAAGTTTCGCAAACTGCCTGACGGACATCCGATCGCAGACCTGCGCGGCATGGCGGCGATCATCGCGCATCGCACGTGCGCGCGTTGGTTGCGGCGGCAGTTTCCGGAAAGACATGCGCTCAAGAATCGTCTGCACTACCTGATAACACGACAACGAGGTTTCGCTCTCTGGCAGAACGCTGAGGGGCAACTCGTCGCGGGTTTTGCCGCGTGGCAGGAAGAGAACGATCCTGGGCCACGGCGTTCATTGGATTTGCAGGCTTTAGCAAATCTCAGTGGACCATCGCAGGGCGGAAAAGCGTTGGCTGACACAGTGGCAGCGATTTTCAATCACGTTCATGGGCCAATTGAATTTGACGAACTGGTGAGCGCCGTGGCGTCGCTTGCCGGGATCTCGGATCAGCCGATCGAGTCGCTTGCCGAAGACGAAGACACGGTTGCCGCGATGCCGGATCAAGCCGAACCGGATCCGGCGTGGCGCATTGAGAAGCGGATGTTTCTCCAAAGGCTCTGGGAGGAGTTGCAACAGCTTCCCCGCAATCAGCGTGCGGCGTTGTTGTTGAATTTGAAAGAAGGGAGTGGTTTCGGGTGTATCACGCTCTTCCCTGCGACCGGCATCGCCACTCTTCGTCAATTGGCTGACACGCTCGAGATCCCGGTCGAGAGTTTTGCCGGATTGTGGAACGATTTGCCGCTCGAAGACGCAAAGATCGCGGAATTACTGGGACTTACGCGGCAACAGGTCATCAACGCGCGTAAATCCGGACGCGAACGATTGACCCGCAGGTTGAAAGGATTTCTGTAACCGCAAAGAGGCACAAAGGATTTCTTTGTGCCTTTTCGTGACAATGGTAATAAGCGACAAAATTCACCAACTTATGAAAATAGACTTCCCCGGGACCCCGGCGGCGAGCACAAGAGAAAAACCGTGGCGGAACATCTGACTCAAAAACAGATCGAGGACTACTGCCGCCGCCAGTTAGCGGCAACGGAGCTGCTGGCGGTAGCGGATCACCTCGCCGGCTGTGCGACGTGTAGATCGGCGATCGGGAGAAACGGAGATGCGGCATTCTTAGATTTGCGATCGCAGGTCTTTGACGAAACCACGGATCTTACGCATCTCACGATGGCGCAGACGGGGGCTTATGTCGATGGGAATATCGGCGGTGAAGAGTTGCAGACGATCGAGGATCATTTATCCCATTGTGAGCAGTGTGTTTTTGCGGTGAATGATCTGCGCGAATTCAGTAATGAGATCACTCCTTCACTCGATCGTGAATACCAGCCGGGAGGCACGTGGTGGCGTCAAAGATTTAAATCATTAACGGCTCCATTTCGTATTGCACCGGTCCCAGCATATGCTCTGGCGATACTCCTCGTGGCCGTAATCATCTGGGTAATTTGGCCGGCATCGCAGCAACCAGAACCACAAATCGCGATCACGCCGTCACCTTCTCCGCAACCAAGTGTTGTCGACTCACCGCCTGTTCAACCCGAGCCCGTGCCGGTCGTCGCACAGCTCAACGACGGCGGCGTCACGTTGACGTTGGACCAACAAGGCAAACTATCCGGAGCCGATAATCTACCGCCCAATTATCAAGATCTGTTGAAGAAAACCCTGGGCGGCGGAAGAATCGAAAAGTCGGCTCAACTCCAGGGACTAACCCGCCCGCCAAGCTCGCTGATGGGCGCCGGCGATAACAAAACCGACTTCTCTGTGCTCGAACCACTCGGCAGCGTGTTGCTCAACAACCGTGCGACGTTTCGCTGGTCCGCAATGGAAGGCGCGACCGGTTACGTTGTCGAAGTCTACGACGAAAAATTCACCCCCGTGACGTCGAGCCCGCAACTGACCGACATCACCTGGACCACCACACTCCCACGCGGCAACGTCTACTCGTGGCAGGTGAAAGCGATCAAAGACGGAGAAGAAGTCATGTCGCCGCGCCCGCCGGCGCCACAGGCAAAGTTCCGTATTCTCGATCAAGCAAAAACCGACGAGTTAGCGAAAGCACGTCGCGCTTATCCCTCCGCACATCTCACGCTCGGATTGCTTTACGCAGACGCCGGCCTGCTGCGCGAAGCCGAACAGGAATTTCGTCTGCTGCAAAGAGCAAATCCCAACTCCGATCTCGCCCGCAATCTGCTGCGGCAAGTTCAATCCTTGCGACAGTAGCTAAACCGGACAGTAATATCCCGTCCTTTTCGACAACTTCCTTTCAAGACAAACAAGCGATTTCGCTTGTCGGAATAATTACTCACGGAAGGACTTGAAAGGAATATGAAGCAGTTCAGAAAATTTATTCGCATTCATTGGTTACTACTGGCGCTGCTGTTAGTGGGCGCCGCATGGCTGTTCAAGCCGGAAACAATCGCTTCGGCCCAACTCGGCCAGCATTCATTCTTCGTCCCGGAAACATGGATCAACGATTTCACTCGTCAACAAGGGTGGAATCCTGAACATCCGCGTCTGCTGGCCGACGTCAACGGCGATCATCGCCAGGACATCGTCGGTTTCGGCAATGACGGCGTGTGGCTCGGGCTTTCCAACGGACTGGGTTTCAGTGGCCCATCCTACGCCGTCGCCGATTTCGGATTTCACGCCGGCGGTTGGCGCACTCACCTGCATGAGCGCCTGGCAGGCGATGTGAATGGCGACGGGTTGGACGACATTGTCGGCTTCGGCAGGGACGGCGTCTTCCGCGCGCTGTCGAACGGCAATGGGTTTGGACCAGTCGAGCTTGTCGTCGCCGACCTCGGCTACGACCAGGGCTGGCGCAATGAGAAGCACGTCCGCTTACTCGCCGACGTGAATGGCGACACTCGCAAGGACATCGTCGCGTTCGGCACTCACGGAGTTTGGGTCTCGCTTTCTTTATCGGCAGCCGGAAATTTCTCGGAGCCTTTTTTTGCAGTCGGCAATTTCGGTTTCGACCAGGGTTGGAACAACGAGGATCACGTTCGCACCACTGCCGATGTTAACGGCGATGGGCTACAGGACATCATCGGTTTTGGCGATCACGGCGTGTGGTTGTCGCTCGCTACGGGCGGCGGTGGATTTCAGTCGCCGCAGTTTGTCCTCGCGGAGTACGCGCTGTTTGCCGGTGGTTGGCAGGTATCGCGCCATCCGCGCATGATGGCCGACGTCAACAAGGATAGCCGCGCCGATATCGTCGGCTTCGGTTATGACGGCGTGTGGGTCTCGCTGTCCACTGGCAACGGTTTCACCGCTCCGCAGTTTGCTATCGCGGATTTTGGTTATAACCAGGGCTGGCGCGTTGGCCGGGCGCCGATCTTCGAGGACGATGGACATGCGCATACCGGTTGCGACGATTCGTGCGCGCACGGATCGAACCCGCGCTTTGTCGTCGATCTCAATGGCGACGGTTATCTGGACGTCGCCGGGTTTGGTTCGGAAGCCATTTACCGCGCGCTCGGTGGTCCAAACGGATTCGGAACCAGCCGTCCCATGATCCGCGACCTTGTGACCGCAAGTGGTCATCCGTGGAGTGGATACGACGACGTCGTTCCGACTTTCAGTCCGCGCATGGCCGGCGATGTTGATGGCGACGGTATGACGGATCTCGTTGCGTTTAGCAGCGATCACGTCAGCGTAGTGCGTTCGAGCGATCAAGCGCCGAAGGATCCGCCGAAAGCGCCAACCAACGGACGGGTCGTCTCGGCAACGGCGACGTCACTTTCGATTGAATGGGACGACAACAGTGACGACGAGCGCCGGTTCTTCATTTACTACGAGGAGAGCTTCGTTCCTGGCGCGAATTTTCTGCTGGTCCGGCCCAAGGATTCCAAGACGGCCGTGCTCAACGATCTGAAGCCTGGCACGCGATATTGTTTCCAGGCGCATGCGGAGAACATCTTCGGGATCTCCAGCGGATCTCGTCCCGCATGTGGTTTCACGTCCGACAAGCCGGATCCGACACCGACGCCAACGCCGGAGCCGTTCGGATTCAGCCGTCTCGACGTGGTTAACTGCAATAGCGAAGGACACGCGTTGGCCCTTTGGACCTTGAACGCCCAAAACGTTTGGACGCAACACGGCACGGCGCCTTCGGCGTGGACGCCGGGCGGTTCGTGTCCGGGGACGACAACGCCGGTTAAGGTTCCGCTTCCGGATGCACAATTCGTGTGGTTTGTGGCGGTCGATACCAAACTACCGGGTTGCGGCGGGAACGATCCGACCGTTGTGTTTTGTCAGAAGGCTAAACAGCAGTTCTTTGGCAAAGCAAATGGACCGGTATTTCCGTTCTTGGTTAATTAACTAGTCTGCGGATTTTAAGCGCCACAGTCTGCGGATTTGAGCGCCGCAGCCTGCGGATCTGAGCGCCACAGTCTGCGGATTTGAGCGCCGCAGCCTGCGGATTTGAGCGCCGCAGCCTGCGGATTTGAGCGCCGCAGTCTGCGGATTTGAGCGCCGCAGGCGCGGCATAAGGTAGCCAGGGGCAAGTGCGAGCGCAGCGAGCACGACGCCCCTGGATCGCCAAAAGCCATCAATTGAGCACTGAAAGTGCGACAGAACCGCGCGATTTTTCTGTCGCTCTTGCAGAGCTTACGCCCTTTCCAATTACCCCAGAGGCTACGCGCTTCGCGCTCGCCTCTGGCTACCATCTGCCGCGCCTGCGGCGCCCTCAGTGTCGTGTCGCAACCAACGCCGATTTTGTGATCAACATGATGAAGGCGCACCTTGTTTTTTATCCGCCGTCGCCGACTAACACGAATCCGGCCCAATAGAACGGATGGCTCGTCTCCGGATTTCGCATCAACTTCAACGCCGCTTGCCGCAGGGCGTCTGTTTTGGTCCGCGGGTTTGAGATCAAGGAGCGGTGGAAGTTGACCATCAGGTCGCGCGTGCCGGCGGATTCGACTTTCCATTGACTGACGACAATCGACGGCACGCCGGCGATAAACATGGCCCACGAAAAGCCGATCGTTCCTTCGCCCGCGCCGATGCGTCCGCGCGCAGTCTCACACGCTGACAACACCGCCAGCTCGGCTTTCAGATCGAGTTGCATCAGTTCCCATGCTTCGAGCAAGCCGTCGTCGTTTGGTCCACCACCTGCAAGAGTCAGGTAGGAATACATCGGCGACACGTTGTTCAGCGTTCCATGCGTTGTGAAGTGAAGGATGCTGGCTTGCCCGGCTTCGTTCTTGACGCGATCCTCACGCGCTTCCGCTCCCACATAAACTTTGCTGCGCGACGCGCCATACAAGCGGCCCAACGCTCTAACCTCTTCGCCCGCTTCCGGCAACGGACTGAGACTGGCATTTCGTAACGTCCGATGCGCTCGCTGCACTGGTTCTTCACCCATTACCGGATTGCCGAGCGCCAGCAAAGTCGACGGTCCGCGTGTGGTCCTTTGGTCCATCCGCCGCCGGGTCATCTCGCGCAGCACGGTCAACGAAGGCGCGTAACTGATCGAAGCGTCTTCGATCATGAAACGGTTAGTGTTACTTACAAGCGCCTGAAACGGAAGATCCCAGAGATTGCTATCGGGCGCAATCACGAGGTTTGTCTTGCCGCGAAGCTGCTCGCTTGCCGGCTTGAGAAGCAAGTTATAGAGGTTGACTGCGGAGGCACGAAAACCGAGATCGCGCGTCGCAAGCTGTTTCCGAAACGATTCGATCTGTTTCACCAGTTCGACCCGCGCAAGCGGCAACACGTAGACCTGGATCTGGACCGCGGCCTTTTCAGTGGGCTTCGTGATCGCAAAAAGGTAAGTCTGCTCATCCGTCACGAGATACTCGAGCAGCGCCGACGACGCATTCGGCAACAACTCCGCGAGTTCCTGCGCGTTGACGATCGGCGCTTCACCGCGTTGTGTTTTCAGTTCCGGATGCGCGGCGTAGAGCTTGTTCTGAAAAGCTTCGTACTTGAGGCGCGCTTTTTCGAGCTGAGCTTCGATCGCGCGCGTGCGCTCGGCATCTTGTTTGTGCGACTGGGCAGCACGCGCAAGTTGTTTGTTGAGTTGAAACAGTTCCGACTTTAAGCGACGTTCCTCTTCCTGCTCCGGCGCGGTCATCGTCTTGTGAACGCCGACTCTTCCCTGCTGCAACATGTCGAGCAGGGCGCGAGCTTTCGCACGCTCAGCCAGAAAGAGCGCCTCTTGCGGCCGATTCGCTTTCACCAACACGCTCAACAATCCGTGATGCGCGCGCAGTCCGCCTTCAAAATAGCGCTGCCGTTCTTCAACTCCGCCCGCCGCCTGCGCACGCAAGTTTTCGACGATCGACACTGCTTCCGCAAACGACTGTTGCGCATCCTCCAGACGATTCAAGCCGAACTGTGAATAACCGAGATTGGTAAGCGCGAGATATAAGTCGACTTTTCTTCCCGTTTCACGCGACGTCGAAACGGCACGCTCCGACATAGTCAACGCCCCGGCATAGTTTCCCTGCGACAAATACACGCCGCCGATGTTGTTGAGCGTGATGGCAGCCGCGCGCTTCTTGTTTGCTGTTTCAAGTCCGTCCAATGCCTGCTGGTGATAGACCAACGCCTCTTCGTAGCGTCCCTGTTCCGAGTAGATCCTTCCGATCTGATCGCGGACCATCGCCGCGCCGCCTTTGTCGCCAAATGTTTCGACCTGTTTCAGGAGCTGCTGGTAGATCTCCAACCCGCGCGCATGATCGCCGAGCGCCTTGTACTCAATCGCGAGGTCGTGTCGAATGGTGGCGATCATGAGTGTGTCGCCAAGCTCCTGCGCGATCGCCAGCGCGCGTTCCTGATGGTCTCGCGCCTGCTCGAAATTGTTCTGCTGCCCGTAGATGATCCCGAGTTCGGTTAACGCGACCATGATGCCGCGGCGGTGACGCTCTTCCTCCGCGTTACGGAGTGACTTTTGCGCGAATTCAAAGGCCAGCCGGTGATTGCCCAACGCGCGATAAAGATTGCTCAGGTTTTCCTGCGCGAGCGTAACCCCTCTTTTCAACTTCAGCGACTCGTACAACGCAAGCGCCTTGTGCGCGGCAATTAACCCGGCTTCATGTTCTTCCTCTGCCAGCTTCAGGATTGAAGTGTTGAGCCATGAGCCGGCGACTCCCGCCTGATCTCCGATTCGTTCCGCCACGAATCGCTGCAAGTAAGCGTAGCGCATACCGGTGTCGAATTCGGCGCGCGTTTGATGACGAAGCACGCGCGAGCCGAGAGAGCCGACGAGCGTGTTGTTGACGAAACGTTTTTCCTTTTCAAGGATCGCATTCAGCTCCTGTTCGGAACGCGCCGCCTCGAGTTTCACAGCCAACTCGTCCTGCACCAGGACCTCGCGTTCGATCAGCCATCCGGAGCTGGTCCTGGTCCATTCGATCGAACGGCACGCGTCACGAAACGGATCGAAGGTCAACCAGACCGCGCCGGTCTTCTTATCCAAACGACGTTCGTCAGCAGTTAACTGCGAAACGGCCTTCTCGCCAGTGACCTCGAGCTGCGTCACTTCCGGATTCGCCAATTCGATTCGCGTTTGGGCGAGTGCGTTTTTGTAAATGCGAAACTGGGAATTGAGGTTTGGTGACTGCGGGTTCCAAAACTTGCGCATCGCCTCGAGATCGCCGGCGACGATCGCGCGGCCATACTGCTCCGTCAACGCACGCACGCTTTCCTCATCCGCAGATGAAGCGCGTAGCGGATTCGAAACGACAGTCTGCGCGAACGCTGGAGTAATGAGGCTCAGATTCAGGATCAGTAGAGACAGCGCTGCGCGGAACGTGTTTGACATGTAAACGTCCCTTTCGATGTACAGGCTCAATAACTAACGCGCAAAAAGATCCGGAAAAGGACCACGCAAAAAACTTTAATTTGCTCAGTAATATGCGGCCTGGTTCAGCAACTTCCACATTCGGCGTCGATAGTTCTCTGAAGCAGCGAGGCAGCGTTTCATATGCGGGCGAGATTTCATACAGACAGATCATTTCATCATTCATCACGCGGACGCCTCGCACTTTCAGAGAAATCATGTACTTCAACACCATCTCTGAAGCCTTGCGCCGTAGTAACTCGCAGAATGGATTTGGCGACCAAATAATCTGCGTAAGTTACGAGCCGTAACAAACGTGAAGAGCGTCGCCGGGGCAAACGGCGACGCTCTTCTTGCTGTGATGATACTCGGGTTATTCGCGCGGTTTGAGGCGCTTCCTCACAACTCCACCCAAACCAACCAATGCAGTTCCCAGCAGCAACATCGTCGACGGTTCAGGAACCGCGGTGGGCACGCCCACGTCGCTCCCTGTTCCACTCGCTTCCGGCACGTTTTGGAACCTGACAAAAATCGCATTGCAGATCTGAGCTTCAGTGAACCCGGCAAATGCAGCTCCCGTCACGGTGAACGAGGCGCTCTCACCCGGTAAGAGTCCGAACGCCACCGACCCGCCCGCGAAGTTTCCGGATGGTCCAGTCGTGAAACCAAAGTCGAGCACGACGGTGTTGAATCCAGCAGGCACGTTCCCCAGGTTTCCATCTGAGAAATCGAAGCCTGAAGTCATGCTTGGCGCCTGGCTGCCGGTAAAACCATTGAGCCCCGTGTTGCTGGCATTGCCGATAGGTGGCAGATCGAAGCCGATGCCTGTGATGGTCGACGTCGATCCGGGCTGTGTTATGGCCGATGTGTTGGTGATTGTGAATGTCAATGTGTTGGTCGCGGCATTGAATACACAATCCACTGATGCGGTTGAGAAGTTACCGCTCTGGGAACCAACAATTGTGATTGGGTCAGCTTGTGCTTGGGCTGCCATGCACGTAAGCACGGCAAATGCACTAAGAGATAGAAACAACTTACGAAATCGGGACATGCGTTCCTCCTTGCTCGTTCTTGAAGAGCCAACCAACTAGCCGAACGCACGCAACGGCTTTCCCCGGGCGACTCTCTATTGGGCAATGCCCTTAGATCCAGGATTACTTACAGGGGGCCAAAGCATATGTATTCCACCACGCCAGATCAATAACATTTTGCGTTGTGATAGAAACTCAACACGCGCGGAAACAAATCGCGCAAGTACAACTGTTGTTTGTAGATCACCTCCATTTTTCCTTATGGCCACTGGATAACTTTTGCCTTCGGTTGGGAGCTTTTCGGAGGCGAAATCATCTGCGGACTAAGCGGCGCAGTCGCTGTATTTTTCGTCACGCTCGCGTTGCGAGTTTCGGGTTTAGGCGTGACAACAGGCGGCGCGGGAGCAGGTGCAGTCGCGATGGTGTTGACACTCGGCAAGTTGACTTGTGTTGAAGGTGTTCTTGCAACAGGACGTGAGCGGCGAGTGACCTTAACAGGCATGTCGACAACAGGCATCTCGTTTGTTGCAACCGGAGTGTTCACCTCGATGTTTTTTTCCGGCGTAACAACCGCAGGAGTAACCGGAGCAGGATTTGACGCCGGTATCGCCGGTCGCGCGGCAATTGGTTGCAAAGGTGTGTCGGCTTTCCAGTAGAACATCGCGATCAATCCACCGCCAACCACGATCAGCAATGCTGTCGCGCATAACAAGAACCCGGTCTTGATCGATCGAATCCGTGTGACAAACGCCGAACCGGCATTGAACTGCTGCGGCGCTTCATGAACGAGATCCCAAATTTCTGGTGGATCCGACAGTGTTCGAACTTCGAGGTGCGCTGGTGCGGATATTGGCGCGGCGGCGGGAGGCGCAACCGTTGGCGCCGGCACGGGTTTACTTTCCTTGCCGCGTTTTTCCAGGCACTGCACTACATCTTTAAAGCTACGCGCCGAGGCCCACATGTGCGGCGACGTTCCGAAACGCGTCGACATATCAGTTCTCGCGCCGTGCTTCAACAACATCTCGACGATCTCGGTATGGCCGAAGAACGCAGCCAGCGAAAGCGCCGTGAAGTTATCACTGCGCGCGACATTCGGATCGGCTCCGTGTTCGAGCAAAGCACGGACCATTCTCGTGCGGCCATAACGCGCCGCGCGCATTAACGCCGTCATGCCATGCTCGTTGCGCGCGTTGATCTCGGCGCGCGCTAACACAGCTTCGAACTTGTCGATCTCGCCGCTATCCACGAAGCGCCACAGATCGCGCGTCGCCGGGTTGGGCACTACTACCAGTTTTCTGGGAACGGCCATGTGTTTACTTCACCACCATGAGTCGATCGCCGGGCTGCACCACCGGGTCGGGCACTTTTCCTGATTCGACGTCCTTCAACTTAAACTTCGTAACGATCAAAAATCCGCGGCCGTCATCTCGACCAAGCCGGATCTCCTTCGGTTTACCAATCACGCCGCCGGCCGCAATCATCGCCTGCGTCGCCGTCAAACCACGTCGATACGTTATCTCGCCGGGAGACTTAACCTCGCCTGCGACGTAGAGAAACTGCATTTCGCTCGCATGCAACGTGATGACGTCGCCGGGACGGACCAGCAGATTCATCTCGCTCGACTCGGTGAGATCGATCTCGAAAGCCTGGTTGGAATCGTTTCGCACTACGTTGACGCGTGCCGCTTCCGGCAACGGTTGCGCATCGGCGACGACGACGTACAACGGAATCGCTTCGCGACGCAGGATTTTCGTGCCGGCTTCTTTAACGAGCCCGCTGACGAGAATCGTATGGCTCGCGTAATCACGCACGCCTACCGAGACCTTAGTTGCGTCCAACGCACGCCGTTTCAGATCGCTTTCGATTCGCGCCGTTACTTCTTCGGCCGTCAATCCGTTGACGGGCATCGGCTCGATTAATAACGGATGTTCGAGGAAGCCTGCCGGCGTGACTGTGAACAACGTCGATTGCGTTGACGTGGGATCGGCGACGCGAACGTCGAGCACGTCGTTTGCTCCGATGCGATAGATCCTCGTCAACGCCAACTCTTCAACGTTGGTTTTGTTCTCGGTGACTTCGACATCAGGCGCTGCGGTTGCCGGAGTCTTGGCTGCGATTGAAACTTGCGCGCCTGTCGGTTGCTGCTCGGTTGATTTAATAACAGGCTTAGTGCCGCCACCATTCGGCTGCAACATGGTGCGCGCAAATGAGAGACGATCCCGCGCTTCGCTGTCTTTCGGATTGAGTTCGACTGCGCGTGCGAGATTCTCAGCCGCCTGCGCCCAGGATTTCATGTCGAAATAAGCATGACCCAGCGCGAAATATGCATCGGCAAACGTCGGATCGAGTCGTACCGCCTGCTGCAAGATCTGCGCGGCCTGCGGGAACAGACCCGCTGTTCCGTACTTCACCCCTTCTTTATAGAGCCGTCTTGCTTCGGCCCGTGCTTCCGGTGAAACTGGCCCGTTCGCGGGTCGCGTCCCGGTAGATTCGTTGGAATGATTTGTTAAGGCGAGTGATTGATTTTTGACTACGCTTGTTTGCGCGTTTACAAAACCAGTGCATGCCACAAACAAGACGAGAATGGCGGCAACAATGAGCGATCTGGACATCGCAACCCCCTTTTCAAGGACACCTCGACGTGATTAAAGCGCCGCACGAGCCTGGGGAAACACCGGGGGATTTATCGCAAGCGCAAGAATGCGCAAACACAAACGCAGGGGAATTAAGCGGTGCCTTGCTTATACCACCTTTGTGCTCGTAAAGCCATAGGATTTGATCAGGTGAGGCAGATCTGTGAGACGCAGATGGAGTGCGGAAACAATCAGTCACCGCACTCCACCAGTTTCTTAACCATTGAGTCCGGGCTGTTGGCCTTGCTTGGTTGGTTTACCTTGCTTAGCTTGTCCCTGAGTTTGTCCTTGGTTGCCAGGTTGACCTTGCTTGGCTTGGGGCTGATTAGCTTGGGGCTGATTAGCTTGAGGCTGATTGCTACCCTCACCTTGCGCCGCCGTCTTTACTTTGTCCATTGCGTCGCGCGCGACTTGTTGAGCCTTGTCCATTACCTTCTCGCTCGCTTCGCCCATGTACTCGCGTTCCATGCGCGTCGCCGGCAATGCCAGACCAACCACCGCGCCGACTGCAACTGCCGCTGCGCCGGCTGCAAGCGGATTTTCCTCGATAAGATGTTGGAAACCACGTCCGGCCCGCATCGCTCCTTCTTTCGCTTGATGACCAAGGTGCGACACTGTTTCCGCAGTTCCGTGCGTCAACTCGCCCGCCGTATCTTTCACACGGCCGAAAAGGTTGCGCTTCAAAGAGCCGTGCTGCCGCGAAACACCGGCGTACTCACCATGTTGCCGCGCCGCACTAACATGCCGCGGAACCGCCATTCCCGCTTCGAATTCCGGTTGATACGCCCGCAAGCGCGATCTCCCGCCATCGGCGTTGCGAATGCGGTTCACGATATACATGCCTAGACCCAATCCGATCAATGTGCACGCAATCGGATTCTGCTGCACGATGTTCGTCATCGACGATCCAGTCTCTTTCAGCTTCTCGCCGGCGCGTCCCATCGCGTCCATCGCCGGTTCGGTTACGTTGCTGATCGTTTCACCTACTCTATCCATCGCTCTTTCGACCTTTCCGATTGTAGCCTCGCGAACTGTCTCCTTGACCTGATCCATCAGGTGTTCCGGGCTCAGTCTTTCTTGAATCTCGTTGATTGTTTGTCCTAGTTCGGCACGTGTGTCTTCGATGTCTGCCTTGATGCGTTCCGCCTCGTCGTCAAGCTCGTCAAACTCGACGGCCTCCACTACGATCATCTCCTCATCAACGCGAGGGACACCTGACCGCCGCTCTTCGATCCAACCTGGTTCTAACTGATCTGATCTTTGATCCATTGCGCGTCCTCCTTCAACGACTCAACAGTTTCTTGCGGCGTCAACTCCGTTCGCTTGAGTTCAGTGATCGCTTTACTGATCATCAGCCACGCAACGCCCCCGACTATCAATCCGACGATTAACG